>NZ_JBIARL010000034.1:0-59226 GCF_042889835.1 Streptomyces sp. NPDC002463
CGCACCACCATCGGCACGTTGTAAGCCGCACTGCCCCCCTCCAACTCCGCCAGCAACCACAGTCGCCGCTGAGCGAACGAGACCGGAGCCGTGTCACCGTCCCCCTCCCCCGCGATCAGCTGCGGGACGGCCCGTACCCCGCTCTGCTCGGCGACCAGCTCCGCGAGCCCCGCCACCGTCGGGTGCCCGAACACGTCCCGGATCGTCAGCCGTACCCCGAAGGCCTCGGCGATGTGGTTCGTCAGCCGGGCCGCGAGCAGCGAGTGGCCGCCGAGGGCGAAGAAGCTGTCGTCGATGCCCACTTGGGCGGTCGTGTCCAGGGTTCCGGTGAACAGCGCGGCGAGGATCTCCTCGGTCTCGTCGCGCGGGGCGCGGGCCGTGGTCAGCGCCTTCGTCGGCGTGGGAAGGGCCCGCTTGTCGATCTTTCCGTTGGGTGTGACGGGCAGGCGGTCGAGCGTGGTCAGGTACGTGGGGACGAGGTGCTCGGGGAGTCGGTCGGCGACGTGCCGGCGGATGTCCTCAGGATCGGCGTCTCCGTCCGTGACGACGATGTAGGCGGCCAGACGCTTCTGGTGGACGGTGACGACGGCCTGGGTGACCTGGGGATGTGTCAGGAGCGCGGCCTCGGTCTCGCCGGGTTCGATGCGGAAGCCGAGGATCTTGATCTGGTCGTCCGCCCGGCCCTCGTACAGGAGGCGTCCGTCCCGGTCGAACCGGGCCAGGTCGCCCGTCCGGTAGAGCCGGCCGCCCGCGGGGCCGAAGGGGTCGGGTACGAAGCGGGTGGCGGTCAGGTCCGGCCGACCCAGGTAGCCGTGGGCGAGGCCTTCGCCCGCCACGTACAGCTCGCCCGTCACGCCCGGCGGGCACAGGTTGAGCTGTGCGTCCAGGACGTACGCCGGCTTGTTGACGAGCGGCGTGCCGATCGGGATCACCGCGTGGGGCTCGTCCCCGGGCTCGACGGTGTGGGTGGTGGCGTAGATCATGACCTCGGCCGGTCCGTAGCCGTTGAGGACGGTGATGCCGGGCCTGAGCCGCTGGAGCTTGTGGACGTGCGCCGGGGAGGCCGCCTCGCCGACCGTGAAGGCGGTGGTGACGGTCTCGAAGGCCTCGGGGTGCTCGTCGGTGAGGTAGTTGAAGAGGGTGGCCGAGAGCAGGAGCGTCGTGACGCGGTGGCGGCGTGCGAGGTCGGTCACGAGGGCGGGTTCGGGTTTCTGTCCCGGCTGGAGGACCGCCGTGCCGCCGTGGAGGAGAGCGCCCCAGAACTCCAGGCTGAACGCGTCCCAGGACACCGGCGAGCACTGGAGGTACACCTGCTCCGGTCCCACCGGCAGGTAGGGCTGGCCGATGAGGGTCGCCACCAGGTTGCGGTGAGAGGACAGGATGGCCTTCGGCCGGCCGGTCGAGCCCGAGGTGAACATGAGGCAGGCGGGGTCGTCGGGGCCGAGCGGCAGGCCGAGGTCGCCGGGGTTGTGGGCCAGGAGTTCGCCCGGGGCCTCGGTGTGGGTCTGCCAGGGTCCGTCGACGCGCTCGGCGAGCATCGGGCGGGTGACGAGGTGGCTGATTCCGGCGTCGGTGGCCGCCGAGCGCAGTCGGTCGTCGGGAAAGTCGGGGTCGAGGAGGACGTGGGCGGCGCCGGTCTTCAGGACGGCGAGCAGGGCGGTGGCGAAGCGGGTGCCGCGTTCGAAGAGGATGCCGGCCATGTCGCCGCGTCCGAGGCCGCGGGAGCGGAGGTGGCGGGCCCAGCGGTTGGCGGCGGCGTTGAGTTCCGCGTACGTGACCTCCCCCGTCTCGTCGATGAGCGCGACCCTGTCGGGGAAGCGCGCCGCCTGCTCCTCGAACCGCTCCACGAGCGTCGTGTGTACGGCGTCCGCCACGGGCCCGGCCCACTCGCCCGTGAGGAGCTCGCGCTCCGTCGCCGACAGGACGTCGAGGTCGGCGACCCTGTGATCGCCCGGTCGCTCCGTGGCGAGGACGGAGGAGAGGAAGGCGGCGAACCGGTCCTGGTGGTCGGCGACGGCCGTCACGTCGACGCCGTCGACGGGGGTGTCGAAGTCGATGCGCAGGCCGTTCGCGGCGCCCAGGTCGAGCACGGCGACGCTGAGGTCGTCGACGGGACCGTTGCTCACGTTGTGGTTGACCGTCGGGTGGCCGCACACGGTGAGCTCCCCGTGGAAGCCCATGATGTTGAGGACGGGGGTGGCCAGCCTGCGGGCGCCGTCGATGACACCGGCGTCGCGGCACAGGTCCTCGTACCGGGTCAGCTGGTGACGCAGACCGTGCTTGACCTCGGCTCCCACCGAGCGGACGAGAGCGCCGAGCGAGTCCTCGGGCCGGACCCGGATCCTCAGCGGGACCACGTTCGACGACATGCCCGGGGTGCTGCGGGCGAGCTTGGAGGTCCTGCCGGTCACCGGCAGGGCGATCACCAGCTCCGTACGTCCCGTGACGCGGTGCAGGTAGACCGAGAAGAGGGCCACGAGGAGGACGGACCACGTGGCGCGCTCGCCGCGTGCGACCGAGCGGAGCCGGTCGGCATCCGCCGGGGACACCCGTACGCTCCGGCGGGCGAAGGGCAGTCCGCCGTGCGCGGCCGTCGCCCGGCCGGTGCCCCGGACGAGACCGGCGGGTGCGTCCGGGGCTCCGGCGAGGTGCTCGCGCCAGGCGGCACGCTCGGCGGCGGCCTCCTCGGAAAGCCGGTACTCGGCGTCCTCGGCGAGCAGCTCCGCCAGGCTCCCGAACGGGGAGGGTCCCCAGGGCTCGCCCGCGACGGCCTGCTCGTACAGCTCGACCAGTCGCGCCAGCGCCATCGAGACGCCCACGCCGTCGACGACCAGGTGGTGGAACCCGTAGAAGTAGAAGTACCTCTCCTCGCCGAGCTTGATCAGCGCGCAGCGGACCGGCGGCTGGTCGGTGAGGTCG
Source organism: Streptomyces sp. NPDC002463 (assembly GCF_042889835.1). NCBI lineage: Bacteria > Bacillati > Actinomycetota > Actinomycetes > Kitasatosporales > Streptomycetaceae > Streptomyces > Streptomyces sp. NPDC002463. The sequence goes on from NZ_JBIARL010000034.1 coordinate 2,920, forward strand.
AAGGGGGCGCGGATCAGGGCGTCGACGATCCGCCAGGCCTCGGCCTCCGGGTCGTCGGTGCCGCTCACGTCGGTGAAGGGCAGGCTGCGCGCGCCGGCGTCGGTGTCGACGAGCTGCCACACCTGCTCGCCGTCGTCCTCGAAGCGGCGGATGCGGAGGAAGTCCGCCTCCTCGACGAGCCGGCGCCAGGCGGCGGCCATCAGCTGCGGGTCCACGGAGCCGTTGATCTCGCGGCACTCGGCGACGTTGTACTTCACGCCGGTGGGGTCGAGGGCGTGTGCCGTCCAGATGTCACGCTGGGCCACCGAGAGCGGCAACCGGACGGCAGCCGGAGCGGGTGCGACGGGCGTGTCGAACGGCATGAGGGGCTCCTGTGGAAGTCACGACGGAGGAGGGGAGGTCTTCTTCGAAGGGGAGAGCGTGGCGGGGCAGTCGCCATACAACCCGTGGGCCGGGGCCGGGAGCGGCAGTTGGTCCGGCGGTACGCCAGCGGTTCGGCGGTGGAGCGGCAGTTGGTGCGGCGGTGGATCGGCAGTCGGGCGGCAGCGGTCGCGGTGCCGCCCGTCACGAGGACGGGGTCGTCACCGCACTCACGTCCCCCGCGAGTGCCCGCACCACGCGCAGCACCCGGAACGCCGAGCGGCCGCCGTCCGAGCCGGCTCGGATCGCGCCGCTGACCAGCAGGTCGCGGACCATGCGGCCGCAGTGCGGCAGGGGCATGCCGGTCAGCCGGACGACGTCCTCCAGGACGAACGCCTCCCCGCTCGCGGCGCACAGCGCGCCGATCAGGTCCCGGTGGCTGTCGGGGAGCGCGGCGAGCGTGCGGGCGACGCGCTCGCGGAGGCGGGAGCCGGACCGGCCGTCGGCCAGGTGGTCGAGCAGGGATGCCGGGTCGGACTCGACGATGGCGCGCAGCGTGGTCAGGTCGCAGACGGTGAGCCAGGAGGCCGCGGCGGCCAGCGCGAGAGGGTGGCCGTCGAGCCGGTGGCTGACCCAGGCGATGTCCGCGAGGACCCGGTCGTCGGGAACGATGTCGGGGCGGACGTGGCGGAGCCGGCTGAGGAAGAACCGGGCGGCGGGCGCGTCGGGGCGGATGCCCTCGGAAGGGTCCGGGGCCTCCAGCGGGGAGAGGAGGAAGAGGCGTTCACCGGGGACGTTCCAGGGTTCGTCGGCGGTGACGAGGAGGCGGAGTCCGGGCAGCTCGCGCAGCAGCCGGCTGAGGCGCTGGAAGTCGAGCAGCGCGGTGTCGACGCCGTCGAGGACGAGGAGGGCCGCGCGGTCGCCGAGCGCGCCGGCCAGTTCGGGGAGGAGGTCGTCCGCGTGGCCGTCGCCGTGCAGGAAGGAGGCGCAGTCGGCGGTGAGGGCGGCGGGTCGGCCGTCGCAGGACGGGAGGCAGTCGGCGACCGCGCCGGGGGCGGTGTGCCACAGCACCGGGAGACCCGCGTCATACAGTCGGGCCGCCGCTTCCAGAGCCACTCTCGTCTTGCCCACGCCGCTCAGCCCGACGACGGTGATCAGCCGTTCGGCTCCGGAGCGCAGTTCCTCCGTGAGGACGGTGGACTCGGCGTCCCGTTCGATCAGCGGGTGCAGCGGTACGGGCGGGGCCGGCCGCTCGGTGGCGAAGTGGCCGGTCCCGATGCCGCCCCGGTGTCCGTGTCCCCGTCGGACCGCGTCCTCCAGGGCCGCACGGGCCCGGGGGCCGAGCCGGAGGCCGTCGGCGATCAGCCGGATCGTGTCGGCTCTCGGGCGCTGCGCCTTGCCCTTCTCCAGGTCGCGGATGGCGCGGACGCTGATGGTGGAGAGGTCCGCGAGCTCCTGCTGGGTGAGGCCGATGCGGAGCCGGTGGCCGCGTATGAGGGTGCCGAGTGCGGCGGTGGCCGTCACGGTGTCCTCCGGGGAGAGACTGGTCGTCATGAGAAGCTCCCGCTGGTCGAGTTGGGGCGGTCCCCCGGGCGGCCGCCCGATCGGGCCGCCGGCCGGGGGCTGCGCCTCGCCGTCTGCTGGAACCCATCGTCCGGACGCGACTATTCAGGGGGCATCCCGGCACTAACCGGCCACCGTCCCTCCGGACGTGGAGATGCCCGGGCCTCGGTGCCCGGCGATAGCGGCATGGTCACTCGTGATAGCGGTGCGGGCGGGGATCGGTTCCGTGATAGCGGGGTGATAAGGCAGCGAGCGGTGCCGTGAATCCGCGTGTTCCTAAGTTGGTGGTCAGAAGGAAACGCCGCACACCAACGAGAGGCAGGATCCGATGTCGTACTTCTCCACCACCGCCGCCCGCACCTCCGTCCGCGCCGCCGTGACCGCCGCGCTGATCGTGATCCTGACCGGGGCGGGCGTCCAGGCGAGCTGGGCCGACGGGACGACGGGCAGCACGACGAGCACCACCCCGGTCTGCACGACCACGGTCGACGCCACCGGCGCCACCATCACCACGTGCAGCAGCGACAACAACCCCTGGGACTGACCCCCGTCAGGCCGGCCTCCGCATCAGGCCGACCCCCACCTCAGGCGGGTCCCCTCCTCAGTAACCGGTCGCGAGCAGCCTTTCCGCCTCGGCGAGTTCGCGTCCCATCCGCCGCTCGCGGAACACCTCGACCGCCGGGACGAGCAGCTCCCTCGACCGCCCCGGCTCCGCGTCGAGCAGACGGGCGAGGTCCAGGCGCGCCAACGCGCCCCCGCTAAAATCCATGACGCCCTCCCGCGCGGTCACCGCGCGGTCGAAGAAGTCCCGGGCCCGGTCGGGACGGCCCATGATGACGAAGGCGTGTCCCAGGTCGCGGAGCAGATGGCCTTCTCCGATGACGTCGCCGGAGTCCCGGCAGAGTTCCAGTACTTCCGTGAAGGTCAGGACCGCCAGGTCGCTCCTGCCCTGTTCGAGCAGCAGTTGCCCGACGCGCCGCAGTGTGCGCGCCCGGCCGCCCGTGTAACCGACCCCTTCGTAGATGTCGAGCGCCTCGTCCAGCTGGCTCTGCGCCGCCGCTGTCTCGCCCTGCCGCATCCGGATGTGGGCGCTCTGGGTGAGGACGATCGCGCGGCCGACGACGTCGCCGGCCCGGTCGAAGTCGGCCAGGGACCTCCGGTACAGCTCCAGGGCCGAGGAGTCGTCGCCGCTGGTGCGCGCGATGAGCGCCATGTCGCGGCGGCAAAGTGCCTCGCCCATGGGCTCGTCGAGTGCCTGGAAGACGTCGAGCGCCGAGGTCAGGGACTGCCGGGCCGTGTCGAACTGGTTGCGGCTCATGTAGAGCGAGCCGAGCGAGGCCCGTATCGCGGCGGTGCCCCGCAGGTTGCCCGCCTTGCGGACGGCGGCCAGCGCGCTCAGATGGGTCTGCTCCCACAGGTCGTAGTGCCCGCGCACCTCGAACAGCGTGACGAGCGAGGTCGCGAGGTCCCAGCTGAGGTCGTGGAGGCCCGCGTCGGCGGTGTGCTCGACCATCCCGCACAGGGAGGCCTGTTCGGCGTCGAGCCAGGCCAGCGGGTCGGCGAGCACCTCGTCCGTGTAGGAGTCCGGGGGTTCCCAGCGGGGCGCGTCACCGTGCAGGACGGTGAAGTCGCCGCCGTACACCTTGCGGTGGGCCTGCTGGGCCAGGTGCATCCAGCCGCCCGCCATCCGGGCGAGCACCTCCTGCTGTGCCTCGGGCGTGTGGTGCGCCGCCAGCTGTTCCCGGGCGTACACGCGGATGATCTCGTGGAAGCGGTACCGGAAACCGCCGGTCCGCTCCACTCCGGCGACGTCCAGCATCTGCACGTCGACCAGCGGTTCCATCAGGTCCGAGGGGAAGGGGCGGCGGTCGTCGAGCAGGGCGCCGGCCAGCCAGCTCGGCAGGGTCGGTGCCTGCGCCATGCTCAGGAGGCGCAGCAGCCGGCGGTCGTCCGGGCCCAGGCCCTCGTACGTCAGGGACAGGCTGGCGCGCATGGTCATCTCGCCGTGCGTCAGTTCGTCGAGCCGGTGCCGCTCGTTGGCGAGCCGCTGCACCATGGACGCCAGGGTCCAGTGCGGGCGCGCCGCGAGGCGGGCGGCGACGATCCGCAGGGCCAGCGGGAGGCGTCCGACCGTGCGGACCAGGGCCTCCGCTGCCGCGGCCTCGCCCGCGACCCGCTCGCGTCCGATGATCCGCGAGAGCAGTTCGAGGGCGCGGTCCTCGGCGAGCACGTCGAGTTCCACGCGGTGCGCGCCGGGCAGCGCGGTGAGGCGGGCCCGGCCGGTGACGAGGACGGCGCAGCCGCGGCTGCCGGGCAGCAGCGGCAGCACCTGGCCTTCGCCGCAGGCGTCGTCGAGGACGACCAGGACGCGGCGGGAGGCGAGTCGGGTGCGGTACATCTCGGCCCGCTCGTCCAGGGATTGCGGGATGAGCTGGCCGGGGATGCCGAGGGCGCGCAGGAACCGTCCGAGGACCTCCTCGGGGGTGGCCGGGGTGCCGGTCGTGCCGCGCAGGTCGCAATAGAGCTGACCGTCGGGGAAGCCGGTCTCGGAGAGCATGTGGGCGACGTGCACGGCGAGGGTCGACTTGCCGGTGCCGGGCTTGCCGGTGATCGCGGCGAGCCCGACGGTGGTGCGGCCGGGCCGTCCGGTGAGCGCCTCTTCGAGCGCGGCGAGCTGGCCGGCGTCGGAGACGAAGTCGGCGACGGCGGCGGGCAGCTGGTGCGGGACGGCGTCCTGGCGTACGGACTCCGGGGCGGGCGGGGCCGTCGGCTCGGGCTCCTCCTCCGTCTCCGGTGCCGCCGTCTGCTCCTCGGCCTTGTCCGCCGAGACGCGTACGGATGCGGGTACGGGTGTGGGTGCGGCGGGCGCGGGCAGTCGGCCGGCGAGGATCGCCGCCTCCAGTTCCCTGAGCTCGCGGCTGGGTTCCAGGCCGAGTTCCTCGGCGAGGAACCGTCGCGCGGTGCGGAAGGCCTCCAGGGCCTCGGCCTGTCGTCCCGACCAGTAGAGCGCCTGGATGAGCTGGCCGCGCAGCTTCTCCCGGAGGGGGTGTTCGTGGACGAGCCTCTGCAGTTCGCCCACAAGGCCGTCGTAGCGTCCGAGTTCGAGCTCCAGTTGGATGCGGAGTTCGACGGCGGTCAGGCGTTCCTCGTTGAGCTGGCGTGCCTTGTTGGCCAGTGGGCCGCTGTCGAGGCCGGACAGGCAGTCGCCCTGCCAGAGCGTCACCGCGTCCCTCAACAGCCGCACGGCCTCGTGGAGTTCTCCGCGTTCGCGCAGCCGTCGGGCCCGTAAGACGAGGGTGGTGAAGAGCGCCGCGTCCACGTTGCCGGCGTCGGTGTGCAGGACGTACCCCGGGGGGCGGGTCGTGATCGAGACCTCGCCGTCCGCGCCCGCGAGGAGCTTCCGCAGCCGCGACACGCAGATCTGGACCTGGGTGCGGGCGGTCTCCGGCGGGTTGTCCTCCCAGATGAGGTCCACCAGATGGTTGGTGCTGACCACCCGGTTCACCTCGAGGAGCAGCGCCGCGAGGATCACCTCCTGGCGGCCCGGAGGGAGCCGCAGCGGCCCGACGGGGCCGTGGACCTGGAGCGGCCCCAGGACCCGGAAGACGAGGGGTGACAGGTCCGGGAGCTCCTGGGATCTGTCCCCGATGTCGTCCGTCACCGATTCCCCCACCAAAGAAACGAGTTGACACTTCAGGACCAAGTGTGGACAGTCTCCACAACCACCCCCGCCTTGTCCATGCCGTGAAGATCCCGGTCGGAGATAGAGGGGGGATAACGTGGAGTTGGCGGCTCCCCCCAGAATCCTGGCCGAGAGTGAAAGGGGCTCAGCCGTTGAACCGCCAAGAAGACACGAGCACCGGGTTGCCGGGACCGGCCGACCTGGTCACCGCCGCGGGAATCGACCACGTCCGCCTGGTCTACGACTACCTCGACGCCGGTGACCTGGACTCGTGCGCCTCCCTGCTGCACGAGGACGTGGTCCTCGAACTGCCGGGCCTGCCTGCGTTCCACGGCCGGGCGGCCGTCCTGCACACCCACTTCGGGCACACCCTGCCGACGGCCCGCTACGCGATCGACCGGGTCGTCGGCCAGGACCGCAGTGTGGTCGCCACGGGGCGCCGCGTGGTGCCGGGCACGGACGGGCAGGACCTGCGTTTCGTCGACCTGTTCACGATCGCCGACGACGGCATGGTCCTGGCCTGCACCCGGTACTACCACGTGGCGCCGTGAGCCGTGCCCGAGGACGGACCCCACCCGTCCTCGGGGGGCGTCGAGAAGGCTACAGACCCGGGCCGTCGTACGCGCCGCGGTGCGGCTTCGTGGTGGTGCTCACCGGGTTGGCCCAGTAGTCGCGGCCTCCGTTGCCGCTGATGACGGAGCCGTTGTTCAGGGCGGGGGACGTGGAGCGCAGCTTGTAGCCGTCGGCGGAGTGGATGGTGTCGCCGCCGGTGCCGGGGTTCACGAACTGCGGGTCGCCGACGATGCCGTTGGCGGTCGGCCGGGGCACGCCCTGGAAGACGTTCCACAGCCAGGAGATCCCGGCCGCCGTGGGCAGCCGGGAGTCGGTGGTCCCCACCCAGATGTTGTTCTCGACGACGCTCTCGTCGGGGAGCGTGATGCTGAACTTCTTGTCCGTGCAGTAGAGGACGTTGTTGTAGAGGTGCAGGGCCGAGCGTCCGGCGCTGACGCTGCTCATGCGGCAGTCGTTCTCGGAGATGTTGTAGCGGATGACCTGCTGGGCGCCGCCGATGGTGCCGCAGCCGTCGCAGTCGAGGAAGAAGCCGCCGATGTTGTCGCGGCTGAAGTTGTACTGGATCGTGCAGGTGCCGGTGTTGCCCCAGTCGCAGTCGAAGGCCTGGCTGTCGGCGACGGACATCCGCGTGATGCCGTACACGGCGTTCTTCTGGATGGTCGGGTCGTGGTCGCCCAGCACCCAGATGCCGGCGAAGTTGCCGCCGGAGAAGGGGTAGACGCCGTTGCCGACGCCGGAGGCGTTGTTGTACTGGATCATGGGCGCTTCGGCGTAGCTGGCGATGATGCCGTCGCCGCCGACGTCCTTGAGGGTGTTGTTCTCTATGAGGACTCCGGTGCCCTTGACGGCCATGGCGCCGACGCGGATCTTGAGGCCGCCGCCGCCCGTGTTGCTGATCTGGTTGTCGTGGACGTGGACGTCGTTGAGGGTGGAGTTCGTGCCGGTCGCGCCCGTGACGATGCCGGCGGACTGGACGTAGTCCTCGGTGGTCGGGCTGTTCTTGTTCGTCTGGCCGGCCACCCGGTCGATGACGAGGCCGCCGATGTCGAAGCCCCGGTGCGCCGTGCCGTCGGTGGCGGAGATCCGCAGGCCGGTGCGGCGGGCGAGGGCGGCGGCGGGGTTGGTGATCTTGAGGTTGCCGATCCGCCAGTGGTCCTGGTTGGTGAGGGAGACCGCGTTCGGGGCGCCGCCGCCGTCGATCACGGGCAGGGCGCCGGAGCCGTAAGCGGTGAGCTGGATGGGTGCGGTGGCGGTGCCGCTGCCCTGGGGTGCGAGGGCGCCGGTGCAGGTGGTGCCGGAGGCGAAGGCGAGTGTGTCACCGGGGCCGTACGCCTTCGCGTTGGCCTGTCCGATGCTGTTGAACGGCGCGGTCTGGCTGCCGTCCCCGGCGGTCGCCCGTGAGCAGTCCACGTAGGTGACGCTTCCCGCGGCCTCGGCGGTCGGACCGGGGAGGGCGGCGGTTCCGCCGAACGCGAGGACGGCGGCGAGGAGCCCACGGACCGTCGACTGGCGCTTGGGCAAAGCTCTGATGGTCATGACGCAACAACCTTTCCGGCGGTCGGATGCGGCCAGAAAGTAGGTGCGGCCGGTGATCAAGTCAATGCGTTCTCGTCGATTGATCGAATTTCGATCAGGGTTTGGGTGATTGGTCGATCCTGGTACTTGCGCGCGGCGCCGCGTCGGGCGAGAACGCCTTCGACCGGGGCGGCGTCCGGGATCCCGGCGCTCCTCCCCTGCCCGCTCGACGAGGAGGCGGGTCCCGAGGCTCTCCGCCTGCTCGGCAACGCTCTCCTGGACGGCGTCCTGCACATGAGCGCGGCCATGCCGACGGCCGTGCCGTTCCTGCTCGGCGCGGACGACCGCGCGTGTCTCCGGACGGTCGGGGCGCCGCACCGAGGCGCGGCGCCGGTGCGCGGGCCCCAGGGCCTGTCTTTCGGATCAGGCCGGATCAGGGAGCGGGGCCCGGCACACTGCACTCGCTTCGCTCGCTCCGTCTCGGCTCCCTGATCCATCCTTCGGATGCCGAGCGCGACCGCAAAGCGGAGGAGGGAGTCGACGCGGCGGGGGCACCTCCCGTGCCCGAAGGGCTACGGGGGAGTCGCCGACCGGCGACGACGCGGCGAGCGCACGTGCCAGGCCCCGCGAGCCCTGCATGATCCGAAAGACAGGCCCGAGTCCCGCGCACCCACGCCTCGCCCCGCTCAGAACCCCGCGGCGGTCGGCACGAGGCGGAGGCGGCAGGCGTCCAGGGCGCTGTCGACGTGGGCACCGAGGCCCGGGTCCGGGTCCAGGACGGAGAGGCGGTGCATGGTCAGCATCGCGTCCCAGGCGGACGCCCTGGCCAGGGGCGAGGCACCCATCGGGACGTCTTCGAGGTGGGTCCAGAGGTGGGCGCCGAAGCCGAGATGAATCGTTCCTGCCCGGGATTCCTCCTCGTCCAGGGCCCGACGCGCGGCCGCCAGGAAGGTCATGGCGTCCTCGGGGCCGAGCGCCGAGACGACGACCCGGAGGTGGGAGGCGGTCAAGGCGGTGACCTCGGCCCACTCGGCCGCGTCACCGAAGCGCTCGCACAGGCGTACGTTCAACAGGTGTTCCATGTCAGCGGTCATGCATGCACAGATACGTTTCCGCATCCCACGGCACCCGTCACGACACGCGGGAGCTCCCGTCCACCCCCCGTACGGAGTGATCGTCCCCCCGATGCCGTACGGCGCGCGCGACACGAACGGCCCACGCGGCGGAACGCCCGAGGGCCGGGGCGCACGCAGCGCTCCGGCCCTCGGGCGGGATGGTTCCGGCAGGATCAGACCTGCTCGTCCTCCGGGATGCTGACCAGCCAGCGGGTGTCCTTGCGCGGCCGCAGGTACAGGGCCCAGTAGAGGGTGGCCCCCGCCGTGATGCCGCCGGTCCACAGCAGGTACTCGACGTCCTGCATGTACAGGACGTACGCGAGCACGGCGATCAGGACCACCGGGACGGCCGGCCAGAGCGGCATGCGCCACGCCGCGACCTCGCGGTGCGCGCCCCTGCGGCTGAACAGCGCCGCCACGGCCACCAGCAGGTACATGCCGGTGACGGAGACGCCGGTGACGCCGTAGAGGGTGTCGAGGTTGACGAAGCAGAGGGCCGCACCCGGCACGCCCACGACCAGGGTGGCCACCCACGGGGAGCCGAAGCGGCCCAGGCGGGAGAGGGCGTTGTTGACGGGCTCGGGCCAGGCCTTGTCGCGGGCCGAGGCGAACAGCACGCGGGAGTTCTGGATCACCATGACGATGCCGGCGTTGATGATGGCCAGCGCGACGCACAGGCTGATGAAGGTGCCGACGGCGGAGTTGGACCAGGCGTTGATCATGCCGCTGATGTCGCCGCCGGTGAGGGTCTCCAGATCACCGGCGCCCAGGGTGATGGCGACGACGGGCACCAGGATGACGGCGGTCGAGATGGCGAGGGTGGCGAGCACGGTGCGGGCCACGGACCTGCGCGGGTTCTCCAGCTCCTCGGAGAGGTAGACGGCCGTCGAGAAGCCCTGGGTGATGAAGAGGGCGATGGCGAGGCCGGAGACCACCATGGCACCGGTGACGAGCGAGTGCGAGCCGCCGGCGTGCGCGACCTCGCCGTGGACCAGGGAGCCGACGCCCCGCTGGGAGTGGGCGAAGCCGAGGATGGCGACGATGCCCGCCGCGACCACTTCGAGGACCAGGAAGATGCCGGTGATCCAGGCGTTGGCGCGCAGGTCGAGGAGGCCCGCGAGGGTCGCGAGGAGCATGACGCCGGCGCCGGCGATCGGGGCGGGGATGTGGACCAGGGGCGCGAGGTAGTCGGCGGTCCCCATGGCGATCACCGGTGGCACGATCATCACCACCAGCAGGGACAGGACGAACACCAGCCAGCCCGCCAGGCGGCCCGAGAGGGTGGAGACGATGGCGTACTCGCCGCCCGCGCTCGGGATCAGGGTGCCCAGCTCGGAGTAGCAGAACGCCACGCCGATACAGAGCAGCGAGCCGATCGCGATGGTCAGGGCGGCGTACGTGCCCACGCCGTCGAACAGGTCGGGTACGACCACGAAGAGGGTGGAGGCGGGCGTCACGCACGACAGCGTGAGCAATGTGCCGCCCACGACACCGATGGAACGCTTGAGCTTCTGCGGCACGGGGCCGGTCTGAGGGGCCAACGCGTGCGGTGCGCTGAGGGTGTCGGTCATCAGGCGGTTCCGATCGATGCGTACGGTGATTCTGAGCGGGAGCGGTATCGCCTCCGGGGCGGCTGATGATCAGGTGGTTCCGTGGGCTCCCGGGCTGAATGGAAGCGTGAGCAGAACCGCAGGTCAATGCCCTACCAGCTGCGGAATCCGTTGTTCCGACACGCCGGATCGGGGTGCCGGGGCGCCAAGAACGCGTCAAGACTGCCGAAACGCTCCGTGCGGGAACCGCAGCCCGGCCGGGACAACTTTTCCCGCGCTTTACCGCCGATCCACATGCTGGAATACCGGGCGAATCGGACAGACCCGTCCCATGCGGCCTCTGCGCCGGTCTGCGCGATGTCACGTTCCCGGCCGCCGTGCCGTCGTACCACCGAGACGTCCCGTCCACCGAGCAGGAGGAGAGATCCATGTCGGCAGCCGAGGCAGCGGGCAACATCGCGGTGCTCGAACGGTTCCACGCCGCCACGAACAGCGGCGACCCCGAACGGGTCGCGCGGGCCATCGACGAGTTCACCGCCCCGGACCTGGTCTTCCACGCTCCCGTACCGATGGGCGGGACGGGTGCGGAGGCCCTGAAGCGGGTGTGGGCGGCGCTCCTGTGCGCGTTCCCCGACATCCGGGTCACCGTCGAGGAGACGGTCGCGGAAGGGGACAAGGTCGTCTCCCGGAACACGGTGACCGGCACCCACCTGGGCGAGTACCGGGGCCTGCCGCCCACCGGGAGGCCCGTCGCCTACGGCGAGATCTTCGTCTTCCGCTTCGTGGACGGCAGGATCGCCGAGGTCCGGGGCGTCGTGGACGTCCTCACCCAGCTGCGCCAGCTCGGCGCCCTCCCTTCCTGACGCAGCCCTCGGGACAGGGGGCGGGGGCCGCGGTCTCATGACCCCGAGCTCAGAAGTGACTCAAGTCCCTTGTCCCGCAGGCGCCTCGGCGAACAGGATCGAGTCCGCCATCGACCAATGGCGCGAGGTATCAGGGGGACACCAGCATGAAGATCACGAAGATCGGCCTCTCCGCGTGTGCCGTCGCCGCGCTGCTCACCGGCACGGCCGCCTGCACGGACCAGGCCGGCGGGACGGCCGAGCGGGCCACACAGGCGATCACCACGGCATGCGCGAACGGCACGTACACCTGGTTCAACGTCGACGCGCGGGAGGTGCTGACCGGCGTCGCCGAGCCGCAGAAGCTCGGCAAGGGGGGCGGCGCGCTGACGCACCGGCTGTCACGGCTCCACACCCCGGTCACCGCCGTCACCTTCGAGGACGGCCCGCGGGTCGACGCGAAGGCCACGCTCCGCTCGCTGGCGACGCACATCGGCGACACGGACGCCGCCGAAGGCGATGTCGGATTCGCCGACGTCCACAGGCCCGGACCGGCCCTCCGGTCCCGCACCACCAGCGTCGACGGCGCCGGAACCTTCGTCGACTTCGCCTGGGTACGACAGGTCACCGCCGACTTCCGGTACACCTGCGGCGACGGGAAGCGAGCGGTGGGCCGCGCGACCGGCTGGACCACGGACGGCTCCGGCGTCGTGGAGTGCTCCGCCCCGATCACGAACGCGAAGGAAGGCGAAGCGGCCGTAGCGGCGGCCCGTACGGCCTGCGCCCCCGACTCCCCTGCGGCCAGGGCGAAGAAGGCGTAGCGGACCTACGAGGAGCTCCGCGTCCGAACAGTTCGCGAACCAGGACGCGGCCCCCTCCCGCGCCGGTAACCTGTGGGGCCGTCGAGGAAGAGGGGCCACGATGGAGCGACTCCGCGCGGACGATCCGCGGGAGGCAGGGCCGTACGCGCTCGTCGCGCGGCTCGGCACGGGCGGCATGGGGGCGGTCTACCTGGGGCGGTCGTCCGGGGGACGGACGGTCGCCGTGAAGATGGTGCGGCCCGACCTCGCCGTCGACGACGCCTTCCGGGACCGGTTCCGCCGCGAGGTCGCGGCCGCGCGGCGGGTTTCGGGGGCCTTCACCGCGCCGGTCGTGGACGCCGACCCGGACGCCCGCGCGCCCTGGATGGCCACGGCGTTCGTCGTGGGGGTCTCGCTGCACCGCGCGGTCGGAACGCGCGGCCCGCTGCCCGAGGACGCGCTGCGGATGCTCACGGCCGGCCTCGCCGAGGCCCTGGTGGGCATCCATGCGGCGGAGGTCATCCACCGGGACCTGAAGCCGGCGAACGTGCTGCTCGCCCTGGACGGGCCGCACGTGATCGACTTCGGCATCGCCCGCGCCACCGACGGCACGGCCCTGACCTCCACCGGTTCCGTGATCGGCTCGGCGCCGTACATGTCGCCCGAGCAGGCCCTGGGCCGACACCTCACCCCGGCGAGCGACATGTTCTCGCTGGGGACCACGGTCGCGTTCGCCGCGTGCGGGGAGAGCCCGTTCGGGGAGGGCGCGAGCGCGGCGGTCCTCTTCCGGGTCGTGCACACCGAACCCGATCTGTCGGCCGTCCCCGCGAGCGTACGGCCCCTGATCGAACGGTGTCTGGCCAAGGAACCCGAGCGGCGGCCGTCCCCGCGCGAGGTGATCGCGTACGTCGAGGGGATCACCCGCCACCCCGACCCGCGCCTCGGCCATGGCCACGGCCCCCGTGCGGACCGGCCCGCGGACGCGGCCGGCTGGCTCCCCGGTCAGGTCGCGGCGGACGTCCTCGCACTGCGGGCGGCCCTCGCGGCACCGCCAGAGCCGGAGCCCGCTCCGGAGCCCGTGCCGGACCCGACGCTCCCGCTCACCGGCCCGGTCGAGGACCTCCTCCCTCCCCCGGCGGAACCCGGACGGGCGCCGGGCCGGCGGACGCTGCTCCTCGGGCTGACCGGCGGCGCGCTCGCCCTCGCCGGCGGCGGCACGTTATGGGCGCTGGACCACGGCGGCTCCGAGGCCGCCGACGGCCGGAGCGGCGGGGCCTCCGGCAGCACACCGGGCCCCTCCCGCCCCAAGCCCGACAGCGTGCCCGACGCGAAGCTCACCTGGCAGACGAAGCTTCCGTCCGCCGCCGTCCAGGTGCTCCCCGGGAACGGGATCGTCGCCTGCGTGACCCTGGAGCAGCTGGTCGGCCTCGACCGGCGGGGCGGCACGGCGTGGACGGTGAAGAGCGCCGACCACGACATGTACTTCTCCGTGATGGGCGCCAACGCCCTGCGGGTCGCCGCCGTGGACGGCGACCGGCTGTACGTGTCGGGGTCCGCCGGGCTGACGCCGACGGCGGCGCGGGCCGGTGTGAAGGCGGCGGTGCTCTCGGTCCGCATGGCCGACGGCAAGGAGCCCTGGACGGCGACCCTGGCGGGGCACGACTCCGCCGGTGCCCTCGGCTTCCCCGGCGTCCGCGACGGCCGCGCCTACGTCCTGCCCCTCACCAGGGACGAGAGCACCGTCGGCGAGCTGAACGTGTGGGCGCTCGACCTCGTCGGCCGCCGCACCGCCTGGCTGCACAAGGCGCGCGCCATGCCCGTGTTCTGGAGCCTTCCCCGGTCCGGCGGCGGGCTGCTGTACGCCGACACCGAACGGATCGTCGCGGTGGGCGCGAAGGGCACGGTGGCCTGGTCGAAGGAGTTCAAGGCGGCCCTGGCCGGTGCCGCGGGACCGTACTACCTCGTCGTCGACGACCACGGCACCCTGGCCGCGTTCGATGCGGCGACCGGCAAGCGGGCGTGGACCGTGCCGGACGTCCTCGGTGCCTCCCGGCTCGGCGACGGCGTCGCCACCGACGAGCGGGGCACCGTCGCGTACGTCCTGGCACGGGACGCGGACGGCGGTCTCTCCCTGGTCGCCCTCGATGCGGCGACGGGCAGGGCCCGGTGGCGCCGGCCGATCCCGGCCGACGCCCCCGGTTCGCCCGCCCCGGGCGCCCGGCTGCTGTACGCCGACGGGAACGTGTACCGGATCGGGGCCGACGGGATGCTGTGGGCCTTCGACGCGGCGAACGGAAAGCCCCGCTGGAAGTACGGCGGGTTCAAGGGGATCGCGCCCGCGAACCTCGCCTGGGCCGCCGGCGATCGGCGGCTGTGCATCTCCGACACCGGGGCGACGACCGTCGCCGCGCTGGACGCGAACGGAGCCTGACCATGTCCCCTCTGGAGCCCTTGCGGCCGACCGATCCGCCCGCGATCGGCCCGTACTCCCTGCGGGGGCGTCTGGGCGAGGGCGGCATGGGCGCGGTGTACCTGGGGAGATCGCCCGGCGGCCGGACCGTCGCGGTGAAACTGATCCGCCCGGAGCTCGCCGCCGACCCGGGGTTCCGGGCGCGGTTCCGCGCCGAGGTGACGGCGGCCCGGGCCGCCTCCGGGGCGTTCACCGCACCCCTGGTCGACGCGGACCCCGACGGCCCGGTGCCGTGGATGGCGACCGCGTACGTCCCCGGCGTCTCGCTCGGCCGGGCCGTGGCCCTCGAAGGACCGCTCCCGGAGCCCGCGCTGCGGGCGCTCGCGGCCGGGGTCGCCGAGTCCCTGGAGTCGATCCACCGGGCGGGCCTGGTCCACCGTGACCTCAAGCCGGGCAATGTGCTGCTCGCCCTGGACGGGCCGCACGTCATCGACTTCGGCATCGCGCGCGCCACGGACGGCACGGCGCTCACGGCCACCGGGATGATCCTCGGCACGCCCGCGTACATGTCGCCCGAGCAGGCCTTCGGGCAGCCGCTCACCCCGGCGAGCGACGTGTTCTCGCTCGGCACGACCCTGGTGTTCGCCGCGAGCGGCGCGGGCCCCTTCGACGGCGAAGACGGCGCCGGGCAGCCGCAGGAGGTGCTGCGGCGGGTGGCGCACGAGGAGCCGGACCTGTCGGCGGTCCCCGAGGGGCTGCGGCTCCTGGTCGCCGCCTGTCTGGCGAAGACCCCGGGCGACCGTCCCACTCCTCGGCAGGTCGTCGACATCGTCCGTACGGCGGGGACCCCGCGTACCTCCGAGGCGTGGCTGCCGCCCGCGCTGATCGCCGCGATCGAACGGGCGGCGGCGGTCATGGCGCCCTCGGTACCCGCGCCGGCGCCGCCGTCGGCCGGATCGTCGACCGTGCCGCTGCCTCCGCTGCCGCCGGGACCGCCGCCTTCCGTAGCTCCGTACGGGTCCCCGTACGGCTCTCAGTACGGGTCCGCGTATGTGCCCCCTTACGGGCCGCCGGCCGCAGGGGACGGCCCGGCGGGCCCCGGCCGGCGCCGGTTCCTCCGGCTCGGGCTCGCGGGCGGGGCCGTGGCGCTCGCGGGCGGCGGCACCGGGTTCGGGCTGTGGCTGGGGCGGGACGATCCGCCGGAGCCGAAGCCGGCCTCCGGTGCGAAGGCTCCCGCCCCCGCCCGCACGGATCCGGCCCGGGTGCTGGGCGACGGGTTCGAGGCAAAACCGCTGTGGACCGCGCCCGTCTCCGAGCCCCTGGTCCAGCTCGCGGGCGAGGGCGGCACGGTCGTCGCGTTCAGCGCGAAGCACGTCTGGGCCTTCGACCCCGCGGGCCGACGCCGCTGGGGCCCGGTGGCCCACCTGCCGGACAGTGCGACGGGGGCCGTCGAGGGAAGCATCGCGGCCGTGAGCGGCGGCATGGCGTACGCCGTGCTCCGCAGGGGCGCCGGCGAGCTGGACAAGGCGCTGCGGGCGATCCGCCTCGACACCGGCGCCGAGGCCTGGACCCTCCCCGCCCCGTACAAGTCCCCCACGGGTGTGGGGGTGACGGGTGTGCTGGACGGCAAGGTGTACGTCACGGGCACGGCCGGGGCGAGCGTGATCGACCCGGAGAAGGGCCTCCAGATCATCGCCGGCCCGATGATCTGGGCCGTGGACGTGGCGAAGCGGACGGGATGGAAGAGCATCCTCACGGATCCGGAGGTCAAGTACCCCCAGGGCCGTCTCTTCGTACCGTCCTCGGGCACCCGTCTGCTCTGGGCGACCGAGAACACCGACGGCAGCGCGCAGAAGATCGCGGCCATCGACGTCCGCACGCGGAAGTTCGCGTGGGAACAGCCCTCTCCGGGCGCCGCGACCGATCCGATGGAGCGGCTGTCCGGCGGCCGCTACGACCACTGGAGCGACGGCCCGCACTCCTCGGCCGGCGGCCTCTTCCTCCATGTGACCGACCGCCTTCACGCGGTCGACCCGGCGAACGGTCACGTCGTCTGGACCTCCCCCGAGGTCGCTCTGAGGGCCGTGGTCGCGAGTACCGACGGCCGGACCGTCTTCGCCGCCGCCCGCGCCCGCACGGCACTGTCGATCCTCGTCTACGCCTTCGACTCCCGGACCGGCGCCGTGCGCTGGGCGGGCATGATCCCCGACATGAAGGGCGGCCTGCCCGTCCTCCAGAGCGCGGACGACACCCTCTACCTCGCCGCCGGGGGCCAGATGTGGGCGTTGGACGCGGCGGACGGCAAGGCCCGCTGGCGGTACCGGTTCAGCACGACCCTGCAGACCGGACCGCCGCGCGCGTTCTGGGCGGGCGGGGGCCAGGTGTACGTGATGGGGATGGACGGCCTGGTGGCGCTGAGCGCGAAGGGACGGTAGCCCGCCGCCCTTCCGGGAGGGGCGGCGGTGCTCGCCGGATGCGATCCAGAAAATAGTAGCCATGTACATAGTAGCCATGTACTGTATTTCTCGTGAGTTCAGCAAACGAGAGCGCCACGGCCGGTTTCCTGGTCTGGCGCCTGTCGATGAAGTGGCGCGTGGCCGTCGACCGGGCGGTCGCACCGCTGGGCCTGACCCATGCCCAGTACGCACTGATGGGGTCCCTGTACGACATGGCGCGCTCCGGCCGGCAGCCGAGCCAGCGTCAGCTCGCCGACCACACGGGGCTCGAACCGCTGTACGTCTCCAAGCTCGCCCGAGCGCTGGAGGCGGCCGGACTCGTCGCCCGCACCCGGGACCCCGACGACCCGCGCGCCATGCGGCTGACGCTCACCGAGCAGGGGCACGACGTCACGGGCCGCGCCATCACGGTGGTCCAGGGCCTCCTGGACCAGATGCTGGAGCCGCTCGGGGGGCAGAAGAGCCCGCGCGCACAGCAGTTCACCCGCGACCTCGCGGCCCTGCTCGAAGCACCTCTTGATCCGCACGCCGAGAACCACGAGGAGCAGTCATGACCACCACCGCACCCACCGTCAACGGCCGCGTCATCGCCCTGGCCCACTACGCCCCGCGCGCCCTCCTGGAGCGGATACTGGCCCGCCACGGAATCACGTTCGAGCAGAGCGTCACGCTCCGGGTCGTCTCGGTCGCGGGCGACTCCGTCGACCGGGACGCGCTCGTCACCGACGTCATCGGCTCGCTCAAGACCGACGCGTCCGTCGTGCACGGCGTGGTCGACGAGCTGACGGCCGCGCAACTCCTGGAGCGGGTCCCCGCACAGGCCTCCCGGCTGCGGCTCACCGACGCCGGACGGAAGGTGTACGAGACGACCACCGCCGAGAGCGCCGAGATCGCCGCCCGGCTGTACGAGGGCATTCCCGCCGAGGACCTCGCGGCCGCCGGCCGCGTGCTGGCCCTCATCACGGATCGCGCGAACGCCGAACTGGCGGGGGCCTGAGGTCCGGCGGAGCCGGGGTCACGGCCGCCCGGGTCGTCGATGTCCGACCCGGGAGGCCCTCCGTCGGCGTTTCGGCCACTCACCCGTGGGGGCGCGACCCGCGCGCCGCAAGGGTCGATGCACCCGGCACGAACGTGCATTCGTGCCGCCACGGGGTCCGCTCGGCGTCCGAAACACATGTGTTCGACCTGCCCGGCCTGCTCGTTGAGCTCTCCGACAGCCCAGCCACCTGCTCCCGGAGAGCGCCATGCACCCCCTTCCCCACCGCGTCGACACCCCTTCTCCCGTGGTCCCCCGCCGACCACGCCCGGACTCGCGGGGGGCGGCATGACATCCACCCCTGACGACACGGCCACCACAGCCCCGACGGAGACCGTCTCGGCCTCCGAGCGGCTGCTGTTCGGCGGTGAACTCGCCTATGACATGGGCTGGAGCCAGCACAGCGGGACCTGGGTGAAGCTCGGCATGTGGCGGATGGCCGCGAGCTTTCCCCGGCAGGTCGGGATCGCCGTGCGGCTGGCCCGGCAGGCCGACCCCCGCGCCCTGTACACCGTGGCGGCCGGCGAGATCGGCCGCGGTGTGGCGCAGGCCTACTCGCTGGTGGCGGTGAACGCGCTGCTGACCGAACTGCTGTCGTCGGGAATCCTGGTCGACCGGCTGCGGGCGGCTCTGCCGTCCCTGGTGCTCGTGTCGGTGCTCGCCGTGGTGTCCTCGCTGCTCAAGTCGGCGTCGACCGCCTCGACGGGGATCCTGGAGCCCAGGGTCCAACGGGTCGCCACCGAGCGGTACCTGGAACTCGTCGCCCGGGTGGAGATGGACGCGATCGAGGACGACGCCTTCCACAAACTGATGGACTCGGCACAGTGGGGCGCCAACGGGGCCATGAGGATGGTGGGGTACTGCACGGCCGTGGTCGCCTCGGCGATCTCCCTGATCGCCGCCGCGAGCGTGCTGACCGTCCTGCACGTGGCGCTGCTGCCGCTCCTCGTGGCGATGGCGCTGCCGAGCGCGTGGGGATCCCTGACGATGGCCAGGGCGCGGTACGAGAGCTGGCACCGGTTCGTCCAGCACGCGCGGGCGGCGCAGCTGATCAGCCGGCTCCTGATCGACCAGCAGGCGGCGGGCGAGGTCCGGGTCCACGACGTGGGGCCGTTCCTGCTCGAGCACTTCCGGGGCATGGCGGAGACCAGCGAGCGCGAACAGACCCGGCTCGCATGGGTGGGGGCTCGCACGGGCCTGTTCGCCGACGGTGCCCGTGGTGTGGCGACGGTGGCCGCGTACGCCGTCCTCGGGCTGCTCCTGTGGAAGGGACAGATGGAGCTCGCGGTCGGCGGTACGGCGGTCCTTGCGATCCGGGCCGGGTCGGCGAGCATCACCGACCTGGTGCTGAGGATCACCGACATCCAGGAGGAATCCCTCTTCGTCGCCGACCTGGAGCGGCTGTGCGCCGAGGCCGAGCGGCGGGCGATCCCGGAGGTCGGCCTCGACCTGCCGGAGGACTTCGACGCGATCCGCTTCGAGAAGGTCACCTTCTCCTACCAGGGTGCCGAGGAGCCGTCGCTGCGGGAGGTGGACCTCGTCATCCCCCGTGGCTCGACGGTGGCTCTGGTGGGGGCGAACGGGTCGGGCAAGACCACGGTGTCCAAGCTGCTGTGCGGCCTGCACATGCCTGCGGCCGGCCGGGTGATGTGGGGCGAGGTGGACGCCGCGGAGGCCTGCCGGACCCGGCTCTTCTCGCGGGTGGCGATGGTCGCCCAGAACTTCCAGCGGTGGCCGTTCACCGCCCGGGTGAACATCGGGATCGGCCGGCCCGGCGGGGCGATCGACGACGACGAGGTCGGCGCCGCGGCCGCGTACGCGGGGGCCGACGACGTGGTGGCGAGGCTGCCGCGCGGTCTGGACACGCTGCTGGCCCGCGGCTATCGCGGCGGCCAGGAGATCTCCGGCGGGCAGTGGCAGAAGATCGGGCTCGCGCGGGCGCGGTACCGGAACGGGCAGGTCCTGGTCGTCGACGAGCCGACCAGTGCCCTGGACCCGGTGGCCGAGCAGCGGGTCTTCGACCAGATCCACCGGCTCGCCGGCACGGGCCAGACCACCGTCCTGATCACCCACCGGCTGCACAGCGTCCGCCACGCGGACCTCATCTACGTGATGGAGCGGGGCCGGGTCGTCGAGCACGGCACGTTCGAACAGCTCATGGACCCGGCCCGGGGCACGGGGGCCTTCCGCGAGGCGTACGAGCTGCAGGCCCGCCAGTTCCTGGCGCCCACCGTTCCCGGTCAGACCGGACGCCCGGACACGGCCCCGTTCTAGCGTCCCGCGGGCGTGTCCGACCAGACGTCGAGGAGGTCGGTGAGAGCGGCCCGGGCCTGTGCGGCCTTCTTGCCGTCCTCGGCGCGGGCCGCCGGGGCGAGTTCGGCGTGGATGAAGGTGGCGTGGTGGCCCTCCGCCGACTTCCCCTGGACGTTCGTCGTGCCTTCCAGGGGGCAGCGGTCGGCCCAGCCCCGGCAGACGCGGAGGCCGCGCGTCTTCATGTGGGAGGCGAGGGCCGCGGCCTCTTCGGGTGCGGCCTGCGCGGCGCCGGTGGAGAGGATGGCGTCGTACGGACGGTCCGGGCCCTTGGCGAAGCCGTGCAGCTGAAGGCCCGGAACGCCGCGCTTCTGCAGTTCCGTGATGATCGCGTGGAAGGCGCTGTCGGTGCGGTGGGCGACGTCCGCCGCGTCTCCCCGGCCGGAGGTGCGGTGGGCTCCGGCGACGACGAGGGCGCCGCCCGTCGTCTTCTCCAGGAGCCGGGCGCCGAGGGACTCGGTGCCGCGGTCGGCCACCGGGTGCGGCACCTGGACGCTCCAGCGGACGGCGGAGTCGGCGCTGACGTACAGCCGCCCCCAGCCCGCCTCGGCCCCCGGCTTCCGGGCGGCGACCTCGTCGTAGCGGCGGTTGGTGGCGGCATCGGTGAGCCGGGTCACGTGGAAGCCGACGGAGGCGAAGGTCTCCTCGGCCTCGGCGTCCTCGCGGTCGAGGAGCTGACCGACGCCCAGGGCGAGGCGTTCCCGCTGAACCCTGCTGGGAGGCGTGTACGGCGCGCGGTCTGCGGCCTGCTTCGCGTACTCGACGATCCGGTCGTTCACGTTCACGAGCTCACGGGGGCCGCCATGTCCTGCCTGCTCGCTGTCGCGCGCCGCGTCATGGCATCCGACGAGAGTGAGCGCCATTGCGACGATAGTGAGGACATAAAGAAAAAGTGATGATCTCGTAACGCCCTGGGGATAGTCGATCTTGGGACTCATGTGAAGATCGGCTGGTGACATTCTGCGATTCTCTCCCCATAGGTCGTGCACTGGCAGTGACGGCGGCCCTCGCCGTGCTCACCGCCGGCTGTGCGTCCACGCCCACGGAGTCGCAGACCAAGCCCGGCGGCCGCTCGTTCACCGTCGCCGCCGCCGGAGATGTTCTCATCCACCCGGAGCTGGTGGAGCAGGCGGCCCGTGACGCGAAGAAGACGGGCAAGGGGAAGGACGGACTGGACTTCGGCCCGCTGATGGCCGGCGTGAAGCCGGTGATCAGCAAGGCCGACCTGGCCATCTGCCACATGGAGACGCCCGTGGGCTCCCCCCGGGGGCCCTGGGCGGGGTACCCGGAGTTCCTCGTGCCGCCGCAGATCCTCACGACCTTGAAGGACGTGGGCTACGACACCTGCTCGACGGCCTCGAACCACACCAACGACCACGGCCTGAAGGCCATCCGCGGCACCCTGAACGCGATGGACAGGGCGGGCCTCGGTCACACCGGTTCGGCCCGTACGCCCGAGGAGTCGCAGAAGATCAACATCCGTGAGGTCAAGGGCGTCAAGGTGGCGCACCTGGCCTTCTCGTGGGAGTCCTTCCTCAACCCCACGCCCGCGAAGGAACGCTGGTCGTTCAACCGGATCAACACGGACGAGATCAAGAAGGCCGAGAAGCAGGCCCGGGCGCAGGGCGCCGAGGTCGTGATCCTCTCGCTCCACTGGGGCCTCGAGCACTACAACGAGCCGAGCGTCCCCCAGGTGCAGCTCGCCGAGCGTCTCACCAAGGAGACGGGGATCAACCTGATCATCGGCCACCACGCGCACGTGGTGCAGCCGATCCAGAAGCTGAACGGCAAGTGGGTCGCCTTCAGCCTCGGCAACGAGGTCGCCCGGCACGGCTCCCCCACGGGACTGACCGAGGAGGGGGCCATCGGCTGGTTCGAGTTCCACGAGACGGAGACCGGCGGGTGGGACGTGCAGGCCCGCTACCGCACCACCCTGGTGGACATCCCGCCCGACGCCGAACCCGGCGAGAAGCTCCCCGACGGCGCCGTCACCGACCACCGGGTCGTCGACGTCCGGCACGTGCTCGACGCGCCGGGCGACCTGCCCCCGGACCGGCTCGCCCGCTACCGCCTCGCGGCCGAGCGGACGCGTGGCTTCCTCTTCAACCGGGGTGCTCCGGGGGGCGACGGCCTGGCCGAGCTCTCCCTGACGTACTGAGCCGTTACCCCGTCCGTTTCGTGCGTTCGTGACCGCGTCGCCGGGCCCGCGCCCGTGGCGGCCCCTCGTGTGCGGGGGCCGTGGGAACTGCGGTGGCCGTAGAACCAGGAAAGAGCAGCAGTGACATCGAGTAATGCCGCGTACCGCGTGCGAGGGGGACGGCGACGCAGCCGCAGGCGCGCGGACATGCCGCTCCTGGGCGGCATCCGTCCGCCGATCGCGGTCCTGTGCGTGCTGGTCCTCGCCCTGGCCGGCCTGACGGCGAAGGTGCTGGGCCCCGGCGACGACGCGGTCGTGTCGGAGGCGGTGCTGTCGTCCCAGAAGTACTTCGCGGAGGACGGGGCCATCGCGCTGCGTGCCTCGATCGACGAGCGGGTCACCGACCTCCAGCGAACCGCGACCGCGATCAGCGCGGGGCGCCCCGTGAAGCCCGAGCGGGTCCTCTCGGACCTGGGCCGGACCTACCAGAAGTGGACCGGCACCTCCGTGGTCGACCTGGAGAGCGGGGAGGTGCTCGCCGAGCGGGGCGAGGCGATTCCGCTGTCCTGGCTGGACAAGGACGTCCTCACCGGCAAGAAGGCCCTGACGCCCCGGATGGTCCGGCTCGAGACCGGCGACGTCCGCCTGATGACCATGGCCGTACTGGACTGGTCCGACCGGCCGCAGCAACTGCTGCTCGCGTCGAGCAGTCTCTCCGTGCCGGCCATCAACCTCGGCCCGTTCCGCACCATGGCCGTGGTCGCGAGGGGCGGCGAGGTCCTCGGCACGGCCGGCTTCGAGCAGGCCGAGGCGCTCAACTCCGACCAGGAGCGCCAGGAGCTCTCCTTCCTCCACAAGCAGATGACCCGGCTGGCCGACCAGGCCGCGGTGCGCACCGAAGAGCACCCCGTCCGCGCGAAGGAACCCGGCTCCCGGGGCTACCCCGGCGTCAGCGGCACCCTCCTGGGCGGCCGGTACAACGGCCGCATCGCGACCGCCGGCTACGCCTCGCTCGCCTCCGCCAACCCCGACGAGAAGCCGAGCCAGGCCGCCGGCCTCGGTCTCACGGTCGTGGCCCTGCTTCCCGTCGTCGAGCAGAAGACCGCCGACCAGGGCCGCCAGCTGTACGGCCTCGCGGCCGCGGGCGTCCTCGTCCTGCTCGGGCTGCTCGCGGTCACCGTCCTCTGGGCGACCGTGCAGCGGCCGCTGCTGCGTCTGTTCCTGGAGTCGCGCCGGCTCGCCCGCGGCGATCTGACCCGGCCGGTCTCCGTGCCCCGCTGGGGGGAGGCCGCCCGCATCGGCGCCGCCCTCGAACGGCTGCGCCGGCAGCTCGCCGGTGACGGCACGGACTCCGACGACGCCCCGCGCCGACGGGTCCGGGTCGGCGGACGCGGCCCGCTCGTGGTCACTGCCGTGCTGCTGCTCGTCTGGTGCGTGCCCGTCGGCCTCCTCCTGAACCGTACGGACGACTCGGTCAGCGTGCCCGCCACCATGGTCAACGACCAGCGCGACCGCACCGACCTGATCGCCGACCGCCTGCGCAGGGCGCTCAACGAGGCCCAGGCCGACGTCGTCTCCACCTCCCGCCTGATCGGCGAGGAGAACCACGAGGACACCGGCCGGATCCTCGAGGAGGCCCTCCTCAAGCACCCCCGCTACCAGGCCCTGTACGTCGTCGACGCCGAGGGCGGCATCACCGCCCGGGCGGGCACCGAGCCCCACGACTGGACCCGTGGCGAGGACCTGCCGCTGGTCCGCGTCTCCGGTGAGGGCGGCAAGGAGCCGATCGTCCAGGCCGGCGCACCGCTGCCGGACCACGAGGACGGCACTCTGGTCGGCGAGATCCGGGTGGAGTTCCTCAACTCGCTGCTCGCCCGGCCCGGTCTCGGGGACGTCCGTGTGGTGGACTCCGAAGCACGGACCATCGCCGCCGGCAACGGCTTCCTGGCGTTCGAGAAGCTCCCCGACGGCGCCCTGACCGACCTCGTCCGGGCCGCCGGCCTGCCGGTCGGCGCGGGCCCCGTCGAGAACGGCCTGCTCATCCGGGAGGGCAGCGGCGTCACCGTCGCCGCGGCCGCCCCGTTCTCCGGCGGCGGCGTCACGGCCGACATCGGCTGGACCGTCGTCAGCGAGCAGGACGCCTCCCGCTTCCAGATCGCCCCGTACGAGCGCGAGGACCGCAGCGTGCTCGCCGGAATGCTGGGCCTCGCCGCGATCATCTTCTGCCTCGGCTGGGTCTATCTGGTGGTCGTGCGGCCGCTGCGCGCCCTCGCCGGCAGTGCCGAGAAGCTCGTGGACGGCGACCTCAAGACCGTGCTGTACCCCGTTTACCAGGACGAGGTGGGCGCCGTCGTCCGCAGCCTCGAACTGCTGCGCCAGCAGGCGCAGGCCCTCAGACACAACCAGGCGCGCCGGTCCGCGGAGACCGGGCCCGGCGTCGGCGGAAGGTGACAAGGCCGTGCTCTACCTCTACTTCGTCCTGCTGATCAGCGGGGTTCTCCTGCTGATCGCGGGCATCGTGGAACAGCGCAGGCACTACGCCGCCCTCCACACGATCCCGACCCGGGTGCTCGTCAACGGCATCCGGGGCAAGTCCTCCATCACCCGGCTGTGCGCCGGAGCCCTGCGCGGCGGCGGCCTCGTGACGGTCGCGAAGACGACGGGCACGGCGGCGCGCTTCATCCACCCCGACGCGACCGAGGAGCCGGTCTACCGGAAGTTCGGCATCGCCAACGTGGTGGAGCAGATCGGCATCGTCCGCCGGGCCGCCACCTACCGGCCGCACGCCCTGGTCATCGAGTGCATGGCGGTCATGCCCGCCCTGCAGGAGGTCAACCAGAGCAAGCTGATCCGCTCCACGATCGGCGTCCTGTGCAACGTGCGCGAGGACCACCTCGCCGAGATGGGCCCGACCCTGGACGACGTGGCCCGCTCGCTGTGCCGCTCGATGCCGGAGGACGGCATCTGCGTGACCGCGGAGAAGGAGCGGTTCCACATCCTCCAGGAGGAGGCGGACGCCCGGAACTGCCGGCTCGTCTACGCCGACCCCGATTCGGTCAGCGACGCCGAGCTGCGCGGCTTCAGCTGGTTCACCTTCAAGGAGAACGTCGCGATCGCCCTGGCCGTCGCGGAGCTCCTCGGCATCGACCGGCAGGTCGCGCTGCAGGGCATGTACGACGCGCCGCCGGACCCGGGTGTCCTGTCCGTGGAGCGCTACGTCACGCCCGACAACCGGCGGCTCGCCTTCGCGAACGTGTTCGCGGCGAACGACCCCGAGTCGACCCTGATGAACGTCAACCAGCTGCTCGACCTCGGCGCCATCAGCCGCCCCCTGAACGTCGTGATCAACTGCCGTCCCGACCGCGTCGAACGCAACGGGCAGATGGGCGAGATCGTCCCCGACCTGCAGCCGGACAACGTGTTCGTCATCGGCCACCCCTCGAAGAGCGCCATCGACGCCATCCCCGCCGAGTGGCGGGACCGGGCGATCGACCTCGGCGGCGACCGGCGGCCGGCCGAGGACTTCATGCCCGCGCTGCTCGGCCGGATGCCCGACGGGTCCTCGCTCGTCGCCATCGGCAACATCCACGGCCAGGGCGAGGAGCTGCTCGAGTACCTCGCCGAACTCCCGGCCGACGAGAGCGCCGACCCCCGCGCGGACCACGGCACCGTCCACGAGGCCGACCACGGCGCCCACGACGGCGCTTACGACGACGCTTACGACGACTCCTACGCCGTCGCCGACGAGACCGGTCCGTACGCGGCTCCGGCGGGGTACGGATACGGCCGGCCGCAGCGCCTGGACCCGTACGCCACGTACCCGGCGGCCTACGAGGAGCGGTACCAGGCCTCACAGACCCAGGAGATCCCCATGGTGCGGATCCCCCTCCAGCCGGTCGACGAGCACCCCGGTCCCGTGGTGCTGACGGCCCGTCGCGGTCCCGACGACGGGTGGTCCGTCCCCGAGCCCGAGGAGTCGTTCGGCTGGTTCCACCAGCCTCCGCAGCAGGACGACGGGGAGCGGACCCATCCGCAGCCCTGACCCGACGCCGCCCATCCGCCTCACCACCCGTAACCGCGCCCGGAGCCCCCGTTGACCACCGCCGCCCTGACCCCCGAGATGGCCGCCCTGGGCATCGCCATCGGTCTGCTGTTCTCCCTGCTGTGCTACCTCACCACCAACCTCTCCCCCGGCGGGATGATCACCCCGGGCTGGATCGCCCTCACCCTCATCGAGGACCTCCAGCGCGCGGCCATGGTCGTGGGCGTCACCGCCCTGACGTACGCGGGCACCAAGCTCATGCAGCGGCTCGTGATCCTGTACGGCAAGCGGCTGTTCGCCGCGGTGGTCCTCCTCGGGGTGCTGCTCCAGGCCACGGTGATGATCGTCCTGTCGATCGAGTTCCCGCTGATGTACGGCAACCAGACCCTCGGGTTCATCGTCCCCGGCCTCATCGCCTACCAGCTCGTCCGCCAGCCCAAGGGGCCCACGCTCCTCGCGACGGCCTCCGTCTCGATGCTGGCCTACATCGTCGTCGCCGCCGGCCTGCTGCTCGGCGTCATGCCCGCCGCCGCCTGAGAACCGTCGTCGGCGAACCGCCGCCTGAGAATCTAGGAAGAACCATGGCAGGGAAGAAGAAGTCACGCACGCTCCTCTCGGGCCTCGCGGTACTCGGGCTCGTCGCGACCTCGGGCTACCTCACCGTGGAGCTGCGCAAGCAGGACGACCAGGGCGTCACCGAGGTGCGCAACGTCGGCGTGCTCAACGGGACCAAGCCCAGGACCGAGGCCACGGGCGGGGAGCGCTGGTCCCGCCTGGAGAACCCCGCGCGCAGCGTGCTCCGCGGCGCCGACGGCCAGGTGGCGGCGGTCCTGACGGACGGCGCGCGCACCGCGAAGCTCACGGGCCCGGCCCGTACCTTCGCCGAGCCGACCTCCACGGCGTCGAAGGTCTCCACGACCGACTGGATCCGTCTCATGCCGAAGCCCTGGGCCAAGGGCGCGGAGAACGAGAAGTGGTTCAAGGACTGGTACGCGGAGAACGCGGACAGCAAGGAGGACGACGTCTTCGCGTTCGCCTTCCAGTACGTGGCGGGGGCGCCGCAGCGCAAGGACGAGCAGGGCCAGGTCATCGCGGGCGACGCGAACTTCGGGCCGCTGAACACCACCGGGGCCGAGGGCGGCGACCTCCGCCTGGAGCAGTCCGACTTCTACGACTACCTCGGTGTCCGCTACCCCTTCCGGGACGGCTCCGTCGGTACGCCCGAGGCCATGCGGGTCCGGTCCCTCGACTGCTCCGGCTTCATGCGCATGGTCCTCGGCTACCGTGCCCGCTACCCGCTGATGTCCTCGGACAAGTCCGGCGACGGCCTGCCCCGCACGGCGAACGGCATGGCCCGCTCCGACCGGGGTGTGGACATCCTGCCGCTGACCGGCATCGCCGCCGAGAACCGCCCCTCCACGATCGACCAGCTCCAGCCGGGCGACCTCGTCTTCTTCAAGCTCGACACGCGCACCGCGCAGCGGCTCGACCACGTCGGCATGGTCCTCGGGTACGACACAGAGGGGCACCTGATCTTCGTGTCCAGCCGCGAGGAGGTCAACGGGCCCACCATCGGTGACATCGGCGGTGTCTCCCGCCTCGACGGCAACGGCTACTACGCCAAGACGCTCCGCAGCGCGAAGCGCCTCTGACGCGGGAAGGGCTACCGCCCGCGCATCAGCTCCAGGTCGTCGCCCCACGCGTCGAGCACCGCGCCGTGTCCGTGCTGCCGGGCGACGGCCTCGACCTGGGCGAAGAGCCTGCGCTGGGCGGAGGCGTCGCCGGATTCCGCGATGCGCCCCAGGGCGTCGAGCAGGGTGCCGGTGTCCCAGCCGGGCAGCGGGTACCGGGCGAGCTCCCACTCCAGGTACTTGTTGTAAGGGCGGGGGCGGCGGTCGAGCGCGAAGAGCAGTTCGAGCAGGTGGCCGAGGCCGTCGGTGGCGTCGAGCCGGGCCGCGAGCCCGAGTCCGTCCCGGTCGTTCTTGAGGGAGCGGTAGAGGGAGTTGGCGTACGCGTCGAGCCACTCGGCGGCGGCGCGGGAGGCTTCGTCGGCGGTGAGCCGGGCCTTGGCCGCCAGGATCCGGGCGATGCCGCCGTCGAGCCGGTCGAGCACGACCCGGGCGCGGGCGAGGGCGTAGCGCTCGAAGCCCGGCATTCCGACGGACCGGAACGCGTCCAGGGTGAGCATCACGAGGTCGAGCTCGTGGCTGCGGTGCCCCGCGAACCGGGTGAGGTCGGTCGGTGCGCCGTCGGCGAGGACGACGTACAGGTCGTGGTCGGAGTGCCGGGTGGTCATGCCCTCGTGGGCCCGGGACCCCTTGAGGACCAGGCCGACGACGGCCGCGTCGGCGGAGGCGATCTCGACGAACGACTCGTAGGTGAGGGTCATCGGGAGGCTCCCGCGCCGGCGGCGAGCCCGCAGGCTCCGAGCACCAGGTGCAGCCGTTCCTCGGTGGTGTCGGTCAGGGGTGGCAGGAGGAGGGTCGCCAGGCCGGCTTCGACGCCTCCGCAGTCGTGGCCGGAGCGGTCGCCGACCATCAGGGCCTCGTCGGGGCTCACCCCGAGCCCGTCCAGGGCCACGCCGAAGAAGGCGGGGTCGGGCTTGCACAGGCCGTGCTCGAACGACAGGGCGTAGGCGTCGACGTGGGTGTCCAGGCCGGCGTTCACGAAGGCGGGCCGGATGTCGACGTGGATGTCGCTGATGACGGCCACCTTCAGGCCGGCGGCATCGAGCGCCGCCAGGGTGGGTGCGACGTCCGTCGCGAACGGGTTGCCGACGGGGTCGGAGAGGGTCGCGTAGAGCGCGTCGGCGAGGGCCGGTTCGATCCCTGCGGCCCGGACCCACCCGTCGTAGCCGTCGCGGTGCGCGTCGGCCGAGACGTCGGACCAGCCGCGCGCCACCTCCGGCAGCCGGCCCGCCTCGCTCAGGGCCTCGCTGATCCGCCGTATCTCCGCATCAGGGGCGTCGCGGCCGAGGCCGAGCAGGGTGCGTTCGATCCAGTGGGCGCCTTTCGGTCTCCCGGCGATCGGGCCCCACTTGGGGACCACGAGTGTCCCGACCCAGTCGAACAGCACGGCTTTGAAGTAGGGCATGTCTCCCTCGAGAGCGGCCGGTTCTTGATCGCGGGCAGCCTTTCAGCCCCGTCCGGTGGCGTCAACGAACCCGCTCCCGCCGGGCCTGCTCAGCTGTGGAGCAGGCGCCAGGTGGTGAGGGCGAGCCGGGCGCGGGTGAGGCCCGTGGGGGCGGTGAGGTCCAGGGTGAGGGCCTTGCCGATGTGGTCGAGGCGGCGGGCGATGCTGCTGTGGTGAAGGTGAAGGGCCTCGGCCGCACGGCGGACGGAGGCGGTGGCGCAGTAGGTGTCCAGGGTCTCCAGGTCCTCCGGGGTCAGGCGGTCGATCGCGGTCACGTCGGGGTTGTCCCGTGCGGCCTCCTCGGGGATGTCCGCCAGGAGGGCGAGCGCGCCCAGGTCGGTGTGGTGGACGACGGGTTCGCGCGGGGTGGTGAAGCGGAGGGCCGTGCGGGCCTGGCGCCAGGAGCGGTCGGGGCTGTCGCCGGCGCCGACGCCCGCCCGTACGCCTGGCGGGAAGGCCGTACGGTCCAGGGTCGTGGCCAGGATGACGCCCACGTCGGCGAGCGGGGCCGCCTTCACCGGCCGGGCCGGGCACACCAGCGCGCCGACCCGGTCGAGCGGGAGGCTCGTGCGGACGGCGGCGACGTGGACGGGGAGGTCGGGGGCGAAGCCCAGGAGGCGCAGCGCCCGGGCCCGGGCGGCGTCGTCGCTGTCGCAGCTGACGGCCAGTTCGACGAGGGCGGGGTCGGCCATGGTGGTGCGGGCCGGCCCGTAGCGCTCGGCGGCGGCCGCGGCGGCGAGGGCGAAGCGGTCGAGGAGGACCTCGTCGAGCGGGTTGGGCGGTCCCGGGCGCTCCAGCCAGACCGTGCCGATCTCCTCCTCGTCGAGGATGATCGGCGCCTCCGTGGACGCGGGCGCCGGCGGCGTGGCCGCCTCCGTGCCGTGGGGCGAGACGCGGGTCGCGCGGCCGGTGCCGTGGAGCCGTGTCCCGGCGACGCACTCGGCCAGGCCCGCCGAGGCGCGGGCGAGTGCCGGGAGGTCGACCCTGCGGCGCATCAGGGTGTCGTAGAACGCGACGATGCGCATCGCGCCGTCGACGTACGGATCGAGTCCCGAGAGCCGTACGGCCAGTGCCTCCATGGCTGAAGGATCGCAGACGGGCCGAGGTGCCGGGCGCGCCGTTCGGCGCGTGTTCGGGGCGGGATGCGCGACGGATGGCGGGTGACCCGTCAGGGGCCCGCGCGCAGGATGTTCGGCATGGATCCCGAACTCGAAGCCTTCATCCCCTTCTTCCCGCAGACCGACCTGGCCGACCCGGTGGCCGCCCGCGCGTACTTCGCCGGTCTCGCGGCCGCCGTGCCGGCGCCCGACACCGCGGAGTTGGAGGTCGAGGACGTGCTGGTGCCCGCCGATCCGGACGTGCCGGTACGGATCTACCGGCCGCGCGGGGCGCAGGGTGCCGTGGTCTGGCTGCACGGCGGCGGATACGTCATGGGGAACGTGGACACCGAGCACCCGTGGGCCGCCCGCGTCGCGGAGAGCTCCGGCGCGGTGGTGGTCTCGGTCGGTTACCGGCTGGCCCCCGAGCACCCGTTTCCCGCCGCCCTGGACGACGCTTACGCCGTACTGGAGTGGACGGCCGGGCACGCGGCCGAGCTCGGCATCGACCCGGCGCGCATCGCGGTCGGGGGCCACAGCGCCGGCGGTGGTCTGGCGGCCGGGGTGGCGCTGCGGGCGCGTGACGAGCAGGGTCCGCCGATCCGTTTCCAGCTCCTCAACCAGGCGGGGCTCGACGACCGGCTCGAGACGTGGTCGGCGCGGAACTTCACCGACACGCCCTGGTACCACCGGGGCAAGGCGACCGCCGCGTGGGGCCACTACCTGGGCTCCCGGCCCGCCACGCCGTACGCCGCTCCCGCGCGGGCCGCCGATCTGTCCGGCCTGCCGCCGGCGTACGTCGCCTCCGCCGAACTCTGCCCGAACCGCGACGAGGACATCGCCTACGCCGTCCGGCTGCTCCAGGCGGGCGTGTCCGTCGAGCTCCACCAGTGGCCCGGGACGTTCCACGGGTCTCAGGCGATCCTCTCCGCCGAGGTCTCGCAGCGGCAGAACGCCGAACTCGGCGCGGTTCTGCGCCGCGCCCTCGCCGACTGAACCCTCACCCTCCGAAGGACAGGACTGATGTCATGACCATCCGAACCGTGAGCACGTCCACGGGCCTCGACCCCGCCGCCCTGCAGTCTGCTCTGGACGCCGTCCACCACGCGGGAGTTCCCGGCGTGTTCGCCGAGGTACGGGACGACGGCCGGACCTGGCGCGGCGCCTCGGGCGTCGCCGACGTCGACACCGGCCGCCCCGTCACCGCCGACATGCGGCACCGCGTCGGCAGCGTCACCAAGACCTTCACCGCCGCCGCCGTGATGCAGCAGGTCGAGCAGGGGCGGATCGGACTCGACACGCCGATCGGGGACCATCTGCCGGAGCTCGTGCCCGGCGAGCGCGGCGAGCGGATCACGGTGCGGATGCTGCTCGACAACACGAGCGGCATCCCCGACTACCTCACCTACGCCTTTCCGTCGCTCCGCGGGTTCCCCACCCGTCTGGACGTCTCGACGCAGAGCATCGACGACAACCGGTTCCGTACGTGGCGTCCCGCCGAGCTGATCGAGCTCGGGCTCTCGGCACCTCCCACCGGCGAGCCCGGCGGACCCGTGGGTGTGTACTCGAACGTCAACTGGCTGCTTCTCGGCGAGCTCCTGGAGCACCTGACGGGGATGCCGGCCGAGGAGTGCATCACCCGGAACGTCATCGAACGCGCGGGGCTCCGGCACACCGGGTTCCCGAAGGGGACGCGCGTCGAGGGACCGCACTCGCTGCTCTACGAGGCGTTCTACGGTCTGATCGACCCGCCGCGTGACTACAGCGTCTACGACATGTCCTGGGTGGGGGTGGCGGCCGGTCTCGTGTCGACGACGGAGGACCTCAACCGTTTCTACGCCGAGCTGTTCGCGGGCCGGATCGTCGGCCCGGAGTCGCTCGCGGAGATGCAGCGTACGATCCCGGCCACCGCCCTGGACGGGTCGCCGATCCAGTACGGTCTCGGGCTGCACAAGGTCGAGACCCCCCGCGGCACCTTCTGGGGGCACGACGGCACCGTCTGGGGAGCGGGTGCCATCTCCCTGACCAGCGCCGACGGCAGGCGTCAGATGTCCGTGGCGATCAACCTCATCCGGTGGAACAGGCCGGACGCCTCCGGGCGGCCGCAGCCCCACCCCATCGACGGCGCCGTCAAGGCGCTGTACCGGGAGGCGTTGTGCGGCGGGGCCGCCACGGCGTCGTGAGACGAGGTCATGCCCCCTGGCCGGCCGGGGCCACGGTGTACGTCCGGCCCGAGGTGTAGAACTCGAGGCCTGCCCTGCCCTGTTCGCGGGGTCCGTGGCTGGAGGCCTTGGTGCCGCCGAACGGCAGGTGGAAGTCGACTCCGGTGGAGGGGGCGTTGAGCCGGATCATCCCGGTGTCGAGCTGGTCGAGGCCGTTCAGGGCGGTGTTCAGGTCGGCCGTGTGGACCGAGGTCACCAGGCCGTACGGGACGGAGTTGGCGATCCGGATCGCGTGGGCGACGTCGTCGGCGGCGAGCAGGGAGGCGACCGGGCCGAAGACCTCCTCGCGAAGGAGCCGGTGTCCGGGGGCGACCTTCTCGACCAGCGTGGGGGCGCCGTACCAGCCGGGCCTGTCGAGTGCGGTGCCGCCGGCGAGCGTGGTGAGCCCCTGGCAGGCCTCGACCACCTTGTCGCGGGCGGCCTCGTGGATGAGCGGTCCGCACACGGTGGCCGGGTCGGCGGGGTCGCCGACCGGAAGGGCCCGCAGCGCTTCGGAGAGCGCCTCGCGCAGCGGGTCGAGGGCGGCGCCGACGGCGATGACGCGGCTGGTGGCGGTGCATTTCTGGCCCGCGAACCCCGCGATGGCGGCGGCGATGTGGTCCGCCGCCTGCTCCATGTCCGCGTCGGGCAGCACGAGGGCCGCGTTGAGGCCGCCCATCTCGGCCTGTGCCGGGATGCCCCGGGCGGTCGCGGCCCTGGCCACGGCCTGGCCGACGGGGGTGGAGCCGGTGAAGGAGACGACGTCGGCGGACGAGACGAGCGCGTTGCCTTCGGTGGCGCCGCCGGGAAGGACGGTGAACACCGCTTCCGACACGGCCTCTTGCACGATCTCGGCCAGGCGCTGGGCACAGGCCGTGGCCTCGGGGGCGGGCTTGAGGACGACCGTGTTGCCGGCCGCGAGGGCGGGCGCGGCCTTCCAGGTCGGGATGGCGAAGGGGAAGTTCCAGGGGGTGATGAGTCCGGCGACGCCGTGCGGGCGGCGCCGGGTCAGGAGCAGTCCGCCGCCCGCCGAGGTCTCGTGGACCTCGCCGGTGGGCTGGAAGGGGGCCTGCGCGTAGTAGCGCCAGATCGCGGCGGCGCGGGCCACTTCGGCCCTGGCCTCGGAGAGCGGCTTGCCGACCTCGCGGACGGCGAGCTCGGCGAGTTCGCCGGCCGCGGCTTCGACGGCGGTGGCGACCGCGCCCAGGGCGGCCGAGCGCGCGGCGGCTCCGGCCCGCAGCCAGCCGGGCTGCGCGGCGCGGGCTCGTTCGACGGTGTCGACGGCCGCGAAGGCTCCGGGCGCGGGGATCCGCAGGAGCACGTCGGTCGGATCGGCCGGGTTGCGGGAGATGAGGGTGGGAAGGACGTCGGTCATGGGAGGAGGCCTCCGGGGAAGGGGTCGCCTGGAGTGAGGATCGGGTCGGGGCGCGCGACCGCCGACGGCAGCCGTCGGCGGCGGGGCGTCGACGGTGGGGCGTCCGCCGTGGCGCGGGTCAGCGGTGGCCGTCGGCCACGGCCTTCTCCGTGGCGGTCCGGACCGCGGCCTCGACGGCGCCGGTGAGCGGGTGGCGCGGCGGACGGGTGGGGCCGCCGGGGCGGCCGGCGATGTCCATGGAGAGCTTGATGGACTGGACGAACTCCGTCTTCGAGTCCCAGCGCAGCAGCGAGTGCAGCGACTTGTAGAGCGGGAGGGCGGTGTCCAGGTCGCCCGC
The DNA here is from genome assembly GCF_042889835.1 of Streptomyces sp. NPDC002463. Taxonomy (NCBI): domain Bacteria; kingdom Bacillati; phylum Actinomycetota; class Actinomycetes; order Kitasatosporales; family Streptomycetaceae; genus Streptomyces; species Streptomyces sp. NPDC002463. The sequence goes on from NZ_JBIARL010000034.1 coordinate 37,453, forward strand.
GACGGCGGCGCGGTACAGCGTGGCGCAGCTCGCGGGGAAGGCGTTGGGGTAGCCGGCGATCCATCCGACGGCGCCCGCGACGGCCAGCTCCAGGAGGACGTCGTCGGCGCCGATCAGCAGATCGAGTTCCGGAGCGAGTTCGGCGATCTCGTACGCCCGGCGGACGTCGCCGCTGAACTCCTTGACCGCGACGATGCTGCCGTCGCCGTGCAGCCGTGCGAGCAGGTCGGGGGTGAGGTCGACCTTGGTGTCGAAGGGGTTGTTGTAGGCGACGACGGGGATCCCGACCCGGGCCACCTCGGTGTAGTGGGCGCGGACGGCAGCCGCGTCGGCGCGGTAGGTGTTGGGCGGCAGGAGGAGGACCGAGCCGCAGCCGGCCTCGGCGGCCTGTTCGGCCCAGCGGCGGGACTGGGCACTGCCGTAGGCGGCGACGCCGGGCATGACGCGCGCGCCGTCCCCGGCGGCTTCGACGGCGGTACGGACGACCTGGGCGCGTTCCTGGTCGGTGAGGGTCTGGTACTCGCCGAGGGAGCCGTTGGGGACGACCCCGTCGCAGCCGTTGGCGATCAGCCAGGCGACGTGCTCGGCGTAGGCGTCGTGGTCGACGGAGAGGTCCTCGCGGAAGGGGAGGGTGGTGGCGACCATGATGCCCCGCCAGGGCCGGTCGGTGTTCCAGGTGGTGGCGGTCATGCCGATGACCTTTCTGTGGTGTGTGACATTTTACAAAGGGGTGAAGAAGGTTCGGAGAGGAGAGGCCCGAGCGGGCCCCTCCGCGCGCTATGAAGCCTCGGGGCCCGGATCGGCCGCGTCCTCGTCGAGCGACGCGAGCGTCGAGAGCCGGACCGGTACGGCGAACGGGCGGCGTTCGGCGGGTGGTTCGGCCGTGCCGCCGCGGGCGGCGAGGCAGGCGACGGCCGTCCCGCACATCCGGCCCTGACACCAGCCCATGCCGGCCCGGGTGAGGAGCTTGACGGTGCGCGCGTCCCGCGCGCCGAGCTCGGCGACCGCCTCGCGGATGCGCCCGGCACCGACCTCCTCGCAGCGGCACACGTCCGTGTCGTCGGCGAGCCAGTCCTGCCAGCCGGCTCCCGGGGCGTGGGCCGCGGACATCACGTCGGCGAAGGCGCGCATCCGGTCCCGCCGCCGCCGGAGTCCGGCGATCCGCCCGTGGCCCGCACGGCGACCGAGGAGCCGTGCGGCGATCGCCCGGGCGGCCAACTCGCCTTCCGTACGGGCGAGTCCGGCACCGCCGACCCCCCCGGTCTCGCCCGCCGCCCACAGGCCGGGCTCCGAGGTCTCCTGGAGGTCGTCCAGGGCGAGGCCCAGCGTTCCGTCGGGGAGCCGTCGGGTGGCGCAGCCGAGGGTCGTGGCCAGCTCGATCTGCGGGACGAGGCCGTGGCCGACGGCCAGGGCGTCGCAGGCGATCCGGCGAGCGGTCCCCGGCACGGGCCGCCAGTCGGCGTCGAGGCGGCTGACCGTGACGGCCTCCACGCGGTCGGTGCCGTGCACCTCGGTGACCGCGCTGCGCAGGCGGACGGGTACGCGATGGCGGAGCAGGGCGGTTCCGTGCAGCAGGGCTTCGGCCGCCTTCGCCGGGTTGGCCAGGAGCGCCCGGGGGCTGCGGGCGTACCGGAGGTACCCGGCGGCCTCGACCACGGCCGGCACCTGGGCGCCGGCGGCGGCGAGGGAGGAGGCGACGGCGAGCAGAAGAGGGCCGCTGCCGGCCACGACGATGCGCCGGCCCGGCAGCACGAGGCCGGACTTGAGCATCGCCTGCGCTCCCCCGGCGCCCACGACACCGGGCAGGGTCCAGCCGGGGAAGGGCAGTTGGCGTTCGTACGCGCCGGTGGCGAGCAGCAGTGCCCTGGCCCGGATCCGCGCGGGCCGCTCCGAGGTCCCGTCGGCTCCGGTGACCGCGTGCACGGTCCAGGTGCCGTCGTCCTCCCGCACCGTGGACCACACGTGGTGTCCGGCGAGGTGCGTGACGTCGCTCGCGGCGAGGCGCCGGCGGAGGTCGGAGTAGGCCGACCAGTCGTGGTGCAGGGCCTCGGGCCGTACGGCGCCCAGGGCGGGCGCCGGGTGCCGGTAGAACTGGCCGCCGGTCTGGGCGGAGGTGTCCAGGAGGGCGACGGCGAGGCCGAGTTCGGCGGCCGTGACGGCGCCGGCGAGTCCCGCGGAGCCCGCTCCGACGACCGCAAGGTCGTACGGTTCGCGCCGCGCCCGCGGCTCAGACGGCGAGGCGGTCATGGCCGTGTCCCTCCTGGGTGGTGATCGCGTCGCCGGGGCGGGCCGGGACCAGGCAGGCGCGCCGGTTGGGTTCGCCGTTGACGGTGGCGAGGCAGTCGTAGCACTGGCCGATGCCGCAGAAGGCGCCGCGCGGCCGGCCGCCGTCCCGGGTGGTGCGCCAGGCCAGGATGCCGGCGCCCCAGAGGGCGGCGGCGACGGTCTGGCCCGGCAGGGCGGTGACGCGACGGCCGTCGAAGGTGATCTCGAACGGCGGATCGGGCTGTGCGCCGACGAGGTCGGCGGGGGTGCGGGCCACGGGCCCTCCTCTCGTGACGGTGGGTGCGCGGAACTCAGTTCCCGGTGTCGGCGAACCGTTCCGGACGGAACGGGTGGATGTCCAGGGGCGGTTCGTCCCCGGTCAGGCAGGCGGCGACGATCTGCCCCGTCACGGGGGCGAGTCCGATGCCCGCGCCTTCGTGGCCGCAGGCGTGGAGCAGGCCGGGGACACGCGGGTCGGGTCCGATGGCGGGCAGGTGGTCCGGCAGGTACGGGCGGAAACCGAGGTAGGTGCGGATGGCCCGTACGGTGCCGAGGACGGGGAACAGGGCGGTGGCTCCGGCGGCGAGGCGGCGCAGGACCTCGGTGGAGAGCGTCCGGTCGAAGCCGACGCGTTCGCGGCTGGCGCCGATCAGGACCGGGCCCGCCGGGGTGCCTTCGACGACCGCCGAGGTCTGGAGGGCGGCGGAGCCGCTGGCGACGTCGGCCACGTAGTCGGCGGCGTACACCTTGTGGCGCACGACGCGCGGGAGCGGTTCGGTGACGAGGACGAAACCCCTGCGGGGCAGTACGGGCAGGTGGACGCCCGCGAGCTCGGCGAGGGCCCCGCCCCAGGTTCCGGCGGCGTTGACGACGTACGGGGCGTGGATCTCGCCCGCCGCGGTCCGCACGCCGCGGACCTCTCCGGCGGTGCCGGTGAGGAGGCCGGTGACCTCCTCACCGAGGCGCAGCCGGATCCGTTCGGCTCCGGCGCGCAGCAGCTGGGCGGCCGCGTGGGCGGGCATCACCTGGGCGTCCTGGGGATAGAGGAAGCCGCCGGCCAGGGTGGGTGCGAGGTGGGGCTCCAGATCGTGGAGCCGGTCCTCGGGGACCTCCTGGGTGGTGACGCCCGCCTTCTCCTGGCGGGCCGCGAACGCGCGCAGGGCGCGCATCCCGGGCTCGTCCGAGGCGACGACGAGGCCGCCCTTCGCCTCGTACTCGACCTGGGGCGGGAGCCGATCGGACAGCTCGCGCCACGACGCGGTGGCGGTCAGGGCGAGTTCGAGCTCGGGCCCTGGTTCCTTGTCGGAGACCAGGAGGTTCCCCTCGCCGGCTCCCGTGGTGCCGCCGGCCACGGGACCGCGGTCGACGACGGTGACGGAGAGGCCGGCTCGGGCGGCGTAGTGGGCGCAGGCCGCGCCGACGACGCCGGCGCCGACGACGATGACATCCGAGGTGTTTCTCGTGGGCACGGCAGTAATATTTCACATGGCACCCAGGTTGCCAAGACCCGTGGCGGGCTTGGTCTCTTGACAACCGCTCGCCTTCCTCGTCCTCATGTTCCTGACAGAAGCGGGACCACATCACGGGGGGACGATCAGCGCATGACCAAGTCCGAGAGCACGGGACACGACTACGACGTCGTCATCAGCGGGGCGAGCCTCGCCGGCAGCGCGGCGGCGATCCTGCTCGCCCGGCGCGGCGCCCGCGTCGCCCTCCTGGAACGCCGCTCGGACCCCGCGGCGTACAAGACGCTGTGCACCCACTCCCTCACGGCCAACGCCACCCCGGTCCTCGCGGAACTCGGCCTGCTTCCCGCCCTGGAGAAGGCGGGGGCCGTCCGGAACGAGGCCCGCTGGTACACCCGCTGGGGCTGGATCGAGCCGAGCGCCGCTCCCGGCCCCGAGCTGCCGTACGGCTACAACGTCCGCCGCAGCACCCTCGACCCGCTCATCAGGTCCCGCGCGGCCGAGACCCCCGGCGTCGACCTGCTCCTCGGCCACCAGGTGACCGGGTTGGTCCAGGAGGCCGGACGGACCGTGGGCGTGCGTGCGTCGACGCCCGGGGGCGAGCGCGAGATCCGGGCCCGTCTCGTGGTCGGCGCCGACGGCAAGGACTCGGCCGTCGCCAAGTTCGCCGGGGTGCCCACCCGACAGCACGAGAACGCGCGCTTCGGCTATCTCGCGCACTTCCGGAACCTGCCGCTGCGCGACGGGATCAGCCACGCCTGGTTCCTGGTCCCCGACATGGCCTACGCGTTCCCGAACGACGACGGCGTGACGGTCGTCGCGGTGCTCCCCGAGAAGAAGCGCCTTCCCGACTTCCGGAAGGACCTGGAAGGCAGCTTCCTCGACTTCGTCCGCTCCCTGCCCGACGCACCGGACATCGACTCCGCCGAGCGCGTCACGAAGATCACCGGCGCGGTCGACTACCCGCTGCGCACCCGCGGCGCGACCGCACCGGGCCTCGCTCTCGTCGGCGACGCCGCCCTGACCGGTGACCCCCTGTGGGGAGTGGGCTGCGGGTGGGCCCTGCAGTCCGCGCACTGGCTGGCGGAGGCGGTCGGCCCGGCGGCGGCCGGACGGGGCGACCTCGACCGGTCCCTCGCGGAGTACGCGCGCCGGCACCGGCGCCGGCTGGGCGGTCACCAGTTCCTGGCCGCGGACTTCGCCACGGGCCGCCCCTTCAACCCCATGGAGCGGCTGATGTTCTCGGCGGCGGCGCGGAACGGATCCCTCGCCCGGCACATGCACATGTTCGCTTCCCGCCTGATCGGTCCGCTGCGCTTCCTGAACCCCGTGGCCGTGGCGAAGGCCGCGGCCGTCAACCTGCGGCACCGGGGGGCGGCCGGCACCCCCTGAGTCGCCTCGGCGTGTTCAGGCCGCGCGGGCCGCGCCGTACAGGGCACCGGCGACCGTCAGGTCCTCCCAGGCCATGCCCACGCTCTTGAAGAGCCGTGGACGCCCCGAGGGGACGCGGCCGTTCACCAGGTCGGCGAGGGTGCCCGCGATGTGGTCCTCGCCGATCGCCCCCTCGGCCAGCGGGACGAGGAGGTCGCCGGCCTCGCGGAGCGCCGCCGACCGCGCCTCGACGTACACCTCGGCGCGGGTCACGAGGGCGGTGTCGGTCTCCCGGGCCGCCGGCTCGTGCGAGCCGACCGCGACGACGGTGGCGCCGGGGGCCACCAGTTCGCCGTCGAAGAGGGGTTCCCGGGCCGTGGTGCAGCAGACGACGAGGTCGGCCCCCTCCACGTCCTCGGGCGTCCCGGTGCGGGCGGGGACGTCGAGCGACCGCGCGTAGCCCGCGAGGGCGCGCGCACCGATCGGGCTGCGCCCGACGACGACCGCCTCGGCGAGCTCTCGCACCGCGAGGACGGCGTCGAGGTGACCGTACGCCTGGGGTCCGGAGCCGAAGAGGACCAGGCGCAGCGGCCGGTCGTCCGGTGTCAGACGGCGTACGGCGAGGGCGGAGACGGCCGGGGTGCGCAGCTCGGTGAGGGCCGCGCCGTCGAGCAGGGCGAGGGGCCGAAGGCTCGTACCGTCGAGGAGCAGGTAGGAGCCGGTGATGCGGGGCAGGCCGAGGGCCGGGTTGCCCGGGGCGACGCCCGCGATCTTCACACCGGCGTACGGGCCGGAGGCGGCGGGCATGAGGAGGAGTTCACCGGCCGGGACGGGGACGGCGGTACGGGGCGGCCCGGCCTCCGGGTCGAGTCCGGCGTGCAGGACGTCGGCGAGGACGTCGGCCGTCGCGGCCGGGGTGAGGAGGCGGGTCATGGTCGGGGCGTCGATGACGAGCAGGTCGGTCACAGCAGGAATCCCGTGCCCAGGTCGTCGTGCGGGTCGAGGACGAAGGTGTGGGTGCCCGTGCGGTGGGCGGCTCCCGTGACCTCGGTGATCCCGCCGGGCAGCAGCCGGCCGGTGAACACGGTGTCGGCCACGGACTCGTGGGTGAGGACCTCTCCGGGGCCGAGGCGTCCGTCCTCGCCGAGCAGCGCGAGGCGGGCGGAGGTGCCGGACCCGCAGGGCGAGCGGTCGACCTGCCCGTCGGCGAAGACGGTGACGTTCCGCTGGTGCGGCCCGGTGGGGGTGTCGGGCAGCTCGTCGTACAGGATGACGCCGTACACGTCGTGCTCGGGGAACGCGGCACGGATCTCCCGCCCGGCCCGGACCAGCGCGGGCAGCGAGGCCCTGGTCGTGTCGAGGCCGAGGGCGCGCGCGGGGACGGAGACGTAGACGGCGCCGGAGTCGGCGAGGTCGGCCTCGACGGTGCCGTACGCGGTGGTCACCGGGACCTTGCGCGCCAGGACGCGCGTCGGGACGTTGCGGAAGGTGACGCCGGTCGTGCGGCCGCCCTCGCGGTGCACCGTCGCGGTGACGCGCCCCGAGGGCACGTCGATGCGGACGGGGACGTCGCCGTCGTCGGGTGCCGGGACCCGGCCGGTGTCGACGGCCCAGGCGCCGAGGGCCATCGTGCCGTGGCCGCAGGCGGTGGAGTAGCCGTCCTTGTGCCAGAACAGGACGCCGAAGTGGGCGCCGTCGTCGTCGGGCGGGACGATGAACCCGCCGTACATGCCGGAGTGTCCCCGGGGCTCCCGGACAAGCAGGCGGCGCAGCTCGTCGAGCGGTCCCAGCCGGAGGGCGAGGGCGCGGCGCTCGGCGACGGTGTCGCCGGGGATCGGCGGCAGGTCCTCGTCGACGATCCTGAACGGCTCGCCTGCGGTGTGGTAGTCGGTGGTGCGGACCAAGTGCGGGGTGGTGCTCACGGAGTACGGCCTCCTGAAGGGGAATCGAGTGCCGGGCCGGCCCTTCCCCCCGTGGAAGGACCGGCCCGGACGGGTGGGTGCGGTCAGCTGCGGAGGGGGCCCTCGCAGCTGAAGCTCGACGTGCCCGCGACCTTGGTGGACCAGATGTCGATCGACCCGAAGCTGCAGTTCATGTCGGCCAGGTTGTTCGACGCGGCGCCGGCCCGGTCGAGGATGAAGTAGTCGACGGTCTCGGACATGTCCTTGAAGTTCTGGTCCTCGCTGGCCCAGTTGGACAGGTTGGCGGTGATCCGCCCGGTGCAGAGGAAGCGGCGCTTGCCGGGCTCGCCGTTCTCCACGCAGTCGGGGGTGTTGTAGGTGGCGGTGGCGAAGGAGGACCTCACGGACGCGATGTCGGCGTCGCGGAGCTGGGCGTTGGGCGTGTAGGCGGTGTTGGGGACGTACAGCTGGTCGACCTTGGCGATCTGCGTGTCGAGGAAGCGGTCGTAGTCGCGCTGGAGGTTCGCGTCGGAGCTCAGCCGCTCGCGCCAGGCGTCGTAGCCCGCCACGTCGTCGGCCCGCAGGTGCGTGTACATCTCGCGGAGCAGGGAGGGCTTCTCCGTCCAGAGGAACTCGAAGAACGTGCCCGCGTAGTTGTAGAAGCGGAAGCCGTCGCCGTCGTAGGTGGCGTGGAGGATCTGGCGCAGGTTCATCCGGGGGCCGCCGCCGGCGGTGTCGTTGATGATGCCGCGGACGAGGGACTTGCGGACGGCGATGCCGTTGTCGCGGGTGGCCCCGTCGAAGAACTCGGCGGTGCCCTCGTCCATGGCGGTGGTGCGGTCGCCCTGGTACCAGGGGCCCTCGCCGAAGAAGCCGGGGACGGCCCAGCGGCCGTTCAGGTAATGGGTGTACTCGTGACGGAAGAGCTCTTCGAGGGTCAGCGAGGAGTCCTGCGGGACGCGCCGCTGGTACGTGTAGAAGGTGGCGCCGCGCTCGATGTAGATGCCGCCGTTGTTGGTGCCCATGCCGGTGAGGATGGGGTGGTAGTTCTCGTAGTCCGCGCGGGACGCGTAGAGGACGATGTTCAGGGTGGTGTTGGCGTCGCCCGCGAGCGGCTGGTCGGTGCCGAGGACGCGGTGGTACTGCGCCTTGACCTGCTTGCTCGCGTAGTAGAGCTGGTCGACGGTGGCCCGGTCGAGGGCGGTGCGGACCTTGATGGCGCCGTTGTCGTAGGTGTACGTGTACGGGAAGAGCTGCTTCTCGATGTCCTCCTTGCACACGCCGTACGGCTTGCAGGCCTCGTAGAAGTTGAGCCAGGAGACGACCTTCGCCCACTGCTCGCTGCCGCGGCCGAACGTGCCGACGACGGTGGTGAGCGTGGCGCCGAGGTCGGCGACGACGCCGTCCTTGAGTCCGTCGATCTGACCGAAGCGGCCGTACTCGCTGAGGGCGTCGCGGGCGACCCAGGCGTTGGCGGTCCCCTTCAGGTGCCCGTAGCCCCCGAAGGCCTTGAAGGCCGCGCGGTACGCCGGGTCGGCGGCGGCCGCCGCGTGGAAGGCGGCGTCCTGGTTGCCCGGGTAGACGCCCAGGTAGTTGACGGACAGCGCGGCGAGCGCGGCACCGGCCCAGGCCGGGTCCAGGTTCGTGGCGGTGTGCGCGGGATCCATGGTGGCCAGGACCCGCTTGATCAGGGCGAGCTGGTACTGGCGCAGGCCGGGCGCGCTCGCGGCGTAGAGCGCCTCGCGGAGGGTGTTGGCGTTGCTCTTCGTGACGTCGAAGGTGCGGGCGGCGGCGCCGAAGTCGGCGACCGCCTGCCGCATCGCGTTCACGGTGGGCGCGTCGGTGATGTCGATCTCGCCCCGCGAGTAGTCGTGGTACGCGACGGCGTGCAGGTACGTGAACATCTCCTCCAGGTGGGAGGTGTTCCGCCCGTCGTGGGACGCGGCGAGGCTCGATATGCGGCGGGACACGGCCTGGACGTGGGCGTCGGACATCACGGGTGCGAGCCGGGCGTCCCAGGTCCAGATGAGGCCGCGCAGACAGCCGTCGGCGGTGACCGCCGGGTCGGCGAGGAAGTCGGCGAACTGCTCGGGGGCGAGGCCGGTGATCCCGTCGAGCGTGCAGGGGACGCCGGCCGCCGTGTCGGTGGCGGCCGCGGCGAACGAGCGTGCGGTGGCGGCGGACTCGGCCCGGCCGGGAACGCGGCCGGCGGTGTGGCCGCCGGGGGCGGGGGCCGGGCCGAAGGTGGTGCGCGGGGCGGAGGCGCGGTGCTCGACCTCGTCGAAGGGGTTGGCTCCCGGCTGCGCCTGCGGCGCCGGCGCGCCGAGGGCGGGGGCCGGGGCGGCGGGCTTGTCGTCCGTGCCCGCCGCGGAGGCACCGGCCTGGCCGGCGGAGGCCAGGAGGGTGACCGCGATGGCGGAGGCGAGCAGGGACGAGCGCACACGTCGGTGGAGGGACAACGGAACTCCTGCTGATGAGGGGGGTTGATGCGGGGATGGTCCGCGAATGGTCGGTTCGCGAACTGGTCTGTAGGGCACGGCGGGTGACGGTCGATCACCGGGCCGTGTGCGGTGTAACATAGTAATGTGAAATTGCACTGACAACCCCTGTGACGGAATGAGTTCGCCGGCAGCACCGACGGACCCCTTCGAAAGACGGTCAATCCGTCACAGACGCCTCAGGATTCGGCGGCCTTCCGGCGCCACGCCCGCGCCTGACGGAGGTGGCCCTGCGCCTCCGAGATGCGGGCGAGATGGAGCATCGCCCCGACGTGCCCCGCCTTGGCGGCCTTCTCGTACCAGCCCTGCGCCGCGTACAGATCGCCGCCCAGTTCCTTGGACCGGCCGAGCGCCACGTACGCGTCGACGTCACGCCTGCGGGCGCGCTCGGCCAGCCGCCTCTCGTACTCGACGACCACCTCGGCCTTGGTGAGCATCCTCCCGAGCAGGCGGTCGCCCTCCTCGTCACCGGCCGCGCCGGCCTTGCGGTACCAGGCCTTCGCCTTCTCCCGGTCCCCCCGCCGCAGCGCGAGCGTCCCGAGGGCGTTCATCGCGGCGGTGCTGCCGCCGTCCGCCGCCCGGCGGGACCAGCGCTCGGCCTCCACGGCCTCGCCCCGCTCGTAGAGCATCTTCCCGAGGAGGTACGCGGCGTCGGCGAGGCCCGCGTCGGCGGCCCGCCGGAACCAGTCCTCGGCCTCGGACACCGCTCCCCGGTCCCGGCTCAGCTCCCCGAGGACGCCCATCGCGTACGGGTTGCCGCCCTCGGCCGAACGCCGGTACCAGAGGACCGACTCCTCGTGCTCGCCCCGCTTCCGCAGGAGGTACGCGACGATCTCCATCGCCCGTACGTGCCCGGCCCCGGCGGCCTCCCTCAGCAACGGCTCGGCCTCGGCGTGCCGTTGCCAGCCGTGGAGCAGCACGCCGAGGGTCACACCTGCCTCGGGGTGCCCCGCCGCGGCCGCCCGGCGCAGCCACCGCTCGCCGCCCTCCCGGTCGTCGCGCGCACCGAGATGCAGGCCGTACCGGAACATCGCCGTGACGTCCCCGGCCTCGGCGGCCCGCCGAAGGCCGTCCACGTCGTCTTCGCGCCCGCCGCCACTCCCCCGGCGGCCCCATCTCCCCCGCACGTGCGCCCCCTTCACGATCGCCCGACGGTCACCGGGGACCGGCGAAGCCGCGCAGGGGGCTGGTCATCCGCCCCCTCAGCCCCCACCATGCTGCTGACTACTCGTGCGTAACTCATTTTAGGGGAAAGCGTGTTGAGGCTCCGTGGCCGGATCGTCGTTGCACTGCTCGCGCTCGTCGCGTCCCTGTTCCTGCCGGCGGCACCCGTCCATGCCGAGGCGTCCTCCCGTACCCCCGTCGTGTTCGTCCACGGCTACAACGCCGACCCGGGCGTGTGGGGCGGGCTGCGCGCGGACTTCAAGGCCGACGGATACACCGACGCCGAGCTGTTCTCCTTCGGCTACGACACGCACCAGTCCGTCAACGAGGTCCTGTCGGGCCGGCTCGCCGCGTACGTCGAGGGCGTCAAGCGGCAGACCGGGGCCTCCCGGGTCGATCTCGTCGCCCACTCCTTCGGCAGCCTCGTCACCCGCTGGTACGTGAAGTTCGACGCGGCGGGCCAGTCCTCCGTCGCCCACTGGGTCTCCCTCGCCGGCCCCAATCACGGCACCTCCACGGCATGGGCGTGCGCGCTGTGGGACCAGGCCTGCCGGGACATGAGCCCGGGGTCGTACGTCCAGAAGAAGCTCGCGGAGGGCGACGAGACGCCCGGGGCCGTGCGCTACGCCACCTGGTGGTCGAACTGCGACGAGGTGATCAACCCCGACAGCAGCGTGCCGCTGGCCGGCGCCGTCGACAACGGCGCCGGCTGCCTCAAGCACAACGAGCTCCTCGGCGACGACGCCGTCTCCCGAGGAGTCCGCGCATTTCTCCGCTCGTAGCCGCCTTCTTGGAAACCGCTGCCTCGGAGACCGTTTCAGAAGCGCGCGAGGCCGGACGCCGGGGCCTCGTGCGGCGCGCCGGCCAGATAGTCGATCGCGCAATCGGCGGTGTCGAGGCCGACGGTGAGCAGGGTGCCCCACTGCTCGTGCGGGGGCTTGTGCGCGTCGGGCCGCATGCAGACGACGGCGTCGGCCCCGCCCTCGCCGCAGAAGGCCCGCGCCCGCTCGGCGGGTGAGAGGCCCGGCATCGCGGCGCGTACCGCGTGCAGGTGGGCGAGCCGCTCCGCCGTCATCGAGTCGGCCGGTCCGGTGTCCCCCGCCGCGAGTCCGGTGTCGAGGAAGTGGTTGGTGTGCAGCAGCCAGCCGTCCTCCCCCGCCGGGACCACGGCGAGGCCGGCGGGCGAGAGCTCCAGGCTCGCCGCCGAGCAGTCGGCGGTGACCACGGTCAGCGAGGTGGAGGCGCTGACGCGGGCCGTCGAGGCGATCTCGACGGCCTGGTCGAGGGTGTCCGCCTCGTCGAGGATGCGACGGGCGACGGCGTGCACGGGCACGCCGCCCGCGGAGTCGGACGCGTGGAACAGGATGTTGAAGTGGACGCCGAGACCGGCGCTGTTCACGCCGATCTTGCCGGGGGCGCCGAACTCGGTGAAGAGCTTCACCGTGCGACCCTCGCTCGGCGTCAGCGCGTGCAGCAGCGCGTCCGGGACGAGCAGGTCGTGCCAGTCCCAGGTCTGCACGGTCTGCGGCGCGGCCCCGGCGGGCGCGAACACCGCCGTCGAGCACTCGCCCCTGCCGGGCTCCGGGCACGCGGCGAGGATCTCGGTCCGGGCGCCGACGGCGGCCACCGTCCAGCGCTCGACGCCGGCGGCGTCGGCGCAGGCGTCCGACTCCTCTGCGAGGTGCGGCGCCCAGGCCCGGAGCGCCTCGTGGCTGCGGTCGGCGAGGTCGCGGACCTGGTCCGCCGGCAGGCCGAGGACGGTGAAGTGCTCCCGGTAGAGCTCCGCGACGCGCCGGACCCGGGCGCCGAACCGGGTGCCGAGCAGGGTCCCGCGCTCGCGGGGGTCGGTGGTCTCGGTGGTGAGGGTGTGGAGTTCCACGCGCGTTCCTTCGAGGCAGGTGAGGCCGCAGGCCAGCGGGGGCGGCGCGCTTCAACGTATGGACATAAAACGTTTTATGCAATGCTAAGCGCCGTGAATTGCATCAGGTGAGAGGACTCACCCCTGGCCGATAGGGGCGCCTGAGCAGGCAGGCGTCGGCTGCTCACAGCCCGGGGACCCCGACGATATGCCCCGACCGCATGTCGACGGCTCGCGTGACCTGCGGTGACTCCGCTCGTTCTCATCTAATGAACGATTCATTCGCCCTTCTCGCAGTGTGTTGGGGGTTGGAGTGGGCGGTTCCTCATGGAACGTGCCGGGGGCGGCACCGTCGCTGTTCATCGTGGGCGGTGCCCCGCTGCTGCACCCGGAGACCCAGGTCTTCGAGGGCATGTTGGCGGGATGGCGTGATCAGCAGCTAGCCCGGAACCTGAGCAAGGACACGATCGCCGACCGGCTCCTGGCGGTACGGCGGTTCCAGCGCTTCACCAACGAGTGGCCGTGGACGTGGCGCCCTAGGGACGTCGAGGAGTACACCGCCCACCTCCGGAGCGACGGGCGGGAACGGTCACATTCCACGATCCGCGGCTATCACGGCCACGTCCGGTTGTTCCTGGAGTACGTCGCCGACCCTCGCTACGAGTGGACAGCGGTCAGTGAGCGTCTCTTCGGCAGCCATCCAGCCCAGGTGTTCTTCGAGTGGAACACCGCCGTGCACGCCGCCGAGTACGAAGGCCGGCCCGGACGCCGTGCTCTGACCAAGGCCGAGCTTCAACGCTTCTTCGACTACGCCGACGACCAAGTGGCAGCCGCCCGAACCTCTGGCCGCAAGGGCTGGCTCCCGGCCATGCGAGACGCGACCGCGATGAAGGCCACCTACGCCTGGGGGCTGCGCCGCCGCGAGGTGATCAAGCTCGATCTCGCGGACTTCGGACACAATCCGCACGCTCCTGAGTTCGGCGACCTGGGCGTGGTCTACGTCCGTTGGGGCAAGGCGTCCAAGGGCTCCGCTCCCAAGCGCCGCAGCGTGCTGACCGTCTTTCCCTGGTCGGTGAAGGTGATGGAGCAATGGCTCGGCAGCTACCGCGCCGTGTTCGACACCGCCGCGAAGAGCGACGCCCTCTGGCCGAGTGAACGGTCACCGCGCCTGGACATGGGGGCTCTTGGAGACCGGTTCGCCGCCTACAGGGATGCACTGGGGCTGCCGCAGGAGCTGACGCTGCACTGCTTGCGCCACTCCTACGTGACACACCTGATCGAAGCCGGCTACGACCCGCTGTTCGTCCAGCAGCAGGTGGGGCACTCCTACGCGTCCACCACCGCGCTCTACACCTCCGTGTCCTCGGACTTTCGCACCCGCACGCTGCGCAAAGTCCTGGACGGCACGATCGGCCGAGCGATCAGCACTTCGACCGGGGAAGGACCGCGATGATCAGGCGACTCAGCTACCACTGGCACCTGCGACGGATCATGGCCGCGCACAACATCTGGAAGACCACCGAACTCATCCCCCTCCTGCGCGAGCGCGGCATCAACCTGTCCACCGCGCAGGTCTACCGCCTGGTCACCGACCGGCCCGAGCGCCTGTCTCTGCCGGTCCTGGCCGCGCTCTGCGACATCCTCGCCTGTTCGCCCGCCGACCTCATCGAACCGTACGTCGAGGCAGACCGACGCAAGCGCACAGCCGGTGAAGCGGCCGTCATCGAGATCAATACCGACTTCCGTCCCGAGCGCGCTCGCATCATCGAGGACTGACCATGCCCGCACCCCGGAAGTACACGTCCGATCCGAGCAGGTACCCGTCCTGTGTGCGTTGCGGCTCCTGCTACCCCGCCAGCCGGCACTGGCCCGAGGGCATCGTCTGCTTCTACTGCGTGCGCGCAGCGCGGAACCGCCAGGGAACCTGCGCTGCCTGCGGTCACGAGGGCATCCTCCCGGGGCTCGACACCGAAGCGCGTCCCCTCTGCGTCCACTGCTGCGACGTGCCGCTCGACGTGCGATGCAAGCGATGCGGCGAGGAGAACCTGGCTAACGACTCCAACATCTGCTGGCGCTGCCTGCTCACGGACAGGATCAACAAGCTCCTCGCTGGTCCGGACGGGGACATAGCCGAGAGTCTGCGGCCGCTCGCGGAGGCGATCACGGGGATGCCCCGGCCGAACAGCGGATGGGCCTGGATCCACATGAACCGGCGCGTGCCAGAACTCCTACGGGGTCTGGCTGCTGGAGACATCGAACTCAGTCACGACGCACTCGACTCACTGCCGCGATCCAGAACGATCGAATACCTGAGGGGTCTGCTCGTCGCTCACGGCTGCCTCCCCTGGCGCGACGAACACCTGATCGCTTACGGCCGCTGGCTCACCTCGAAGCTCGACACGATCGCCGATGCTGATCAGCGGCGCCTCATCGAGCGCTACACGCGGTGGCACGTGATGAGACGTATGCGACGAGCCGACTCCGACCAACACCCCGTGACTGCCAACGCCTTCCTACGTGCCAAGCAGCACACGACCGTCGCGATCCAGTTCCTGCGATGGCTCGGGGACCGCGGAAGGAGCTTGGAGGAGTGCAGTCAGCATGACGTCGATGCCTGGTTCGGTAACGGCACCAGCACGCGCGGGCACGCGAACAACTTTCTCTACTGGGCTATCAAGCAGCGGCTGGTCAGCGAGCTCGCCGTTCCCTGGGCGCCTCATGGAAACGGCCCACTCGCGAGCGAGAAGGACCATGTCGAAGCGCTCCGCGCTCTGCTTCTCCATCAGACCCTGCCAGCAGCCCACCGGGCCATCGGCATCATGCTCGTCCTCTTCGGACAACCCCTCGCCAGGGTCGTGACGATGCGCATGGACGACTTCCGCGAAGGCCCGAACGGGCTGGAGGTGAAGCTCGGCAGAGACTGGATCGACGTTCCGGAGGCGGCAGCCGCCGTGATCAGGGTCCATCTTGCTTCTCGCCCCGGTCTGAGCACGGCCGCGAACCCGGACTGCCCGTTGGTGTTTCCCGGGCGGATGCCCGGGCGGACGATGCACGTCTACAGCGTTGCGACGATTCTCCGTGAATCCGGGATCCCGGCCTTGGCTACGCGCTCCAGAGCCTGGATCCAGATGGTCCGCGAAGCCCCGCCGGCCGTCCTGGCAGACGCCCTTGGCGTGACCCCTCAGACAGCGATGCGCTACGCCGAGCGAGCCGGAACGGACTACCTGGGCTACGCGGCCCTGCGAAGTCCCCGGGGGCCCGAAGACGCTTGAGGCGAGCTCCTCCAGATCAGGAGGTGGCCCAGGCTTCAGCACGCCACCCCGGCAGTTCCTTGTCCAGCCACCCCTCGACGGTCCTCCGCCAAGGATCCGAGGGGTCGCTGTCTGCGACGTCGGCCCAGGCGTCCTCCGCCATGTCGGGGTCGATGAACAGGCTGTCGAGATAGGCGTCGAAGTTGTCGGCGACCTTTGTGAAGACATGGTTGCCCAGATACCCCGGCCAGGCGATGGCGTGGACGAAGGCGTGGAGCTGGCCATGAGTGGCCGGGTTCAGGTCCAGGAACAGGGTGTCGCTGCCGCCGTTGCGGGCGATGGGCAGTAGCCCGGTCAGGGAGACGCTCTCGGCGAGCCACCCGTTGCGACTGCGCCGGTATTCCCCCAGGAGGGTGCCCCAGCCGTACTCGCCGGCGTCGTCACGGCCCAACTGGTGGAGGTCGTCGAAGCCCTGGACCGGTTCCGGTTCACACGCGGGGAGGCGGACCGAGTAGTCCAGCCTCTCCCCGCCAGCGGCTTCCAGGAAGGAGCGGTACGCGGGAGGCAGGGGCAGCCCGATCTCCCGTTCCAGTGCGGCGCACTCGCCTGGGTCGAACGGCCTGAACGGACCGCCCACCAGGCGACCCCGATACCAACGTGAGAGCTCCTCGGACACGGACGGATTGTCGCACCCCGCTACGACAGGCCCCCGGGGCTATTCACCCCTAACCAACAGCCGTCCTTACCAACATCACTGAGTGCGACCTGCGGGGACGTTCTCCACACGCTGCGTGAAGCGGCCCTGTTATCTGTGGCAAGGGAGAGAAGGTGCCCGCGGTCCTGCTGCTGCCGACCGGGAAGATGCTGACGGTCCGCACGGCCGCCGACGCCTTCCTCGACTCGCTCACCAACCCGAACACCGTGCGGAACTACGGCATCGCCGTCGGGAAGACCGCCGATCGGATCGGCGAGGGCCGGCCGCTCGCCTCGGTGGCGGACGACGAGCTCGGCGAGGCGCTGGAGCTGCTGTGGGGCAGTTCGGCGGTGAACACTTGGAACGCCCGCCGCGGCGCGGTGCTGTCCTGGACGGGCTGGTGCTCCGAGCGGGGCTACGACGGGCCGGCGGTCCCGGCTTGGGCGAAGCGGATCGCACCGCCGGACTCGGACACCCCGGTGCGCTCGAAGATGGCGATCGACCGGCTGATCGCCCGCCGGGAGGTCCACCTGCGGGAGAAGACCCTGTGGCGGATGCTCTACGAACCTGTGCCCGCTCCGAGGAGATCCTGGACGTCAACATCGAGGACCTGGACCTGGCCGGCCGCCGCTGCCCGGTGAAGTCCAAGGGCGCCCAGCCGAAGGTGCGCCGGCGCGGCGCCGCCCGCTCCGACTACGTGCTGGAGGCGGTGTTCTGGGACGCCGGCACCGCCCGTCTGCTGCCCCGTCTGCTGAAGGACCGCACCCGCGGGCCGGTGTTCGTCACCCACCGCCGCCCCGGGCCGGGCAAGGTGGTCTCCGCCCGCGACGTCTGCCCGGACACCGGCCTGGCCCGCCTCTCCTACGGCCAGGCCCGCGCCCTGCTCGACCAGCACACCGCGCTGGCGGGGCCGGGGACCGGCTGGGACCTGCACGAGTACCGCCACTCTTCTCTGACTCACCTCGGCGAGCGGGGCGCGTCCGAGGTGATGCTGATGGCCAAGTCCCGGCACAAGAAGGCGGAGAACGTCCGCCGCTACTTCAAGCCCTCCGCCGAGGCCATCGCCGAGGTGACCAGCCTGCTCGCGCCGGGCGACGCCCGCCGCTGAATCCGGGTGTGAGTAGTTGGGTACAGGAAATCCCGGTGAGATTGATCATGGCCCGGGCGGCGCAAGTGTGCCGACCTGGTTCTCGTACTCGCGGCGGGCCTTGCGCTGGGCCGGGACCGCCGGAGCGCCGTCGAGCGGCTGGCAGCGTACGCCTCGTGCCTCTTCGCGTCCCAGCCGTTCGCACCAGCTGGCAGGGCGCGTCACTCGAAGCAAGCGGTATTCGAGCGGGGTTCGGAGAACTCACCCTCGCCCGCGAAGCGGACGAGGGTGAGCGTCATCGCTACCAGGGTCAGTCGCGGCCAGCCCCGTTCATCAGGATCTCCTCGCCACTGATGAAGAAGGACTGCTCGGAGGCGAGGAATTCGGCGACGTTGGCGACGTCGGTCGGGGTGGCCAGGCGGCCCAGGGGAACGGCGTCGGTCAGGATCTTCTTGTACGGGTTGTCGTCGGTGAAGTCGGTGAAGATGCCGGCTCCGTCGACCGGGCCGGGCATCAGCGAGTTGACGGTGATGCCGCGCGCGCCGAGTTCCTGGGCCATGACACGGACCAGATACTTCGGGGCGGTCTTGCTCGTGCCGTACAGGCCCATGCCGGGCTGGGGGCGGACAGTGGAACTGGAGGCGATGTTGATGATGCGGCCGCCGTCGCCGACGTGCCGGGCTGCGGCCTGCAGGACGAAGAACGGGCCCTTGGTGTTGACGCGGAACAGCAGGTCGTAGTCCTCTTCGGTGATCTCTGTCACCGGGATGTCGATCTTCTCGATGCCCGCGTTGGCGACGACTATGTCGAGCGTGCCGAAGGAGTCCAGCGCCTCCTGGAAAAGACGGTTGATCTGCGCGGTGTCGGAGACGTCCGCCTGCACGCTGATGGCCTTCGCACCGAGTGCGGTGACCTCGGCGAGTGCCTTGTCGGCGGCGGCCTTGTCGCGCGAGTAGTTCAGGACGACATTGGCACCCTGGGCGGCCAGGCGCAGTGCGATGGCCCGGCCCAGACCCTTGGAGGAGCCGGTGATCAGCGCGGTCTTGCCTTCGAAACTCATGAGGAATGGTCCTTCTGCGTGTGGGGGGGGGAGGGGGAGGCGGTCTGTGGGCAGACCGCTGGTGCGGAACAGGCACGGCACAGGTACCAGGGGGTGGTCGCTGTGCCGTGTCCTTCGGGCGGGCTCAGGCGGAATGCCGGTAGGGGGCGGCCTGGGCCCGTCCGGGTTCTTGTGGCTGCGCGGGCGTGCGGCGCCGCACGGCTGTCACCGTTCTGGGGAAGGGCACGAACTGGTCAGACGATGCCGCTATTGGCGCGGAGGGTCGGGCCGTTGCCCCAGTGGCTGGCCGGATACGCGAGGAAGGGCAGCAATCCTGGCTATCGATGGGGTTGCCGGTCTCCGAGGACGGAGAGCAGCTGGAGTTTGTCGTAGTTCTCGGTGCCCGGGGTGGCGGTGTAGACCAGGAGGGTCTGGTCCTGCCCCGGATCAAGAAGGGTTTGGCATTGCAGTTCGAGGACGCCGAGGTCGGGGTGGGTGAAGCGCTTGCTGTCGGGGCGCCTGACGCCGACCTCGTGCTTGTCCCACAGTGCGGTGAACTCTGCGCTCTCGGCGAGCAGCGCGTCGGTGATCTCCTCCGCGCGGGAGCCCGGTCCCTGGCGGGTGTAGGCGGTGCGCAGGTCGGAGGTGAAGGCGCGGCTGTGCTGCGGGTGGTCGTCCTCGGGGTAGATCCGCCTGGCCTGGGGGTCGGTGAACCAGCGGTAGATCAGGCTGCGGGCCAGTCCGGTGCGGCTCGTATCGTCGCCCACGAGGGCGATCGCCGGCCGGGTCTGGACGAGGACCTCATCCAGTGCGGTCAGCACCTGGGCGGGGGTGTCGGCCAGGCGGTCCAGGATGCGCATCATTCCCGGAGAGACATGGTCGGCCAGGGCAGCGGGTCCGGGTGTCTGGTGCCCTGCGATCTCGAACAGGTGGTCGCGTTCCTCCCGTGTCAGACGCAGGGCGCGCGCGATCGCGCCGAGGATCGGCTCGGAAGGGGTGGGGCCGCGCTGCTGCTCGATGCGCGCGTAGTAGTCGGTGGACATGCCCGCCAGCTGGGCGACCTCCTCCCGGCGCAGGCCCCGGGAGCGACGACGCAGCCCACGTGGCAGACCGACGTCCTCGGGCTGCAGGGCCTCGCGGCGGGTACGCAGGAAGTCGGCGAGCTGAGCGCGGTCCATGGTCCGATCCTCTCGTGGCCAGGTGGGCTGACGGGTGCGGCTACTGCATTCGGCCGCGTCTCACGTGGTGCGTTCCCGGGAGGTCGCCCGGGGCTCGGGGCGACCTTGTCGCCGCCCCGGCCCTCCGCGGGCTGGGGCCGTGAAGAGGTGTCCTCGGCCACGGCCGTGCCGAGATGGTCAGATCAGGGTTCCGCCGGAGGCTTCGATGCGCTGACCGGTGATCCAGCCGGTGCCCGGGGAGAGCAGTGCGGCAATCGCGCCGCCGATGTCATCGGGCAGGCCGACACGGCCGAGGGCGGTGTTACCGGCCCAGAACGCGTTGATCTCCTCGTTGTCCCGGACGACCCCGCCGCCGAAGTCGGTGGCGATCGGGCCCGGGGCGACCGTGTTGACACTGATGCCGCGTCCGCCCAGCTCCTTGGCCAGGTACCTGCTGTAGGTGTCGACCGCGCTCTTGACCGCGCCGTACACTCCGAAGCCCTCGCCCACGAACCGGGCCAGGCCGGTGGACAGGTTCACGATGCGCCCGCCGTCGACGAGCAGCGGCAGCAGCTCCTGGGTCAGGAAGACCACGCCCTTGAAGTGCACGTCGACCAGGAGGTCGAATGCCTCGACGGTGGTCTGGCCGACCGGAGTGAACGCCGCGACACCAGCGTTGTTGACCAGGTAGTCAAAGTTCTCGCGGCCCCAGGTGGTGGCCAGGGCCTTGCGCAGGTCGGCGGAGAACGCGGGGAAGGTGTCGAGCGACGTGGTGTCCAGCTGGAGGGCGACGGCCTTGCGGCCCAGCGCGATGACCGCGTCCACGACCTCGGCGGCCTCGGCCTCGTTCGACCGGTAGGTAAGGACGACGTCGGTGCCCGCCTCGGCAAGCTTGAGCGCGGTGGCCCGGCCCAGCCCTCGGTTACCGCCGGTGATCAGGGCGATCGTCTGCTGAGTCATCTTTTGGTGCTCCTTGTCGTGCTCCATATGCGCAGGGCCGTTGTGCCACTCACGCAGCGGAAGGACCGCAATACCGAGAATGCGCGGCCCATCCAGGAGGCGGAAGGCACAGCTGATCCAGGGACAACTCGTCCCCCTGAACGTGCCGCGTGAACGCGTCACCGCACTCGGCGGAGAGCTGTATGCCGGGGCCGGCGCCGGCACCTGGCGAAGGGACAAGCCCGCGAGTACGTCCGCGCGCATCGCCTCCCATCGCGGCCCGTCCAGCAACCAGGCGCGCGGGTCCGCCCACCGGTTCGACGGGGAGGCGAACACATCGCGCCGGTTCAGAGCGCGGTGCAGCTGCTCCAGGACGCACACCACGTACGCGTCGCGGTCGACCGCGCCCTGCGGCAGCTTGGCGTTGGAGAAGACCGCGCGCTTTCACATCGCTGGCACCAGTTCGGCGTCGACCTTGCGGGGCAGCAGCGGCCGGTCCTTGACCCGGCGCCGAGAGAGCGGGGGCAGGCGACGCACGGCCCTGAGGATGCGCCGCCCTGCCGGGGCGGCGCCCAGCGCGTCCGACTCGCCGAGCAGGGACAGGAACGGGTGCACGGTGTTGTAGCGCAGGGCCAGCTTCTCCCGCATCGCCGCAGCACAGACGGCGCCAGTCCTTTTCGACCGAGGAGTCCCTGACATCGTGGGCTACCTGAAGCTGGAAGGGCTGCCCGTACCGGAGCACGTTCACACTGCCGCGCAGAGGTTTCGGTACCACCGCCGCGTGTTCATCGCACCCCCCTGGCCCGAGATCTACGAACAGGACAGCGAGCGCACGCAGTCCTACAAGGAGGCCGAGCGCACCTACGAGTCAATGGTCATGACGTACACCGCCTACGGCTACGAGCTGGTACACCTTCCCCTCGCATCCGTCGCGAAGCGGGCACGATTCGTCACCGACGCTCTTCGCTGACCACTTCGGATCAACTCGTCTAGTACTGCAGCCGCAGTTGTTGCGACTGTTGGGCCCGACGCTCGTTGAGCCGGACATGGGTGGGGACGTCACTGTTGACGATGTGTGGGGCTG
>NZ_JBIARL010000035.1:0-56410 GCF_042889835.1 Streptomyces sp. NPDC002463
GAGAGCTACGCGGCAGGACTTCACCTTCGAGGATCGATCATGTGGCTGAAACACATCACCGCAGCCACATGATCCGAACCTCGAACAGCTCCTAGAGGCCGTCCCGGGCCCCCGCAGGGGCCGGGCCGTCAGGGCCGGGCCGTCGTCCTCTCCCTCGGGCGCGGAGTCGATCCGCATGCCGAAGGGGCGGCTGATCCGGCCGAGCACGTCATGGAGCCATCGCGCGTCCTGCCGTGGGACCCGTTCCAGCCGCAGCCGTCGGCTGCGCAGCGGCACGAGCCGGACCTCCGCCAGGGTGCCGTCCTCGTCGTGGACGGTGACGAAGTACAGCAGGCGCAGGTCGTCGCGGTACTGCTCCTGGCCGGTGATCCCTTCGTAGTCGTTGACGAGGTCGCCGCACCCGTGCAGCACGAGCCTGCCCCCGTACGCCTCCATGGGCCGCGGGTGGTGCGAGGAGTGCCCGTGCACGATGTCGGCGCCCGCGTCGACGAGGGCGTGCCCGAACGCGACCTGGGCGCGGTCCGGGGCGTAGCCCCAGTTGGAACCCCAGTGGACCGAGACGACGACCAGGTCTCCGGGGCGCCGGTCCGTACGCAGCCGGTCGGCCAGCCGGGTCGCGGCTCCGTCGTACGGCCCCTCGGCGTAGTGCACCCCTCCCCCGCGATCGGTGGCGGCCCATGCGCGGGGCACCCCGCTCGACGCCAGGCCGAGCGCGTGGACGAGCAGTCGGCGTCCGCCCGGCAGCGGCACCACCGCGGGCCGGATGGCCTCCTCGGCGTCCCGCCCCGCGCCCGCGGTGCGCAGCCCGGCGTCGGCGAGGGCGTCGAGGGTGTCGTCAAGGCCGCGCCGCCCGTAGTCGAGGACGTGGTTGTTGGCGAGGACGACCACATCGGGGTGGACGGCGGTGAGCGCGGGCAGATCGGCCGGCGACATGCGGTAGTGGACGGCCTTGCCGGGCGCAGGCACGTCGTGGTGGGTGACGGCGGTCTCCAGATTGACCACGCGGGCGTCCGGCCCGGCCTCGTCGATCAGTCGGAGCGCCTCGCCCCAGGGATAGGTGGGGGCGACCGGCCGGGGCACGGGCCCGGAGCGCGCCTCGGCGAGGGCCACGTAGTCACGGGCGTCCCGTACGTACCACTCGGTCAGGGCGGGATCCAGGGGATGGGGAAGGATCTGGTCGATTCCCCGGCCGAGCATCACATCTCCGCAGAGGAACAGTCCGGTCAGACCGCCGCCGCCCATGCTCCCAGGCTAGTCGCAGGGCCGTTCGGCGTTCCGCGGGCCCGTGACGTCCTGCCTCGACGGCGGACGTCACGGGCCTGCCGGATGCTAGCCCCGAGCCGGGACGGCGGCCGGAGCCGGGCCGGACGGCGGCTGGACCCGGTGGGCGGGGTCGCGGACCTCGCCGACCAGCATCTCCAGGACGTCCTCCAGGGCGACCAGGCCCAGGACCCGGCCCTGGCCGTCCGCGACCTGGGCCAGGTGGGTGGCGGCGCGGCGCATCACGGTGAGGGCGTCGTCGAGCGGCAGCTCCGCGCGGAGCGTCGCCATCGGGCGCCACAGCCGCTGCGGCACCGCCCGCTCCCGCTCCTCCAGGTCCAGGACGTCCTTCACGTGCACGAAGCCCATGAAGGTCGCCCGGCCCTCGGCGCGGACCGGGAAACGGGAGTACCCGGTCCGTACGGTCAGCTCCTCGATCTCGCGCGGGGTGACCGACGGCGGGACCGTGACGAGGGAGGCGGGGGCGATGAGGACGTCCGTCACCGGGCGGCTGCCCAGTTCGAGCGCGTCCTCCAGGCGCTCCTGCTCGACCGGGTCGAGCAGACCCGCCTGGCCCGCGTCCTCCACGAGGCGGCCGAGCTGGGTGCTGGTGAAGACCGCCTCCACCTCGTCCTTCGGCTCCACCTTGAACGCCCGCAGGACCAGCCGGGCGCAGGCCCCGAGCGCGGCCGTGACCGGCCGGCAGAGCCGCTCGAAGCCGACCAGACCGGGGGCGAGCCAGAGGGCGGTGCGCTCGGGGTCGGCCATCGCCAGGTTCTTCGGGACCATCTCGCCGATGACGAGGTGGAGGAAGACGACCGCGGCGAGGGCGATGACGTAGCCCAGCGGATGGATCAGCCCCTCCGGGACGCCGATCGAGTGGAAGACCGGTTCGAGGAGCTGGGCGACGGTCGGCTCGGCGACGGCGCCGAGCGTCAGGGAGCAGACGGTGATGCCGAACTGGGCGGCGGCCATCATCTGCGGCAGGTTCTCCAGGCCGTACAGGACCTGCTTGGCCCTGGCACCCCCGAGCGGCTCGATCTGGCTGCGCCGGACGGAGACGAGGGCGAACTCGGCGCCGACGAAGAAGCCGTTGGCGAGGACCAGGAGGACGGCGAAGAGGAGTTGCAGCGTGCTCATCGGCCGGCCTCCGCGGGGACGGGCACCGGGTCGGCCGCCGGGGCGGAAACCACCGCGACCGGGTCGTGACCCGAGGCCGACGCCTCGTCCTGCTCGGGTGCCGTCCGGACGATCCGCACCCGCTCGGCGCGGTAGCGGTCGACCTGGCGGACCGAGAGGCGCCAGCCGGGGAGCTCGGCGCGGTCTCCCGGGGCCGGGATGCGCCCGAGGAGGTCGGCGACGAGCCCGGCGACGGTCTCGTACGGCCCGTCGGGCACGTCGAGGCCTATCCGGCGCAGGGTGTGCACCCGGCAGGAGCCGTCGGCCTCCCAGGCGGGACGGCCGTCCTCGGCGGGCGCCGCGGCCAGCTCGGGCCTCCCGTCGGCGGCCGTGTCGTGCTCGTCGCGGACCTCGCCGACGAGCTCCTCCACGATGTCCTCCAGGGTGACGACCCCGGCCGTGCCGCCGTACTCGTCGACGACCACCGCGATCGGCTGCTCCCGGCGCAGCCGCTCCAGGAGCGTCTGGGCGGGCAGCGTCTCGGGGACGAGCAGCGGCGGGACCGCGATCCGTCCGACGGGCGTGCGCAGGCGGGCGTGCGGGGCGACGGCGAGCGCGTCCTTGAGGTGGACCATGCCGACGATCTCGTCGATCCGGTCGCGGTAGACCGGGAAGCGCGAGAGGCCGGTGGCCCGGGTGAGGTTGAGGACGTCGGCCGCGGTGGCGTCCCACTGGAGGGCGCTCACCTTCACGCGCGGCGTCATGACCTGCTCGGCGGTGAGACCGCCGAGGCTCAAAGTCCGTACGAAGAGGTCCGCGGTGTCCTGTTCGAGGGCGCCGGCCTCGGCGGAGTGCCGGGCCAGCGAGACGAGCTCGCCCGGGGTGCGGACCGAGTCCAGCTCCTCGGTGGGCTCGACGCCCAGGAGCCGTACCAGCCGGTTGGCGACCCGGTTGAGCAGCGAGATCACCGGCCGGAAGAGGGCCGAGAAGCGGCGCTGCGGGGTGGCGACGAAGCGGGCGACCTGGAGCGGCCGGGAGACCGCCCAGTTCTTCGGGACGAGCTCGCCGACCACCATCTGGACGGCGGAGGCGAGCAGCATGCCGATCACCACCGAGATCCCGGAGACGGCCCCTTCGGGCAGTCCAATCGCGGTGAGCGGCCCGTGCAGCAGTCCGGCGAGCGCGGGCTCGGCGAGCATGCCGACGACCAGCGAGGTGATCGTGATGCCGAGCTGGGTGCCGGAGAGCTGGAAGGACAGCTCGCGCAGGGCGGTGACGACGGTGCGGGCGCGCCGGTCGCCGGCGGCCGCGGCTCGCTCGGCCTCGGCGCGCTCGACGGTCACGAGACCGAACTCGGCGGCCACGAAGAAGCCGTTGGCGAGGATCAGGAGGAAGGCCGCGAAGAGCAGCAGAAGGGAGACGATCATGCCGCCGCCTCCGGGGAGGGGGCGGCGCAGGTACTACCGGACGATCCGTCCATTGCTGGAGGGAGTCACTCCTCGGGTCGAAGGGTGGTCTCGCGGGCCGCGGCTGCGGCCCTGCACACGCGAGACGGTGGCGCCGCTCGGCACCACCGTCTCCAGAGTAGTCATGTGGATGCCCCGAGGGGCAGGGGGTCGGCCCCCGGATGGGGGACGAACCAGGGTTCAGGCCTGCTCGGCGCCCGTCCCGTGGCTGTCCGCGAGGGCCCGCAGGGCGCGGGCGTCGCGGATCGCCGACTCCTTGGCGATGCCCGGCTGGATGCCGAGCACCGGCAGGCTGGTGCCGTCGCTCAGGTCGAGGAAGACCCAGGGGTCGCCGGGGCGGAGGTTGACCTTGAGGATCTCCGCCCAGGCGAGCCGCCGGGTCCTGGTGATGTTGACGACCGTCACGCCCTCGTCGTCGGCGACGACCTTGGGCCGGCTCAGCAGGACGAGGACCCCGGACAGCAGCACGGCGGTGAAGACGAAGCTGGCGCGCTCCCCCGGTCCGAGCCGCTCCAGCATCATCGCGACGCCGGTGATGACCACGAACATCGCGACGCTCATGGTCAGCAGGACGGCCCGGGTGCGCCCGGGACGGAAGGTGACCGGGAGGGCGGGCGTCGTGGACTGCGACATCGGAGGTTCCTCGGTGCCTGGTGGGACAGTGCGGGCAGGACGGCCGTCAGAGGCGGCAGGCGTGGATGGCGGTGGTGAGGATGGCGCGGGCGCCGATCTCGTACAGGTCGTCCATGATCCGCTGCGCCTCCTTGGCGGGGACCATCGCGCGGACGGCGACCCAGCCCTCGTTGTGCAGCGGGGAGACGGTCGGCGACTCCAGGCCCGGGGTGAGGGCGACGGCCTGCTCCAGGTGCTCGGCCCGGCAGTCGTAGTCCATCATCACGTACGAGCGGGCCACCAGGACGCCCTGGAGGCGGCGCATGAACTGCTGCACCTGCGGGTGGTCGTCGGAGGCGCCGTGGCGGCGGATGACGACGGCCTCGGAGGTCAGGATCGGCTCGCCGATGACCTCCAGGCCAGCGTTGCGCAGGCTGGTGCCGGTCTCCACGACGTCCGCGATGACCTGGGCGACGCCCAGCTGGATCGCGGTCTCGACCGCGCCGTCCAGGTGGACGACGGAGGCGTCGATGCCCTGGTCGGCGAGGTGCTTGGCGACGATGCCCTCGTAGGAGGTGGCGATCGTCATGCCGCCGAAGTCCTCGGGGCCGTTCGCGGTGCCCGGGCGGGTGGCGTAGCGGAAGGTGGACCGGCCGAAGTTCAGCGGGAGGATCTCCTCGGCGCTGGCTCCGGAGTCCAGGAGCAGGTCACGGCCGGTGATGCCGATGTCCAGCTTCCCCGAGGCGACGTAGATCGCGATGTCCTTCGGCCGCAGGTAGAAGAACTCGACCTCGTTGTCGGGGTCGATGACCACGAGCTCCTTGGACTCTTTGCGCTGGCGGTAGCCGGCCTCATGGAGCATTGCCGACGCAGGTCCTGAGAGGGAACCCTTGTTGGGGACGGCGATGCGCAGCATGGGGTGAGCTTCCTTTGCCTGGGAATTCGGGGAGGGGGTGACGCGTGTGCTCAGAAAGTCGTGCTCGGAGATTCGTGCTCGGAGGTTCGTGATCAGAGATGGGCGTAGACGTCGTCGAGCGAGATCCCGCGGGCGACCATCATCACCTGGACGTGGTACAGCAGCTGCGAGATCTCCTCGGCGGCCGCTTCCTTGCCCTCGTACTCGGCGGCCATCCAGACCTCGGCGGCCTCCTCGACGACCTTCTTGCCGATGGCATGGACGCCCTTGCCCACCAGTTCCGCGGTGCGGGAGGTGGCCGGGTCACCGGTCTCTGCCTTGAGCTTGAGCTCGGCGAAGAGCTCTTCGAAGGTTTTGTTCGCCATGATGGTCCTAAGAGTACGGGGTAAGGGTCGCGTCATCAGCGCCAGGGTTCGCTGACCGTGCGCAGCGTGGTGGCGGTGGCGACGGCTGCGGTGACGGCCTCGTGGCCCTTGTCCTCGGAGGATCCCTCGAGGCCGGCCCGGTCGAGCGCCTGCTCCTCGTTGTCGACGGTGAGGACACCGAATCCGACGGGTACGCCGGTGTCGATCGAGACCTGGGTGAGGCCGTGGGTGACGCCCTGGCACACGTACTCGAAGTGCGGCGTTCCGCCGCGGATGACGACGCCGAGCGCCACGATGGCATCGTAGCCGCGCCCGGCGAGGACCTTGGCCACGACCGGGAGCTCGAAGCTGCCGGGGACGCGGAGCAGCGTCGGCTCGTCGATGCCGAGCTCGCTGAGGGCGCGCAGGGCGCCGTCGACGAGGCCGTCCATGATCTTCTCGTGCCACTGCGCCGCGATGACCGCCACCCGGAGGTCGCCGCAGTTCTTCACGCTGAGGACGGGTGCGCCCTTGCCGCTCATGTCTCTCCTAGCCGACTTGCCGATTGATCGATTTACCGATGTCGTACGTACGTGGTTACTGGTTGCCGCAGGTGGAGGCCTGGGAGCCGTCCAGCCAGGGCAGGTCGTGCCCCATCCGGTCCCGCTTGGTGCGCAGGTAACGGAGGTTGTGCTCGCCGGCCTTGACCGGCATGGGCTCCCGGCCCTCGACGCGCAGGCCGTGCCGGGTGAGGGCGGCGATCTTGTCGGGGTTGTTGGTCATCAGGCGCAGGCTGCGGACGCCGAGGTCGCCGAGGATCTGCGCGCCGGCCGCGTAGTCGCGGGCGTCGGCGGGCAGTCCGAGTTCCAGGTTGGCGTCGAGGGTGTCGCGGCCCTGCTCCTGGAGCTCGTACGCGCGCAGCTTGGACAGCAGGCCGATGCCTCGGCCCTCGTGGCCGCGCAGGTAGACGACGACGCCGCGGCCGGCCTCGGTGATCCGGTCCATGGAGGCCTGGAGCTGGGGGCCGCAGTCGCAGCGCTGCGACTGGAAGATGTCGCCGGTCAGGCACTCGGAGTGGACGCGGACGAGGACGTCCTCGCCGTCGCCGATCTCGCCGTGGACGAGGGCGACGTGCTCGACGCCGTCGACGGTGGAGCGGTAGCCGTACGCGGTGAACTCGCCGTGCGCGGTGGGGAGCTGGACCTCGGCCTCGCGGCGGACGGTCGGCTCGGCGGAGCGGCGGTAGGCGATCAGGTCCTCGATGGAGATGATCGTCAGACCGTGCTTGCGGGCGAAGGGGACCAGTTCGGGCAGGCGCAGCATCACGCCGTCCTCGCCGGCGATCTCGACGATCGCGCCGGCCGGGCGGAGGCCCGCGAGGCGGGCGAGGTCGACGGCGGCCTCGGTGTGTCCGTTGCGGACGAGGACGCCGCCGGGCTTGGCCCGCAGCGGGAAGATGTGGCCGGGGCGGACGAAGTCGGACGGCTCGTGGCTGCCGGAGGCCAGCATCCGCAGGGTGGTGGCGCGGTCGGCGGCGGAGATGCCGGTGGTGACGCCGTGGGCGGGGGACGCGTCCACGGAGACGGTGAAGGCCGTGCGCATCGACTCGGTGTTGTGCTCGACCATCTGCGGGAGTTCGAGGCGCTGCAGCTCCTCGTCCTCCATGGGGGCGCAGATGAGGCCGCGGCACTCGCTCATCATGAAGGCGACGATCTCGGGCGTGGCCTTCTCGGCGGCGATGACGAGGTCGCCCTCGTTCTCGCGGTCCTCGTCGTCGACGACGACGACGGGGCGGCCGGCGGCGATGTCGCGGATGGCCTGCTCGACGGGGTCGAGGGCGAGGTCGGTGGCGTCCCACATCGGAAGCGCGCTCATGCCGTGACTCCTTCCAGGGCGGGGGTCGTGCGGGTCCGGAGCCACCAGTCGCGCATGCCCCAGATGACGAGGGCGAAGTAGACGACGTAGACGAGGCCGGAGAAGGCGAGGCCGCTGTTGAAGGCGAGCGGGACGCCGACGAGGTCGACGAGGAGCCAGGCGAACCAGAACTCGACGAGGCCGCGGGCCTGGGCGATCATCGCGACGAGGGTGCCGACGAAGATGTACGCGTCGGCCCAGGGGCTCCAGGAGAGCGACGGGTAGAGGGTGAAGAGCCCGCCGACGGCGAGGGTGCCGAGGGCAGCGCCGGCGAGGAGCAGTCCGCGCTCCTTCCAGGTGGCGAAGCGGACGGCGATGGAGCCGTCCTGGGCCTGCTGCTTGCCGCGGTTCCACTGCCACCAGCCCCAGGCGGCGACGCCGATGACGAGGAGCTGCTTGCCGACCCCGCCGGAGAGGTGGGCGGTGGCGTAGGCGCCGACGAGGATGACGCCGGAGAGCAGCTGGGCGGGCCAGGTGAGGATGGAGCGGCGCCAGCCGAGGGCCAGGGCGATCAGACCGATCGTGTTGCCGATCATGTCGGACCACATGATGTGCTGGCCGAAGACGCTGAACGCCTCGGAGTTGAGCCAGTTCACTTCTCGTTCTCCTTGGCGTCGGTGCCGAGCAGCCGCTCGACGTACTTGGCGATGACGTCCACTTCGAGGTTGACCGGGTCGCCGGACTGCTTGATGCCGAGCGTGGTCAGGTCGAGGGTGGTCGGGATGAGGCTGATGGTGAACCAGTCGTCGGCGACCTCGACGACGGTGAGGCTGACGCCGTCGACCGTGATCGAGCCCTTCTCGACGACGTACCGGGAGAGGTGGGCGGGCAGGCCGACCTTGACGAGTTCCCAGTGCTCGGACGGGGTCCGCTCCAGGATGGTGCCGGTGCCGTCGACGTGGCCCTGGACGATGTGACCGCCGAGGCGGCCGCCGACGGCCATGGGCCGCTCCAGGTTGACGCGGGATCCGACGGCGAGGGCGCCGAGGCTGGACCGCTTGAGGGTCTCGGCCATGACGTCGGCGGTGAACTCGCCGTCGCCGTGCTCGACGACCGTGAGACAGACACCGTTGACGGCGATGGAGTCGCCGTGCTGGGCGCCTTCCGTGACCAGGGGGCCGCGCAGCCGGAAGCGGGAGGCGTCCTCCAGCTGCTCGACGGCGACGACCTCTCCCAGTTCTTCGACGATTCCGGTGAACACGGTCAGGCTCCCTTGAGGGTGGCGGTGATGCGGATGTCGGATCCGATGTGCGCGGTCTCGGTGATGTCGAGCCGCAACGCTTCGGTGAGGGTGGTGATTCCGGCGTCGGCGAGGGCGGCGGGGCCCGCGCCGAGGAGGACCGGGGCGAGGTAGCCGACGACCTGGTCGACGGCGCCCTCGGCGAGGAAGGCGCCCGCGAGGGTGGGGCCGCCTTCGAGGAGTACGGAGCGGACACCGCGCGCGTGCAGGGCGTCCAGGAGGGCGGGGACGGCGAGGCCGCGCTCGGCCCTGGGGAGCCGTACGACGTCCGTGAGGGTGGTCTCGGCGTCCTCGGCGATCGCGATCAGGGTGGGGCCGGCGTCGTCGAGGACCCGGGCGCCGGGCTTGACGGCGGTGGCCTCGGTGTCGACGACGACCCGCAGCGGCTGGACGGCGCCGTCGACGCCCCGGACGGCCAGGTGGGGGTCGTCGGCGCGGGCGGTGCCGGAGCCGACGACGACGGCGTCGGCCTCGGCGCGCAGCCGGTGGACGTCGGCGCGGGACTCGGCGGAGCTGATCCAGCGGGAGGTGCCGTCGGCGGCGGCGATCCGGCCGTCGAGGGTGGCGGCGTACTTCCAGCGGACGAAGGGGCGGCCGCGGCGGACGGAGGTGAGCCAGGCGATGTTGCCGGCCTCGGCCTCGTCCTCCAGGAGGCCCTGCTCGACCTCGATCCCGGCGGCGCGGAGCGTGTCGGCACCGCCGGTGGCCTGCGGGTTCGGGTCGGCGACGGCGTACACGACGCGGCTGACGCCGGCCTCGATCAGGGCCTGGGCGCAGGGGCCGGTGCGGCCGGTGTGGTTGCAGGGTTCGAGGGTGACGTACGCGGTGCCGCCGCGGGCCAGGACGCCGGCCGCGCGCAGGGCGTGGACCTCGGCGTGGGGGCCGCCGGCGCGCTGGTGGAAGCCTTCGCCGACCGGGTGGCCGGAGGCGTCGGTGATGACGCAGCCGACGACCGGGTTGGGGCTGGTGGCGCCGAGACCGCGTGCGGCGAGCTCGACGGCGCGTCGCATGGCGGTGATGTCGGCCTGCTGGGCCACCGGGTCCTCCTGCCTCTTCGGGCACGGACTCCGGGGCCTGTCGATGACGACAGAGAGCGGGTACGACGCTACGCACGGGTGTGCCGGTACGGCCGGAGGTCCACGGGTGCGCCGACGGAACGCGGCCACCAGCGGACGTACGGCCGGCACACCCCTGGTGGGGGTCGCCCGCCGCGCACTGCCTCCCATCCGGACTTTCACCGTCGGTCCAGGAATCTCACCTGGTCAACCGGCCGCTGGCTTGCGGACGGGTCGCGGACTATACCGCCGGTTCGGAATTACACCGACCCCGGAGTGCGCTGCTGCTGATACAGGGCCAGTGTGCCACGACCGGCGTGGATCACCAGGCCCGGGCCCTGTGGGCTGACTCACAGATTCCCACACGTGGCGTCTTTGGTCCAGACCTATTGACGCACTGGTCTAGTCCTCTTAATCTCCGTGTCACCTCCGAGGTGACGGTCCGTCGGTGTGCGCACTCCACGGGCCCAACACGTACCACCCCCCTGTTCGTTGCGTGTTTTCTCCGACCTCCCCAGGAGGACCGATCGTGCTGTCCCCCACGACCAAGAGAGCCTCGCTGTTCGCGTCCGGCGCGGCCGCCGCCGGGCTGCTGCTCAGCTCGCTCTCCGGCGGCGTCTCGTACGCGGCCGACAACGAGTCCTGTCGCCCCGACGGGCTCTACAAGACCCCGGGCGTCGACGTCCCGTACTGCTCGGTCTACGACACCGAGGGCCGCGAGAAGATGGGCGCGGACCACCAGCGCCGGGTCATCGGCTACTTCACCGGCTGGCGCACCGGCAAGAACGGCCAGCCCGCGTACCTGGCCAAGGACATCCCGTGGGACAAGATCACCCACATCAACTACGCCTTCGGCCACATCGGCGGCGACAACAAGCTCTCCGTGGGCACGGACGGCCCGGACAACGCGGCCACCGGGATGACCTGGCCCGGTGTCGCCGGCGCGGAGATGGACCCCGCGTACCCGTACAAGGGCCACTTCAACCTGCTCAACAAGTTCAAGAAGCAGCACCCGAACGTCAAGACGCTGATCTCGGTCGGCGGCTGGGCGGAGACCGGCGGCTACTTCGCCGACAACGGCGACCGGGTCTCCTCCGGCGGCTTCTACTCGATGGCCACGAACGCCGACGGTTCGGTCAACCAGGCCGGGATCGACACCTTCGCGAACTCGGCCGTCGACTTCATCCGCAAGTACGGGTTCAACGGCGTCGACATCGACTACGAGTACCCGACCACGATGAAGGACTCGGGCAACCCGCTCGACTGGCAGATCTCCAACGCGCGCCGCGCCGGACTCGTGCAGGGCTACGCGGCCCTCATGAAGTCCCTGCGCGAGAAGCTGGACACGGCCGGTGCCGCCGACGGCAGGCACTACCTGCTGACCGTCGCCGCCCCGTCCTCCGGCTACCTCCTGCGCGGCATGGAGACGTTCCAGATGCAGAAGTACCTGGACTACGTCAACATCATGTCCTACGACCTGCACGGCGCCTGGAACGAGTACGTCGGCCCCAACGCCTCGCTCTTCGACGACGGCAAGGACGCCGAGCTCGCCGCCGCGAACGTCTACGGCTCCTCGCAGTACGGCTCCATCGGCTACCTCAACACCGACTGGGCGTACCACTACTTCCGCGGCTCCATGCCGGCCGGCCGCATCAACATCGGCCTGCCCTACTACACCCGGGGCTTCAAGAACGTGCAGGGCGGCACCGACGGCCTGTGGGGCAAGGCCGCCACGACCACCTGCCCGGCCGGCGCCGGCCTGACCAAGTGCGGCGACGGCGCCACCGGCATCGACAACCTCTGGCACGACAAGGACACCAACGGTGTCGAGTCGCCCGCCGGCTCCAACCCGATGTGGCACGCCAAGAACCTGGAGAAGGGGATCGTCGGCGACTACGTCACCCAGTACGGCTTCCCCGCGAACACCACGCTGACCGGCACGTACGCCCGCAAGTACGACGCGACCCTGGTCGCGCCGTGGCTGTGGAACGCCGACAAGAAGGTCTTCCTCTCCACCGAGGACGAGCAGTCCGTGGCCGCGAAGGCCGACTACGTGGTCGACCGCGGCATCGGCGGCACCATGGTCTGGGAGATGGCCGGCGACTACGCCTGGAACGCCGGCAAGGGCCAGTACGAGATGGGTTCCACGCTCACCTCGCTGATGTACGACAAGTTCAAGGCGGCCACCCCGTACGGCGCGAAGAAGGCCGGCAAGGCGCTGCCGACCCAGGCCGTGAAGATCGACACCCAGTTCACCGAGTTCAAGCTGGGCGACTCGAACTACCCGATCACGCCGAAGATCAAGATCACCAACAACACGGCGACGACGCTGCCCGGCGGCACGGAGTTCCAGTTCGACTACGGCACCTCGGCCCCGAACAACGCCTCCGACCAGTCCGGCTTCGGCACGAAGGTCATCAGCAGCGACCACACGGGCTCCAACGTGGGCGGTCTGAAGGGCGACTTCCACCGCGTCTCCCTGAAGCTCCCGGCCTGGCAGTCGCTGGCCCCGGGCGCGACGGTCGACCTGGCCTTCAACTACTACCTGCCGGTGTCCACCCCCTCCAACTGGACGGTGAACATCAACGGCACGACGTACGCCCTCGCCGGTGACCTGGCGCGCGGCACGACGGTCGTGGAGCCGGGCACCACCACCCCGCCGACCACGCCCCCGACCACGCCGCCCACCACCCCGCCGACGACTCCCCCGACCACGCCTCCGACGACGCCGCCCACCACGGGCTGCACCGCCCCGGCGTACGTGGCCGGCCAGGTCTACACCGCGGGCACCACGGTCTCCCACAAGGGCCACCAGTGGAAGGCCCAGTGGTGGACCCAGAACGAGGAGCCGGGCACGACCGGCGACTGGGGCGTCTGGAAGGACCTCGGCACCTGCTGACGCACCCCCGCTGAAACCCCCGGCGGCGGACACTCACGGCCCTTGCCCCCGCCGGGCCCCCTCCGCGCCGCGCCCCCCTGTCCGGGGCGCGGCGCGGTCGCGTTCGCGCTCCCGTGCGGTCAGTCTGGAGAGATGAGCACGATCCTGGTGACCGGCGGCACGGGAACGCTCGGCCGTCCCGTCTGCGAGCGGCTGCGCGCGGACGGCCACGAGGTGCGGGTGCTCAGCCGGCACTCCCCGCCGTACGCCGTCGACCTCCGCAAAGGCGGACCGCTTCTCGACCGGGCGGTCGACGGGGTCGACGCGGTCGTCCACTGCAGCAACATCCTGCGCGGCGACAGGGAGGCCGCCCGCCTCCTCGTCGAGGCCTCGCGGCGGGCCGGGGTGCCGCACCTGCTGTACATCTCGATCGTCGGCGTCGACCGGGTGCCGCTCGGCTACTACCGGACCAAGTACGCGGTGGAACGCATGATCCAGCAGTCCGGTGTCCCGTGGACCCTGCTGCGGGCCACCCAGTTCCACGACCTGATCCTCCAGCTGCTGCAGGGCCTCGCCAAGCCCCCGGTGATGCTCCTGCCGAAGGAGGTCCGGGACCAGCCGCTGGAGGTGACGGAGGCGGCCGCCCGCCTCGCCGAACTGGCCGCGGGGCCGCCGGCGGGCCGGGTGGAGGACATGGGCGGCCCCGAGATCCGCACCTTCGACGAGCTGGCCCGCGCCTACCTGCGGGCGAGCGGACGGGGGCGCCGGCTGGTGGAGGTGCCGCTGCCGGGCCGGGTCTACCGGGCGCTGCGGCGCGGCGGACACCTGGCGCCGGACCGCGCGGTGGGCCGGGTGACGTTCGAGGAGTTCCTCGCGCGGCGGTTCGCCGCTTGAGCCGGTTCGGGGACCTCCTCGCCCGGCGCCTCGCCGCCCGGACCTACGGGAACAGCTCGTCCTGGGCCGCGTCACGGGCGCGGAGCAGGGCGCCGCGGAGGACCGCCGCGTCGCC
This sequence comes from Streptomyces sp. NPDC002463, assembly GCF_042889835.1. Lineage (NCBI taxonomy): Bacteria > Bacillati > Actinomycetota > Actinomycetes > Kitasatosporales > Streptomycetaceae > Streptomyces > Streptomyces sp. NPDC002463. Next base: position 13,814 of record NZ_JBIARL010000035.1, read on the forward strand.
GAGGGTGGTGGCGCGGACCTCCGTGCGGAGGGGGGAGAGGGCCGCGAGTTCGGCCTCCACGCGGGCGGCGAGGCCGGCGCCGCCCTGGTGGCCGGTCTCTCCGGCGAGGACCACGCAGCCGGGGTCGAGGACGGAGACGACGGCGGCCGCGCCGACGGCGAGACGGCGGGCGAGGGCGTCGAGAAAAAGCCCGTGCCCGGAGGCGAGCGCGTCGGCCGGGGCGAGGCCGTGGTCGGCGGCGAGGGCCTCGACGGCGGCCGTGCAGGCCAGTTCGTGGAAGCCGCCGTCGCAGCCGGTGGCCGAGGGGAGCCCCGAGGTGCCGGGAACGGGCAGGAAGCCGATCTCCCCCGCGCCGCCGGAGGCTCCCCGGCGCAGGCGCCCGTCGAGGACGACGGCGGCGCCGACGCCCTGGCCGAGCCAGAGCAGGACGAAGTCCTCGCGGTCGCTGGCCGCGCCCTCGCGGAGCTCGGCGACGGCGGCGAGGTTGGTCTCGTTCTCGACGAGGACGTGGGCGGGCAGCCGTTCCTGGAGGACGCCGACGAGCCGGCGGTGCCAGGCGGGCAGCCCCGAGGAGTCGCGCAGTTCGCCGGTGGCGGGGTCGATGAGCCCGGGCGCGCCGACGGCGACGCTGTGCAGCCGGTCGGCGCCGGCCTCCTTCACGGTGCGCTCCAGGAGGGCGACCGCCTTCTCGACCGCGGGTCCCGTGCCGCTCTCGTCGCCGACGGGGACGGACGCCTCGGCGAGCGTGGTGCCGAGCAGGTCGGCGACGGTGACGGAGACGGAGCGGGTGCGGACGTCGAGGGCGGCGAGGTGGGCGCGGTCGGCGACGATCCCGTACAGCTTGGCGTTGGGGCCGCGGCGCTCGGCTCCGGCCTCGCCGACGACGTGGACGAGTCCGGAGCCCTGGAGCCGCTCGACGAGGTCGGCGACGGTCGGGCGGGAGAGTCCGGTGAGCGTCTTGAGCTGAGCGGCCGTCAACGGGCCTTCGTCCTGGAGCAGTCGCAGGGCGAACCGGTCGTTGATGGCTCGTGCGGTGCTCGGGGATGCGGCCATGCGGCGATCCTCTCAGACGTGCGAGGAGCTGGGCTCTCTCCGCGGTCTATTTATCAGGCAGGGTTCCTGATAGTTTACGCGGCACACACCACGAGCACCTACGAGCACCGGGAGGGCCCATGGCGGCGGAGACCGTCACCAGCACCGAACGCCTCCGGCGCGCGCGCTTCGCCGTCGCCGCCGTCTTCTGCGTCCACGGCGCCGTCACCGGCAGCTTCGCGACCCGGATCCCCTGGATCCAGGAGCACGCGGGCGTCGGCGCCGGGCAGCTCGGCCTCGCCCTCGCCTTCCCCGCGCTCGGCGCCTCCCTCGCGATGCCGCTCGCCGGGGCCGTCTCGCACCGCTTCGGCGCCCGCACGGCGCTGCGCGGCCTGCTCGCCCTGTGGACCCTCTCGCTCACCCTGCCCTCGCTCGCCCCGAACATCTGGGGCCTGTGCGGAGCACTCCTCGTGTACGGGGCGACCGCCGGCATGTCGGACGTGGCGATGAACGCGCTCGGCGTCGAGACCGAGAACCGGCTCGGCAGGTCCATCATGTCGAGCCTGCACGGCATGTGGAGCGTCGGCGCCCTGCTCGGCTCCGCCGCCGGCACGGTCGCCGCCCACCTCGGCGGCGACGCCCGGCTGCACCACCTGACCGCCGCCCTGGTGCTCACCGCGCTCGGCCTGGTCTTCTGCCAGGGCGTGCTCGACGTCCGCAGCACCCCGGAGGAGGAGCCGCCGCCGCGCTTCTCGCTGCCGCCGAGGTCCGCGCTGATCATCGGCGCCATCGGCTTCTGCGGGGTGTTCGCCGAGGGCGCCAGCCTCGACTGGTCGGCGGTCTACCTCAGGGACGAACTGAGCAGCTCGGCGGGGCTCGCGGCCGCGTCCACCACCGCCTTCGCGCTGACGATGGCGGTGGCACGGCTCGCCGGCGACCGCGTGGTGGACCGCTTCGGGGCCGTTCGTACGGTACGGGTCGGGGGCGCCGTCGCCACGCTCGGCGGGGTCCTGGTGGTCCTCGCCCCGCACGCCGCCGTCGCGATGGCCGGATTCGGTCTGATCGGACTCGGGATCGCGGTCGTCGTCCCGCTGGCCTTCGCGGCGGCCGGGCGCAGCGGCCCGAACCCGAGCCAGGCCATCGCGGGGGTCGCCACCATCACGTACACCTCGGGTCTCATCGCCCCCTCGGCGATCGGAGGCATCGCCGACGCGACCTCCCTGGTCCTCTCCTTCGGACTGGTCACGCTGCTCGCCCTGGGGCTGGTGCTCGGCGCGGGCGTCCTCAGGACCGGCGGGCGGGAGACGGCGTCGGGGACGCCGGAGCCGGCGAAGAGCGCAGGGCCCGTGGCGTAGACCGAGCGGCGTCCCGAAATCCCAGGTCCGCGGCCGTGGCGCCTACCATATGGCTGAACTTCTGCGGTCTCGACACGGCCGCCGGAACCGGAGAACGGGAGCAGACCTCATGAACCTCGGCGTGCGCTGGACCCTGCACGGCGACGGGAGAACACCCGCTCCCGGAGCCGTCGTCCGCCCGGACGAACGGCTCTCCTGGCCCCGTACGGTCGGGCTCGGAGCCCAGCACGTCGTCGCGATGTTCGGGGCGTCGTTCGTCGCCCCGGTCCTCATGGGTCTCGACCCGAACCTGGCGATCATGATGTCCGGTGTCGCCACCGCGATCTTCCTGCTCGCGACCCGCGGCACCGTCCCGTCCTACCTGGGCTGCTCGCTCTCCTTCGTCGGCGTCGCCGCGGCCATCCGGGCCTCGGGCGGCACCAGCGCCACCGTCACCGGTGCGGTGTTCGTCGTCGGCGGGGTGCTCTTCCTGGCCGGTCTCGCCGTGAAGAAGTTCGGCGCGCGGATCATCCACGCGGCGATGCCGCCGATCGTGACCGGCGCGGTCGTCATGCTGATCGGCTTCAACCTGGCGCCGGTCACCGCGTCGACGTACTGGCCGCAGGATCAGTGGACGGCCCTGCTCGTCATGCTGTTCACCGGTCTGGCCGTGGTGTGTCTGCGCGGCTTCTGGTCCCGGATCGCGATCTTCCTCGGCCTGATCTTCGGCTACGCCATCTCCTGGATCTTCGACCTCGTCTTCGGCAAGATCCACTCGGTGTCCCCGAGCGGCCAGGTCACCGACCACTGGCGGCTCGACCTCTCCGGCGTCTCCAAGGCCGACTGGATCGGTCTGCCGTCGCTGCACGGCCCGAGCTTCGAGTGGTCGGCGATCCTCGTGGCGCTGCCCGTGGTCATCGCGCTGATCGCCGAGAACGCCGGTCACGTCAAGGCCGTCGGCGAGATGACCGGTACCTCCCTCGACGACAAGCTCGGTACCGCGATCGCCGCCGACGGCGTCGCGTCCATGCTCTCCACCGGCGTGGGCGGCCCGCCGAACACCACGTACTCCGAGAACATCGGCGTCATGGCCGCCACCCGGGTCTACTCGACCGCCGCCTACTGGGCCGCCGCCGGCTTCGCGCTGCTCTTCGGCCTCTGCCCCAAGTTCGGCGCGGTCGTCGCCGCGATCCCCGGCGGTGTCCTCGGCGGCATCACCGTGATCCTGTACGGCATGATCGGCCTGCTCGGCGCCCAGATCTGGATCAACGCCAAGGTCGACCTGCGCAACCCGCTCAACCTGGTCCCGGCCGCCGCCGGCATCATCATCGGCGTCGGCGGCGTGAAGCTGCACTTCACCGACACCTTCGAACTGGGCGGCATCGCGCTCGGCACGATCGTCGTCATCACCGGCTACCACGTGCTGCGGGCCTTCGCCCCGGCCCACCTCAAGATCCAGGAACCGCTCCTGGACGCGGGCACCAGCTCGTACGAGACGGACACGGAAGACGTGTCGAAGAACTGAGTGATTCGCCCGTTCTGGGTAAGCCGGGCCCGAGGAGTTCCCCCGCGGGCCCGGCGGCTGGGAGCCTGCCCCCATGACGCAGACCCAGTGGTGCCCGGAACGGATCGGCCAGTTCGTCGCGGTCGACCCCGTGCTGGACCGGATGCGGGCGCTTCGCGCGGCCTGGCATCCGGCCGACGGGGTCGCCGTCTTCAACCGGGTCTACCTGACGGTCACCGAGGAGATCGGCCACGCGCTCGACGCGGGCGCCTTCGCCGACCGGCGGGCCGCCGCGACCCTCGACGTACGGTTCGCGGAGCGCTATCTCGCGGCGGTCGACGCCGCCACCACCGGCCGTCCCGCGCCCGCCTGCTGGCGGCCCCTCTTCCACTACCGGCGCCATCCCGGCGTACGGCCGCTGCAGTTCGCGCTCGCCGGGATCAACGCGCACATCGGCCACGACCTGGCGCTCGCGGTGGTCGACGCCTGCCGGATCCTGGAGTGCGCGCCGGCCGACCTGGAGGACGAGTTCGACCGGGTCGGCGACGTCCTCGTCCTCCTGGAGGAGCGCATCCGGGAGGAACTGATGCCGGGCCCGGACCTCCTGGAGGTCGCGGACCCGCTGACGCATCTGCTCGGCTGCTGGAGCCTGGACCGGGCCCGTGACGGGGCCTGGCTCGCCGCCCGCTCGCTGTGGCAGCTGCGGCGGCTGCCCGACCTGGCCGAGGAGTTCACGGAACGCCTCGACCGGTCGGTGGGCCTGGTGGGGCGGATGCTGCTCACGCCCCTGACCAGGCCCTGACGGGGATCAGTCCTCCGGCAGCTCGACCGGGGCGATCTCGTCGTACACGTCGCCCGGGCCGGGGTTGGTGCCGTCGGTCGCGCCACCGAAGTGGTGCATGACGCCCCAGACCGCGTTGAGCGCCGTCTGCACCGCGCCCTCGGCCCAGCCGGCCGTCCAGGAGATGTCGTCGCCGGCGAGGAAGATGCCCCGCTTGTCCTCGGGCAGCCGGTCCTGCATGAAGTGCGTGAACAGGCGGCGCTGGTAGCGGTAGTGGCCCGGCAGGTTCGCCTTGAAGGCGCCCATGAAGAAGGGCTCGTTCTCCCAGGAGACCGTCACCGGGTTGCCGATGATGTGCTTCCGGATGTCGACCTTCGGGTAGATCTCGCCGAGCGACTTCAGCATGACCTCCATCCGCTCGTTCGCCGAGAGCGGCAGCCACTTCAGGCTGTCGTCGCACCAGGTGTACGAGAGGCAGATGACGGCCGGCTTGTCCGGGCCGTCGTCCAGGAGGTACGTGCCGCGGGTCATCCGGTCGGTCAGCGTCATCGACATGACGTCGCGGCCGGTCTCCTCGTCCTTGTCCAGCCAGAACGGCCGGTCGACGGGGACGAAGAGCTTCGAGGACTCCATGTAGTGGGTGCGCTCGATCGCCGTCCAGTGGTCGATCGGGAAGAGCGAGTCGTCGCAGGCGATCTTGGACAGCAGCATCCAGGACTGGGCGGTGAAGATCGCCGCCTGGTACGTGCGGATGTCGCCGGAGGCGTCGGTGACCGTGATGCGGTTGCCGGCGGTCCGGTTCAGCCGGGTCACGGCCGGCTTCGGGGCGCCCTCGTGCAGGGAGCTGAGCGAGGTGCCCGGCGCCCAGTGGACGATCTTCTCCGGCTCGCGCTCCCACAGGCGCAGCGGCAGCTGCTGCGAGCCGCCGACGATGCCGCGGTGGTGGTCGTCGGCCTCGGTGTAGACGACGCGGAGGATCTCCAGGATGGAGTTGGGGAAGTCGGTGTCCCAGCCGCCGGTGCCGAAGCCGACCTGGCCGAAGATCTCGCGGTGGCGGAACGACTTGAAGGCCTCGGAGTCGCAGAGGAAGCCGTAGAAGGTCTGGTTGTCGAGCTTCTCGACGAGCTTCGCCCAGATCTCGCGGATGCGCGGGACGTCGCGCTCGCGCATGGCCTGGTTCATGTCGGAGAAGTCGGCGCCCTCGTCGAGGCACTTGTTCCAGGCCTCGGCGACGTCGCGGTAGACCTGCGGCAGGTCGGCGATCGTCTCGGCGTAGTGCGACTCGCCCTTGAGGTCGACGACGGTCGACGGGGTGGCCTCGGCCAGCGGGTTCGGGAAGTCCCTGGTCTCCAGGCCGACGAGGTCGATGTAGTACTGGAGCGCGGTCGAGGAGGGCGGGAAGCGCATGGCGCCCATCTCGGCGGTCAGGCCCTCGGTGCCGGTGCCCTCGAAGCCGACGGTGCGCAGCCGGCCGCCGATCTCGTCGGCCTCGTAGACGACGGGCTTGAGGCCCATCTTCATGAGCTCGTACGCGGCGATGATGCCGGAGAGCCCGCCGCCGATGACGGCGACCTCGGTGCCGTGCTCGGTGGCCGGTATCTGGCCGAGCCCGGCCGGGTGGGCCAGGAAGTCGTCGTAGGCGTACGGGAAGTCCGGACCGAACATGGTGATCGGCGGCTGGCCGTCGCTGTGCGGGACGGCGGTCGTGGGCACCGTGGACGTCATGGGGTACGGACTCCTTGCACGGAAAAAAGGGTGAGGCGGGGAGGTGGGTGGGGCAGCGGCTCAGACGAGGGGGCCGTAGAGGCCCGGGCGCCGGTCGCGGAGGTAGGGGTTCTCCTGACGGGAGGCCGCGAGGAAGGCCGGGTCGACGTCGCCGATGACGAGCTCCTCGCCGCGTCCGGCACGGGCCCGGGCGGTGCCGTCGGGACCGGCCAGGGTGGAGAGGCCGACGAACTCGAAGTCGCCCTCGGGGCCGGTCCGGTTGGCGTACGCGAGGTAGAGCTGGTTCTCGAAGGCGCGGACCGGCACCACGGACAGCGGCACGACCTCGGCGGGGTGCATGAGCGCGGTCGGTACGAGGAGGAGGTCCGTACCGGCCAGCGCGTGCGCCCGCACGTTCTCCGGGAACTCGACGTCGTAGCAGATCATCATGCCGACGGTGAGCCCGCCGAGCTCCGCCTGGACGACCGGCTGGTCGCCGGGGGTGAACCACTGCGTCTCGAAGCCTCCGAAGAGGTGGGTCTTGCGGTACTGCACCAGCGGGACGCCGTCGGCGCCGATGAGCTGCGCGGAGTTGTACAGGACGCCGTGCCGCTCGGTGTCCCGCTCCGGGTAGCCGTAGCCGACGGCCAGGCCGTGGCGCACGGCGATGGCCGCGACGGCGCGGGCGGAGGGCCCGTCGACAGGCTCGGCCAGGCGCGCGATGTCGGCGCCGATGGCGTAGCCGGTCAGGAAGAGCTCGGGGGCGAGCAGGACGCCCGCTCCGGCGGCCGCGGCGCGGGCGGCGGCCTCGTCGAGGATCTTGAGGTTGGCGGCCACGTCACCGAGCTCACCGGAGCTCTGGAGCAGGGCGGTGCGCAGCGCGGGCATCGGCGATCCTCGTGGGTCGGAAGTTGAGGGGGAAGACGTCAAAAACGGTACGGTTTCGCGCTCTCCCGGGACAAGGCGGAGGCGTTGCGGACCGACCGTCGAACCGTTGCGCGATCGGTGGCCGGTGCGTCGATTCGTTGCGTACGGCTCCGACCGGGGTCGTAGGGCTCCCCGCCGCGCGGCGGAGACGAGGACCGTCCTGCGGCCCGACGCCCGGGCGCGGTCCGGGCGGAAGAGTGGTGCTCGTCCGGAAGACCTGCCGGACGACCTGTCGAAGGGGACCACGATGAACCGTCGTACGAAGATCGTCGCCGTAGCCGCCGCGGTGCTGCTCACCCTGGGGGCCGGGGGTGTCGCCGTCGCCTCGGGGAACGACGCTCCCGCGCTGGCCGCCGCCACCGTCAAGGAGGCCGCCGCGCTGACCGGCACCGCCAAGCTGTACCGGCCGGCCGGGGACGACATCACGTTCAGCTTCGACGCGCATCTGGCGGCGAAGGACAACAAGGATCCCGAGGCGGCGACCGGCACCTTCCGGTTCAGCCACTACAAGGGCGGGAAGGGCGGCTACGCGGTGGCGAAGGTCGACTGCCTGGTCACCGGGGGGAAGGTCGCGGTGGTGACGGGGGTCGTCACCGAGACCGACGTGGAGGGATTCCGGAACAAGCGGGTCGGCGTGTCGGTGCACGACCTCGGCAGGCACGACCGGCTCGGCTACAGCTGGATGACCCGGGGCCAGACCACGGAACTGCCGCCCTGCCAGAGCATGCCGCCCTTCGAGAAGGTGCTGCCGGGCACCGGTGACTTCACGGTGCTGCCCTGGCAGATCGACTACCCGACCGAATAGACCGCCCCACGGGGGTGGGCGGGCGAGGGGGCGGTGCGGGAACCACGGCCCGCACCGCCCCGGCGGCCCACACCCGCTATGCGGGCGAGCCGGAGGAGAAGCGCCGCAGGAGCGGCGAGAGCACCAGGACGGACTTGGTGCGCTCCACGAAGGGCTCGCCCGCGATGCGCTCCAGGACGCGCTCGAAGTGGCGCATGTCCGAGGCGAAGACCTGGACGACGGCGTCCGCGTCACCGGTGACGGTCGACGCGGACACCACCTCGGGGTACCGCTCCAGACCTCGCCGGATGTCCTCCGGCGAGGTGTTGTGGCGGCAGTAGATCTCGACGAAGCCCTCGGTCTCCCAGCCGAGTGCCGCCGGGTCCACCCGGACGGTGAAGCCGGTGATGGCACCCTCGGCCCGGAGCCGGTCCACGCGCCGCTTCACGGCGGGCGCGGAGAGTCCGACGAGCGAGCCGATGTCGGCGTAGCTGCGGCGGGCGTCTTCCGCGAGGGCGTGGACGATGCGTTCGTCGAGGTCGTTGAGTCGCACTACGGGTGGATCACTTCTCTGCTGGAGCCTCTGCCAGGGCCGGAGCCGTGGCCAGTCGGGAGCGGCGCATGCCGTACAGGAAGTAGAACACGAGCCCGGCGGCCATCCATCCGCCGAAGTACGTCCAGGTGACGGCGTCGAGGCCGAACATGTTGTACACGCAGAAGCCCAGGCCGAGGATCGGGAAGACCGGTCCGAGGGCCACCTTGAAGGTGCGCGGCATGTCGGGGCGGGTGTACCGGAGCACGATGACCGCGATGTTGACCAGGCCGAAGGCGAAGAGCGTGCCGATGCTGGTGGCGTCGACGAGCTTGTAGAGCGGGACGACCGAGGCGAGGACGGCGCAGAAGAGCGACACGATGACCGTGTTCACGCGCGGGGTGCCGGTCTTGCCGCTGACCTTGCCGAAGACCTTGGGGACCAGACCGTCGCGGGACATGGCGAAGAGGATGCGGGTCTGGCCGTAGAGGACGGTGAGGACGACGCTGGCGATGGAGATGACCGCGCCGGCGGCGAGCATCGTGCCCCAGAAGGTCTGGCCGGTGACGTCGTTCATGATCGCCGCGAGCGTGGCCTCGGAGCCCTCGAACTCCTTCCAGTTCCACGCCCCGACCGCGACGGCGGCGACGAGGACGTAGAGGACGGTGACGATGAGCAGCGAGAGCATGATCGCGCGGGGCAGGTCGCGCTTGGGGTTCTTCGCCTCCTCGCCGGCCGTGGAGGCGGCGTCGAAGCCGATGTACGAGAAGAAGAGGCTGGCGCTCGCAGCGCCGACACCGGTCATGCCGAGCGGCATGAAGTCCTTGTAGTTGCCGGACTTGAAGCCCATGAAGCCGATCGCGCAGAAGAGGGCGAGCGCGGCGATCTTCACCACGACCATGATCGTGTTGACGACGGCGGACTCCTTGGCGCCGCCGAGCAGGAACACCATGGCGAGCAGCACGACGATCAGCCCGGGCAGGTTGATGAAGCCGCCCTCGCCCGGAGCCGAGGAGAGCACGTCGGGAATGGTGACGCCGATCGTCCCGTCGAGCAGCTCGTTGAGGTACTCGCCCCAGCCGACGGCCACGGCGGCGACGGAGACGCCGTACTCCAGGACCAGACACCAGCCGCAGACCCAGGCGACGAGTTCACCCATCGTTGCGTACGCGTACGAGTACGAGGAGCCGGCGACCGGTATGGAGCCGGCCAGCTCGGCGTACGAGAGCGCCGAGAACAGCGCCGTGAGGCCGGCGATGACGAAGGCGATCGTGACGGCGGGGCCGGCCTTCGGAACCGCGCCACCGAGGACGACGAAGATGCCGGTGCCGAGCGTGGCACCGATGCTGATCATGGTCAGCTGCCACATCGAGAGCGAGCGGCGGAGACTGCCACCCTCGCCCTGGCCACCCTCGTCGACCAGGCGTTCCACCGGCTTGCGCCGGACGAGTGCGCCGAGAGCGGAGGTCTTCGGGGCGGTCGCGTCGACGACCGGTGGGGCTGCGCCTTGATCCAGCACTGCGGAGGCTCCTTATCGCTGCCTGTGGGGTTCGGAGACGACCGCGGCGGTACGAAGGCATGCCGAAGCAAGCCATCGGGGGACGGAAACCGCCGAGCAGGCGGTCGACGCCACTCCTGGTACGGGGCACGAGCCTAAGGGGCGGAGCTTCGCAGTCGTAATGCAGGGTTGTTGCGCACTGCCGGATGATCATTGCGCGCTTCGGGCACAGACGGGTGAACATTGCGCTCCCCCGCATGAATCGACACATCCGGGTGTGAACCGGCACGTGCACGCGTATGGACTCCTCATGCGGAATGACGCACGCTGCGAGGCCCTGGCGACCGCCTTCGGCGCCCCACGATCGGAGGCCCCGGTGCACTGGCTCGACCCGGCTCCGTTCCTGCGCGGCACGGCCTGGCTTGACGGCGACCGGCCCGTCCGCGCCGACCCCGACGACCTCGAACGGCTGCCGTGGGACATCGCCGAGCGGGCCGCGCTGCCCATCGGCGTACGGATCGAGTTCGGGGCCGCCCCCGGCACGCGCGCGGTGGAGCTCCGCTACCGGGCGGCCGTCCCCGGGCCCGACGACCCCCTGCGCGCGCTGCGCCACTGCTTCGCCCTCTGGCAGGGGACACGGCTCGTCGGCGAGACGTGCGCGGCTCCGGCGCCGGAGGCCGTCGTGAGGCTCCCCCTCCCCCCGTGCGGCGGCGTCTTCACCGTCCACCTCCCGGAGGGCCAGGCGCCCGTTCCGCTCGCCCTGCGGGCCGTCGGCGGCGCCCTCTCCCCCGCCCCGGCCCGGCCCCGCTGGCTCGTCCACGGCGACTCGATCACCGAGGGCTGGTGGTCGACCCGCCCGGCACACTCCTGGCCCGCCACGGCGGGCCGGCTCCTCGGCCTCGACCCGGTCAACCTGGGGTACGCGGGCGGGGCGCGGGGCGAGCTGCCGCTGGCGGAGCATCTGGCGCGGCTCCGAGGCGATGTGATCACCCTCGCGTTCGGCACGAACTGCTGGTCCCGGGTGCCGGCGACGGCGGACTGGCTCTACGCGACGGTCCGCGCCTTCGTGGGCCTGGTCCGCAGGGGCCACCCGTCCACGCCGCTGTTGATCCTCTCCCCGGTCCTGCGCCCGGAGGCGGAGCACACCCGCAACGCCCTGGGGGCGACCCTGACGGAGCTGCGCAGGGCGATGGAGCGCGCGGGCCGGGACCTGGCCGCCGAGGGCGACCGTCGCCTCCTGGTCCTCTCCGGCCGCCCGCTCCTGGGCCCGGAACACCTGGCGGACGGGCTGCATCCGAACGACGCGGGGCATGCGCGGATGGCGCGCGCGGTGACGGAGGTGCTGCGGGAGGCGCTGGCGGGCCGGTGAGGGCCCCGCAGACGACCACGGGCCCCCGGGAGTGGTCTCCCGGGGGCCCGTGGCCTGTGACGACTAGCTCCAGCTGGCGTGGAGCGGCTTGCCCTCCGCGTAACCGGCGGCGGACTGGATGCCGACGGTCGCCTTCTCCTCGAACTCGGCCAGCGAGCTGGCGCCGGCGTAGGTGCACGACGACCGCACGCCCGCGATGATCGAGTCGATCAGGTCCTCGACGCCCGGACGCTGCGGGTCGAGGAACATGCGCGAGGTGGAGATGCCCTCCTCGAACAGCGCCTTGCGGGCGCGGTCGTAGGAGGACTCGTCGGAGGTCCGGTTCCGGACGGCGCGGGCCGAGGCCATGCCGAAGGACTCCTTGTACGCACGCCCCTTGGCGTCGTGCTGGAGGTCGCCCGGAGACTCGTACGTCCCGGCGAACCAGGAGCCGATCATCACGTTGGACGCGCCGGCGGCGAGCGCCATGGCGACGTCGCGCGGGTGGCGGACACCGCCGTCGGCCCAGACGTGCTTGCCGTACTTCTTCGCCTCGGCGGCGCACTCCAGGACGGCGGAGAACTGCGGCCGGCCGACGCCGGTCATCATGCGGGTGGTGCACATGGCGCCGGGGCCGACACCGACCTTGATGATGTCGGCGCCCGCCTCGATGAGGTCCTTGACTCCCTCGGCGGCGACGATGTTGCCCGCGACGATCGGGACCTGCGGGTCGAGCGCCCGCACGGTGCGGATCGCGCTGATCATCGACTCCTGGTGGCCGTGCGCGGTGTCGATGACGAGCGTGTCGACGCCCGCGTCGAGGAGCTGCTTGGCCTTGCCGGCCACGTCGCCGTTGATGCCGACGGCGGCGGCGATGCGCAGGCGGCCCTGGGCGTCGACGGCCGGGGAGTACAGCGTCGCGCGCAGCGCGCCCTTGCGGGTGAGGATGCCGACGAGCTTGCCGTCCGCGTCCACGGCGGGGGCGTAGCGGCGGTTGGCGGCGTCGAGGGTGTTGAAGGCCTCGCGCGGGTCGATGTCGGCGTCCAGGAGCAGCAGGTCCTTGGACATGACCTCGGAGAGCTGGGTGAAGCGGTCGACGCCGGAGAGGTCGGCGTCGGTGACGACGCCCACCGGGCGGCGGTTCTCGTCGACGACGACACCGGCCTCGTGGGCGCGCTTCGGCAGCAGCGACAGCGCGTCGGCGACGGTCTGGTGCGGCTCCAGGACGATCGGGGTGTCGAGCACGTGGTGGCGGCTCTTCACCCACGAGATGACGTCGGTGACGACCTCGATCGGGATGTCCTGCGGGATGACGACCAGGCCGCCGCGGCGGGCGACCGTCTCGGCCATCCGGCGGCCGGCGATGGCGGTCATGTTGGCGACGACGAGCGGGATGGTCGTCCCGGTGCCGTCGGGCGAGGAGAGGTCCACGGCCTGGCGGGAACCCACGGCCGAGCGGCTCGGCACCATGAACACATCGTCGTACGTCAGGTCGTAGGGCGGCTTGACGTCATTGAGGAAACGCACGTGCTGACATCCCAGTCGTTCGGATCGGCCCCTAGGCATTTCAGCCAGGGGAAAAAGCACGTAGTTCATTGTCCCACGCCAGTACGAATACCAGTCCAGGGCGAATCCTCCGAGGCTTACGACATGTGGTTCGTCGGATCCTCCGAAAAGCCCTCCCTCGGCTCCCCCAGCGCGAGGAGGACGGAGAGGTGGGTGGGGCGTTCGTCGACCGCCGTGGCGAAGACGTCCTGGGCGATCCCCCACTCGCGCGGGTGCGTCCTCGCGTAGGTCTGCCAGCCGGTGACGACGAGGGTGACCGGCTCGGGCAGGTCGGTGAGGCAGTCCGCGAGGGCGTCCCAGTTGCGGCCGAACCAGTCGGGCAGGGCGAGCGCGACGGCGCACCGGTCCATGAGGGCGGCCTTGTCCATCACGCCGGTCAGGTCGAGGACGACGGGGTCGTCAAGCCTCATCCGTGACCACCTCCCGGAAGGTCTCGTAGTGGTCGTCTGTGTAGTACGTCTCGCCGCCGCGCCCGGTGACGATGCGCCGCGCTCCCCGGTCGCGTTCGCCGGGGGTCTTCACGGTGTACTCGTGGTAGTAGCCGCGTTCGCGCCGGGGCAGGACCCGCTCGAAGTTCGAGAAGACCGTGCCGTCCTTGGCGTACGGGAAGGGGCCGCCGCGCGCGATGAGGGCGAGCGTCTCGCGCGCCTCGGGCGGCAGCTGCGACGCCCGTACGGTGGGCAGCCCGGAGGTTCCGGTGGCCGCGGCGGCCGCGGCCGTACGGGTCGGGGTGGCGGTGCCGGTGCCACCCGCCGACGAGCACCCGGCCAGGAGGACGGCGAGGACGAGCGCGAGGAGTACGCGCAGGGGCCGGAGCGACATGTCCCGAACATACCGTTACGGAACGGCTCCGGCCCCTGGGCTCACGCGGCCTCGTTCAGTTGCCGTCGGGGTCCTTGCGGTCGAGCGCCGGGTGCGTGCCCGGGCTGGACTCGGTGAGCAGGTAGTCCGCCGCGGCGCGGTCGGTGACCAGGCTGGTGACGAGGCCGGAGCGGAGCACCGCGCCGATCGCCGCCGCCTTGCGCTGGCCGCCGGCGATCGCGACGACCTCGGGAATCCGGCGCAGCCGGTCCGCCTCGACGGTGATGCAGCGCTCGCCCAGGTCGCGGCCGACCCGGCGCCCCTCGGTGTCGAAGAGGTGCGCGGACATCTCGGCGGCGACGCCGAGCGAGGCGTAGTGGGCGCGCTCGGCGTCGGAGAGCATGTCGTGGACGGTCGAGATGCCCGGCTCCCAGGAGCCGATGGAGACGCAGGCGACGGTCACCTTGTCGAAGTACTCGAAGGCCCGCGCGATGCCGGTCTGGCTGCGCAGCGCGGCCGCGGTCGCCGGGTCGGGCAGCAGCATGGGCGCGTAGATGGGGTGGGCCTCGCCGCCGGAGACCTGCGCGGCGCGGCGCACGGCCTCGACGGAGCCGCGCTCGGCGGTCCCTGCGTCGTACACACCGGTGAGCTGGACGACCGTACAGGGCGGCAGCCGGTCGAGGGCCGCCGCCATGTGGATGGTGGAGCGGCCCCAGGCCAGGCCGAGGACGTCGCCCTCGGTGACGAGCTCGCCGAGCAGGTCGGCCGCGACCTCGCCGAGGTTCTCCGGGTCGGGCGACTCGTCGTCACCCTCCGCCGGGGACTCGACGACGACGGCGTGGCGGAGCCCGTAGCGGGCGCGGAGCGCGTCGGAGCGCTCGGCGTCCAGCTCGGCCGGTACGCGGATCTCGATCCGCACGAGGTCGCGCTCCAGGGCGGTCTCCAGCACCCGGGCCACCTTGAAGCGGCTCACGCCGAACTCCTCGGCGATCTGGATCTTGGACTTGCCCTCGAGGTAGAAGCGGCGGGCCATGGCCGCCGCCTGCACCAGCTCCGCGGGGCCCATCCGCAGGGCTGACCGTCCCGCCGACATACCCGCCACCGCGATCTCCTCACTGCTGTTCACGTACCGCTGTTCACGTACGGAAGTCACATACCGATGTCGTTCACACTCTGGACTCGCCGTTCATCCTGTCAGATCCGGCGGGCCTTGATCAGTCCTGTCGACGGCCCGACGGACCGCGTTCATCCGCCGGAGGCTCAGTGGCCACACGCCCACGCGGCGGACGCGGTCGCGGCCTCCGCGCCGGCCCGGAGCGAGGCGACGGCCGCGGCCGGATCCGCCGCGCCGTACACCGCGGAACCGGCGACGAAGACGTCGGCACCGGCCTCGGCGCACCGCTCGATCGTGGACTCGGAGACCCCGCCGTCGACCTGGAGCCACAGCTCCAGACCGTGCTTGGAGATCAGCTCACGGGTGCGGCGGATCTTGGGAAGCATGATGTCGAGGAAGGCCTGGCCGCCGAAGCCGGGCTCGACGGTCATGATGAGCAGCATGTCGAGCTCGGGGAGCAGGTCCTCGAACGGCTCGATGGGCGTGGCCGGCTTGAGGGCCATCGACGCCCTCGCGCCCTTGGCCCGGATCTCCCGCGCGAGCCGGACCGGCGCGGCGGCCGCCTCGACGTGGAAGGTGACCGAGCCGGCGCCCGCCTCCACGTACTGCGGGGCCCAGCGGTCGGGGTCCTCGATCATCAGGTGGCAGTCGAGCGGGGTGTCCGTCGCGCGGGCCAGCGACTCCACGATCGGGACGCCGAGCGTCAGGTTGGGGACGAAGTGGTTGTCCATCACGTCGACGTGCAGCCAGTCGGCACCGCCGACGGCCTTCGCCTCATCGGCGAGCCGGGCGAAGTCCGCGGACAGGATGCTGGGGTTGATCTGCGCCATGTGCCAAGCCTCCCACGTTCTTGGGCACTTCTTTGCCGCTGAGCGGTTTCGGATCCGGTCCAGACCAATTTCGGTACGAAGCGACGAGTCCGGGACCCGCACAGACCGGGCGATTGCGGTCAGGTGATCGAACAGCCGATCGACCGGAGGTCAGGCGGTCCGGCGCAGCAGCGCCAGGTACATGGCGTCCGTGCCGTGCAGATGCGGCCACAGCTGGACGTCAGGACCGTCGCCGAGCTCCGGGACGCCGGGCAGCAGCGGGCGGGCGTCGATCAGCTCGGCGCCGCCGACCTTCTTCAGGACGTCGTCGACGACGACCCGGGTCTCGGCGAGGTGCGGCGAGCAGGTCGCGTACCCCACGACGCCGCCGACGCGGACGGCGCTCAGCGCCTCGGTGAGCAGGGCGCGCTGGAGCGGGGCGAAGCCGTCCAGGTCCTCGGGGCGGCGGCGCCAGCGGGCCTCGGGGCGGCGGCGCAGGGCGCCGAGACCCGAGCAGGGCACGTCCATGAGGACCCGGTCGAAGGAGCCGGGGAGCCACGGCGGGCGGGTGCCGTCGGCGGCGATCACCTGGTACGGGCCGGGGTTGCCGGCGAGGGCGCGCTCGACGAGGCGGGCACGGTGCGGCTGCTTCTCGGAGGCGAGCAGGAAGGCGCCGCGCTCGGCCGCGAGGGCGCCGAGGAGGGCGGCCTTTCCACCGGGCCCGGCACAGCCGTCGAGCCAGCGGGTGTCGGAGCCCTCCACGGGGGCGTTGGCGAGGGCGATCGCGACGAGCTGGCTGCCCTCGTCCTGGACGCCGGCCCGGCCCTCCTTGACCGCCTCGATGGCGCCGGGCTCGCCGCCCTCGGCCATCCGCAGCGCGTACGGAGACCAGCGCCCGGGCTCGGTCTCGGCGCCGGCGGCCAGCTCCTCGGTGGTGATCCGGCCGGGGCGGGCGACGAGGGTGACCTCGGGCCGCTCGTTGTCGGCCTCCAGGAGGCTCTCGATCCCGGCCCGCCCGCCGCCGAGGGAGTCCCACAGCGCCGAGACGACCCAGCGCGGGTGCGAGTGGACGACGGCGAGGTGGTCCTCGGCGTCCTTGTCGTACGGCGGGGCGACCTGCTCCACCCAGGCGTCGAGGTCCTGCTGCGAGATCTTCCGCAGCACGGCGTTCACGAACTTGGCGCGCCCGTCGCCGAGCACGACCCGGGCCAGCTCGACGCTGGCGGAGACGGCGGCGTGGGTGGGGATCCGGGTCCCGAGCAGCTGGTGTGCGCCGAGCGACAGCACGTCGAGCACGGGCGGGTCGACCTCGCGCAGCGGCCGGTCGACACAGGCGGAGATGATCGCGTCGTACGTGCCCTGCCGGCGCAGCGTCCCGTACACGAGCTCGGTCGCGAGCGCCGCGTCCCGCCCGTCGAAGTCCCCCTTCTCCCGCGCCTTCCGCAGCAGCGGCGGCAGCACCAGGTTCGCGTAGGCGTCCCGCTCGTCCACCGCCCTCAGCGCCTCGAAGGCGAGCATCCGCACGGGGTCCTTCTGGGGCCGCCGGTAGGGCTTGTGGGGACGACGACGTGCCTGCTCGCTCAAAGGTGCTCCGCGTGACGAAATGAGGGGTGGAACTCCCTCAGCGTACGTCCGTCGGCGCCTGCCGGGAAAAACGCCCCTGGCGGATCTCCCAGGCCTCGGCCGTGATCAGGCACACGGCCGGCTCCGTGCCGCCGCCGTCCGCCTCGGAGGCGACGAGCACGGGCGGCTCCGTGCCGACGAGACGGGCGGCCTCCGCGCGCTCCTCCGGCGTGGGCGCGCGGAATTCCGGGTCGCTGAAGTCCATCGGGCACCGGACGTAGAGGGTGTCCGTGAAGACGACTTCGAGCCCGTGGTGGTACGAGAGGTCGTGGCCGGCGACGAGGGTGAGCCGACTGCCGTCGTAATGGCGGACCTCCCAGTCCCACCAGGACCCTTCGGGGAGCGGCAGCGGCACCGTCAGGCGCCGAGCCGCTCACCCGGGGCGATGCGCACGCCCCGGGCCCAGTCCGCGGCCTTCATCGGCTTCTTGCCCTGGGGCTGGACCCAGAGGAGTTCGACGGCGTACGAGCCGGTGCCCGCGTACACGTTGTTCTTGCCGGCCGCGAGCTCGCCGGGGGCGAGGTCGGTGCGGTCCGGGAGGGGGGTGACCTGGATCAGCTTGAGGCGTTCGCCGCGGAAGACGGTCCAGGCGCCGGGGGCCGGGGTGCAGCCGCGGACCACGCGGTCCACCCGGAGCGCGGGGGCGGCGAAGTCGACGTGGGCGTCCTCGACCTGGATCTTCGGGGCGAGGGTGATGCCCTCGATCGGCTGCGGGACGGCCTGGAGCGTGCCGTCCTCGATGCCGTCCATCGTCGCGGCGAGCAGCCCGGCGCCCGCGAAGGCGAGCCGGGTCAACAGGTCGCCGCTGGTGTCCGTCGGGCGGACGTCCTCGGTGACGACGCCGTAGACCGGCCCGGAGTCGAGGCCCTCCTCGATGAGGAAGGTGGACGCGCCCGTCACCTGGTCGCCGGCCATCAGGGAGTGCTGCACGGGCGCCGCGCCGCGCCACGCGGGCAGCAGCGAGAAGTGCAGGTTGACCCAGCCGCGCGCGGGGATGTCGAGGGCGACCTTGGGCAGCAGCGCGCCGTACGCGACGACCGGGCAGCAGTCCGGCGCGATCTCCCGCAGCCGGGCGAGGAACTCCTCGTCGCGCGGCCTGGCCGGCTTCAGGACCTCGATCCCGGCCTCCTCAGCCCGTTGGGCCACCGGGCTGGCGACGAGCCGCCGGCCGCGCCCCGCCGGGGCGTCCGGCCGGGTGACCACGGCGGCCACCTCGTGCCGCCCGGAGGCGATCAGGGCGTCCAGGGCGGGAACGGCGACCTCGGGGGTGCCTGCGAAGACGAGCTTCATGGGTCGGGACTGCCTGTCTCTCCGGGGGCGTGCGGGCAGCGCACCAGTCTAGGGCCGCTGGGGCGGAGGGGGCGTACGGGACGGTGAGCGCCCCGCGCATATGCGTGTACGCCCCCGCAGCGTGACCCAAGTCCCGGTGGCGCGTTGGTCAAGAGAGATTGACCGAATCGGGTCGCTGCTCCCCCCTGCGGCCCGCCCCCTTAAACGCCGGTTCGAGAGGCTTTCACATGGCCGACCACGCAACCCACGACGCCCAAGCCCGGGCAAGTCTGCACCTGCTGGTGCGGGACATCGAGCGGGTCCGGCGGCAGGTGGACGCACTGCGCACGCTCACGGCCCAGCTGGGCAATGTCTACCGCCCTCGCCGCTCCGGCCCGTCGACGGGCTTCGTCGTCTACGGGCGCGCGCCCGCCCCGACCGTACGTCTCGCCCAGGAGCTGCGGGACAGTGTCGAGACCCTGGTGACCGCGGCGGTCGACTTCGACCGCTCGCTCGGCTTCTCCTGGGACGCGGTGGGTTCCGCGCTCGGGGTCACCAAGCAGGCCGTCCACCGCCGCTACGGCGCCCGGCGCGCGCCCCAGCCGGGCGTGGCCGTGGACCAGGACCACGCGGTGGAGCCGGGCGTGACCCGCACGCTCCCCTCGGTCCCCGCCGCCCGTTCGATGCCGCCGCAGCCCACCTCGGGCAGCGCCGCCCTCCGCGAGGACCCGCGCCCGCCGGCCTTCCCGGGCCGACGCAACGGCTGAGCCGGTAAGAACGGACCACGGCCGCCCGCCCCCACCGGGGACGGGCGGCCGTGGCGCGTCCGGGGCCCCTCGGAGCGGCCGTGAAGCAGCCGGGCGGCACCTCCCAGCCGATGTCCGGCGGACAGGGCCACCCGGCCCGTCAGCCGATGCCCGACGGAGAGCGCCGCCCGTCCCCTCAGCCGATGTCCGGCGGATCCACCCTGATCCGGACCGGTTCCCCGCCCCCGCGCGCCGTCCGCGCCGCCCTCGCCTGCTTCAGCGAGGACGCCAGGGCCGCACCGCTGCCCGGCGGAACCCGGACCAGGGCCCGGTCCCACTGCTCGCCGGGCGGCGGATCGCCGGGTCTGCGGGGGCCGCCGGGGCGGACGACGGGCAGCGGCACGGGGCCGAGGACCTCCGCGTCGGCGGGCAGCCCGGCCGCCGTCAGGAAGCCCTCGACGGCCTCCGGCGGCCCGGTCACGGCGGCCATCCGGGAGACCGGCGGAAAGCCCAGCTCGGCCCGCTCGGCCAGCTCCCGCTGGGCGTGCCCGACCGGGTCCCAGCGGACCAGCGCCTGGACGGGCCGGAGGGTCGGTTCGGCGACCACGACGACGGCGCCGCCCTCGGCCTGGCCGCGGACCAGCGAGGCCGCGTCGATCCAGCGGCGCAGCGCCTCCTCGCCGGCGCGCAGGTCCGGCCGGCCGAGCATGGCCCAGCCGTCGAGGAGCAGCGCGGCCGCGTAGCCGCCCTCGGCGACGGGTTCGGCTCCGGGGGTGGAGACGACGAGCGCGGGGCGCCCGGGCACGCTGTCCAGGACGTGGTCGCGTCCGGAGGTCCGTACGGGCACGGCGGGGAACGCCCGCCCGAGCTCCTCCGCGGTCCGCCGGGCGCCGACCACCTGGGCCCGCAGCCGGGTCGAGCCGCACTCCGCGCAGTGCCAGTCGGGGGCGCCGCGGCCGCACCAGCCGCACCGCAGCTCCTGCTGCTCGGGGGCCTCGAGGGGCCCGGCGCAGTGCCGGCAGCGGGCGGGCGTGCGGCAGCGCTCGCAGGCCAGTCTCGGCACGTACCCCCGGCGGGGGACCTGGACGAGGACCGGCCCGGTCTTGAGGCCCTCCCGCACGGTCTGCCAGGCGAGCGAGGGCAGCCGGGCGGCGCGCGCGGCCTCGTCGCGGGCGAGTTCGCCGTCGCCGACGGTCCGGATCAGGGGCGCGGCCTTGCGGACCTGCTCGCGTCCGGCGCCGAGCGCCTGGGCCCAGCCGGACTCGACGAGCTGGGCGGCCTCGACGGTGCAGCTGGTGGAGCCGAGGAGGAAGGCGCACCGGTCGTGGGCGGCGCGCAGGAGCAGCACTTCGCGCGCGTGGGGCTGCGGGGCGTGCGGCTCGCTGTGGCTGCCGTCGCCGTCGTCCCAGATGACGGCGAGGCCGAGGTCCCGTACGGGGGCGAACATCGCGGCCCGGGTGCCGACGACGGCCCGCACGGCGCCGCGCCGCACGGCGAGCCACTGCGCGTACCGCTTCTCGGGTCCGGCCTCGGCGGTGAGCACCGCGTGCCGGCCCTCCCCCAGGACCTCGGTCAGCGCCGCGTCGACCCGGCCGGCGGCCCGCCCGTCGGGGACGACGACGAGCGCGCCCCGCCCGGAGGCGAGGGTGGCGGCGACGGCACGGGCGATCTCCTGTGCCCAGTACGGCCCCGGCAGCGCGTTCCACACGGCCCGGGGCGCCCCGCCGCGCGCGAGGGAGTCCAGGAACGCCGGCCCGCGCTCGTACCGCGTCCAGCTCCCCGGCTCCGGCGCCCTGGGCGGCGGCAGCGGCGCGGGCGAGGGCCGGCGCTCGGCGCTCGCGTTGCGCGGGGGTACGGCCAGCTGGAGGACGTCGGCGAGACTCCCCGCGTACCGGTCGGCGACCGCCCGGGCGAGGCCGAGCAGCTCGGGTCCGAGCACCGGCTCGGGCGAGACGACGTCGGCGAGCGCGGCCAGCGGCCCCGAGTAGTCGGACTCGGCGCGCCGCTCCACGAGGAAGCCGTCGATCAGCCGACCGCCCTCGCGCCGCCCGCCCCGCACCTGATGCGCCCCCGCCCCGAACCGCACGCGCACGCGCACGCCGGGCCGGGCGGCCTCGTCGAGCTCCTCGGGGACCGCGTAGTCGAAGAACTGGTCGAGGTGGAGCGCCCCCTTGTTCACGACGACCCGGGCGACGGGCAGCTCCTTGGCCAGCGCGGCCCCCCGCCACGTCCGCGGCTTGGCCCGCGGCACCTTCGCCTTGCGGACGGTCTCCCGGATGAGCGCGAGCTGCTCGGGCTCGTCGGACTTCTCGTTCTCGCTGCTCACAGCCCCATACCTACCAGACGCCACCGACAGCCGGACGTGCCCGGAGCCCGGCACCCCCCGCTGGGGGTACCGGGCTCCGTGGGTGTCCGGGTGGGACTACAGGCCGGCGGCCTGCTTCAGGGCGTCCACGCGGTCCGTGCGCTCCCAGGTGAAGTCCGGCAGCTCGCGGCCGAAGTGGCCGTAGGCGGCGGTCTGGGAGTAGATCGGGCGGAGCAGGTCGAGGTCGCGGATGATCGCGGCCGGGCGGAGGTCGAAGACCTCGCCGATGGCGTGCTCGATCTTCTCGGTCTCGATGGTGTTGGTGCCGAAGGTCTCGACGAAGAGGCCGACGGGCTCGGCCTTGCCGATCGCGTAGGCGACCTGGACCTCGCAGCGCGAGGCGAGGCCCGCGGCGACGACGTTCTTGGCGACCCAGCGCATGGCGTAGGCGGCGGAGCGGTCGACCTTGGACGGGTCCTTGCCGGAGAAGGCGCCGCCACCGTGGCGGGCCATGCCGCCGTAGGTGTCGATGATGATCTTGCGGCCGGTGAGGCCGGCGTCGCCCATCGGACCGCCGATCTCGAAGCGGCCGGTCGGGTTCACGAGCAGGCGGTAGCCGTCGGTGTCGAGCTTGATGCCGTCCTCGACGAGCTGCTTGAGCACGTGCTCGACGACGAACTCGCGGATGTCGGGCGCGAGCAGCGACTCGAGGTCGATGTCCGAGGCGTGCTGCGAGGAGACGACGACCGTGTCGAGGCGGACGGCCTTGTCGCCGTCGTACTCGATGGTGACCTGGGTCTTGCCGTCGGGACGCAGGTACGGGATGGTCCCGTTCTTGCGGACCTCGGTGAGGCGGCGGGAGAGCCGGTGCGCGATGTGGATCGGCAGCGGCATGAGCTCGGGGGTCTCGTCCGACGCGTAGCCGAACATCAGGCCCTGGTCGCCGGCGCCCTGCTTGTCGAGCTCGTCCTCGTCGCCCTCGACCCGCTTCTCGTACGCGGTGTCCACGCCCTGGGCGATGTCCGGGGACTGGGATCCGATGGACACCGACACGCCGCAGGAGGCGCCGTCGAAGCCCTTCTTCGAGGAGTCGTAACCGATCTCGAGGATCTTGTTCCGGACGAGGGTCGGGATGTCCGCCCACGCCTTGGTGGTCACCTCACCGGCGACGTGCACCAGGCCGGTGGTGATCAGCGTCTCGACGGCGACGCGCGAGGTGGGGTCCTCGCGCAGCAGCGCGTCGAGAATGGTGTCGCTGATCTGGTCAGCGATCTTGTCGGGGTGGCCCTCGGTGACGGACTCCGAGGTGAACAGACGACGGGACACAACGCTCCCTGGGGTTGCAGCGGCTGCTGGCTACTCGTGACGCGGACCGGCAGGGGGCTGCGCCCCGCGACGTTCCACGAACAGTCTATCGGTCGTGGTCGGACAATGGACCAGGTGTCTCGCCTGGCGAATGCCGGTGAGACGGCGGAACCGCCTGCCGGCAGGGCAGACCTGCCCAGCCGGGTGGGGCGCAAATCACTCGTCAGGCGGTGTTTCGCACCTCCCCGGACGGCGGATCGCGCCCCCGGAGGCGGCACCGGTGTCCGCCCCGGGGGCGGACCGGATGCGTCAGGTCGAGGGGCGCAGCCGCGGCAGGACCAGGTCCCAGACCGTCTCGGCGAGCGCTTCCTTCGGCCCGTACGGTACGGGGGTCTCAACGCCGTCCGAGGCGAGGACGACGGCCTCGTTCTCCTCGGAGCCGAAGGTCTTCCGCTCCCCCACCTCGTTGACGACGAGGAGGTCGCAGCCCTTGCGGGCGAGCTTGGCGCGCCCGTTGGCGAGGACGTCGTCGGTCTCCGCGGCGAAGCCCACGACGACCTGGCCGGGCAGGGCGCGGTCGGCGGAGAGCTCGGCGAGGATGTCGGGGTTGCGCACGAGCTCGATGGTCGGCGCGCCGCCGTCGTCCTTCTTCTTGATCTTCCCGGGGGCGTAGACGGCCGGGCGGAAGTCGGCGACGGCTGCGGCCATCACGACCGCGTCGGCGTCGGCGGCGGCCTTGAGGACGGCCTCGCGGAGCTGGACGGCGGTGCCGACGTGGACCACGTCGACTCCGGCGGGGTCGGCGATGCCGGTGTTCGCCTCGACGAGGGTGACGCGGGCGCCGCGGGCGGCGGCCGCCTTCGCGAGGGCGTAGCCCTGCTTCCCGGAGGAGCGGTTGCCGAGGTAGCGGACGGGGTCGAGGGGCTCGCGGGTCCCGCCCGCGCTGACCACGACGTGGCGTCCGGCGAGGTCGGGGGTGGTGACGCCGCGGGCGAGGATCCGGCGGCAGACCTCGAAGATCTCGGCCGGGTCCGGGAGCCGGCCCTTGCCGGTGTCGACGCCGGTGAGGCGGCCGACGGCGGGCTCGATGACGACGGCGCCGCGGCGGCGCAGGGTCGCCACGTTCTCCTGGGTCGCCGGGTGCTCCCACATCTCGGTGTGCATGGCGGGGGCGAAGACGACCGGACAGCGCGCGGTGAGCAGCGTGTTGGTGAGCAGGTCGTCGGCGAGGCCGTGGGCCGCCTTGGCGAGCATGTCGGCGGTGGCGGGGGCGACGACGACGAGGTCGGCGCCCTGGCCGATCCGCACGTGCGGGACCTCGTGGACGGACTCCCACACCTCGGTGGAGACGGGGTTGCCGGAGAGCGCGGACCAGGTGGCGGCGCCGACGAAGTGGAGGGCGGAGTCGGTGGGCACGACCCGGACGTCGTGGCCGGACTCGGTGAGCCGGCGCAGCAGCTCGCACGCCTTGTAGGCGGCGATGCCGCCGCTGACGCCCAGGACCACCTTCGGCTTGGTCACGACTGTCACTGCTCCCCTGGTCTTCTGGAGGCTCGGATGCGTACGACTCCATGAGACACCACAGGCCCGGCGGATGTTCCGCCGGGCCTGTGGTGACAAGCGTTACACGCTCAGTGCTTACTGCGCGGGGCCCTCGATGGCCTCGGACGTCAGCAGACCCGCGTTGATCTCGCGCAGGGCGATCGAGAGCGGCTTCTCGTGGACGTGGGTGTCGACGAGCGGACCCACGTACTCCAGGAGGCCCTCGCCGAGCTGGGAGTAGTACGCGTTGATCTGACGCGCGCGCTTGGCCGCGTAGATCACGAGGCTGTACTTCGAGTCCGTGGCCTCGAGCAGCTCGTCGATCGGCGGGTTGATGATGCCCTCGGGCGCGGTGATGGAAGAGGACACGCTCTACCTTCCGAAGATGGAAAAAAGATCAGACAACGTGCATCAACGTTAGCAGCTCGCGTGCGACGTCCTCGACGGAGGTGTTGACGAGGGTGGTGTCGAACTCCGATTCGGCGGCCAGCTCGACCTTCGCGGCCTCCAGGCGGCGCGCGATGACCTCGGGCGACTCGGTGCCGCGGCCGGTGAGCCGGCGGACCAGCTCCTCCCAGCTCGGCGGGGCCAGGAAGACCAGCTGGGACTCGGCCATGGAGTCCTTCACCTGACGGGCGCCCTGGAGGTCGATCTCCAGGAGCACGGGCTCGCCGGAGTCGAGCCGCTCCAGGACGGCTCCGCGCGGGGTGCCGTAGCGGTTGCCCGCGAACTCGGCCCACTCGAGGAGCTCACCGTTGGCGATCAGCTTGTCGAACTCGTCGTCCGTGACGAAGAAGTAGTGGACGCCGTGCTTCTCGCCGGGGCGGGGCTTCCGCGTCGTCGCCGACACCGAGAGCCAGACCTCGGGGTGGACCTTGCGCATATGAGCGACGACCGTGCTCTTGCCGACCCCTGAGGGGCCGGAGAGCACGGTCAGCCGCGGACGTACCTCTGCTGCCATGCAGCGATTATTCCAGCTTCACCGGCGTGCCCGGGACGCGTGCCCCGGATCGACGGCCGGACCGGCCGCCGGTTCAGGCGCCGGTGCTGCCGAACTCGCGCTCCAGGGAAGCGATCTGGTTGGAGCCGAGACCACGGACACGACGGCTCTCGGAGATGCCGAGGCGCTCCATGATCTGCTTGGCACGGACCTTGCCGACGCCGGGCAGGGACTCAAGGAGGGCGGAGACCTTCATCTTGCCGATGACGTCGTTCTCCTGGCCGGTCTTGATGACCTCGTGCAGGGAGGCGCCGGAGTGCTTGAGTCGATTCTTGACCTCGGCCCGCTCCCGGCGAGCCGCGGCGGCCTTTTCGAGCGCGGCTGCGCGCTGTTCAGGGGTAAGGGGCGGAAGAGCCACGCCTACGTCACCTCGGATGTCGATCTGTCGGATACGGACCGGTGAGGAACCTGGACGCCCCACACCAGTGGAGCAACGATCAACGGTGTGGTCGTTGAACGCCTGCTCTGCCCCGGAGACTAGCGGCCGAGGCCGCTCCAGTCAGCGAGAACAGCGGAAAAGTCCTGGTCAGCATCGACCGACCAGGACTTTTCAGGCATAACGACCCGGTTTTGAGCCAAGTTTTCGTCAAGGAGTGAGACGGCTCACCACCGGGGGCCCCGTCCGCTCCGACCTGCGGATTGTCCCGGGAGACCCGTCGGCCCCTCCCGGAGACACGTCAGCCGGCGACGGCCGCGCGGATCTCGTCCGCGTAGCGGTGCGCGGAGTCCCGCAGGGCGGCCACGTCCGGACCGTTGCGCAGGACGCCGCGGCTGACGTTCGGGACGACGTTGCGGACCGCGGCGCCGAAGACGGCCGGGAGGTCGGCGGGGGTCGCGCCCTGGGCGCCGATGCCGGGGGCGAGGAGCGGCCCGTTGATGTCCAGGTCGAAGGAGGACAGGTCGCCGAGGGTGGCGCCGACGACCGCGCCGAAGGAGCCCATCGGCGTCTCCCCCGCGTTCTCCTCGGCGAGGTGGGCGAGCATGGTCGCGCCGATGGTGCGGCCGTCCTCGCGGACCGCCCGCTGGACCTCCGCGCCCTCCGGGTTGGAGGTGAGGGCCAGCACGAAGAGGCCGGCGCCGGACTCGCGGGCCAGGTCGACGGCCGGCTTCAGGGCGCCGTAACCGAGGTACGGGGAGACCGTCAGTGCGTCGGAGAAGAGCGGGGAGTCCTTGCGCAGGAAGGTCTCCGCGTACGCGGCCATGGTGGAGCCGATGTCGCCGCGCTTGGCGTCCATGACGACCAGGCCGCCCGCCGCGCGCAGGTCGGCGGTGGCGCGCTCCAGGACGGCGATGCCGCGCGAGCCGAAGCGCTCGAAGAAGGCGGACTGCGGCTTGAAGACGGCCACGGTCTCGGCGAGGGCCTCGACGACGGTGAAGGTGAAGCGCTCGAGACCGGCGATGTCGTCGGTCAGGCCCCAGGAGTCGAGCAGGGCGGCGTGCGGGTCGATGCCGACGCAGAGGGGGCCGCGCTCGTCCATGGCGGTGCGCAGGCGGGTTCCGAAGGAGAGGGTCACTTCGTGGCCTTTCGGTTGTCGGCGCCGACGGCCTCGGCGAGGGTGGCGTACGGGGAGGCCGCGAGGCGCGCGGCGAGGCCCTTGTGGATCGCGCGGGCGTAGAACGGGCCCTCGTAGATGAAGGCGCTGTAGCCCTGGACGAGGGTGGCGCCGGCGAGGATGCGCTGCCAGGCGTCCTCGGCGTTCTCGACGCCGCCGACGCCCACCAGGACCAGCCGGTCGCCCACGCGCGCGTGGAGGCGGCGCAGGACGGCCAGGGAGCGCTCCTTGACCGGCGCGCCGGACAGGCCGCCGGTCTCCTTGACGAGCGCCGGGTCGGACTTCAGGCCGAGGCCCTCGCGCGCGATGGTGGTGTTGGTGGCGATGATGCCGTCGAGGCCGAGCTCCAGGGCGAGGTCGGCGACCGCGTCGACGTCCTCGTCGGCCAGGTCGGGGGCGATCTTGACCAGGAGGGGGACCCGGCGGCCGGTGACCGTGCGGTCGGCGGCCTCGCGGACGGCCGTGAGGAGCGGGCGCAGGGACTCGGTGGCCTGGAGGTTGCGCAGGCCCGGGGTGTTCGGGGAGGAGACGTTGACGACGAGGTAGTCGGCGTGCGCGGCGAGGCGCTCGGTGGACTTCACGTAGTCGGCGGCGGCCTCGGCCTCGGGGACGACCTTGGTCTTGCCGATGTTGACCCCGACGACCGTCTTGAAGACGGGGTTGCGGGTGGCCAGGCGCTCGGCGACGGCGGCGGAGCCCTCGTTGTTGAAGCCCATGCGGTTGATCAGGGCGCGGTCCGGGACGAGCCGGAAGAGGCGCTTCTTGGGGTTGCCGGGCTGGGCCTCGCCGGTGACGGTGCCGATCTCGACGTGGTCGAAGCCGAGCATCGACATGCCGTCGATGGCGACGGCGTTCTTGTCGAAGCCGGCGGCGAGCCCGAAGGGGCCGTGCATGCGGAGGCCGAGGGCCTCGGTGCGCAGCTCCTTGTACCGGGGCGCGAGGACGGCGGCGACGAAGGTGCGCAGGACGGGGATCCGGGCGGCGAGGCGGATCCAGCGGAAGGCCATGTAGTGGGCCTGCTCGGGGTCCATGCGCTTGAAGACCAGGTTGAAGAAGAACTTGTACATGCTGGTGGCTCCAGGTCATGACGAGGGGGACACCGCGGTCCTGCCGGTGTCCCCCTCCTCGTACGGGCTTGCTAGTCGCGGGCCGCGATCAGGTGCTCCGCGTGCTCCTGGAGCGAGCGGACGCCCACGCCGCCGTGGTTCAGCGCGTCGATGCCCTGGACGGCCGCGGCGAGCGCCTGGACCGTGGTGAGGCAGGGGACGCTGCGCGCCACCGCGGCCGTACGGATCTCGTAGCCGTCGAGGCGGCCGCCGGTGCCGTACGGGGTGTTGACGATCAGGTCGACCTGGCCGTCGTGGATGAGCTGGACGATGGTCTTCTCGCCGTTCGGGCCTTCGCCCTCGCTGAGCTTGCGGACGACCGTGGCGTTGATGCCGTTGCGCTTGAGGACCTCGGCGGTGCCGGAGGTGGCGAGCAGCTCGAAGCCGTGGGCGACGAGCTCGCGGGCCGGGAAGATCATCGAGCGCTTGTCGCGGTTGGCGACCGAGATGAACGCGCGGCCCTTGGTGGGCAGCGGGCCGTAGGCGCCGGCCTGCGACTTGGCGTAGGCCGTGCCGAAGACCGCGTCGATGCCCATGACCTCGCCGGTGGAGCGCATCTCCGGGCCGAGGACGGTGTCGACGCCGCGGCCGTGCACGTCGCGGAAGCGCGACCACGGCATCACGGCCTCCTTGACGGAGATCGGCGCGTCGAGCGGCAGGGTGCCGCCGTCGCCGGTCTTCGGCAGCAGGCCCTCGGCGCGCAGCTCGGCGATGGTGGCGCCCAGCGAGATGCGGGCGGCGGCCTTCGCGAGCGGCACGGCGGTCGCCTTCGAGGTGAAGGGGACGGTCCGGGAGGCGCGCGGGTTGGCCTCGAGGACGTAGAGGATGTCGCCGGCCATGGCGAACTGGATGTTGATCAGGCCACGGACGCCGACGCCCTTGGCGATGGCCTCGGTGGAGGCGCGCAGGCGCTTGATGTCGAAGCCGCCGAGGGTGATCGGGGGCAGGGCGCAGGCCGAGTCGCCGGAGTGGATGCCGGCTTCCTCGATGTGCTCCATGACGCCGCCGAGGTAGAGCTCGGTGCCGTCGTAGAGCGCGTCGACGTCGATCTCGATGGCGTCGTCGAGGAAGCGGTCGACCAGGACCGGCCGGGTGGGGCTGATCTCGGTGGACTCGGCGATGTACGACTCCAGGCGGGCCTCGTCGTACACGATCTCCATGCCGCGGCCGCCGAGCACGTACGACGGGCGTACGAGGACGGGGTAGCCGATCTCGTCGGCGATGGCCTTGGCGTCGGCGAAGGTGGTCGCGGTGCCGTGCTTCGGCGCGGGGAGACCGGCCTCGGCGAGGACGCGTCCGAAGGCGCCGCGGTCCTCGGCGGCGTGGATGGCCTCCGGGGAGGTGCCGACGACCGGCACGCCGTTGTCCTTGAGCGCCTGGGCGAGGCCCAGCGGGGTCTGGCCGCCGAGCTGGACGACGACACCGGCGACGGGACCGGCGAGGGTCTCGGCGTGGACGATCTCCAGGACGTCCTCGAGCGTGAGCGGCTCGAAGTACAGGCGGTCGGAGGTGTCGTAGTCCGTCGAGACGGTCTCCGGGTTGCAGTTGACCATCACGGTCTCGTAGCCGGCGTCGCTCAGGGCGAAGGAGGCGTGGACGCAGGAGTAGTCGAACTCGATGCCCTGGCCGATGCGGTTCGGGCCGGAGCCCAGGATGATCACCGCGGGCTTCTCGCGCGGGGCGACCTCGGTCTCCTCGTCGTAGGACGAGTAGAAGTACGGGGTCTTGGCGGCGAACTCGGCGGCGCAGGTGTCGACCGTCTTGTAGACCGGGCGGACGCCGAGGGCGTGCCGGACCTCGCGGACGACGTCCTCGCGCAGGTCCCGGATCTCGGCGACCTGGGCGTCGGAGAAGCCGTGGCGCTTGGCCTCGGCGAGCAGCTCGGGGTCGAGCTTCTCGGCGGCGGCCAGCTCGTCGGCGATCTCCTTGATCAGGAAGAGCTGGTCGACGAACCACGGGTCGATCTTCGTGGCGTCGAAGACCTCCTGCGGGGTGGCGCCGGCGCGGATGGCCTGCATGACCGTGTTGATGCGGCCGTCGGTCGGGCGGACCGCCTCGCGGAGGAGTTCGGCCTTGTCGCCGGGCTCTCCGGTGAAGGAGAACTGCGAGCCCTTCTTCTCCAGGGAGCGCAGGGCCTTCTGGAGCGCCTCGGTGAAGTTACGGCCGATGGCCATGGCCTCGCCGACCGACTTCATCGTGGTGGTGAGGGTGGAGTCGGCCTGCGGGAACTTCTCGAAGGCGAAGCGCGGGGCCTTGACGACGACGTAGTCGAGCGTGGGCTCGAAGGACGCCGGGGTCTTCTCCGTGATGTCGTTCGGGATCTCGTCCAGCGTGTAGCCGACGGCGAGACGGGCCGCGATCTTGGCGATCGGGAAGCCGGTCGCCTTGGAGGCGAGCGCGGAGGAGCGGGAGACGCGCGGGTTCATCTCGATGACGATGATCCGGCCGTCGTCCGGGTTGACCGCGAACTGGATGTTGCAGCCGCCGGTGTCGACGCCGACCTCGCGGATGATCGCGATGCCGATGTCGCGGAGGCGCTGGTACTCGCGGTCGGTGAGCGTCATCGCCGGGGCGACGGTGATCGAGTCACCGGTGTGGACGCCCATCGGGTCGAAGTTCTCGATGGAGCAGACGACCACGACGTTGTCGTGCTTGTCGCGCATGAGCTCCAGCTCGTACTCCTTCCAGCCGAGGATGGACTCCTCCAGGAGCACCTCGGTGGTCGGGGAGAGCGTGAGGCCCTGGCCGGCGATGCGGCGCAGCTCGTCCTCGTCGTGGGCGAAGCCGGAGCCGGCGCCGCCCATGGTGAAGGAGGGGCGGACGACGACGGGGTAGCCGCCGAGCGTCTCGACGCCCTTGAGGACGTCGTCCATGGAGTGGCAGATGACGGAGCGGGCGGACTCGCCGTACCCGATCTTGGCCTTGACGGCCTCGACGACGCCCTTGAAGAGGTCGCGGTCCTCGCCCTTGTTGATGGCCTCGACGTTGGCGCCGATGAGCTCGACGCCGTACTTCTCGAGCACACCCTGCTCGTGCATGGAGATCGCGGTGTTGAGCGCGGTCTGGCCGCCGAGGGTGGGCAGGAGGGCGTCGGGGCGCTCCTTGGCGATGATCTTCTCGACGAACTCGGGGGTGATCGGCTCGACGTACGTGGCGTCGGCGATCTCCGGGTCGGTCATGATC
This sequence comes from Streptomyces sp. NPDC002463, assembly GCF_042889835.1. Classification (NCBI taxonomy): domain Bacteria; kingdom Bacillati; phylum Actinomycetota; class Actinomycetes; order Kitasatosporales; family Streptomycetaceae; genus Streptomyces; species Streptomyces sp. NPDC002463. The sequence goes on from NZ_JBIARL010000035.1 coordinate 45,180, forward strand.
GTGGCCGGGTTGGAGTTGACCAGGATCACCCGCAGGCCCTCGGCCTTGAGGATGCGGCAGGCCTGGGTACCGGAGTAGTCGAACTCGGCGGCCTGGCCGATGACGATCGGGCCGGAGCCGATGACCAGGACGGACTGGATATCGGTGCGCTTAGGCACGCTCGGCCTCCATCAGAGAAACGAAGCGGTCGAAGAGGTACGCGGCGTCGTGCGGGCCCGCGGCCGCCTCGGGGTGGTACTGGACGGAGAAGGCCGGCTGGTCGAGCAGCTGGAGGCCTTCGACGACCTGGTCGTTCAGGCAGACGTGGGAGACCTCGGCACGCCCGTAGGGGGTGTCGGAGACCCTGTCGAGGGGCGCGTCGACGGCGAAGCCGTGGTTGTGCGCGGTGACCTCGACCTTGCCGGTGGTGCGGTCCTGGACCGGCTGGTTGATGCCCCGGTGGCCGTACTTCAGCTTGTAGGTGCCGAAGCCGAGCGCGCGGCCGAGGATCTGGTTGCCGAAGCAGATGCCGAAGAGCGGCGTCTTGCGCTCCAGGACGGCCTGCATGACGGCGACGGGGCCGTCGGCGGTGGCCGGGTCGCCCGGGCCGTTGGAGAAGAAGACACCGTCCGGGTTCACGGCGTAGATGTCCTCGGCGGTGGCGGTGGCGGGGAGGACGTGGACCTCGATGCCGCGCTCGGCCATCCGGTGCGGGGTCATGCCCTTGATGCCGAGGTCGACGGCGGCGACGGTGAACTTCTTCTCGCCGATCGCGGGGACGACGTACGTCTCCTTGGTGGCGACCTCGGCGGAGAGGTTGGCGCCCTTCATCTCGGGCTGCTGGCGGACCTCGGCGAGCATGGTGCCCTCGTCGGGGAGCGCGCTGCCGGAGAAGATGCCGACGCGCATGGCGCCGCTCTCGCGCAGGTGGCGGGTGAGGGCGCGGGTGTCGATGCCCTGGATGCCGACGACGCCCTGGTTGCGCAGCTCCTCGTCGAGGGAGCGCTGCGAGCGCCAGTTGGAGGAGACGCGGGCGGGGTCGCGGACGACGTAGCCGGAGACCCAGATCTGCGCGGACTCGGGGTCCTCGTCGTTGACGCCGGTGTTGCCGACGTGGGGAGCCGTCATGACCACGACCTGCCGGTGGTACGACGGGTCGGTGAGGGTCTCCTGGTAGCCGGTCATGCCGGTGGAGAACACGGCCTCGCCGAAGGTCTCCCCCACGGCCCCGTAGGCGCGGCCGCGGAAGATGCGGCCGTCCTCCAGGACGAGTACGGCGGGAGTCTTGGCGGCTCCCCTGGTGGAGGTCGTCATCGTGCGATGCCTTCCGTCGTGGTGGTTACGGCGTTCATGGAGTTGATGGCCTCGACCCAGGCCGTGTGCTCGGCCGCCCGGTCGGAGCGGAAGCCGGAGTCGAGCTGCTTGCCGCCGTGCTCCCAGGTGACGATCAGGAGCCCGCCCTCGGTGAGGACCTTGCCGGCGATGCCCTTGTCGAGGCGGGCCTCGCGCAGCGCGGCGGCCGGCACGAAGAAGTCGTTCGCCCCGGGGCGGACGACCTCGATGCCGGCGTCGGTGAGCGTGAGCTCGACGCGGCTGCGGGTGCCGAGGCCGTGGGCGACGATCCGGTCGAGCCACTGCCCGGCGGTCGTGGACCCGTGGTAGCGCCCGCTGAGAGTCAGTTTCGCCTCACCGGTGGACTCCGGCGCGGTGGGGAGCTCCGGGAGGTCGGACTGGAGGCTGCCGCGCCACTTCCATCCCTGGCGCATGAGCCAGTACACGAAGACGACGAAGAGCAGCAGTCCTGCGACCCAGCCGAGCCGCCCGGCCCAGTCGGTCACCTCCGCCGACTTCTGCTCGGCTGCCTCTGCGGCGATTGCGATGAGTGGTGTCACGCCAGCTTCCCGTCCACGACCGTTGCCCGGCCCCGCAGGAAGGTGTGGGTGACGCGTCCCGGCAGCTCACGGCCCTCGTAGGGGGTGTTGCGGCTGCGGGAGGCGAAGTCCGCGGGGTCCACGACACCACGGTAAGCCGGATCGACCAGCGTCAGGTTCGCGGGCTCACCTGCCGAGACGGGGCGTCCGTGACCCTTCGCCCGTCCGATGCGGGCGGGCGCGAAGGACATCCGGTCGGCGACGCCGGCCCAGTCGAGGAGGCCGGTCTCGACCATCGTCTGCTGGACGACGGAGAGGGCGGTCTCCAGGCCGACCATGCCCATGGCGGCCGCGGCCCACTCGCAGTCCTTGTCCTCGTGCGGGTGCGGGGCGTGGTCGGTGGCGACGATGTCGATCGTGCCGTCGGCCAGCGCCTCGCGCAGGGCGAGGACGTCCTTCTCGGTGCGCAGCGGCGGGTTGACCTTGTAGACCGGGTTGTACGAGCGGACCAGCTCGTCCGTGAGGAGGAGGTGGTGCGGGGTGACCTCGGCGGTGACGTCGATGCCGCGGGACTTGGCCCAGCGGACGATCTCGACGGAGCCGGCGGTGGAGAGGTGGCAGATGTGGACGCGGGAGCCGACGTGCTCGGCGAGGAGGACGTCGCGGGCGATGATCGACTCCTCGGCGACGGCGGGCCAGCCGCCCAGGCCGAGCTCGGCGGAGACGACGCCCTCGTTCATCTGGGCGCCCTCGGTGAGGCGGGGCTCCTGGGCGTGCTGGGCGACGACGCCGCCGAAGGCCTTCACGTACTCCAGGGCGCGGCGCATGATCACGGCGTCGTCGACGCACTTGCCGTCGTCGGAGAAGACGGTGACGCCTGCGGCGGAGTCGTGCATGGCGCCGAGCTCGGCGAGCTTCTTGCCCTCGAGGCCGACGGTGACGGCGCCGATGGGCTGGACGTCGCAGTAGCCGTGCTCCCGGCCGAGGCGGTAGACCTGCTCGACGACGCCGGCGGTGTCGGCGACCGGGTGGGTGTTGGCCATGGCGAAGACGGCGGTGTAGCCGCCGGAGGCGGCGGCGCGGGTGCCGGTGAGGACGGTCTCGGAGTCCTCGCGGCCGGGCTCGCGCAGGTGGGTGTGGAGGTCGACCAGGCCGGGCAGCAGGATCTGGCCGTCGGCCTCGATGACGGTGGCGCCCTCGGCGGACAGGCCCGTGCCGACCTCGGCGATGGTCTCGCCGTTGATGAGGACGTCCTGGACGTCGCCGCCGAGGACCTTCGCACCGCGGATAAGGATCTTGCTCATGGTTACTTGTTCTCCTCGGTACGGGCGGGGGTGGCGGAGTCGTTGCCGCCGAGCAGCAGGTAGAGGACGGCCATCCGGATGGAGACGCCGTTGGCGACCTGCTCGACGACCGTGCAGCGGTCGGAGTCGGCGACCTCGGCCGTGATCTCCATGCCGCGGACCATCGGGCCGGGGTGCATGACGATGGCGTGCTCGGGCATCTTCGCCATCCGCTCGCCGTCGAGCCCGTAGCGGCGCGAGTACTCGCGCTCGGTCGGGAAGAAGGCGGCGTTCATCCGCTCGCGCTGCACACGCAGCATCATCACCGCGTCCGACTTCGGCAGCACGCTGTCGAGGTCGTACGAGACGTCGCAGGGCCAGGTCTCGACGCCGACGGGGACCAGGGTGGGCGGGGCCACCAGGGTGACCTCGGCGCCGAGGGTGTGCAGCAGGTCGACGTTCGAGCGGGCGACCCGGCTGTGCAGGACATCACCCACGAGGGTGATGCGCTTGCCCGCGAGGTCCTGGCCGAGGCCGGCGTCGCGGCCGACGAGGCGGCGGCGCATGGTGAAGGCGTCCAGGAGGGCCTGGGTGGGGTGCTGGTGGGTGCCGTCGCCGGCGTTGATGACGGGGGCGTCGATCCAGCCGGAGGTGGCGAGCCGGTACGGGGCGCCGGAGGCGCTGTGCCGGATGACGACCGCGTCGACGCCCATGGCCTCCAGGGTCTGCGCGGTGTCCTTGAGGGACTCGCCCTTGGAGACGCTGGAGCCCTTGGCCGCGAAGTTGATGACGTCGGCGGAGAGGCGCTTCTCGGCGGCCTCGAAGGAGATCCGGGTCCGGGTGGAGTCCTCGAAGAAGAGGTTGCAGACGGTCCGGCCGCGCAGGGTCGGCAGCTTCTTGATGGGCCGGTCGGCCACCCGGGCCATCTCCTCGGCGGTGTCGAGGATCTGGACGGCGTCGTCGCGGGTGAGGTCGGCGGCCGAGATGAGGTGACGCATCATCGGGTTTTCGCTCCGTGGTGGGAGGGTGAGGGCATGCGGGTGCGCAGGGCTGTGCCCCGGACCCGTCGGGGGTGCCGGTCCGGTTAGGAGGAGGCGGGCTTGCCGCCGAGCAGGACGGTGTCGCGACCGTCTTCCTCGGCGAGCAGGACCTTGACCGTCTCCCGCAGCGACGTGGGGAGGTTCTTGCCGACGTAGTCGGCGCGGATCGGAAGTTCGCGGTGGCCGCGGTCGACGAGGACCGCGAGCTGGACGGCGCGCGGGCGGCCGATGTCGCCGAGGGCGTCGAGGGCGGCGCGGATGGTGCGGCCGGAGAAGAGGACGTCGTCGACGAGGACGACGAGGCGGCCGTCGATGCCGTCACCGGGGATCTCGGTGCGGCCGATGGCGCGGGCGGGCTTCAGCCGCAGGTCGTCCCGGTACATGGTGATGTCGAGGGAACCGACCGGGATCTTGGAGCCGGTGATCGATTCGAGCTTCTCGGCGAGCCGGCGGGCGAGGAAGACGCCGCGGGTGGGGATGCCGAGGAGGACCACGTCGTCGGCGCCCTTGGCGCGCTCGACGATCTCGTGGGCGATGCGGGTCAGGACCCGCGCGATGTCAGGGGCCTCGAGAACGGGCCGCGCTTCGTCGCCGTACTGCTGCTGAGTGTCCATGGAAAACGGACCTCCTTCTCCGCCTCACGGGACGGCTCTTAAAGGACGTCGGATTTGCGCCGTTCACTCTACCAGGGGTCGGAGGCCCGGTCCCGCGCACCCCTGCCGCCCCTCCGGGCGCCGTCCCCCGGGAGGAGGCGGTACGGACCATTCGGCTTGACGGGTAGGTGTAACGCTGCGTAACCTCACAGTGAGTTACCAGCCGCGCGGCGCAGCCGCATGTCGTCACAGCGTCCGGGAGCGTTATGTCCAGCGAATACGCAAAGCAGCTCGGGGCCAAACTCCGTGCCATCCGCACCCAGCAGGGTCTGTCCCTCCACGGGGTGGAGGAGAAGTCCCAGGGCCGCTGGAAGGCGGTCGTGGTCGGCTCGTACGAGCGCGGAGACCGCGCTGTGACCGTGCAGCGTCTTGCCGAGCTGGCCGACTTCTACGGGGTGCCGGTGCAGGAGCTCCTGCCGGGCACGACCCCGGGCGGGGCCGCCGAGCCGCCGCCGAAGCTGGTCCTGGATCTGGAGCGCCTGGCCCACGTCCCGCAGGAGAAGGCGGGCCCGCTCCAGCGCTACGCGGCGACGATCCAGTCGCAGCGCGGCGACTACAACGGCAAGGTGCTGTCGATCCGTCAGGACGACCTGCGCACCCTCGCCGTCATCTACGACCAGTCCCCCTCGGTCCTCACCGAGCAGCTGATCAGCTGGGGCGTCCTGGACGCGGACGCGCGCCGCGCGGTCGCCCACGAGGAGAACTGACCCCTTACGAGGGCACAGCAGAAACGTACCGCCGGGCCCGTGGCCGTCATCCGACGACCACGGGCCCGGCTTCGTTCTTCCCCGGACGAGCCGGCGATACGCGAAGGGGCCCGCAGCACCGAGTGCTGCGGGCCCCTTCGCGTGCCGTACGGGACTAGACGTCCGCGTCCCGGCGCAGGCGCGGCTTCAGGTCCTTGAAGCGTCCCAGCAGGCCGTTGACGAAGGCCGGGGACTCGTCCGTGGAGAACTCCTTGGCGAGCTGCACCGACTCGTCGATCGCGACCGCGTCCGGCGTGCCGTCCTCCCAGATCAGCTCGTACGCACCGAGGCGCACGATGTTCCGGTCGGCGACGGGCATCCGGTCGAGGGTCCAGTCCACCGAGTAGGTCTCGATGAGCTCGTCGATCCGCGCCACGTGGGCCGCGTATCCCTCGACCAGCTGCATGGTGAAGTCGTTGACCGGCGGCTGACGGTCGTCCGACCGCGCCAGCCGGACCTGGTCCGCGAGAACCTCCTGGACGGAGGCGCCACGCTGGTCGGCCTCGAAGAGGATCTGGAAGGCGCGCTTGCGCGCCTTGCTCCGAGCGGCCACGGTTACTTGTTCACCCGGCCGAGGTAGTCGCTGGTGCGGGTGTCGACCTTGACCTTCTCACCGGTGGTGATGAAGAGCGGGACCTGGATCTCGTGGCCGGTCTCCAGCGTGGCGGGCTTGGTGCCACCGGTGGAGCGGTCGCCCTGGACACCCGGGTCGGTGTGCTGGATGGTCAGCTCGACGGCGGCCGGGAGCTCGACGTAGAGGACCGAGCCCTCGTGCTGCGCGACGGAGGCGGTGAAGCCCTCGATGAGGAAGTTGGCGGCGTCGCCGACCGACTTGCGGTCGACGTGCAGCTGGTCGTAGGTGTCCATGTCCATGAAGACGAAGTACTCGCCGTCCATGTAGGAGAACTGCATGTCGCGGCGGTCGATGGTGGCCGTGTCGACCTTCACGCCCGCGTTGAAGGTCTTGTCGACGACCTTGCCGGACAGCACGTTCTTGAGCTTGGTGCGCACGAAGGCCGGGCCCTTGCCGGGCTTGACGTGCTGGAACTCGACGACGGACCAGAGCTGGCCGCCTTCGAGCTTGAGCACCATGCCGTTCTTGAGGTCGTTCGTGGAAGCCACGGTTGCGGAATCTCCTGGACTGACGTGGACCAAAAAGGCGTACGCGCCCTACAGCGCGAGCAGCTCCTTGGTCGTGATGGTGAGTAGCTCGGGTCCGCCGTCCGCCTCCTGGCGTACGACGAGCGTGTCATCGATCCGGACTCCGCCCCGGCCCGGGAGGTGGACCCCCGGTTCGACGGTGACCGGCACGCAAGCGTCCAGTTTACCCATGGCCGAGGGTGAGAGCTGCGGGTCCTCGTCGATTTCGAGCCCCACCCCGTGCCCGGTGAGCGGTACGGCGGACTCCGCATGCCCCGCGGCGTCCAGGATCTGGCGGGCCGCCCGGTCCACGTCGCGGTACTCGGCGCCGGGTGCGAGGGACTCCCGTCCGGCCCGCTGAGCGGCGAAGACGAGCTCGTACAGCTCGATCTGCCAGTCGGCGGGGGTGGTGCCGATGACGAAGGTGCGGCCGATCTCGCACCGGTAGCCGCGGTAGTCCGCGCCGAGGCAGACGGTGAGGAAATCACCCTCCTCGACCCGTCGGTCGGTGGGCCGGTGCCCGCGGCGCCCGGAGTGCGGGCCGGTCCCGACGGAGGTGGGGAAGGCGGCCCCGTCGGCGCCGTGGTCGACGAGCCGCCGCTCCAGCTCCAGGGCGAGGTGGCGCTCGGTCCGCCCGACGAGGATCGACTCCAGGAGCTCGCCGAGGGCCTGGTCGGCGATCTCCGCCGCGATCCGCAGGCAGGCGATCTCGTCCTCGTCCTTGACGATCCTGAGCTGTTCCACGGCGCAGGCGAGGTCGGCGAGGCGCAGTGCGGGGGCGACGGAGCCCATGGCCCGGTGCCGGGCGACCGTCAGGTGGTGCTCCTCGACCGCGAGCGCGTCGGCGCCCGCCCGGCGGGCGAGATCGACGGCGGCGACCGCCGGATCGCCCCCTCCGGAGGGCAGGACCTGCTGCCGGAGCAGCTCGTCGAGCCGCCCGTCGGCCGGCTCGCCGCCGGGCGGGACGGGGCAGAGCAGCACGTCCGACTCCGGTTCCGGCCCGACGAGCAGGACGGAGCCGGGCGGCGAACCACCCGCGAGATAGCGGACGTTGGCGGGGCGGGAGACCAGGGCCGCCGGGCTGCCCGCGGCCGCGCACCGGTCGCGCAGCCGCACCCGGCGGTCCGCATACACCTCTGACATGCTCCGAGCCTACGAGCGCCGCGCCGCGACGGCCTGTTCAGGACGGCCGTCCGGGCGGGGTCACCAGGTGGGCGGGCTCGCGATCGCGCGGGCGAGGACGTCGTCGAGGACGCGCGCGGTGGTCTCCACGTCGTACGTGGAGTTGTCGATGATCGGCAGGCCCGAGCCGTACCAGCCGGCCATCCGGCCGTGGATGGCGGCGACCTCCTCGTCCGACAGGCGCCGGTTGCCGCTGCGCTCGGCGTTGCGCTCCAGGACGATCTCCAGCCCCGGCAGCAGGACGACGGGCAGCAGACCGGGGCCGACGTGCCGCTTCCAGCCGCCCAGCCCGACGACGGGCCGGTCCGGGAAGACGGCGTCGTCGACGATGCAGGAGATGCCGTTGGCGAGGAAGTTGCGCGCGGCGAAGCCGCAGGTGCGGCGGGCGAGCCGGTACTGCGCCTCGGAGTGCTCGTTCCAGCCGGACTGCGGGTCGGCGAAGCCGGAGCAGACCCACTCGCGGACGTCGTCGAGGCTGATGTGCGCGGTGGGCACGCGGCGGCGCTGCGCCCAGTGCCGCGCGACGGTCGTCTTGCCCGCGCCCGCGGGGCCGATGAGCAGGACGGCGAGGGTGGCCGCACCGGTCCCGGCGCCGAGCTCCGCGGGCGGCGCGAGCGGCGCGCTCACGGGCGGCAGCGGCACGTGCCCGGTCATGTCCCCGCGCGGCGGCGCGGAGGAGGGGTGCTGCGGGGGTGCGGCAGGGTGCTGGTGCTGGGGTATGCCTCCCGGCGCGCCCCAGCCCGGTCCGGGCCCGGAGGGCGGCGGGGCGTGCGGGGGCCGGGGAGCACCGGCCTGAACCGTCGGGTGCACACCGAGCCGGGGTCCGGACGGCGGCGCGGGGTACGGGGTGCCGGGCGGCAGCGGCGGAGGCACGGGCACCTGCCCACCGGGCTCCCCCCCGCCTGCCGCGGGTGTCGGTACGGAACCGGGCACGGGTACGGACCCGGGGGCTTGTGCGGAACCCGGCACCATCACAGACCCGGGCGCCGGTGCGGAACCGGATGCCGGTACCGGACCGGGCGCGGGTCCCGGGCCGGGGCCGGGTGCCCGGCCCGGCTGCTCGGGCGGTGGCAGCGGACCCCCCACTGCGTGCTGCATCCGGTGCCACTCCCACTCGTGCGCCTGCTGGATCCCCGGACAGGTGTGTCCGGGGACGGCGGAACGTTACCGCCCCGGCCCCCCCACAGGGGGAACGGCCGGGGACGCCTCCTGGTGCCCTGTCAGTCGGTGAGTTCCTCGGCGAGCGCCCGCAGCGCCAGCCGGTAGGAACCGATCCCGAACCCGGCGACCGTGCCGGTCGCCACGGCCGCGATGACCGAGGTGTGCCGGAACTCCTCACGGGCGTACGGGTTCGAGATGTGCACCTCGATCAGCGGGGCGGTCCGCTGGGCGGCGGCGTCGCGCATTCCGTACGAGTAGTGGGTGAAGGCGCCCGGGTTGATCACCACGGGGACCGAGCGGTCCGCGGCCTCGTGCAGCCAGCGGATCATCTCGCCCTCGTCGTTGGTCTCCCGCACCTCGACGTCGAAGCCGAGCTCCGCGCCGAGGGTCCGGCAGGACTCGACGAGCCCCTTGTAGGAGGTGGCGCCGTAGATGTCGGGCTCGCGGGAGCCGAGGCGGCCCAGGTTGGGCCCGTTGAGCACCAGGACCGGACGCGCCTCGCTCACGCCGACACCTCCCCGTACGCCGCGATCAGGACGGCCGGGTCGGGGCCCTCCAGGACGGTCGGCTTGCCGAGCCCGTCGAGCACGATGAAGCGCAGCAGGTCGCCGCGGGACTTCTTGTCGACCCGCATCGTCTCCAGGAGCTTGGGCCACTGGTCGCCGCGGTAGGTGAGCGGCAGGCCGACGGACTCCAGGATCGCCCGGTGCCGGTCGGCGGTGGCGTCGTCGAGGCGACCGGCGAGGCGGCCGAGCTCGGCGGCGAAGACCATGCCGACGGAGACGGCAGCGCCGTGGCGCCACTTGTACCGCTCGTTCTTCTCGATGGCGTGGGCGAGGGTGTGGCCGTAGTTGAGGATCTCCCGGCGGCCGGACTCCTTGAGGTCGCCGGAGACGACCTCCGCCTTGACCTTGATCGAGCGGACGAGCAGCTCGGCGGTGTGCGGCCCGGCAGGGGTGCGGGCGGCCTGCGGGTCCTCCTCGATGAGGTCGAGGATCACCGGGTCGACGATGAAGCCGGCCTTGATGATCTCCGCGAGACCGCTGACGTAGTCGTGCACGGGCAGCGAGTCGAGCGCCGCGAGGTCGCAGAGGACGCCGGCGGGCGGGTGGAAGGCGCCGACGAGGTTCTTGCCCTCGGCGGTGTTGATGCCCGTCTTGCCGCCGACGGCCGCGTCGACCATGGCCAGGACCGTGGTCGGCACGGCGATCCAGCGCACGCCCCGCAGCCAGGTCGCGGCGACGAAGCCCGCGAGGTCGGTGGTGGCGCCGCCGCCGACGCCGACGACGACGTCGCTGCGGGTGAAGCCGGTCTGTCCGAGCGCCTTCCAGCAGTAGGCGGCGACCTCGGCGGTCTTCGCCTCCTCGGCGTTCGGCACCTGGATGGCGACGGCCTCGTAGCCCTGCTCGGCGAGGTCGGCGCGGAGCGCCTCGCCGGTGTCGGCGAGCGCCTCCGGGTGGATCACGGCGACCCGCTTGGCCTGGGTGCCGATCAGCGCGGGGAGCTCACCGAGGAGCTGCCGGCCGACCAGTACCTCGTACGGATCGGTGCCCGCGGAACCGCCGACCTGGATACGGGTCACCTGGTCCTGGTCCGTCATACGTCCTTCAACTCCAGAGCGTCGAGGACCGCCTGGGCGACCTCTTCGGGGGTGCGGTCGTCCGTCGCGACGACGACCCGTGCGACTTCGGTGTACAGGTGGCGGCGCGCCTCCATCAGCTCGCGCCACTGGCGGCGCGGGTTGACGGCGAGGAGCGGCCGGGCGGTGTTGAGTCCGACCCGCCGTACGGCCTCCTCGACGTCCATGGAGAGGTACGCGACGGGCAGCCCGGTGAGCAGGGCGCGGGTCCCGGCGTCGAGGATCGCGCCGCCGCCGAGGGCGAGGACGCCCTCGTGCTCGGCGACGGCCGTGGCCACCGCGGCCCGCTCCAGGGCGCGGAAGTGCTCTTCGCCGTCCTCGACGAAGATGTCGGAGATCTCGCGTCCTTCGGCGGCGACGATGTCGGCGTCGGTGTCCCGGTAGGGCGCGCCGAGCCGTTCGGCCAGGAGCGCGCCCACCGTGGACTTGCCGGAGCCCATGGGGCCGACGAGGACGACCAGGGGTCCGGCGGTCACCGGATGTTCAGGTTGTCGAGGTACGACCGCACGTTGCGGCGGGTCTCGGCCACGCTGTCGC
>NZ_JBIARL010000036.1:0-48528 GCF_042889835.1 Streptomyces sp. NPDC002463
ACCTCCCTCAACGGCGCGGGAGCCCTGTGCGTTGCGGTCCTCATCCTGACTCGGCCTGGGTCACTCGATCAGTGGCCACTCTGAAAGAGCTCAGTGAGCAGGAACTACGCCGGCGTCCGGGGTCGCCGCGTGATCGTCGGTTGTCCACACAACACCTCATGATCAACGGCGGCCTCACTTGGTTGGACGCCACCGGATCCAGTAGTCCAGACCCTCGACCCGGTAGCGGGCCCCAGCGTCAAAGCGCACCTCGCCCACCAGGCGCCTCGCGTCGTCCGGCGCCTGCCGGTAGTGCGCCAGCAGCAGGGCCAGCTCGGCGTAACGGGCGTCGATCCCGCCCTGGCCCGGGTGGGTCTCCAGCTCCACCGTCCCGGCCTCACGGCATTCGTTCCACCTGGCGAAGATCGCCCACTGCTCGCGCTCCAGCTCCACCACCGCGTCGCTCGCGGGCCAGACGCGGTACTCGTCGGCCTCATCGGCGTCATCCCAGTCGTCGCCCTGGAAGTAGTGCGGCTTGCCGTCGACATCGCCGAGGCCGGCGCGCGGCCCGCTGTACCACTCCAACTCGACGTACACGCGCTCGAAGCCGTCCGCGATCAGCTGCACTTCGTCCCAGGTCTCAGCCACACGCGCAGGCTACCGACGAGCGGCCTCGGTATCCACGATCACGATCTACGGCTGGAGTACTAGCGGAGTTCGGAATGCACCTGTCATCAGCGCGATCTATCACTCCAATGGTCGCCAGAATCACGCGCTCCACGGCGGTGAGCGCGATCATGACCGGTGTAAGTGCAGTTCAGGAGCAGTCCTGGAGCCGCGGGTCCGATGGTCTCGTGTCCATTCCGGCGAGGCTTGCACGCAATGGCGCCCTCCGAGGCCGTCATCCAGGCAACACAGCCTGGTCTAGTTCATCGCGCAGACAGCAGGGCTAGCCGCAGGACGGCAGCACATGAACCTGGTGCACCCGTGCTCTGTCCGCGTTACTCAGCGGGCATTGCGCCCGCCGGATCGCCGCTCCTCTTCCGTAGAACTGGAGGTCCAGATGGCACCGCATGAGCCTGCCACCGATCGTCTCGTGGAAGCTGCACGCAATGCTCCCGACGGCTTGATCGCTCGGCTCGTGGAAAGCGACGATTTTCGCGAGTCACTGCTCGGACAGGCGATCCGAGACTTCCAGCGGGCCTCGACCTCATCGCAGGAAGCAGCTGACGAGGTCCTGCCCATCAACCCTGTCACCCACGATCCCGCTTGGTGAAGCGCCTCAGACCGAAGCCGCATCACGGCCCCCTCCCGGTGGGTCGGCAGAGAACGGTGAAGGGAGACCCCTATGGAACGGCAAGCAGTTTCAGCTGCCAGGGTGCTGGTGACCGACCTGGATGGCACCCTCCTGGGCGGCGAACCGCAGGAACGGCGCCGCCTGCGCGACGCCCTGGCCCGGCATCCGCGCATCACGCTCGTATTCGCCACGGGGCGCGGTCTTCCTTCTGTGCAGGCGCTTCTGCGTGATGATCCCCTCATACCGGTGCCGCGCTGGATCATCGCGGACGTCGGTGCGAGCGTCATCGACGCCCCGCGGATGCTGCATGTCCACGGCCTGGAGGAACAGTTGCGGGAGGGCTGGCCCGGTGCGGAACTCGTACGGGCTCGGCTGAAGGCCTTCCCGCAGCTTGTGTATCAGCACGGTGTGGCGCAGGAAGGCCGGTGCTCGTTCCATCTGGACCCGGCGGATCTCACCGGTGCGCTGAGGTTCGCGGTCAAGGCCTTGGGGTGCTCCTGGTCCTACTCGTCCGGTCAGTTCTTCGACGTGCTACCGGCCGGTGCGAGCAAGGGCAACGCGCTGGAGCTTCTCCGGCGCGGCATGGGCTGGCCGCGGCAGGCGGTGCTGGCGGTGGGGGACTCGCTCAACGACCTCTCGATGCTCTCGCAGGGCACACACGCCGTCGTCGTGGCGAACGCCGAGACGGCCCTGGCTGCTGCTGCTCCCGTGAGAGAGGAAGTGCATCACTCCGTGTGGGAGGGCGCTGCTGCCGTTCTGGAGGGGATGGAGCGTCTGGGCTGGCTGGCGAGCCGGTCGGTGACGGTCGGCTATCACCGTCCCCCCGTACGCTGGATCGACGGCGGCTGGCGTTCGCCGTGCAGTCCGAACGGGATCCTGCCGACCTTGCAGAGCGCGCTCGCCGATCAGCGTCTGAACGCCGTGTGGGCAGCAGCCCACACCGGTGAGAGGGCACCGACCGCCACCGCTGCGACGGCTGCCGGGGTTCCGCTCTCCCTCCTGCCGCTGAGCCCCGAGCGATGGGCCGGCTATTTTCATCGCGTATGCAAGGAGACACTCTGGCCGGCCCTGATGTCCCAGCCCGACCTCATCCGTGATCTGCCCCATCACTGGCCTGACTACGAGCGCGTCAACCTCGCCTTCGCACATCACATCGCCTCCCTCGCGGCGCAGGGGGGAACGGTCTGGCTGCACGACTACAACCTGTGGCTCGTTGCGGCGGCTCTCAAGGCTCAGCGACCCGACCTGGCCATCGGGCTGTTCCACCACACGCCGTTCCCCAGGCCCGAAGTGTTCCGTCGGATTCCAGCGGCCGAGCAACTGATCGAGTCACTCGCACACCTGGACTGGGCGGGCTTCCACACCGCGGACAGCGCCGACAACTTCCGCCGGCTGTTCGCCTCTGCCTCCAGGTTTGTCCCCCGCCTGGGCGTGCATCCCCTCGGCATCGACCGACGAGCCGTCGCCGACATGGCCAGGGCCCGCCTCAGACATCGGCGTCAGGACAGCGGTGGCGACGACAGTCAGCTCGTTCTGTCCGTGGAGCGGCTCGACTACGCCAAAGCGCCCGTCCACAAGATCCACGCACTCGATGCGCTCCTGACGCAAACACCCGCGCTCCGGGGGAAGGTGTCCTACCGTCTGATCTGCCCGCCTCCGGAACCCGGCATCGAGGCCTACGACACCACCCGCGAGGAACTCGAAAGAGCGATCAGCCGCATCAACCGCCGATGGGCCACACCCGCCTGGGAGCCCGTCGACTACATCCCCCACAACCTCGAGTTCCCCGAGGTCGTCGACCACTACCTGGCAGCCGACGTGTTCTGGGTGACCTCACTCGCCGACGGCATGAACCTCACCGCCCAGGAGTACATCACCACACACCACGCCACCGACCGCCCCGGAACGCTCGTGCTGTCCCAGTACGCGGGAGTGGCCCAGCACATAGGATCCGCGGCCCTGCTCACCGACCCCCTCAGCACGCAAGACCTCGTCGCCACCCTGCGCGCCGCACTGACCATGCCTGTGCACGAACGCACCACGCACATCAACCAGCTGCAAGACCTGCTCGATATCCCAGCCCCCGATCTGTGGGCCCGTGCGTGCATCACCGCGATCGACCATGCCAGGGCCCCTTTGCAGACCGGCCGCTTCCTCGCCCATGCAACGACCTGAGCGCACCGGGTCGTTCAGCTCTTCGCAAGCCGCCCGCGGGCAAGTGCGCCGGTCACGGCGGATTCGACGGGAAGTGCTCCCGAGATACCTCGCCGCTCTTCGCCGAATCGCTGGAGAACGCCTGGTTGGCTTTATCAAGTAGTCGTGGGCTCTGGCACAGATCTTGGGGAGCGGTCGCGGAGGGTGACGGTGACGTTCGATTGGAGGGGAGGTACACCAGCTCCAGGCCCGTCAGCGTTCACGCATTCTGGTCCACCACCAGCCGAACGTCGCCAACTCGATGGAGTTGGGTTCAGGCAAAGTACGGCGCTCGAGTTCCCCATCGATGCGTGTGATCAGTCGGCCCAAGTCCCGTTTGGCCCCTAGAGGGGGGTGCCGCATCGCCCACTCCAGGTCATCACGGGCCTCATTTATCCCGGGTGAGCAGAACACGGAGGCATCCAAGTACCGGCCAGGACGCTCGAAAGCCCACTCGATACGACAGAGTGCGTCAGCGACCGCGTTCGGCCACATCTCCTGGTCTTCAACCCTGCGGATCGCTGCACGAGTCCGCGCGGAGACGCCATGGACCTTCAGGACCGGACACCGCCATCGTGGCCGCCACCGCTCTGCGCGGACGGCCTTGGGACTCCTACGCGGCATCGCCCTTTCGGATCAACATGAGGCCATCCTGCCACGTCCGGGCACCTGCCTGGGCCTGGATACGCACGCAGGCGGCAGGGACTGCCCCGCCGCTCGCACCGGACCCCGCAGACCCGGCAGGGGCCCCGTCAGGACCTCACAGGCGTCAGCCAGACAATCAGCAGCGCGGGCGCAGCAGCAAGGACCGGCGCCGGCGGACGGGCGCCCACGCACGTCACGCAACTCGCCGCCGGACGGGGGTGTGTACCCAGCCCCGCGCGGGCGGGGAGCAGATCCGGCACAATGTCGTCCGGCGCGCGGTGAGCGTCGCTGTCGCGGTGGCGCTGCCGCCGCGGGAGCCGCCCCCGGCGCAGGTGAAGGAGTCCGTGCCGGAGGACGCGAGCGCGGCCCGGAGTCGACAGGCTCGATCAGCCGATCGGTGGTGCGAGGTATTCCAGCGCGTAACCGTCGCCGGAGGGGGTTACGCGGGCGACGCCGGGTGAGTCGAGGTGGGCGCCGGCTACGAAGTGGTGCGGTTGGGTCAGTTGTTCGAGGAGTGCCGCTCGTGCGGCGCGTGCCTGGGACTGGTCTCCGTCGAGCTCCCAGGACACGTTCGGCTGATCGAATTGGAGCGTGGGAACGTGAACGGTGTCACCCCAGGCGAGAAGACGGCCGGCGCTGCTCCTGATCTCGTAGACGGTGTGACCGGGTGTGTGGCCCGGTGTCGGGATCGCGGTGGTCCAGTCGTTGATCGCGACCTTCTCCGACACGGGTACGACTCGGTCACGGATCGGCTCGAGCCGCCCCGTGAACACCGAGGTGTCACACGCGCCGATCCACACGCGCTCGAGTTTGCTGAACGCCTGTGAACCGTCCGGCGCGATCAGGCCGCTCACGTGGTCTTCATGCCGGTGGGTGATGGCTACATCGGTCACATGCGCGCAGTCGATTCCCGCTTCGTCGAGCGCGTCGTATATCAGTCCCATGGTGGGGTCGTGCCAGACGTCGGACGCGCCGGTGTCGATGAGAACGGACCGCGTGCCGTCGGTGACGAAGAAGGCATTGACCGACAGCCGCAAGTTGTCGTCGGCCAGCGGGACGGCGGCCGGCAGCTCATCGAGCGTGCGTCCGTCCTCGTCGCGGAGCCGTGTCGGCGGCATGTCGATGTACCCGTCTCGCAACGAGATCACCTGCAGATCGCCGAATTCGAACGTGGCATGGTGCCGGCCACTCGAGATCAAACGCATGGAACCCCTCCGTCGTGTCGGGCGCACATCACGTTTCCCCGATAGAAGACCAGGTCTCCTATCGGAGAAACCCTATACTGCGGGCATCGATGTACCCATCGATCGAGGAGCACGGTGGCCAAGCAAGACGCAAACGCGGCCGGACCACAGCACGGTGACGACCTGGCCGGCGCATTCGGCGGTAACGTCCGGCGACGCCGCGAGGAGGCGGGCCTGACACTGGAGCAGCTGTCCACACAGTCGTCGGTCAGCCGGGCGATGCTGTCCAAAGTCGAACGCGGCGAGAAGAGCCCGACGATCGGCATCGCGTCCAAGATCGCCCACGCGCTCGATGTGTCGCTCTCGGACCTGATCGGCGCGCCGGCCGCTGCCGCGTCCGGTGTGGCCGTTGTCATGCGCAAGAACGATCGCCCCGTCTTCCGTGACCCCGAAACCGGCTTCGAGCGGCACATCGCGTCAGCGGCCCCGGGAGCGGGACGAGCCGAGCTGGTCGTCCACTACCTCCCCCCGCAGGTCTCCACCGGGCTACTGCCCGCATATCCGCCGGGCACGGAGAAACAGCTCGTGGTACTCGAAGGCGCCCTCACCGTTGCGGTCGGCGGGATCAGCGAGACCCTGAACGCAGGCGACTCCCTGTTCTTCCAGGCCGATGCGGCCCACGGCTTCGCCAACCGGACGAACGCCCCCTGCGAATACATCATGGTCATCTCACGCAGAACCTGATCGGCCGCACCCCTCTCCAGACTTCGTATCCGATGCGAGGTGCTCGAACCGCATGCGACCCACGGAGCATGACGGATCGGCAAGCAAGGACGGAACGCCCCGGGGCCGTACGACCGCACCTGGCCAATGGAATGCCACTCCCGTATCCGAAGGATGCAGGCCCTTGCGAGGCCATGCCGGATAGCCGGCGTGACCTGGGGAGGGAAGCACCCCCGCCGACACGGGAAGCAGCCGCGGTAAGCACACCGCAGACATGGTCAGCACACCGATCGATATCCACTGCACCCCACGGAATACAGCGACCAAAGCCACCCAAGCGACCGGAACACCAACCCACCCCATGCAAAGCGGAGAACAGCGACCTTCCCAAGGCCACGGACACATCGGCCGGGGACCATCCCCGCGCGAGCGGGGAGCAGGAGCCGCTCCCATGGGCAAGTCCGTGCGCTGGGGGACTATCCCCGCGCAGAGTGGCAGCCCCGGCTCCCGCTCCCCGCCCGGAGGCTCCGTCCGTGGCGGGAGGGAACGGGGGTCGGGTCGGAGCAGACAGGCGGCCCTTACCCCGAAGCCCTGGCTAGACGCGTTCCAATCTCCGGTGGGGAGGCGGCGGGAGTTCGACCACGACGGTGTCACCAGGCGTCACAGGGCCACCCTGGCGGACGACCGCCATCACACCTGCCTTGAACGCGAACTCCCCCGAGCCGGGCTCGAGGACGAACATCTCGCCGAGCAGTCCCGACCGAAAGTCGTTGATCTTCGCGCATGGGTTCCGCAGCCCTGTCACCTCGACCACCGCTTCACCACCCAGAAGCAGCAGCGTTCCGGTAGGCAGCCCGAGCAGGTCGACGCCGCGCGTGGTGATGTTCCCCCCGAGCTGACCGGCACAGACATCGAAGCCCTTGAGCGCGAGCTCGTCGAAGAGCTCCGCATGCATCAGGTGGACCTGGCGCAGGTTGGGCAGATCCGGCTCGTAGGTCATGCGGAACTGATGACGGATCGTCTCCCCCGCATGAACATCCCCCTCGACGCCCAGCCCTGCGAGAAGGTTGATCGCCCTTCGGTTCGGCTTGCTGAACACATAGGTCGCACTGCGACTCACCGCCGTGACCATGCCGCCCATCACACCACCCATCTGCCGCCCAATCCCCACCTGGCCGATCCTAAGACCGTGTCCTATGTGGTGAGGCGGACGAGCCGTTTGTAGCAGCAGATGGCCGCGGCAAGTCCGAGGAAGGCCGGGTAGTTGCGGGGATGACGTTCGTAGCGGTGGTTGAGTCTGCGGTAGCCGGTCAGCCAGGACATGGTCCGTTCGATGACCCACCTGTGGCGACCGAGTCGTTCTGAGGACTCGACTCCCTTGCGGGCGATGCGGACGCCGATGCGTTTGTCGCGGAGCCATTTCCGCAGTTCAGGGATGTCGTAGGCCTTGTCGGCGTGGAGGCGTTGGGGTTTGAAGTCGCGTCCTCGATAGGGGTCGTGTTTCGTTTGGAGGCCCGTGATCATGGGCTTCAGGGCCTGGCTGTCGTGGGTGTTGGCGGCCGAGAGGCCGACGAGGAGAGGGAGCCCGTTCGCGTCCGACAGGACGTGCATCTTGGAGCCCGCCTTGCCGCGGTCCACGGGGCTCGGACCGGTGAGTTCGCCCCTTTTTTGGCCCGGACGTGGGCGGAGCCGAGGACGGCGCGTGAGAGGTCGAGCAGGCCGGCGTCGTCGAGGCGGTGCAGGATCTCCTCGTGCAGCCGGCCCCACACTCCGGCCCTGGACCAGATCAGGAACCGGCGGTGCGCGGTCGACTTCGGTATGCCGAAGCAGGGTGGCAGGGCCCGCCAGGCGCAGCCGGACACCAGCCCGTAGATGATCGCGGCGAACAGCGTCTCATCAGGCGTGTTCTGAGTCCCGCCCCCCTGCGGCCGCACCTTCGACGGCGGGATCAGCGGCTTCGCGATCTCCCACAACCCATCCGGAACAATCCAACTCCACGTACCCCGCCCCATGACGGCCTCAACGACTACATCACCACATAGGACACGGTCTTAGTGGCTCCTCCTCGCGGGCCGGTGCGTCGTCCTCGGTCAGCCAGACGTCCGGATCGGTGCCGGCAGCGTCGAGCTGCCAGGGGATGGACCAGTGCCAGCAGCCCTGATTCTCGATGGCGACGACCAGGCGCTCACCGCGGATGTCGGTCGAGAGCCTGGCGAGCGGTTGGATGAAGTTCTGGCCCCCGAGGATGGCCGGACGGTTCTCGGCGAGACGGTAGAAGCCGGCCAAGGCATAAGGAACGGAGCCGGGTATCGCGATGTCGGTGGGCCGGGTTTCCGCTTGGGCGGGATACCAGCCGGTGACGAAGGACTCCAAGGCCAGGCCGGGGTCCGTGCGGACACGGTCGAGCCAGTCCAGGCCGGGCGAAAGGGGCGTAGCTGTTGACGGCCGAACCATGTCGAGCAGTTCTCGACTCAACGGCGGGTCGAGGCGCAGGTGGCAACTGTCGAGTTCGCCGTTGGTCCAGGTGCTCCGCGAGTGGCGGACTGGACCAATGCAGACGGCTAGACCGTCGACCCGGACGAACAAGTGCACCGCCTGATCAGATCCGGTTCCGATCCTGCGAACGGCTCTCGGCCAATGAGCCTGGATGCGGCTGCTGCAGGCGTAAGACCTCGTAGACGGAACTCCTGGTCGTTCCACACGCCGCCTGCGGCCGGATCGTCCGCTGCATCCCCGATGATCACAACCGCCGCAGCCCCGACCGCGACCGTAGACCTGCCTACGTCGAACACCTCGGGCTCTGCACCCGCGAGATCGAGTGCCACGCTCACGTCTACGACGGCCGAACGCGTCAGCGACATTCGGCGAGTCTATCGGGGAACGATCACTGCGGCGCCGGGCACCTCCCCGCTTACGCCGCCCCTTTCACCTTCGCTCCCGGCCGTGCTCTAGACCTGCCCGCACCAGCGATACCGACGAACCCTTAGGGCTGCATGCCGGCGCGCTGCCTCGGGTTCATCGGCAGCGATCCAGACTGGAAGCAGTGAGCCTTTTTCATCCTGAGTAGCTGCAGGTGGTGCACCAGGTTTCCGGGCGGACCAGTCGGCAGGCCCCGGTGTGTAGCCGTCGATCGCTTCCGGTCGCCTGCCGCGTCGGGGGCCCGCGAGCGGCTCGGACGTCAGGGTGGGGCGCCGGCGGCGCTATGGGGCCGTCGCCCGGCATGGGCTTTCTGTGCGGGCTGCTGATGTGTCACGACGGTCCCGGCCTCGTGCCTGGTAGGGCCACATGTTGAGGTGTTCCGTATTCGCGGCGGTTGCCCATGCGCCAAGACGCCTGGCCCAGTACTCGAGTCTGGTATCGCGATCTTGCGTAGGAACCCGACTGGGAACGGGCACGGCCACCTCACGATCTCCAGACCACGCCAACCCCCGATGATCACGCGATGACCCTCGGTTCATCAACTTGTGGCGGGGTGGTGTCCTCAACACCGCCGGACACGAGAGTCATCGACTTCGTTACGATCTCTCCTCCCGAGTGCTGGAGGTTGCGATGAGTGAACACCTTGTCCACACGGTCGAGGTGCCGTTGGCGGACGGCAGTGACGAAGCGATCCGTGTTCAAATCCGCGAGGTGGACGAAACCCTCGTCCGAGTGGGCCGCGGAGGCCGTTCCGTAGCCCGGGCGGAGCGGTCGTTCGGACAGATGCTGGACACCGTGCGGCCAGTGGCGGAGAGCTTCGTGGGCAGGTTCCGGGGGATGGCCAACGCACCGGACGAGATCACGCTGGAGTTTGGGGTGTCACTGTCGGCCGAGGCAGACGTGGTCATCGCCAGCACCGCGACGTCGGCCAATTTCTCCGTGAGCCTGACGTGGCACGGAAATGACTCACGAGACCCAAGCGGGCCTGTCTCGTAGGTAAGTTGACCTGATCAGCTTACGGGGGACGCGGAGGCCACGGTGTCGGGAGACGAGTCACGGAGTGCCGACGAGGCGCTGAACGCAGCGGTCGTCCGCATCAGGGGAGAGAACGGCACGATCGCCGGGGCAGGCGTCCTCGTCACCCCGGACCGCGTGCTGACCTGTGCCCATGTCGTGTCGGACGCACTGGAGAGGAAACGGCACCTCGAAGTCGCCGTCGGCGCCACGGTTCTGGTGGACTTCCCGTTGGCCGACGGGACCGGGAGGCAGAACTTCACCGCCGAGGTAGAGCGGTGGATACCAGAGGAACCTCAGCACTGCGGGGACGTTGCGGTCTTGCGGTTGCGGGACGTGGTTCCCGGCACATGTCCGCTGCCGATGGCCGACTCTGACAAGCTGCTTTCGGATCGTCCGGTGCGCACTGTGGGATTTCCGGATGGTGAGCCGGGTGTGATCTGGCACCGAGGGGAGCTCAGCGGGAAGTCGGAGGGAGACTGGATCCAACTCTCCCGGGCCAACACACAAACCTCACGCGTCACAAAGGGTTTCAGCGGCAGCCCCGTCTGGGACGAGCAGTGGGGTGCGGCGGTCGGCATCGTCGTCGCGGTCGAGGGTAAACAGGACGACACTCAGCAGGCATTCGCGATCAGCGTGAAAGCGGTGTTGCGGGAGCTGCCCGACCTTG
This sequence comes from Streptomyces sp. NPDC002463, assembly GCF_042889835.1. NCBI lineage: Bacteria > Bacillati > Actinomycetota > Actinomycetes > Kitasatosporales > Streptomycetaceae > Streptomyces > Streptomyces sp. NPDC002463. Next base: position 10,625 of record NZ_JBIARL010000036.1, read on the forward strand.
CTCGCGCCCTGGCTCCGGACCCCTTTCGCGGCTTGGCCACCTTCCAGGAGAGCCACGAGGAGATCTTCTTCGGACGCGGCGACGACATCGAGGAAGTGGTCACGAACCTGAAAGGAGACCACCCTGCGGTCCTCCTCTACGGGCCATCGGGCTGCGGGAAGTCCTCGCTGGTGCTGGCCGGCGTGGTGCCCGAGATGCGGCGGGACGGCTACGACGCCGTGGTGGTGAACGCGGGGGCCGACGGGACCCTGCTGTCCGGGTTGGCCACCGACCTCTACGAAGCCGTTCGCACCGGACGGTATGGGGATCCACGCGCGGAGAGCGTCGACCAGGTGGAGGGATGGCTCGCGAACAGGGGCCTCGTGGACACTCTGAACCGCCTGCGGGGTGAGGCGGGAGGCAAGTACATCGTCGTACTCGACCAGGCCGAGGCCCTCCTGGATCGAACCGAGGCAGAGATCGAGGAAGCCGTCAGGGTACTTGTTCCCGGAGGCGGTCCGGGAACTGGATCACGCCTGCTGGTCACTCTCCGCTCCGACTTCATGGACGCGGCGCTCAAGCACCCTCGGCTCGCCCCCCTGCTGCGGAACAGCAGGACACTCCCGTTGACGCCGATGTCCCGGGACCAGCTCAGAGAGGTGATCACCAAACCGCTGGAGAAGGCCCCGGCCGTGACCTACGACCCAGGGCTGGCTCGGCGCATCCTGGACGATGCGTGCGGCGAGCCCGAAAACCTGCCGCTCCTCGGCTTCGTACTGAAGAAACTGTGGGACGACCAGTTCGCCGGCCGACTGCGCGCGACAACGTACGAGGCGATGCACGGCGTGTTAGGCGCGTTGGAGAAACACTGCGAACAGGCATGGAAGGAGTGCGTCGGGACGAACGCGAAGGCCGATGCGGCGCGGCTGCTCAGGGGCCTGGTCCGACTGCTGCCCGGGAGTGAGATCCCTCTGCGGCGCAGGCTGACCCGAGAGGAGGCGGGCACGGCCGTATGGGAGCTCGCCAAGTCGTTCGCCGCACGACGGCTGCTCGTGCTGCGCGGAGGCAAGGGGCAACCAGAGACCGCCGAGCTGGCCCATGAGACATTGATCAATGTCTGGCCCGCACTGAAGAAACAGGTGAGGGACGACGGCGAGTTCCTGGCGGGCCGCGCGGAACTGAACCATGACCGCGACCGCTGGATGAAGGAAGACAGGTCGCCGGCTCTGCTGCCCGGCGCGATTCAGCTAGCCTCCATGCAGGCCTGGTTGAGGGAAAAAGAAGCAGAACTTTCTGAGGAGGAACGGGACTTCCTGGCGCGAGCACGGCAACGCCAGCGGGTACGGCGAGCCCGCATCCGCGCCTCCTGGACCGCGGCCGCCATGGTGCTCGCGTTGATCGCCAGTCTCGGCACCTTCCTTGTCTATCAGCAACGCGTCAGCACCCAGCGCGAGGCGGAATCACGTTCGCGCCTGCTGGCCAACTTCTCCGCCGAAGTCGCGAAGCAGGATCCGGGACAAGCCGCCCTGATCGCCATGGGGGCGTATGAGATCGCGCCGACGGACGAGGCTCGCAACGCGATGCTGCGCAGGTACGACCAGTTCAAGGACGCAGCGTGGGTGCTGAGCGGGACCGAGGGGCAAATTCTGGACGCGGAGACGAGCGTAGACGGCATGGTGACGCTGGTGACGTCCAGCAACCAACGCGCCACGCTGCTCGTACGCCAAGCCGGGGGGAGGATTCTGCGCCACCCGCTCGGCCTTGCCGAGATGGCCTTCCACCCGCTGGTCAGCCGGGACGGACGGCGGATCGCCTATCTTTCAGCGGCGGGCAACCTGGTCTGGCACGACGTCACTCCCGAGGCTGACAAGGCGGAGAACCTGCTTGGGACAGCGCATACGGTTCGCGACCAAGAGTTCAAGGACAAGGTCGACGTGGAGGCGGAGAGCCAAAAAGACAGCGTCATGGCCTTCTCACCCGACGCCGGGCACATGGCCACGGTAGCGGACGGACGGCTGCGGCTGTGGGATCTGGCGACGGGACGCTACAGGGGAGTGCCTGGGCAGTTGCCCACGGCCGAAGTTGCCGTGTGGTTCGGGCCGGACGAGGACACGCTCGTAGTCCGCCGGCCCAGCTCGGGCGAAGGGGACTCCTCGTTGGCGGCTGTGGATGTCGGCACAGGGAAGGTGCGTGAGCTGCTGGACGGAGTCGACTCGAGCACGATGTTCGGTCCGGCTGCCGCTCTGTCGGGGGACGGAGGTGTACTGGTCGTCTGCAGCGCAGAGGACCACGGCAGCAAGACCGACGCCGTCTACCGGGCTGTGCGTGTGACGGACGGACGGGTACTGAACAGCTACACAGCCAAAGACGCGGGCTGCGAAAGCGTCGCTGCCGACGCGAAGGGGGAGCGCTTCGCGGTCGCATCCCTTGCCGATCGGACACTCGTCCGCACCAGGCCTGGCAGCCAGGTGCAACAGGTCCCGGGGCCTTCCCTGAAGAACCACACCGGCCGTCTCCTCGGAGATGCGCGTGTCCCGGTCCTACTCGCTCAAGCTGAAGACAGTAACGCGCTGACCGCCTTGCCTCTGAACGGGGTCGACGTCGATGGTGGCGACATCGTCGTCAACGATCCGAAGTTGATCGATGGCGGGAAGACGATGGTGGCCCGGGTCCGGCACTGGGGCGAACCTGACAGCGAGGAGATTTTGGCGCTCGTCGACGTGACTTCCAGACGGATCACGTCCCAGGTGAAGCAACCTGAGATGTCTGGGCCGGTTGAGCCGGCCCGGGTGAACTCGCTGACGGTCAACGACGCCGGAACGCTCGTGGCGGACGTGGTCGACCACAACGAAATCGTTGTCCGGGAGATCCCGTCCCTGCGCAAGGTTGCAGAGATCACCACACTCATGCCCCCCGTCGATGAAGTCGGGAACGGGGACCCACTGGAGCTCAACTTCATCCAGGGCGACGAGCTGATAACGCGCTCCGGCAGCCGGATTGAGCACTGGAACGCCCGAAACGGCCGCCGCCTCTCCAAGGTCATCGATGCCCGGGCTCTCGGATTCGCCAAGCCGGGCGAGGGGGCGCCCGATTCGGGCTTCGCGGTGAACGGCCGTCCCGAGTCGGGTTACTTGCAGATCATGGTCTGGGGCGACCACACGCTGCACGCCGTCAATCTGCGAACAGGCGCGGAGAACAAGGCACTGCGCATCCGCCTCGGCCCGGACGTCGAACGGGCCTTCCTCAACAGCACAGGACAGTACGCAGCGGCGAAAACTCCGGGCGGCATGCTGGAACTGTGGTCGGTTGGGTCCGGGCAACAACCGAAAAGAATGGTCGGCCCACTCGGGCCGCTGGGATCGAACCGCCTGTTCACGGGCGACGGGTTCACCTTCGACTTCACAGGGAACGAAGGTGAGTTCTACGTGGCCAACGGGAGTTCCGTGCGCTTTCAGCAAGCATCGGATCCCAGCCACTTCGAGTCCTACAACTTCGCGGCGAATCAGTACTTCGTGGCGGCCACCAAGGACGGGAAGACCTTGCTACGGGCCCTGTCCGCAGGTGGCTTCGGAGGAAACGATGACGGAGGGCGCCTGGACCTGGTCCACTTGGACCCCGAACTCTGGAAACGCCACCTGTGCGACGTCGTCGGCCGTGACCTCACCCAGGACGAGCGCCGTGGCATGCCTGTTGGACTTCCGGACCGGATTTGCCCGGCCTGACCGCCGCTGCGTACGTGACCGTAGGCGGTCCCCTACAACAGCGTGTGGGACTCGCCGCGACAGACCGCGTCAGAAGCGCAACAATTTCTTACACCGAAACGTACGGTAACACCGTGACCCGACATCTGGAGTGCGAGGACTCGTAACTGCCGCGCAGAGCCCTTTCAGAACAGGCCGTCGGGACTGGAACCGTGGTTGGCGCTGCGATTGATCATGGTCGTCGAGGAGCGGCAGCCGAACCACGCCTGTCGGCCACCTACAACGGCGGCGACCGGGCGGTCATCACCCGGCGAGACGAGGCCGGAGCGGCGATCAGCTCGGTGTCAGCGGCCTGAGCCCAGGCCGACATGATCGAGCACCTGCGCCTGAAGCCGGGCGCCGTCGTGTTCGAGGCGGGATCCGGCGGCTACAACGCCGAGCTCATCGCGCATGCCGCCGGACCCGACGGGCGCGTGGTCACAGTCGACAACCAGACCCGACACCCGAACTCGTGCCTCTACGAGACGTACCTGAGGACCGAGGACGGCGGGTCCTGCTGGCAGAGTCGAAGCAGCTCACCTACAGCCAGGTGATGCCGCTGGCGCCTGCCATGGCCGTGTTCAACGGCGCTGTCCACCTGCTCCACATCAGCGAGGGCGGGCACCTCCGCCACGGGGTCCGCGACGCCGAAGGAAAGTGGTCCGCGCCGGTGTGGCCCGACGGCGAGGAAATCGCCGGCCCAGGTGGTCGGGCCCCCAGAGCGTCCTTCGCCCATGGCATCTCTCTCGCCCTGAAGAGCAGTGTCAAGCTCGGCTATCCCGGCAACCCGGCACTCGCCGCCCACGACGGCGCGTTGCACCTCCTCTACCGCGCCAATCCGGTCAACGGGGGCCTGCGGTACGCCATCTTCGACGGCGCCGGCCGGAAGGGACCGGGCACCCCCGGCGACGGCAGTGCCCACACCGAGATGAATTCCCGCAGCGGTGTCGCGCTGGCGTCCTACGGCGGCAAGCTGCACGCCGTCTACCCACACCCCAAGACCGACAAGCTGTGCCACGCCACATTGGACGGGGACGAGTGGACCGAGCCGACCGAGCTGGACGGCCACAGCTTCAAGAACACCCCGGCCCTGCTGGCCCACAAGGAAGGACCGGCCGGCGCCGAGCGCGAGACCCTGCTCATGATGTACCGCAGCATCGACAACTGAACGTGAGGTCTGTCTCGCCTTCGCGGACGTGAGGAACCACGGTGAGCCCCTCACTGGCGAAGCGTAACCAACTACGTTGTCGCAGGCACACCGTCCCTCGGCGCAGGCAGGCTCCAGCCATACCTGTTCGAACGGCGTGCCTCCCGAAGTGGTGAACATGTGCTGCCCGTTCCCGTGAACAGAGTCAGTCGAGGGATCGGCGGTCTTCCCACTGGGCGCGGGCCAGCTCCGAGTTCGTCCGGACCAGGTCCTCGTCGTCCTCGATCATGAACAGCGAGTACCGGCCCGTTGCGTCCAGGGCTTCGAAGACCCGATGGGCCCAGGCGTCCGAGTCGGCCTGGTTGGCGGTGACCCGGGCCGGGTGGGAGCGGTGCGGCTCATCCAGGTCCGGCGGAACCGCGACCCAGACGCTCAGCCAGCGCGCGTTGTCCCCCCAGGTGAAGGAGGGGGATCGCCCGTCGGTGTCACAGAAGAACCGGATGCCGAAGGCCGCTTCGAGGTCGGCCCGCAGGGTCTCCGCGAGGGTGGCCCCAGGGGCCTGCGGCTCCCGGAAGCCGGCGTAGATGCCGTATTCACTCAAAATGATCAGCCTCAGCCCACGTCGAAGGTCTTGTCGCAGCAGTATCCGATCAGTCGCACCTGGGTGAAGTTGCGCATCGCCCCCAAGGTGCGCAAGAACGTGTCGAGCCCCTTTTGGGCCTCGGCCCACGACCCACCCACATCCCCACCGACTCGGAGATCATTTACGGGACAGCCCTTAGGCCGCAGGGGCGGCGGTTGTGGGCGGCGGCTCATGTCGAGGCCACAGGCGGACGGCCGGTGCGACGGCTGAGCCGCTGCAGGAGCCCGGGGCCGCTCCTCGTACGATCCGTCCGCCGGACAGGGCCTCAGGGGGACGTAGATCTAGCACAGTACTCCCCGATCTGCCGCTGGGGAGGCGCCAGGGGCGTCACGGGGCCGACTGCAGCGCCTGATGCGGTACATCCCCTTGATCGCACCCCGTCCTTCTGTGGTCTGTGCCGTGCGGGGCCCTCCTGCACGCGGGTCAGAACTGGCCACTGCCCGTCGCGGTGACCGGCACCGCGCCGTTCGCGCTCGGCCTGATCACCATGCCCCTCGCGATGATGCGCGGCCGCGGGCGGCGTCAGCAGGACTGGGCTGCCATCGTGGGCGACACCGTGCTGAGCGGCGTCTGGGTCCTCTTCACCTGGTCGGTGCCGTTCGGCGTCCTGTTGCGGCTCGCCCTGACCCTGATCGGTGTCGGTGACGGGCAGGACCGTGCGCGCATCGTCAACCACGAGCACTACAGCGAGGCCCAGAACTGGGTCGATCTGATGGACGAGCCGGGCTGGGAGCTGCTGCGCAACCGCCATCTGCTGCCGGAGCGTGGAGGTGACACCCTCGTGCTCGCGGGCGTCGACGGCGTCACCGCCGAGTCCTCTTCGTCGGCGTACGCACGACCGGTACCCCGTACGGTGCAGGTGACCGACGGCAGATGGACAGGCCCTCCCTGGTACGGAGGTATCCCGTGCGCCACGTGTGTGACCTGCTTGACCGGCCGTGCGGTCCCCTGCAAAGTCGGGTGCGGCGCTTCCGTAACAGCGTCCCTTACGCATACCGGCAGGTCCTTCGTCCAGAGAGCGGCGTACAGCCCGAGTCCCAGGAGTGACTGAACCGATGGTCCTCGACCTGGTAGTGATCGGTGTGGCCATCACGTTGGGACCGCTGCACAACAGCGCCTTCATCCTGCTGCTCTCCTCGCTGCACGGTGCCCGTCAGGGCCTGGCGTTCCTGTTGTCGTGGCTGGCCAATCTGGTCGTGGTGATCACCCTCGTGATGCTGCTGACGAACGGTCAGCCCCCGGCGCGTCACAGCACCCCCTCGACCGCGGCGATCGCCGCGAAACTCGCCATCGGTGTGGCACTGGTGTTGTACGGCGCCCACCGGCACCGCCGACCGCCCCGCCCACACGGGACGCCCCGCTGGACCGCCCGGATCGACAACGCCTCCCCCATCACCGCAGCCGGCCTCGCGTGGGTGCTTCAGCCCTGGGGGCTGGTCGCCGCCGGCGCTGCCACCGCCCTCGACGCGGACCTCTCCACCGCCACCGACTGGTTCGCACTGACCTGCTACTGCCTACTGGCCACTCTCAGCCTCATCGTCATGGAGACGTACGTGGTCTGGGCCCCCACCAGCGCAAACGCCCGCCTCAACGCACTGCGGGGCTGGCTCAGTCGGCATCAGGAACCGTTGATCGTCACGCTTTCCCTGCTGGTCGGCCTGTGGCTCACGGCTCACAGCATCTACGACCTCGCCTCCTGAACCCAGCCTACGCCCGGCTTCCACCCATTTCCTCCCCGCCGGCCGTCGCCGCGCATCACCGTCGTCCGAACCGGCGGCCGACCGGCATCCGGCACGGACCCCACACACCTCACCGGCGCAGAACAGGTCCTGGGCGCACTCCAGGTCCCGCACCATGCGCGAGCGGCACTGCGAGGTGGAGCGGATCTCAACGGCGGGCTGTCACGGCTCCCGCTGCAGCGTCCAGAAGGCGGTGCAGGGCGGGGACCGGGATCGCCGGATTGGCGACGGCCACGCGTGCCGCGTCGGGGTCGTGCAGCAGCCCGGCAAGGACTCGGGACGGCAGCCTCGGGTTTCGCATCGCGGTCTCGCGGACGTGGGCCACGGGGTCGTTCAGCAGCCGCACCGCGTCGACCGGTGACAGTCCGGGGTCCTCGGCTGCGCGGCGGCGCACTTCGGCTTCCGGGTCGCGGGTGAGTCGTGCGACGTCGGCAGGCGTGGACTCCGGATCGTCCAGGGCCAGGCGGCGCATCCGCCCATCGGGGTCCCCGATGTGGCGGAGCAGGTTTGTGCGGGGAAAGTTGGGGTGGCTACGGGGGCGGTCGGGGTGGGAGAAGCTGCCGTCCCACCAGTGCCAGACCTCCAACAGCATCTCGGCCGGCGCGTCGTCGCACGATTCGGCGAGGAACAGGCGGACCGTCCGGTCCTCGTCCCGTGCCAGACGTTCCACGACGTCCGGTGGAAGATGCCGGGCACGGGCCACGGTTCGGCGGATGAACGGATGGGACGATACGGCGAGGCGGCGCATCGCGTCGACGTCCCCGTGCAGGCTCTCGACCCAGGGCAGAGTGTGTGACATCGACTCGGGGTCGAATGCGTAGCGCACCGCGGCACGCTGCTCCTCGCTGAGGTCGGGCCGCAGCGCCACCGTCGCGCGGATGGCGGCGTCAGGGTCCTGCGCCAGGACGGTGACGCTGCGTGCGCCGAGACGCGGGTTGGCGGCCAGCGCATGGCGTACGTCCGCGTCCCCGTCGTGGACCAGTTCCGCCTCCAGCTCGGGCGAGAGAAGGCACTCTTCGAGTGCGCGCCGGGGCGCGGGCAGCGCGGCAAAGGCTTCGCGGGGCATGGGGATGCCGGTGTGGTGGGCGAGCAGCGCCTCCGTACGCACCGCGCCGTCGGTGTCGGCCAGCAGCCGCTCCCTCAGTGGCGCGGCGAGGTCCTCCCACCGGGCACAGGCAGCCGCGCGCACCCGGGGATCGGCGTCGGCCGCGAGACCCGGCAGATGGTGGGCGGGGAGCCGGGGCAACTCGGCGGCCGAGGTGCGGGACGGTCCGGTGAGGAGGTCGTCGTAGAGGTCGTCGGGGAGTTCTGCGCCCCGGATGCCGGCACGCTCGGCCCACAGGACACGCCGCCTCGGCGACGGCTCGGCACGGATCAGACGGACCCATTGATCGGGCGTGAGCTTGGGCCTGAAGGTGTCGGCGGGCGTCGCCCGCACGCGTGGATCGGGGTGCGAGACGGCGGCGTCGAGCACGGCGGGCCTGTCGCAGCCGTGCAGGAAACCCTCCGCCACGTCCAGCAGCCGGATCAGCAGCTCGTCCGGTGCGGCCGGGTTGGAACCGATCCCTTCCGCCCAGTGCAGAGGCCGGGCCTGTCGGCCGGGCACCGCCGCCCACACCTCATCGCGCTCGGCCTCCGTCTCACGTCCGGCGGCCGCGGCCGCCTCCTCGAGCCGCTCCGGCAGACGGTCGAGGGCCGTCACGCGAGGCCCGCCCTCGCCGGGTACCTCTGCGACAAGCACCTGCCCGTCGAGGGAGAGCGCCACGAAACCGGGGTCGCCGGTCAGCCCCGGCACACCGCCATCGGCGCAGCGGACCCGGGTCCACCAGGAGTCGTTGCCGCCGATCCGCCCTCCGAGGACCGCCACCAGGAACTCACCGCCGGCATCCGCGAGGAGACGCCACCACGCGGCGTCGAACACTTCCCGAACCGCGCCGTCCGGCGCCGCCGTCCCCCGGGCGATTCGCCAGCCGGCCTCTGGCGGCAACCCACTGCCCGGCGGCACGTCCTCGACGACCGTGAGTCCGGCGCTTGTCAGCAGTTCGTGGAGTTCCTTGCGATGTTGCACCCGGTCATGATCGCCGTCGGATCACGGCCGGACAAGGCCCGCAGTCCAGCCGCAACCGCCTCCACCCGCAGATAGTCAGCCCGCCGCTGGTGCGTGCCGAGCCGGCACGGCACGACTGGAGCGCGCTGAACTGCGCCTGCGGTGATTCGGCAGAGCATGTGCCGCTGTTGTTCGAGACGCTGTTGACTGCCGAAAGTCCCGAGGCCGCGTTCGGCTATGGCCTCTCCGGACATGTGGTGCTGCAGGCGGCGGGGCCCCGCGAGCGGGTGCGGACAGAAGACCTGCCCTTCGTACGCCACTGCCTGATGGGGCACCGGTGGGGCCCGGCGGTGGCGGGGCCCTGATGTGATCGTCGCCAAGGTGGGGCTGGGCCAGGTACGACACCGCCCTCAGGTCCAGCGTGAGCGGGCCCACGGCAGCGACGGACGGAACGCGCTCGAGGCGCGTACGGCGTGCGGGGCCCATGGGCGCCCCACAGGAGCGGGAGCCCATGCAGCGCCCCGGGTCAGGGGCGTGGCACGCGGTTCGGATCGGTGGCACCGTACCGACGGCGAACGCCGGTGCTCGCTCGTCATGCGGCGCGAGCGTCTTCGCGTGCCGGTCCTCGGACCCGCACGTGGCGGCGGCCATTCGGCAGAGTACGGCGTGCCGCGAGGCGGGCGCGCGGGCAGAGTGGTGGGGAGCGGTGGTCGCAGCCGCTCACCATGCACGGAATGGACGGTGCCCTCCGATGACCTCGGGTAGCGACGACCTCCTCGACGTGGGGCACGCGGCCGGTCTCGTGGTGGACGCCCGTGGGACCGTCCTGGGGTGCACACCCGCGGCGGAGAACCTGCTGGGGCGGTCGGCACGGGACCTGCACGGGCGACGCGTCCGGGATCTCCTGGCGGATCCGGGGACCTGGCGGGCGGTCATGGCGCAGCGCGACGGACCGGTGTGGGAGGGGCGCGCGGAGCTCGCCCCGGACGGGGCCGGCGAAGTGGAGTTCCGCGTCCTGCCGCTCACCGACGGGCCGGGTGGTTCCCCGCCCCGGTTCCTGGTGCTGGGTGCACCCCGCGCCCTGGTCGCGCAGTGGCGTCAGGGCAATGCCTTCATGCGGGAACTGTTCCTCCAGGACCGGATCGGTCTCGCGGTCTTCGACAACGGCTTGCGTCTGGTGAGGACGAACACCCACCTCCTCCCCTACACAGGTGTCCCGGACGATCTGTACGGGGCTCGGCTGGCCGACTTCGTCCGGGAGTCGGACGCCCGTGTGATCGAGGCGCGGCTGCGTGAGGTCCTGACGACCGGGGTCCCGCTGGTCGCGGTCGATGTCGAGGTGCGCACGCGGATCGACCCGGGTGCGGGGCGGATCATGGCGCTTTCCGCGTTCCGCCTCCAGGAGGCGAACGAGCTCGTGATGGGCGTGACGGCCCTCTTCGTGGACGTCACGGAGCAACGGCTCTCGCGTCGTCGCCTCGACCTGTTGCACCGGGCCACCACCGTGCTCAGCACCAATCTCTCCGCCGACGAGACCACCCGCGACCTCGCCGGCGTACTCGTTCCGACATGGGCCGACGTGGCCGTCGTCGAGGTCGCCGAGGCAGTGTTCACCCACGAGGAGCCGGCCCCCGAGCACCGTCATCGACACGTGCTCCGCCGAACGGCGGTGGCCGGGCTCTCCCCCGAGCTGCTCGGCTCCGACACGTACGAGGTGGACACCGGTGGTGCGCTCTCGGGGCGGGTACGGCCGCACGCCATGGACACGAGCGTCGATCTTCCCGACGCGAGTACCGATCCTCCTGACGCGGCCGGTGCCCTCGCGCACGGTATGAGCGTGTGGCTGCGGGCACGGGGGGCGCTCCTCGGCCGCATCCGGGTCGGGCGCGACGAGGGCCGTCCGCCCTTCACCGACGACGACCTCGCCCTCTTGGAGGAGATCGCCTCACGTACGGCTCTGGTCGTGGACAACGCACGCCGCTACGCACGCGAGCGGAACGCCGCTGTCGGCCTGCAGCGGAGTCTGCTGCCCTCCTCCACGACCGCCACGTCCACCGTGCACACCGCGAGTGTCTACCTCCCCACCGACACGGCGACGGGTGTCAGCGGTGACTGGTTCGACGTCATCCCGTTGTCGTCCGGACGGGTCGCCCTCGTGGTCGGGGACGTGGTCGGGCACGGCCTCCAGGCCACCGCGACGATGGCACGGATGCGCACCGCCGTGAGGACGCTGGCGGACCTCGACCTGGAACCCGACGAACTGCTGACCCATCTGGACGACCTCGTGTCGCAGTTCGTCATCGACGCCGACGGTTCGGAAGCCGCGCGGCCCCCCGGCACCGAGATTCCCTTCGGGTCGTTCGGTGCCACATGCCTCTACATGACGTACGACCCCGTGATCCGACGGTGTGTCGTGGCCAGCGCGGGGCATCCGCCGCCCGCGCTGGTGGACCCGGACGGCAGCGTCTCCTACCTCGATCTCAGCCCCGGTCCGCCGCTCGGGGTCGGCGGACTGCCGTTCGAACCCTTCGAGAAGGAGGTGGGGGACGGCAGCGTCGTCGCGCTCTACACCGACGGGCTCATCGAGCGGGGGCACTCCGACCTGGACGAGGGGATGACAGCCCTCCGCCAGGCACTGGCATCGCTCGGGGCCGGCCGGCCCCTGGAGGACGTCGGCACCGAAGTCGTCCGGCGACTCGTGCCCGCTCCGCTGTCGGACGACGTGACGCTGCTGCTCGCGGCGGTCCGCGGGGTCCCCGCGGAGTCCACCGCCACCTGGACCTTCCCGGCGGATCCGTCGGTGGTGGCCGAGGCACGAGCACACGTACTGGCCCAGCTGTCCCGGTGGGACCTGGACGAGCTCGCCTTCACCACCGAGCTGGTGGCCAGCGAGCTCGTCACCAACGCCATCCGTTACGCGGGTGGGCCGATCTCGCTCCGGCTGATCCGCACGGAGACGCTGATCTGCGAGGTGTCCGACGGCAGCAGCACCCAGCCCCGTATGCGCCGTGCCCACGCGACGGAGGAAGGGGGCCGTGGACTCTTCCTGATCGCGCAGCTCGCCGACCGGTGGGGAAGCCGGTACACGCGCACGGGCAAGACCATCTGGACGGAGCAGTCCCTGCCGTCCCGGCGCTGAGGCCGCGGTCTTCCCCTGCGCCCCTACGGTCCACCGACCCTGCAGACGGCGAAGGCGGCAGCATCCCAGCTGGGCGCGGCGGCCAGGGACTCGGAGGTGAGCATGCCCGTACGTTGCGACGGCTGCGGACCGGGGTACGCCGACGCCCGAGGGCTACGAGGTCTCCTGGCGGCGGCAGCCTCCGCCGCCCAGCCCCTCTGCGCGCACTCCGTCCCCGGTCCGTTTGCGTCGCCTGCATGAGATACCGCCGCAGGGGCAAGGCCGCTGAGGAGGCCGACAAGCAGTGGTGCGGGCCCCTCGGAGTCCGCTTCCGCGCCAGGATCCCGCGTGGGGTCGCGACGAGTACGGCGGGGCTGAAACGTCGAAGCCGCAGCCGCCTCAGGTCGAGCCGCTTCCTGACCTGTGGGGAGGACGTGTTGAACACCTGGAATCCGCAGTCGACCGTGAAACCCGAGACACGGTCGGTACGCATGCGCCCACCGGGCGATTCGGCGGTCTCCAAAAGGAGGACCGCAAGCCCTCCTGCGGCAAGATCTGCCGCACACGCGAGGCCGGCGGCACCGGCTCCGACTCCGACTCCGACCACGATGACGTCGACTCGTTCTCTGACCGACGCGACCACGGATGTTCTCCTTTGTGCGCCTCGTCGGCCGTGCACTGTCGGACCTGCTGTGCTCTACCGCGCCGCCGTCACCACCGGCTGCCGCTGTCGTCGATCAGTCGCCGTGACCGGTGCCTCCGCTGCCGAAGCCACCGCTGGAGATACCGCGCCACTTGCGCTTCTCCTCGCTCGGCGGGTCGGTGTCGGGCTCGCCGGAGCTCTTCAGGTTGTACGGCATGAGACGGTGCTCGCCATCGGTGTACGGCATCTCGGCGGGCTTGCGGTATTCCGAGACCTCTCCCGGAGTCTCGCCCGTGTCGGGCCGGTGCGGCTGCGACTCGGGGTCCGGAGGCGGAAGCTCCTTGTTCTTGACCCGGATGCCGAGAACGAAGGCACCGATGAGAACGGCGACCACGATCAGACCGCCGAGCACCTGGGCGAGTCCGGACTGCCAGACACCGGCCGCCAGCGCCGAGGTACCGAGGACGTGAGTGTGCATGGGGTATCCCATCCGTCTAGCCCCCCTCGGAGAACCTGAACGATCCGAGACGGCACCGCGGACGGCGCCGGCATCCCTTCATTCCGCACCGGTACCGCGGACGGATGCAAACAAGCAGGGGCGGATTCCTCTGTGCACCCCTGTCCGCACCGTCTCCGGCCGGCGCTGATGCTCACCGCTCGGCAACCCGAGGCCTCGGGCGGTGACCGAACGCTTCGGTCACCGCCCACGCGCCCGTCAGCTCAGGCGGATGTGGTCCACCGCCCAGTACCAGTTGTTTCCGGCGTCGTACATCCGGAAGCGGAGGGTCACCGTGCGCGCCCCCGCCGGGACAGTGAGGTCCTTGCCGACCCCCGTGTTCTCGGCGTCCGGCGAGCCGGGGCCGTACCGCAGCACGGTCTGCTCCTCCCCCGTGTCGAAGACCGCGCGGACCTCGGCCTTCTGGTCGCCCTCCTGCCGGTAGTGGGAGTCGAAGTCCACCCGGAGGGTCGTACGGCCGGCCGGGATCGGGACCGCGGGCGAGACCAGGGTCGAGTCGAAGCGGCCCTTGCTCGCGGGCGCGCCCGTGTCGTCCCAGTCGTCCGGGTCGGCGACCGCGACGATGCCGAGGCCTCTGGTGAAGTTCGGCCTGTTCTGGGCTCCGGCCGACCAGGCGCGCCGGGTGTGGAAGGTCCAGCCCTGGAACATCGGCGTGCCCTGTGGCATCGCGGCAGCGTTGACGACCGACCAGCCCTCCGGTGCCGTTGCCGTCCAGCCGAGCACCTGACCGCGCTTGACCAGCTTCCCGGCGAGCGACTGGAAGTCCTCCGCGAGCAGATGACCGGTCATGGAGGGGGCGATCCGGGCCTGGATCTCGCCGTCCGCGAGGCGCAGGCCGTCCGCCGCGCGGCCGCGGGCAACCGCTAGCAGCCGGGCGGAGCCGTACGCGGGGGCGTCGGCCGGCGCGGTGACGTCCCAGTCGGAGGTGTACGAGGAACCGGAGGCCAGGGTCCTCGGCGGGGCGTCCGCGGCCTGCTTCGCCGTCCATCCGGACGGCAGCGTGAGGGCGACGGTCACGTCGTCGAGCTCGACGGGTCCGCGGTTGGTCACGGTGACGGTGAACCGGGCCGTGGTCCCGCCCGCGACGACCGGCTCGTCACCGGCGGCCGTGGTCACCTCGGTGGTGAGGGCGTCGGCGAGACCCATCGCCGGGTCGGTGACGCCACGCGTGCGGCCCCCGTCGTGGCCCCGGCCGGCGCCCTGGTGCCGGTCCTGCTGCCGGTCGGCGAAGCGGCCGGCGAAGCGGCGCAGGAACCGCGGGTCGTCGGCGGCGCTCACGGCGATGTCGTACCAGCGCTCGGCCGGTACCTGCAGCTTCACGGTGCGCTCGTCGCGCGCGCCGACCCGTACCTCGCGGACCCCGCCGCCGTACGCCAGATCGCCGACGAGCACGGTGCGGGAGCGCCGACCGCGGTTCTCGATCTCGATCTCCACGTACGCGCGGTCGTCGTCGGACTCCTCCTTGAGGCGGGCCTCAAGGGCGTCGTCCGCGCCGCCGCGCAGCGCCCACAGGGAGCCGTTGGGGCCGTGGATCCGCAGGTCGTAGGTGTCGCCCTGGAGGGCGCGAGCGCCGGGGAGCCGCTCGCCCGCACCGACGGTGTAGAAGTCGGGGGTGCTGCCGGGTTCCGCGTACACCTGGAAGACGGCGGCCTGGCGGCCCTTGTTGCGGAGGTCGAGTTCGACCTTGCCGTCGCGGACCCTGGAGCGCAGCGACAGGGCGTACGGGACGGGGCGGGCGGGCCGGGTGCCGCGCTGCTGGCGCGGGAAGAACTGCGGCGAGGGAACGGCGATCGACGGCTTCCCGGCGGCCGCGTCGGCCTTCGCCACGTTGCCGCTGGTGTCGGGTAGTTCGGGCCAGACGATGTCCTCGCCGGAGAAGTCGAAGACGGACGTCAGGTCGCCGGACACGGAGCGGCGCCAGGCGCTGATGTTGGGCTCGCGCACCCCGAAGCGGCGCTCCAGGAAGCGGATGACGGAGGTGTGGTCGAGGACGGTGGAGTCGACGACGCCGCCGCGGGTCCACGGGGACACCACGAGCATCGGCACCCGCAGGCCGAGGCCCATGGCGTGCGGCCCGGAGACCCGGGTCTCCCCGGCGGGCAGGGTGTCGGACCAGGTGAGGCTGCCGTCGGCGGCGCGGACCCGGTAGCGGCCGTCCTGGGAGACGACCCGCATCGCGATGGCGCCGTCCGCCTGCTTGACCCGGACGACGACCTCGCCGTCGACGGACATGGTGGCCTTGCCCCGGTCGGCGGAGAGCGGTGGCACGGGCGGCATGCAGTGGTCGAAGAAGCCGCCGTGCTCGTCGTAGTTGAGGATGAAGACGGTCTTGGCCCACACCTCGGGATGGTCCGCGAGCGCCTCGATCAGTCGCGCGGTGAGGTGCTCGCCGTACGGCGGGGGCCAGCTGGCGTGCTCGGAGAGGGCTTCCGGAGCGACGATCCAGGACACTTGCGGAAGGCGGTCGGCGGCCACGTCGGCGCGGAACGCCTCGACGAGCGCGTCGCCCATTTTGTGGCCGTTGCCCTGGTCGGCGGCAGCACCGACCATCGCCATGCCTCGGTCGTGGAGGGGCTCGCCGGGCTTGGCCTGCTGGAACGGCCTGAACCAGGCGAGGGCGTTGTCGTCGTAGTTGTCCCGGGCCTGGTACGTCTTCCAGCTGATTCCGGCGCTCTGGAGCCGCTCGGCGTAGGTGGTCCAGGTGTAACCACCCGGTATGTAGCTGTTGTTGTAGACGACGGTGTCGTTGACCGTGCCACCGCTCGTGCCGGTCATGAAGTGGTCGCGGTTGGTGTTCGTGTTGCACTGGACCGACGCGTGGTATTGGTCGCAGACCGTGAACGTGCTGGCGAGCGCGTTGTAGAACGGCATGTCGGCGGGCTCGTAGAAGCCGTGCCCGAGCCAGCCGCTGGTGCGGCCGGTCACGTAGCCGTCGGCCCGACCGTCGTTCCACAGCGGGAAGGAGTCGACGAAGCCGAAGGCGGGGGCGCCGTTCCGGTAGGCGTTGGTGTGGGCCGCGTTCATCGCGAAGGGGACGAGGTGGCCCTCGGGGCGCGAGGGGTCGGGCTGGTGGAAGACCGTCCTGCCGTTGACGCCGCGGACGGCGGTGCGGTCTCCGATGCCCCGTACGCCGGGCAGGGTCCCGAAGTAGTGGTCGAAGGAACGATTCTCCTGCATCAGGACGACGACATGCTCGATGTCTTCCAGCCGGCCCGGGCGGGCGGGCGCCGCAAGGGCCTCGCGCACGCTGAACGGCAGCGAGGCGAGCACGGCGGCGCCGGCGGCACCGCCGAGCAGCGCGCGACGGGAGACGTCGGGGGAGGGAGGCATGACGGGGGGACTCCTTGGATCTTTCACATCAGGACCTCTTTGGTCCAGACGCGTTATGTTTACGAGATCTTTGAGGCGCGCGCCCTGGTCGCCGATGAACGAAAGACGAACACCATCGTCGAATCGGTGCACTTCGACTGGATCCAGGCACAACGTGACCGAACCGGCGCCGCCTTCACCGCCCAGGTGATGCGGTCGGAACCTGATGACGGGGCGGGGCCGGGCCGCAGGTCAGGTGCGGGGATGTTTCGCCATGGCCGGCGGCGAACGCGTGCCGCCACCCGTACGGTCGGAGTCTTTTCGCCGCGGGCCGGCGCGGGCACCCGTTGCAGGCGGGACAGGAAGGCAGAGGGTGCAGAGGTGTCGACCGACCCGACGTCGAGTCGCCACTGGTCGCCACAGCAGCTTATGGCGCCGGGGAGGCGGACGGCCCGCTGCCGACGACGGCCTCACTCACCACGGGGTCGACAGCAAATTACTTCCCCTAGGCTGTCCAGAGTCCACGCTCCACCGGGTCCAGGACGAGGGCGGCGATGTTCCACGCGTCGTCCTCGCCCCGGTGGTGGCGGCCCTCCAGCGGCAGCCCCGCGAGCTGCAGGGCGCCTGCCATGCCAGGCCGCTTACGCAGGCCGTACGCCTCGGTGAACACGGCTTTGGCGTTGGTGTGCCCCTGCTCTGCCGGCCGGCCGGCCGGATAGGGCGCTCCGGCCGCCCGGCACTGTCGTTCGAACTGCTTGCGGTCGTAGTCTCCCCAGCTCGCCCAGGGGCGGCTGCGCGCGTCATGGGCGTCGGCAAGGATGCGGCACGCCTCGGCGAAGCCGACGCCACCGGCGACCTCGGCCGGGGTGAGCCCGATCTCGATGATCTCGCTCACCGCGCCGGGCGGCGGCTGCCCCTCCCAGTAGGTGGCCTCGATGTCGACGACGTTCAGGCCGCCCGCCTTGTGCCGCCGACCGTGCACAGCGGGCCGCGGCACGGCGGTCGTTCGCGGCAGCAGGCCGGGGACCCCGGTACGTACGCCTTCGCACTCGATCAGCGTGACGTGCCCGACCTCGCCACCGGGGACGTTCGTGATCGCCTTCCACGGTCCCGGGGTGCCGTCGAGCGGGATGCCGAGGGCTGGCACCCTGGGACGGCCGGCGGGAGTGTGGCGGGCGGGCCTTGGAGGACAAAACGGAGCAGCGGGCGATCGGTCGGCAGCACCATGCACGAACACCGTTCACGGCTGCCGTGACGGATGCGGACGAGGGTGATGGCGGTACGGGGGCTGTGGCCCTCGGGATCCTCGTCGTCCCACAGATGCGCACCCTGGACATCGTCGCCGCGCGGACCGCCCCCGTGGCGGACGCCCTGGATGCACCTGGTCCCGGCTCGCCAGTCAAGTCCGGACCGTCCGCTAGCTCTTCCTTCACGTCTGCACACCGACCGGCTCGCCGGACTGGAGACGGAGCCGGGCTGCGGCACACACGCGTGGGACGACGAAAGACGCCGCCGCTGATGTCTTCCACCATGCCTTCGGACTGACGGCTGACGGCTGTTAAGCGCAGATGCGTTTGAAGGCACTCGCACCCGGCCGGGCACGGAACTTCACCTCATGCCCGGCATCGTCGGTGAAGACGGCCTCCGTCTCGGACTCCAACGTCATCGTGCCGCGCTGGGTCGGGTTGTCCCATCCTTCGGGCGGGTTTCCCGAGCCGTCGGACAACGGGGTCTCCGCTTCGTAGTACGTCGAGCCGATGCGGGCCTCGTCGATCCCGCAATGCGTGTACAGGTCGAAGGGAATCGTCCGGGCAGACGGTGCCCCTCGAACAACCTCTGCACCCTCGCCGGCCTTCCCACAGCCCGTGAGCACGCAAGCAACCAACCCGAAGGCGAAAACGATACGTCCAGCTCTCCCAGCCATGACCTTTCGACGTCCCTGCCACAACGGCGGTTCCACACCCCACGGCCGAAGGCCACACCCAGCGCATCGTCCAGCAACACCCATCGGCACAGCACCTCGCAGACAGGGATCAGAGCACGGACTCGATCCGACCGAGGCCGGCAACAGAGCCAGCAAGGGGACCAGCCCTGCCCGCTGACGAGGAAGACGATGTCACCACGTTTCAGGGGCACCTGATTGCTTGGCCGGGAACGGCGTCAGGCGCCGCCCGGGGATGGCGATCAGACAGCCTGGGAACGTGCCGCGTACGGTCAGCGCATGCACGATCATCAACACCAGGATCAGGACGTCGCCTCCGGGGTTACGGATGTCGAGGCAGTGGTATTCGTTTGCGCGACATGTGGAGTCGCACTGACGGGGCCGCTCACACGGCTGCCTGCTGTTCCCGAGGCTCCGCACTACGCATGGTGGGACGCGGACGAGCCTGGCCCGTCGCCGGCGACAGTGCCATCAGGCTGCTACGCGATCGAGACGGAGCCGTACGGCGCGCCCTTGGTCGTCGCCGAGGTGCCCGGGCCTGTGATGCCACGCCATGGGGAGCGCTGGAACGCGGACGGAAAGCCGTTGGTCTCGCGGGGGCCACGAGGCAACATCGTCATCAACCCGGACGACGCACGCGGCCTGGAGCTGCGGCACGCATCCCCCGCCTGCTGCGGAGCGACCCCGGATGGCGGAACGAACCAACTGTGCACCTGCGGAACCCTCGTCGCGACCCTCTGCTCCGATTGCTGCCAGCCGTACGAGCTGCACCTCGCGGCCGACCGCGTTCGCGCCACTCGCCCCTGAGCCGGGTGCGTACCGCTGCTGCTGCTTCACTCCAACGTTCACACGTTGGCCGGGCAACGTGTGATGCCGAGACCCACCAGCAAATGCCCTCGCCGGATCCCTATGCAGCCAGTGGACCATCCCTGCGTGGGCAAGAAGGTCCCGCACGTGGGACCATCCCCGCGCAGGCAAGGGCCACTGAATCCGCTCGTTGTCACCCTCGACCGGATGGAACCAACACTGCGACCATGGCGCGGCATCATTTGCTCGGTGAGGGTGCACAGACCTGCTCGCTGAGATTCCCCGACCGTTTGCCGCTGTTCCCCCGCCCTCATGCGGCCTTGACCGGTACGACACAATCGCGGACAACTGGACGGGCGACGCGGGGGTGGGGACGTGGGGCTTTCGGGGTGGCGAGGTCGGCGTAAGGGCATACCGGACGAGCCTGCGCTGCTGGCTGCGGCTGCCGAGAATCCAGGTGGCAGCGTCGCTGAGATCGACCCTACGTACATCGACGACCCGAACGGCTACGTACCTCCCGAGGCCATCCGCGGTGCATGGCTGGTTGACAGCAGCGGGAAACTGACAGGTGAGTACCAGGAGAATCCCCGTCACGGGATGCCGCAGGACGACTTCAGCAAGCTCACGGACCCCGATCATTGGCTCGGCTGGCTCGGTGACGATCCCGCGGCCGCTGTCCGGCAGGGCATCGAAGAGTCCTTGCGCGCCCAGGTGGCAGACGCAGTAGTCGAATGGGTCAAGATCCTTGACACACCTCGGTTCCTCACGGGCGCACTGCCCCATCCCGAGAACGCGCAGACCATGTTGGTCGCCCGCGCGGCACTCGCCGCACCGTTTGCGTTGTCCGTGCGCACGACGCAGCACGGCCGCTCCGTCCTCCTGGGAGCGTTCTCGTGGGCGGCGGTGAATCTCTCAGGGCCCGAAGACCGCAAGGACCGACACTGGTTCGACCTGGGCGTCGGACTGGACTGGGCCGGTGAACGGCTTCAAGAGCGAATCTACGAGATCGACAGTGCGGACGGCACCGTGGAGCGGTAGAGCAGCAACACCAGGGGTGCCACCGGTCAGAGCCATGATCCGCAGCGCAGAGACGGGACCGAGGGGGTCGGCTCTGAAGGGCAAGATCATCACCTGTACGTGTCAGCCGCGCGGGGCCGCGCCCGCCCCTGGAGACATCGTTCGTGAAACGGAGCGGAAGGGGCGACTGCGCGCATGGTCCCCCCGCGACTACGTGAATTGATGCCACGGTGTTGCTCGGTCGGCCGCCGATGGTCGGTACCGGTCAGCGGTCCCCGCCAAGGTGCTGCGCTCTTGCCATTTCGTTGGACGAACGTACTGTTCGGGCCGTCGGCGCGACAGGAGCCCGCAAGAGGTCTCGCCAGTCGGCCGGCCAGTTCGCCAGCGCGAGGATGCCCATGATGAAGAGGTGGGTCGGCGCGGCCCAGCTCTCCACCGCCGGATCGTGGTTGACGATGTGGGTGGTGGTCGCGCCCGTGAGCACGAACATCAGCGTCGTGGCACCCAGGAAGCGTGCTCGCCGCTCGGGGATCACGAGCAGGACGGCTGCGACACCTTCCAGGGCGCCGACCACGAAGCGCATCCAGGCCGGGTAACCCCATTCGATGAACTTCGCGGAGTACGCCGAGCTGAATATCGTGTCGCCCGGCCAGTACTTGGTCACGGCGCCCAGCGCGAACTCAAAGGCCAGGAACCGGTAAAGACCGGTCATCAGTCGCTTCGACATGCTTGTCCCTTCAGGAGGAATGGGGCAGGGTCAGGCCTCCGTACTGCGATGACAGTGCCGCCGGAGCCCTTGCTTTCGGGGGTCAGCCCCGCAGGGTGGCGATGGCCTTCTCGATGCGCCGACGGCGCGTCTCGGGCTTCTTCGCACTCTCGATGGCTCGCACGTGCTCGTGCTTGCGGCTGTAGGCAAGGTTGTCGTACGCGGCGCGGGCGACGGGGTCGTCGTCGAGGGCCTGTGCGAAGTCCGGGGGCTCGACGACGACACGCGGCTCGGTGTCCAGTTCCAGCTCGACCTCGACCTCCTCGCCGATCGCGACACCCGCGGCCTGCCGGTTGGCGTTGCTGAGGCCGAGCAGGTGGCGGCCTCGCATGATGGCGACCCGGCTCTTCCAGGAATGCCCGTTGACCGTGATCTTCACTGGCGGCCGCGCGCCCCCACCGAGCGCTGCCACCACCTCGAACGGAACCTCCAGGCCCCGCATGGGCTCGGGCGGCTCGACATGGGACCGGAAGTTCATGATCTTTCTCCTGGTGTTCTGCCCGTTCGCTGCGGATTCGGTGGTCAGGACAGCGTGGGGGCGAGCGGCGCGGCAGTCTCCCAGGCGAACCCGTCCAGGTCGGTGAAGGCCTCCGCGGTGCTGCCGAGGACGATGCGGTGCGAGCCGGTGCCGTCGACGGGGACGCCGAGGTCCTTGGCAAGGGCACGACACTTGTACAGCGCCAGCTTGACGCGGCTGTCCTGGCAGGGGGCGAACTCGGCGTACTTGCCACCGAAGCTCTTGGCCACGGTCAGGCCCCGGCCGACGTAGAACTCCTTGGTGGCCTTCACGTCCTCGACACCGATCAGCAGGACGACCTCGTCGATCTCACGGGTGGCGGGGCCGGTGTCCTTCTTCTCCGAGGTCGCGATCTTCCAGATCGTCCCGTCCGGGGCCTGGACGACGCCGCTGTAGCCCCACAGCGACTTCGCGGCGGGCTTCAGCACCGTGGCGCCGGCCTGAACGGCGGCGCCGACGAAGCCGTCGACGGTGGCCGGATTTGAAACCGTCAACGCCAGGGTGAAGCCACGGAATCCGGTGGAGTGCGCCCCGGACACCCGCAGGCGTATGTACGAGTCCACGCCGAAAGCACTGTAGAAGCGGCGAGCGGCCTCCAGGTCGGCCACCTCAAGAGTGACGGACGCGAGGGACGTGTTGACTGCGGTGGAAGTGGTGGTTGCCATGACCATCACGCTAGGGGCTGCGCGGCACCCGGGGCTTCTCGATTCCTGACCGGTCTTGAGAGCTGCTGCGCCACGCACGCCGGCACCTCCTTCACCTTGACCGCCGACCCGCACCGCGGGCCGTACCCGCAGCATCGGCATGGCCGGCCGCCGCATCCGACACCTGACCTGACGCCGGAATACCCCAGCCGGCATGCCGACCAGCCCGGCAAAGCGGGTGGTGAACACTCCCCGCGACGCGCATCCAACCATGAAGCAGACCTCGGTGACGCTGACGTCGCCCCGCCACAGCATCGCCGTCACCCGCTCGATGCGACGCGTCATCAGGTACGCGCATGGCGACTCACCGAAGGCGGCCCGGAACTGTCGACTCACGTGCCCGACGGGACCATCCCCGCACGAGCGGGGAGCAGGCGCCCCGTCCGCCGACTCCCGACGGCCCAGCCGTCGGGAGTCGTCCCTACGAGAGCGAGGAGCGGCGGGGGGCTGGCCGCATCCCCACCACCACGCATCCGCCCGTGAGTCTCTGGTACGCCCCAGGAGCCGTGGTGCTGTGCCCCGGTCCTGGTGTGCCCACCCCTCCAGGCCCGCCGAACTCGGGGAAACCCGGCCGGTCGGTCTTCCGTCAGCGTCGTAGGTTTTGACTCATGACCGGTGAATGGCGCAAAGACCGGATCGGGGCAGCCCTGAAGGGCGAGAACCCGACCGTATTACGGCGGCTGACAGCAGGGTTCGCGGTGATCGGTGACGTGCAGTTCCTGCCGGGATACTCGGTTCTCCTCGTGGACGAACCGAATGTCCAGCGGCTTACCGACCTGCCACGCGGACGGCGGTTGGCGTTCCTGTCCGACATGGAGCAGCTCGGCGAGGCGGTCGAACGCGCCTGCCGGCGTCTGGACCCGGCTTTCCGGCGGGTCAACCTGGAGGTCCTCGGAAACAGAGACCCGTTCCTCCACGCCCATGTATGGCCGCGATACGCATGGGAACCGGCCGATGCCGCGGGCGCTCCGGTCTGGCTCTACCCGCCCGACCGGTGGAACGAGGAACAGTCCAGGCTAGGCCCCCAGCACAACGTACTCAGAGAAGCGATCAGCAGCGAACTGGACCGGCTACGCGCCTGACCGCGCCCAGACGAGATCGACCAGTCCAGGAAGACGACAGCACCCCAGCCGACACGAAGAGCAGTTCTTCCAGCACCTTGGAGGGTCTGGCACGACTTCTGTGGGCCTGGTGCAATGCGGCAAGTCCGTACGCGGAACTACGTCCTGGTCGGCTGCGGTGCCGACGGGATTTGAACCCGTGGACAGATGGGAGCAGGTCCGCTCCGTCTCCGTCAGTCGCCGTGGGAGGGACCTCGCCCACGTCGATCGCAATGGGCCGCTCTGCCACGGCACCGCAACCTGCGGGAATGCGCGCACTCCCGCCGTGACTCAGGGTAGAGACACCGTTCTCTGCGGACGAACCCTTATCCGGGAAGCCGGAGCGGCGGCGGCCCGGAGCAGAGTGCCCTCAATCGCTCTCGATGGCATCCCCGAGTAGGGGCGATGCCGACGGCCCCACCGTCATCCGGGCCGGCCAGGACGGGGCGGAGGCGACTCCCCTCGCAACCGGCCCCGGTCGCACCCGGCCTCATGCCCATCCCGTCACATGGCTCACTCCAGCATCAACAGCATCGCCAGGGCGACTAGGAGGGAGTCGATCCGGTCGAGGAGACCGCCCGAGCCGGGCAGCCACCGGCCGGCGTCCTTGGCCCGGGCGCCCCGCTTGACCATCGACTCCAGCAGGTCCCCGAGCGGGCCGCCGACCGCCACGGCCACCGCCGTCTGCCACGTGAGGGAGGACAGCACGGCCAGCGTGAGGAGACCGGCCGCGGCCCCGGCCAGCGTGCCGCTCCACCGCTTGGCGGGCGACAGCGGGGAGAGCCGGGGGCCGCCGAGACGGCGACCCGCCGCGTACGCGACGATGTCGGCGATCGACACGGCCACGAACAGCACGAGGCCGAGGGCACCGGACGGTACGAGGCCGGCCAGGGCTCCCAACCACACGAGCCCCAGCAGGCCCGCCCCCAGGCGACGGAGTCCGTGCTCCGCGTCGCCCGCGAGCAACGGCCCCCCGGCGATCGCGAGCGCCCCGGCCGCCGCCACCCGCAGCACCTCCCCCGGGGCCAGCCAGGCGGTCAGGACGAGTCCGACGACCGCCGCGCCCAGCACCGCCCGGTCCACCGGACCCAGCCGGAGCAGCCCACCGAACTCCGCCACCGCGACCACCCCGACCACGGCCGCGAGCACCGCGATCCCTGGTGGACCGAGCCAGAACGCGGCGGTCACCAGGGGCACTCCGAGCGCCCACACGCACCAGCGGACCATCAGCTCACGGCGCCGGGTCGCCGCCACCGCGACGCCTCCGACCGCCAGCGCCCCGCCGAGGTACGGCACGAGACCGGCGACCGTCGTCACCGGGAGGCCTGTCCCGGCCCGCCCGACACCACCGCGGCCGACGCGCGCAGCGCGTCCAGGGCGTTCCGGCACGCCGCCACGATCCGCGCGTTCTCCGCCGTGTCGCGTACGGCGATCCGAACGGTCCGCCCCTCGTACGCCGGGGACATCGGCGACAGGTCACGCAGGAACACGTCGTGCCGCCGGCACTCGCCGACCAGCCGCGCCGCGCTCGGCCCGTCCGGCGGCAGGGTCACCGTGAGGAAGTTCGCCACCCCCTCGTCGACCGAGGAGAACCCGTCCAGCTTCTCGAGGTCGTGGGCCAGGCCCCGGCGCAGCACATGGGTGCGGGCCCAGCGCTCCGTGTAGTACGCGGGGTCCCGCAGCGCCGTCACGGCGGCCAGCTGGGCCGGCAGGCTCACTGGCCACGGCGGCGTCCAGCGCCGCAGCTCACCGGCCGTCTCCGGACCAGCCACCAGGTACGCGGCCCGCATCCCCGACAGCGCGTACATCTTCGACAGCGAGGTGCAGACCACGACCCGGGAGTCGGCCGCGGCAAGCCCGGCAAGCGAGTCCGCCGGATCGACATAGCCCAGGTACGCCTCGTCGATCCACCACCGGGTCCGCACGGGCGTGGTCTCGATCACCGCGCGCAGCGCGTCGGCCGGGGCGTGGCGGCCGGTCGGGTTGTTCGGGTTGACCACCACCACGAGGTCGTACCGTCCGTCACTGGTCGCGGCGGCGAGCCGGGCCGGGTCGAGCAGCCAGCCGTCCTCCCGGCGCAGCTGGAGCCGGTCGACCCTGCAGCCGATCACCCGCTCGGTGACATGGGCGTACTCCCCGTAGCCCGGATCGAGCAGGAGCACCCGGCTCCCCGGCGTCAGCCACCGGCCGAACGCCCTGAAGATCAGATCGGACGAGCCCGCCCCGACGACCAGCGACTCCACCGGCAGTCCGCGGACCTCGGCGATCTCCGCGATCAGTCCTTCCGCGCCCGTCGGCGGCGAGGTCCGGGCCGCCCACCCCGGATCCTGTGAGAGGACCGCGCGGACCCCTGGGGACGGCGGGAACCATGCGTCCAGCACATCCGCCGCGACCACCTCGTGACGGCGGGCCAGCGTCCGGAAGTCCGTACCGATCGCCGAGAAGAAGGCACCGCCGTGCTCACAGCCGTCCGCACGCGGCGCGAAGGGCACGTCGAGCCGCCATTCGAGATCCCTCCGCAGCCGCTCCAGGGTCCGGCCGTGTCGCTCCGCGACCGTCCTCGTCAGCTCGGCCACGGAACCACTCATCACCTCGAACGACACCGCGCCCGAGCGGACCGTGCGCCCCACCGGCCGCAGCCCGGCAGCGAGATACATGTCGAGCAGCTCCGTGCGTCCCATCGCCACCACCCGGCGGCCGCCCCGCGCCGCGACCCAGCGCAGCGCCGCGTACATGAGGAGCGGCGCCGCCGCTGTGGACCGCCACTGCTCCTCGACGGTCAGGACGCGGATCTCGAACGGCGCCTCCTCGGTCAGGATCGGCAACTCCTCGCGCGTCAGGTACTTGTCGAGGGAGTAGCGGCCGACCCACGGCGGGGTGAGGCTGACGAAACCGATCCGCGTCTCGCCCCTCGCGGCCACCAGAAACACGTTGTCGCCGTCGAGTCCGTCACTCAGCCTTCCCGACGGATCCACCGGATGCTGGCCGAGCTCCTCCGCGTACACCCGGTGACGCAGTTCATGGATCCAATCGCGGTCACTGGGTGTGGCGGTGCGCAACTGCAGAGCGTCGTCCATGCTTGTCTCTCCCTGAAACGGTCCGGCTTTCGCGCCCCAGCATGGACAAGCCCGGCAGACGATGCCTGAGTACGCGTACTCAGCTGGGGAACAAAGGAGTTGGAAGCGCACCAGGCCAAGGGCACCGCGCTGCGGGCCTGTTCGGTGACAGCGGGCCGTGAGAGGTCCCCGATCGAGGCGATCTGCTGCGGCCGAAAACCTCCCCAGGCCCTGCCGGACCGAAAGACCCGCCACTTCCACACCTGTCCTCCCACCTGACCGTTCCATGCCCGACGGCGGGTTCATGGACAGCCCGGCTCGTACGACGTCGACCGCCGCCAGTGGCCACAGGGTGAGCACGGACCGGCTCCGCAGCAGCCGTACGTAACCCGAGATCGCCACCGGTCGAGGAACGAAGAGAACCCGGCGACATCGCAGAGCACCGGGAACGCACGTCAGGCCAGCGGCGCGACCGAAAACGATCGCCGGGTTGAAGTTGGCCGACCCCGGTAACTGCTCGTGCTGCAGTGGGCAGCACAATGTCCCCGTGGATCCAAGAAGCCAGATCATCGTCGCCTTGGATTGCGACGACCGTGCAGCCGCCGATGCAGTCGTTGAGCAGCTGGGCGGCGAGTGCCGTTTCTATAAGGTCGGTCTGGAACTGCTCACCGCAGCGGGGCCGGAGTTCGTCAAGGACCTTGTTACACAAGGCAAGGAGGTCTTCCTGGACCTCAAGCTCTTCGAGATCCCGAACTCGGTTTCCGGGGCAGTGCGCGTCGCGGGGGCGTTGGGCGTGTCCATGCTCACCGTGCACGGCATGGGCGGAAGCAGCATCATGTCCGCCGCGATCGAAGCTGCCTGCCACTTCCCCGGGCTGCGCATCCTTGCTTTGACCGTGGTCACCAGCATGACCGACACGGATCTCAACGACATCGGTGTCAGCGACTCAGTGGACAAGCAGGTGCTCCGGTTGGCCCGCCTGGCGCAGGAGGCCGGCTGCCACGGCGTGATCGCCTCGCCTCAGGACGTTACGGCCTTGCGCAGCATCCTGGGTCCCGATGCCCTGATCGTCACTCCGGGAGTCTCGCTGCCTGGTGAATCTCCGGCCGATCACGCCCGTCCCGGCACACCACGTGCGGCGATCGCCGCTGGGGCCTCGCATGTCGTCGTCGGCCGGACGGTCACGCGCGCCGCGGACCCGGCGGCCGCATTCCGTCTCGTCCGGGCGAGCCTGGCTCCGTAGCAGACGCGCCACGACCAGGGGGCAGGCAGGCGTGGAGGGGGGTCGGGCCGCTCGAGCGGATTCCCTTCTCGCTGCGGATCCGAGCGTGCTCCTTGCGTTGGGCAGGGAGAATGTCGGGGTGGCGGGTGTTCTGGTTGCGTCGGCGCAGGTAGGCGTGCAGGGCCCAGCGCCGTATGGTGTCGCTCTGGTCCGCGCGGCCCGCCCGGACGGCGCCCCGATCTCCGGCCAGGCGCCGGGAGCGGCGCGCACCGTGTCCTCCAGCACCCTTGATTCCGACCGGGTCCCCGCCGCCTCTGTCAGCGAGACCATTCCTTCAGAGTCGCGGCGACCTGCCGTACATCGATCCGGCCTTCCGTCACCCGCTCGACGAGGTCGATGGCTTCCTCCGCCGTGACGCTGACCGGGTACCCGCAGGCGTGGAGGTAGGCCGCGGCGACGACGACGCCGTACAGCTCGTTGGAGTGCTCCAGGGCCGGAACGCGGACGAGCTGTTCCAGGAGCGCGGCCGCGCGGTGGTGCGGATGCTCGTAGACGGGGATGTCCATCACTCGGAACGAGTGGCGGGCGCGGGCTGCCTCCAGCGATCCCCAGTCGGAGATCTCTGGGTCGCCGGGGATCTCCTGCTGAGCGACGTCGAGCAGCCAGGAGAGGTCTATCTGCAGAAACACGCTACGGCCGGCGTCAGGCGGCGTCGGCGCTGGGGCCGGCAGGGCGGCCGAACCGCTCCGCGAAGGCCTTGCCGTGCTGGGCGACGAAGGAGCGGGCGCCTTCGACGAACCGTGTCCGGGTCAGATCAGCGTCCAGCACACGGCCCGCGTAGTCCTCGGCGGGCACGTGCCTCTCCGCCGCGACGCGCTCCAGTGCCTCGTACGCCTCGTCGCTGATCTCGATGCGGATTTCCCGTGCCATGGGTCCACGGTAGCGGCTGGTCGGTGCATGCGGCAGGGGAAGAACGTCACAGCCGCCGCCTGTGTACGGGAGGAGGGAACCGTCCCTCTGCCTGGTGGCTTCCTCCGAGTTCGAGGGAGGCGGCACGGGCGGCGGCTTCTGCGCCCCCCTGGTCGGATGGGGAGAGGTTCGCCGGTTGGAGGTCGGAGCCGCGGGATGGGCGGTGAACGTCCTTTGCGACTGCTGGAGGTGTGGTGCCATCGCGAAAGCCTGCAGCGCCGGCAAGCCGTGCTTCGGCGGACCGTTACGGGCCGGGGTGTTTCACGCCTGGGTGGGATCGGCCGGATCAGGATGCCCGGGCGGACGGCTCTCGGCGGAGCTGTAGTTGATCGTGCCGCTGTCCCCGAAGGTGAGGGCGGTACCGCGTACGTCACCGTGGAAGGTGTAGATGTCCCCGGGCTGAGGGGGCCTGACCAGTACGTCGCGCAGCGCCCGGGCCGTGGGGGCGAGGTGCGGGACGACCGCGGCGATGAAGCCCGCCCTCACGAACGCCGCGGCCAGTTCCCCGACGAATCCGAAGGCGGAGAACACCGGCGGGACGGTGAACAGCAGGAAGGACATCCATAAGAAGGCCGACATGTGCTCGCGGTCGTCCTTCATGCGGGCAGCCGACCGCTCGCGCAGGTCGACGTCCCCCAGCGGGTTGTGCGGGAAGACCTTCCAGCTGCCGGAGTCCCGGCCTGAGGCGAGCAGCCGGAAGGTCACGCGCTGCCCGCGCTCCAAGTGGCCGATGGCGAAGACTGCTTCCCGGGGACTCCGTTCGAGGTCCTGGCGTCGCTGCACGCCCCACTCGGCCTCGTAAGCGGAGGTCGCTGCGGCGTCGAGGACCTCGCTGCCCTCGGCGAACCGGAACCGCAATTGCTGCTGCTGGACAACGCGGTTCCCGGTGTTCTCCACGGTGAACTCGACGGAGCTGAGGTCCTCGACGTACCTGCCGTCGTAGGTGAGCCCGAGCCGGGGCCGCACCTGCTCGTCGGCGGAGACGATGGCCGTCCGCGTCTCGGCGTCGTAGGACAGCCGCTTGGTCGGCTCGCGGCGGGCCTTCACGTACTCGATCGTCATGGTGCCGAGCACGCCGACGAGCCCGCCCGCGAGGGCGATGATCAGGTTGCGTTGAAAATCGGTCAGCGCTGCCTCTGCGGCCCAGTTCACCATCGCCCCCGTCGATCGCCGAGGATTCACCTTAGCCGCGCAGGATGCGTGTGCGCAGGAGGAATCCGGTGCCCGGAGACAGTCCCGTCGCGCACCCGTGAGCCCGGTAGGTGGACGGCGGTCGTGTCGGGAACGCTTGCTCCACCGGTGGTGGTAGCGGTTGTAGACCCACGGTTCGCGATCGGCTCGTGCCGTGAGCGGCCTGAGCGACTACACCTGTTCCTGGTACACCCAGATCTCGGCCGGCTTGAGCCCGCGGATCACACTCCAGGCCGCCCGTTCGGTCAGCCCTCGGGCCCACTTTTCGAGATCGCCTCCGGCATCTTGGAAGAACCACGAGGTGAAGCTTCCCAGGGCCGCCAGGGCGGGCGTGAGTCCGTATCGGAGTTCGCAGTGGACCTGAACGTAGTGGTCGTGATCACCGTCGCTGTCGGAGACCTCGAACTGTCGGGTGAGGTTCAACGTGAACGTCGCAGGACCGTCGAACGTGTAGGTCCCGTACTGGAACAGAAGGCCATCGGCATCGGGTGTGTCCGGAACGTGGAACAGCTGTCGGCCGAAACGGAGGAAGGCGAGCCAGACATCTTCCGTGACTGGTTCGGCAAGCGCCCGGGAGCCCAGTTCGCCCTCAAGCAGTCCGACGGCCTCATCCGTCGTCGGTCTCCGTGTCACACCCGCCCCCTTCCTCCGACGCAGGCAGGTTCAGCGTACTCACCCCGGCGAACTTTCCCGGTCAGAGCACCATCCCCTCAGGCCCGGCTCTGAAGACCGGGAAGCGGTCACCGGAGGCCCAACGGGCTGAGGACAGCTCGTTCGTGAATGGCGTGGACGGTCGGGAGTTCGGCCAGGGACACGCACTCGTCGATGCCGTGCAGGTCCTCGTACGGGACGCCGAACCCGGCGGTGGCGGGGATGCGGTGGTCGGCGAGAAGGTTGTCGATGTTCGACGGGCCCGCCGTCTTCGCCCGTACGGCAAGGCCTGTCTCTCGGGCCGCTGGCAGGAGTGCGGCGGCCGACTGCTCGCTCTCCTCCACGCGGAACGCGGGCCAGGCCGCCACCTCGGCGACCTCGGCCGGGGTCGGACGGGCAGCTCGGCGGCCGCCTTACGTACGAGTGTCTCGGCGGCGGATTCGTCGAGGGTCGGGGTGGTACGGACGTCGACGTTGATGTCGATCCGGTCGGGGGGACGGAGAAGCCCTCGCCACCATGGATGGCCGTGACAGTCAGCCTCGTTCCCGGCGGGAGGCCGGAGGCGGCATCGGGGCCGGGGAGCTCTGCCGTGTCGAGCAGGTGCACCAGGCGGGCTCCGTGGGTGACCGTCCCGGTGACGGAGCAGCTGGAGCCGGAGTGCCCGGAGGGCGCGTGCACGGCGAGGCCTCCTGCGAACTCGTGGGTGCGGGGCGCGAGGTCGGCGGCAATGTGGCAGAACATGGCGGCCGCCGGCTTCGAGTCCGCCGCGCCCCAGCCCAGAAGCCACCGTCCCGCTCCTGCCCGGAGGTGGGGTGGAACGACCAGCTGTACAAAATGTGTTCAGACCGATGCTTCGAGCAGGTTCGGCGCGCCGGTGAGGCCTGCAGCCAGAACTCCAGACCGGCGGGACCCAGACGGGACAAGACCCACAGCGTGGTGGGCGTCAGACCCGCCGGCTGCTGTGCAGTCCGCGAGCCGTGTGGACCGTCCGACACCCAGACCGGTTCCAGAGCCGTCTGGAGGGCGGCCCGATGGAGGCTGGCCCCGTATGCCTGCCGGATCATCGCCTCGGTTCGGCGCCGGGCCAGGACGGGCTCGACTATCGCTCCGACCGCGCGGTCGGCCGCGACCGCGTCCTGCACGCCCCGGCCGAGGCCGACTGACCTCGGGCTCAGGAAGTCGACCGCCCTGGGGTTCAGGAGGTCGAGAAAGCGGTTTCAGCCAAGACCAAGAACAAGACAATGGTTGACGAAGAGCTGGTGCACTTGTCATGAACTTGTAGTCTCCGGGGAGCGCGACCGCATCATCAGCACGGCCCATGACAACTGTTCACTCCCTCACCGGAGGTGTCGTTTTGGCCCCTGCACTGACTACAGTCCCGGCGCGTCTCTCCCGCATCATCGGAACCCTCGCCCTGGGCATCGGCCTGGGCACGGCCTTCGTCACGCCCGCCTCGGCGGCCCCCGCGCCGACGTCCGAGGGGGTGACCGTGACCAGCGCGCAGAGCGTGGCCGCGGACTACCCCTGCTACGGGGTGTCCACCTCGGGGGCGACGAGCTGTTTCCAGCCCTACGGCGAACACCTCTACACCTGCGACAGCGCGGCCGACGGCCACCACCCGGGCACCTGGTACCGGATCAACGGCGGCTCGTGGCACAACGTGCAGTACAACCTCGGCAACGGCTACTGCGCCGACCTCAACCTCTCCATCGGAGAGAGCGGCTACATCGACATCCAGGCCTGCAACTACGAGGGAAGCACGGAGCTGAACTGCAGCGGCATCCGTCGAGTCAGCGCCAACGGCTGACGAAGCGCCTCAGCGGCTCCGCCCACTCGGCGGGGCCGCTGCGTCGTTGGCGACCACCGGCGAGGGACGGGATCAGCCGTCATCCGTCTGCAGCCGGGCAGCGCCCTGCCACTCCAGCACAGTGATCACGGCGGCCGCGCCGTAGCGCCTCAGGTCGTCGAGGCCCATATGTCTCTCGAAACGGTTCATCCGGTTCAGGACGGTGTTGCGGTGGCACTGCGCCCCGGTCCGTTTCCCCCGGGCTTCCCGTCTCCAGATACGTGCTGACGGTTTACAGGACCTTCCTGCGCTCCGATTCCATGCAGTTCTCCAGACACGGGAAGACGATCTGCCCCAGATCGCGCCCCACCCCGGGATGAGCATCGTGACCCACTCGACCAGCTCATGCGGGAGATCGAGTGCGGCAGGATCGGGAACCAACAGGGCCCTGCGCCGCCCCGTCCGGGTCCCATTCCGAGGTCGTCGTCTCAAGCGATGGCAGCGCCGGCACAACAGCACGCACGCCAAGATCCGCTGCCTCGGCGAGCAGGCCATGGCCACCCTGAAGGGCTGGCGCCTCCTGCGAAAGATCCGCTGCAGCACCAACCGCATCACCACGATCGTCCAGGCCGCCCTCGTCCTTCATCACACGTCAGCGCGAGGTTGGAAAAAGCTCAGTGTGCAGGGTCTTCGCACCTTTCAACAAAATACGTATCTTGATCGCTAATCAAAGTACCCTCAGCACCTGGGAGTTCTCCATGGCCAGATCGCTCGGCAGCCAGATGAAGGCCGCGAAGAAGCGCTCCTCGGGTGTTCTCACCGTCATCGCCGCCGTCTTGTCGCTCGCCGCCTGCGAACCGGCCACACCCACCAGCACTCCCAGCACCAGCGCCACGGCCAGCGTGAGTACCAGCCCCATGGTGACATCGAGCCCGAGCCTCAGCGACACCCCCAGCGCAGACCCCACCACGACATCGCCAACCCCTCCGGCACCCTCCGCCGAGCCCACCACCAAGGCCCCCGTCCCGGCCACCACCAGGCCCGCCCCCGCTCCGCCCGCTCCTACCCGCACCCGCACGCAGGCCCCCACACCCGAGCCCACCCAGGGGGCCACCGACTGCTATCCCCTGTCCAACGCCGGTAACTGCTACAAGGCCGGCCAGATATGTCGGAAGGCCGATGTCGGTACGTCCGGACGAGACGCCAACGGTCGCGCGATCTACTGCCGCCACGACAGCAGCGTGGGCCAGCGTTGGGGCTACTGACCCCGAAGCCGAACACGCCCTGGTGACCCGCGGCGAAGCCCCCGCCCCGGCAGCACAGTCCGGACAAGGCGGGGACTTCGTCATGTCCACCAGGTGTCAGTGGAAGAGCAGTGAGGCGCCGGCGGCGGCGGTGGTGACCGATCCCGGGCAGAGGAAGCTGCCGGAGGTCTTCGTCGCGGTGAAGGCCTGGTTCACGTACTTACGGGTGGTGCCGTCGCGGTTCAACAGGACGTTGGTCGCCTTGTAGCGGCAGGAGATGCCCATCTGCGTTCCCGTGATGTCGATGACGTCGGCCTTCGCGAGGCCGGCCGCGTCGTCGAAGGTGACGTTGGGGTTGTTGTTGAGGGCGGCGGTGATGCCTCCGGTACAGCTCAGGTTGCCGCCCGGCTTGTTGATGCTGGTGCGGTCGATGGACAGCGCGGTGGGCGGGTTGGCGCCGGTCCGGGCGTTGGTCCAGGTACACGTGTTGCCCGCGACCACGATCACGCCGTCGACCTGTTGCGTTGCGGTGGCTCCGGAAGCGGTCGCCGCCGTGGCCGCTCCGGCGGTGGCTGCGATGATCAGGGCGGTGACGCACGAGAGTGCCGAGAACTGCCTCATGTCGCTCCTTCTGGCCGCGTCCTTGTGGGGTGTGAGCGTCATGGAAGGTCCCACAGGGACCTTGAATTGTCAGGTACCCGTCAATTCTTTGGCCGGATAGCGCTCCCCCGGCGCCCCGGACAGAGGATCTCGTCGCGTCCCCCCGATATACACGGTGCCCCTTCGCCGCCCGAAGGGTGACGGACAGTGCACAGTGATCGGAGCGGCGCTCATCCCTCCAGGGTCGCCCAAGAGCGTCGACGCAGCCAGTGAAGCCCGGCGACCGAGACCTTACGCGCCCGCCTCAGCCCTCTTCTTCTGACGGCACCCGAAAGAGCGAGGTCGTGCGCGAGTCCCCCGGCTACCCGCTCTTCCTCCACCGTGCCGTCCCGGAAGTGCAGGAGCAGGGTGATCGCCTGGCGTGCCTCCTCGGCAGTGAGCAGTGGCAGACAGGGGCCTTCGGCGTAGGTATCCATGGCCAGACCAACGCCCCCCCCGGTCACGGAAGGTAACCGGATGTGAATACGGAAGAGCAGTACGTGACGCCCACCCGCACGGCGTACCTCGCTGAGGGGCCCTCCGAGGTGTACGTGCAGTGGGTCGGTGACGAAAGCGAGATCAAGGTCATCATCTGACCGGAGGGGCAGGGGCACTGCCATGATCACCGTCGTTCTCGCCGTCGCCGCCAACGTCGCCTACGTCGTCGGCGCCATCGCCGCCGGGCACGAAGACGTGCCCGTCGACCCGCGCGACCAGCTGGCCAGACTCCGAAGGGAGCTGTCGGCCCGCGTCGAGTTGGCCGAGGGCAGCTACCAGAGCTCGATCGCCGCTGCCGACGCCTTGCTCGCCGACTTCGCGGAGGCCCGCCGTCTGCGCACCCAGCTGGGCGAGGAACCGCTGCCCGCGGACGAGCGGATCACGTGGATGGAGAAGCTCGTGAAGGCGCGTGATGCTGCGCAGACCAGCAGCGTGTCGGCCTTGGGTCAAGTGGAGAGCCTGATCCTGCAGCTCTAGTGACCTGAGTCGGAGATTCATCGTCAGTCGGGCATGGGGCGTCCGGGTCCGAAGGTTCCGCCGTTATCGGTCACTGATGCCCCGCGGGCGGTGCTGGAGGGCTGGTTACGGCGCCGGACGACGGCCCAGGCTCTGGCTCAACGGCTTGGTCCGCGATGGGCGTGGACATAGCTTCACCTCAAGGGCAGCTGATCTGAGGCGTTGCGACGGCCGTTGACCAGCTCGGGGTGTTGTGATGTGCGGTGCTCGGCCGGGATATTCGCTGGTCGCCGCTTGCTGGTGGTGGCCATACTGCCGCAATGGATCCGGTGACTCTTGAGACCGATCGTCTGGTGCTTCGGGCCTTCACACCTGCCGACGTGGATGCGGTGTACGCAGCATGTCAGGACGAGGACATCCAGTTCTATACCCCCGTGCCGGTGCCGTACCGGCGTGCGGACGCGGAGAAGCTCGTCGGCGATGAGCTGCCCGCTCAGTGGGCCGAGGACAGGGACTACACCCTCGGCGCGTTCCGCAAGGACACTGGCGCCCTGGTCGGCTCGTACTGCCTGACCCTCATCAGCCGCGGCGTCTGGGAGCTCGGTTACTGGGCGGTCAAGGAGCAGCGCGGACGCGGGTACTCGGTGGAGGCCGCTCGAGCCCTGTGCGACTGGGGCTGGGCCACGCTCGACGTGCACCGCATCGAGTGGTGGGCCATGGCCGGGAACACCGGCTCGCGTGCCGTCGCCGAGAAACTCGGCTTCACCGTCGAAGGGACACTGCGCCGTCGTGGCATCGCCAACGACGGCAAGCCGCACGATTGGTGGGTGGGCGGACTGCTGAGGCCCTGATGCTCGGGCGGGTGCTTCGCCGGCTGCTTTTGCTCTTCCTCAGGGAAGTTCCTGGCTCAGACAGTTCCCGCAGAAGGCCTACACCCATTGATCATCGACGGGAAGCCGTGACATGACGGTGGCCTTGGTCAGCTGGGCGGCGTGTTCTCGCTCCTCGACAGCGCCGACGCTAGGGCCCGGCCGCCCTCAGATTGGGCCTTACGCCCCCTCCGCCTCCTCGCTGTCAGTGGCTCCTGGAAAGCTGGAGGGATGAACGGTGACGAGCAGCTGCTGAACGGCCGTGTCTACGGTGTGGACCATGAAGCCACCAACCCTGGCCCGCTCCCGCACCGGACCTACGCCGAACTGGTCGGCGGGCCGCTGGACGGCCTGTTGCTGGACATCCACGGGTGGCGGACCGAGGAAGTCGACGACGGCGTCGCCCTGACCACCGAGCTCGCCCGGTGGCCCGGTGGCCGTGCCCTGTACGACCCGCTCCCCGACGAACCCCGCACACCCGGCCCCGGGGTGAGCTGCCGCTTCTACTACTCCGGCGACACACCCTGACCGCCAGCCCGTCGCCCCCGCTTCCCGCAGCTGATGTGGCCCTGGTGCCAGAGAAGCGTTGCGGGCTGAGGCTTGCCCCAGTCGGGGCGCGCTGAGGTAGTACCCGCCCCGTCGGACACTTCTGGGCGGGCCGTCACAGAGGAAGGGCCCGTGGTGATCTCATCGGGTCATAAGAGAGCCACTGATCGGGTGATCTGATGGGTCCGGGCGGAGTGTCCAAGGGGGGCTGGTGCGGGGGTGTCGGTAGCTTGTCCATGCGGGCCAAAGCCTCGCCCCTGTCATGGCGGCGGCCTGGACCTGTGGGTCCAGCCCTCCGTGTTGTTCGTGGTGGGGAGTGTTTTTGCGCTGCTGGGCGCCGGGGCTGATCAGAGGGGTGGCCGTTGCCGATCCTGCGGTCGCGGTCCCCTGCGTCGTGGTGTTCGCAGGCGGTGCCTGGATGGTGTTCCGCAGTTTGCAGCCGGATTCGGCATCGGGATCTCGACTGTCTACCGCTACATACGTGAAGCCGTCGAGGCCCTGGCCGAAGCCGGACTCAAATGTTGGGCGGACAAGGCGTATCAAGGCGTCGGCGGACCCGTCCGCGGACCGTTTCGGGGCCGGCGCCTCAGGCGGTCCTACGTTGTTGGTGGGTTGGACGGGCCGTCGTAAGGTCCAGAGGCCCAGAGACGCCGGGTATGGCTTTCAGGCGGTTGCACAGGATGGTTCGCCCCACCTGGCCGCCCGGCGTCTCACGACGACTCGGCCGCTGATTAGGAGCTGCGGGCCCCTGTGGGTGCATCGCTGAGTAGGACCACGCTGGCGAGGTCGTCCGGACGAACAGCGCATGTCGAACGACCGGAGGAACAGGTGGCCCTGATCTGGGCGGGGACGGACATCGGCAAGACCCACCACCACTGCGTGGTGCTCGATGCCGACGGCAAACGGCTGCTGTCGCGGCGGGTACTCAATGACGAGCCGGAACTCCCGGCCCTTCTCGCCGACGTGACGGCCATCGACGAGGATGCGGTCTGGGCGGTCGACGTCGCAGACGGCATGGCAGCGTTGTGGATCAACCTCCTGC
>NZ_JBIARL010000037.1:0-47937 GCF_042889835.1 Streptomyces sp. NPDC002463
ACACCTCGACAACTACACGGTCTTCGATCAGCCCGAGCATGCCCACTGACCAGGCCGGCACACCGGGAAACTCCAAGATCACCGACAGAGTCAAGCTACTGAACTTGAATGCGTGATGTCGGGGCTGGACGCTCGGCATGAGTCGTCCCTCCCGCGGGCCCATGGGTGTTGCCGGGCAGTCCGTCGGGAGAGGATCCTCCCGTGAGCCAGCCCCTGCCGCAGTTGCCGAAGCCCGAGTTCGTCTTGGTCCCCGCCGAGGTCCCACCCGAGGTACCCACCCAGATCGCTGCCGGCCTCAGGGAGACCGGCATCCCAGGCGGGCTGATCGGATACGAGTACCGGCCGCTGAGCCAGCCGGCGTACTTCGGAGGGATCGGCGAACGGGGGCTGGTCGCCATCGCGACGAGTGGCCTGTTCGGACGCATCGCCGTCGACGTGTCCAGTGGTCACGTGGTGCAGATCCCCAGCGTCGAGTCATCGGCGACCCAACACGTGAACCGCGACCTCGACTCCTTCAACCGGTGCGTCGCGACCGTGATCGCACGCTTCCCGTTCTATGCGGAGGGCGACGAGGAGAGGTACGGGGAAGCGGCTGAAGAGCTGCGCGGTCTCGTCACCGGCATCGACGAGACCGCTCTCGCGGACAACGGGTTCTGGGAGACGTTCTGCGACGACGTGGCGATGGGAGACTATCCGGACTAGGATACGTGATCCGGATGAGTTCCCGACGCCGGTCAGTCGTCCAGGCTCAGGCCAGTGGCAGCAATGCAGCCGTCGACGAGGTCGGGGCGGTACTGGATCTTCTTGAGCCGACGTTTCACAGCCCTGGTGATCTCACCGAGGTCCGCGGCGGCCAGGTTGCCCAGGTCACGCTTCACCAGCGCCCAGATGCCCTCGGTCGGATTGAGGTCAGGAGCGTAGGCCGGGAGCTGGAACACGGTCAGCCACTCGGCGTTCGCCTCGATGAACTCCTTCATGCCGATCGTCAGGTGGAGGCGGACGTTGTCCCAGACCAGCACGATCGGGCCCCCGAGCTGGATCCGGGCGCGGACGACCAGGTCGCGGAAGTCGCGCCAACCGAAGCCCTTCGGCTCGTCCTTGCGGCCCCGGTACTCTCGGATCGCATAGATAAGACGGGATCGCCGGCCCGGCTTGAAGCAGGCCATGCTCGCCATCGACACTCGCCCGGAGCCCCGGCCCCGCACCCTCACGACCGGGGTCTGTCCGATCCGGCCCCAGGTCCTGGCACGCGGCGGAGTCATCGACTGTCCGGCCTCGTCCTCGAAAACGATCCAGGCACCGCGCTCCGCCGCGGTCCTCTTACCCGCGGCCAGGTCTCCTTCTTCCACACCTCGACCGCATCGTCGTCCCGCTCGATGGCCCGCCTGGCCGGCTGCTGCCAGCTCCAGCCATGCCGCTTCAACAAACGCCACGTGCCCTCAACGGTGTAGGAGACGTGGAACAGCCGGCCGATCAACGTCTTGACCCGCGCCAGCGTCCACCGCTGGTCCGCCCAGCCGTGGACCAGCGGGCCACGCTCCAACTCCCGCTCCAGTCTGACGATCTGTGTTTCGCTGAGCCGCGACCGCCCCGGAGAACCATGCGACAGGACCCCGGCCTCGCCGCGCTCGCGCCAGGCCCGACGCCACCGCTCCACCGACCGCTCGCTCACCCGCAGCGCGGCGGCGACCTCGCGGTTCTTCTCCCCGACCTCGAAGCGGACGACAGCCTGCAACCGGATTCACTCCCGCGCGGCTCTCTCGGCGTCGGTCAGCCCACCGCCCTGCGCGTATCTCACTCCCCAGGAGCTACCGGAGCGAGCAGGCCGCTGTCAGGCGAACCGCCCCGACGTCACCCATTCAAGTTCAGTAGCTCAGCGCGCTTGTGTCCGATGGCTTCTCCGAACTCGGGGGTGGCAATTCACAAGCTCACGTCGTCCACGTCCTCCGGCTCCTCGACGAGAAGGGCAGCGGCGTTGTGCAGGTTGAGCCATGCCTGCCAGCGGTGCCCGTTGGTGTCCAGGCCTGTTACGAGGGCGACGCTCCTGTCGGAGAGGTCGGCGACGCAGGCCGGTGCACCGGTCCACTCGACCAAGCTGGACTGGTAATCGTCCTCCCAGATGCGTCGTTCCAACTGCAGGGTCTGCCAGCCGCGCGGTCGTGGCCGCCACTCGTACACGTGGTCCCTCAGCCCTGGATCGGTGCTGTTGAACAGGGGTGCTTCCAGCAGTAGGCGCCCGCTGCGCGCAAAGACCAGATGACCGGAAGAGCCCATGGAACCTCCTCGTCGAATACCAGCGCACCCTACGAGCTGTCGCTGACACCACCGGCGTCGGCCGACGGTCGCTCCCGACCGACCGGATCAACCGGCAAAAGGCGCCAATGGCCTGCTCGGCGTGGGCGCCGCGGGTCGGCGTCCACGCCGGACAGGAAGGCTGGATCAGGCGGTCAGCGTCGCAAGTTCGGTGTTCGCGCGGTCGGCGACCAGGGCCAGGACCCGGCCGGCGGCGGCCAGGTCCTCGGCGGGTATCCCGCCCCAGATGCGTGCGGCGACGGGGGCAACGTCGACGGCGATCGCGGTGAGCAGTTCGCGCGCGGGGGCTGTGGGGCCCAGGTGTCGGCCGTTTGCGGTGAGCAGCTGGCTGGACCGCAGTTCGTCGAGAACGGTGCGGATGTCGTCGGGGTTGATCTTGAGGGAGGTGTGGACCTGGGTGATGAGGTCTTCCGGGGTCTGCGGGGGCTTGGTGGTAGCGGCGCGCAGGACGATGTGCTGGGTGAAGGTGATGCCGTGTCGGGACAGGACGTGTTCGAGGACGCCGCGGGCGGCGTAGTGGGCCAGGCCCAGGAGTTGCGCGTCGGCGGCGGGTGTGGTGCTGGTCATGGTGGGTGTCCTCTCGGTTCTGCTTGTGGGTGCGGGTGGATCGGAGGGGCTCATGGCGCGGGCCGTGAGGTGTTGTGGGGGCTGGCGCGGGGCCGGATCGCGCGGGCTGGTCGGTGTCTGTCGGGGCAGGTGTGTCGGGGCCTGGCTGCGGTGTGGTCCGCGGTGGGCGTGCGGTGCGGTGGGGCCCTTTGGATTCGGCCTGGACGGATCGTTCCGCAGGCGCGGCGGATGGGGGCGTTGTGTTGGGGCTGTTGTGTCGGGCGGGTCAGTGGAGGTTCTTCCAGAAGGTGTAGGCGTGGTCCTGGGTGAAGTCCGCGCGCTTCCACGGGCCTGCGGTGAGTGACTGCACGTATCCGCCGTTGCGGAAGCTCGGCCAGTTGGTGGTCCCGGCTTTCGCGAAGTTCACCCAGGTACGCGTCATCCTGTCGCCGAGCGTCCGCTGGTTCTCGGGCAGTTCCTCGAACAGGGGTGTGTTGAAGTCGAAGAGGTAGGGCAGCTCGGCCATGTGCTGGGCGCGTGGTGCGAAGCTGGGGGTTTGGGTACTGGCCCACCACGGGGTGTTGCGCTCGCTGAACTCGAACATGCGGGTCGGTGCCCACTGGGACAGCAGCTTGGCGGTATCCAGCGTGGGGACTGACCAGGTGTGGTCGGTGCGTACTGTGGCCAGGGCTTCGCCTGCCGAGCCGAAGCGGCTCAGCGGGTAGCGGGCAAGCACGGTGTCAGCGCGGGAACCGAACTCTGCGCGGATCGTGCGCTCGTAGTCCTCGGCGGGCATGGGGCCGAGCATGAGCTCCTGGCCGAGGATCATGCCGCGTTCCTCGTCGTGATTGACTCCGACGAGCACGGGAACGCGGTTGAACCGTCCCGTGCGCAGAGCTTCGGCGGGGGTCAGGGGCATGAGTTCCGTGCCCGCAACCGGGCGCGGCTCGTTCCAGGTTCCGTACGCCTTCATGAGCGTGGCCGCGTCCGCGCGGTGCAGGCAGGAGGCGGCGTGCTCGTGCAGCGTGCATGCTCCGAGCTTGCGGAGGTTGTCGAGGGTGGTCTTCGCCTCCCTCTCCGCTTCCTGTCTGCTTCGGGTGCCACCGGTGGAGCAGGGTGCGCTCTGGACGATGGCCCTGTCGAAGAGCCCGGCGGACTTCGGGGAGGCGATGTGGTCGCAGACGCTGTAGCCGCCGCCGGACTCGCCCATGACCGTTACGTTGGCCGGGTCGCCGCCGAAGGCGCCGGCGTTGGCGCGGACCCATCGCAGTGCGGCCTGCTGGTCTTCCAGGCCCAGGCCTCCGGAGGTCTTGAGCGCGGGGTCGGCCAGGAAGCCCATGACGCCGAGACGGTAGTTCACCGTCACGACGACCGCCCCCTGGGCGGCCAGCCGCTCGGGGCGGTAGAGGTCGCCACTGCCGAACATCAGGCTGCCGCCGTGGATCCACACGATCACCGGCCGCTTGCCGGTCCGTGGCGCCGGGGTGGTGACGTTCAGGTAGAGGCAGTCCTCGGACTCGCTTGGCGTACCGATGGGCAGTCCCTTCGGCTGCGGGCAGGGTGCTCCTGGAGCTGTCGCCTCACGGACGCCGTCCCAGGGCGCGGCGGGGTGCGGTGAGGCCCAGCGCAGGCTCCCCACCGGCGGTGCGGCGTACGGGATGCCCTGGAAGCTGCGCAGGCCGTCGCTGTCGGCGGTGCCGCTCACGGCACCGCCGGTGGTGACGACGACCGTGCCGGCATCGAGGCCCGCTGCCGCCTGGGCCGTGTCGACCAGGCCGATTCCCAGGCCCACGCCCAGGGTTGCCAGCGTCAGCGCGGCGGCGGTGAGTGTCTTGGAGGCGCTCCGGGTCTGTGTCATGGCGTGGACACTACACAGATTTGCACGATCGTTCAATACGCTTGTATAGATCGATCGTGTCAGACGATCGTTCCACCCAAGCGGTAGGCTCCAGACATGGGAAACCGCGAAGCCCTGCTCATCGGCGCCAAGGCCTGCCTGAGGGAGAAGGGCTACGACCGCACCGCCGTACGCGACATCGCCGCGGCCGCCGGCGTGAGCACGGCAGCCATCGGCTACCACTACGGCTCACGTGAAGCCCTGCTCAACCAGGCCCTGTTCGAGATCCTCGACGAGTGGGGCGACGCCATGGGCCGGGCGCTCGTCCCCGACACCGACGGATCGTCCCGGGCACACTTCGAGCGCGTCTGGGAAAGCCTGATCGACGACTTCGGCACGCACCCCGACCTGTGGCTGGCCTCCGTGGAGCTGTTCATGCAGGCCCAACGGCAGCCCGACCTGCGAGCCGCCCTGATCGCCGGGACCACCCAGGGACGGCGAGGCATGGCAGCCATCCTCGACGGCGTCCCCGAGGAAGCGGTAGAGCCGACCTCCGTCCGTACCCTCGGCACCGTCCAGCTGGCCCTCATGTCAGGAGTCATGCTTCAGTGCCTCAGCGACCCCTCCACCGCCCCCACCGCCGCCGAAGTACTCCAAGGCATCCGGGCACTGGCCGAAAAAGCACGCTGACTCCCCGGGGGGAGCATCTGGCTCGTCGGAGCAGTCGCCAGGACTCCAGCTGCGCGAAGGATCGTTCGCCGGGGGTGTCCTCGGAGCTCTATGTCAGCCACCCATGTCACCCGATCGGTGGCCGGGTTGAAGAGCTCCAATTATCGGCGGCATGCCACGCGGCCATGGGTTCCGTGTCCGTCCATGCTCGATGTCCCGTTCGAGCTCGTCGAGCGTGTCTCCCGGGCTCGTTGTAGACCACCTCGTATGAGAATCACTCGCCATCGGCTGGATCGGTGGCGGCGGGGCCGGCTCGTCTTCACTTCGTCGGCGTTCATGCTGCCAGGCGATGGCGTGCTCAACCTGGAGGGTGTCGAGTCCGGTCGCTGCGGCCAGCTGCTGGGTGCTCAGGCCATCCGGATGCTGTTGAAGCACCAGCGCGATCTTGCTGGCCCAGAGCTCGGCGTTGATGAGGGGTCTCTGCCGGTAGTTGTGCTGGAGGTCGGCCAGGCGCTTCACCTGACAGGCGGTGAGGATCCGTCTGCCGTCGAGCGATGGATCGTGCCCGTGTACCGCAGAGGAGTCGGCGAAGCGGCGGTCAGCCTGGCGACGTTCCCTATCTGGGCGAGATCCCTTTGAAGGCGGGGCCTAGAAGCGAACGAAGCCACTCCTGGCGTCGACCGACGCGTTCGCCTGGCTGCGGTAGTCGCTGCCCGCACCACCGACAGTCAGCCCGTCCGGTGCGCCTGGCCGTCAGCAACCTCCGTCTCAGCACTCACCGCGGAGACGGGCACATGTGCCCCTGTCGGTGAACGCGAGCCCACTCACGGGATAGATCTGGAAGACTCCTGCGCGGCGCGATCTGACGTCGGTGCAGGGAAAGCAGAGGGGCAGGGGGGAGCCGCCGTGGACGCAATGATCATTGTCCTGATCATTCTGGTGGTTTTTGTGTTCATCGTCTTGGTCAAGATGATTCATGTCATTCCGGAGGCCAGCACCGCAGTCGTGGAACGCTTCGGGCGCTACACCCGTACCCTCAATGCCGGCCTGAACATCGTCGTCCCGCTCATCGACACCGTCCGTATCCGGCTTGACCTGCGTGAACAGGTCCTTACGATTCCGCCGCAGCAGATG
Organism: Streptomyces sp. NPDC002463; assembly: GCF_042889835.1. Taxonomy (NCBI): domain Bacteria; kingdom Bacillati; phylum Actinomycetota; class Actinomycetes; order Kitasatosporales; family Streptomycetaceae; genus Streptomyces; species Streptomyces sp. NPDC002463. The sequence goes on from NZ_JBIARL010000037.1 coordinate 6,500, forward strand.
ATCACGCAGGACAACCTGGTCGTTGACATCGACACTGCCATCTCCTACCAGGTGACCGACGCGAGGGCCGCCACCTACGAAGTCACAAACTTCATCCAGGCGATCGAGGAACTCACTGTCACCAGGTTGCGCAGCATCGTCGGCCGCATGGACCTGGAACGGACCCTGGCCTCCCGTGGGGAGATCACCGCGGCCCTGCGCGGCGTTCTCGACGAGACCACCACACGCTGGGGCATCCGCGTCCACCGCGTCGACTTCAAGTCGATCGCACCACCCGCCTCGAATCAGGGCTCGATGGAGAAACCGAAGCGCGCCGCCCCGGACAGGCATGCCGCCGGCCCCGTCGGCGGGAGCAGAGCGACGCGGAGCACACCACGGTCGCCCGTCCAGGCCGGCTCCGCACCCGGACACCAGCCGCTGCGGCAGGACGATCCTCGCCGTATCGGCCGCTACCACCTCACGGCCCTGCTGGGTCAAGGGGGGATGGGCACGGTCTATCTCGGCCGGTCTCCAGGGCAGCGCCTGGTCGCGGTCAAAGTCATCCGGCCGGAATTCGCCGCGGACCCGATGTTCAGGGAACGATTCACCCGCGAGATCGAAGCCGCTCGTCTTGTCGGCGGATTCCACACCGCGCCGGTGGTTGACGCTGACTCCCGCGGCAACCCGCTCTGGCTCGCCACCGAGTACATCCCCGGCCCGTCACTGCACGACGTCCTCGGTCAGCACGGGGCTCTGCCCACAAGGACCCTGCATACTCTCGCCCTCGGCGTCGCCGAAGCACTCGAGCGCGTCCATGCCTGCGGCATCATCCACCGTGACCTCAAACCCAGCAACATCATTATCTCCAGCTCAGGTCCCCGCATCATCGACTTCGGCATCGCCCGAGCCCTCGACAGCACCGCTCTCACCCGTACCAATTACGTCATCGGCACACCGGGGTTTCTCGCTCCGGAACAGCTCACCGGCGCACCGGTCACGCATGCCACGGACATGTACGCCTTCGGCATGGTGCTATGCCACGCCGCGGGAGCCATGCCGCTCACAAACGGTAGATCCCTGAAAGCCGCCCTCGGCCTGTTGCCATCTCGATTCGTCGGCCCTATCACGCGGTGCCTCGACCATGACCCCGACGGGCGCCCGACGCCCACCGAGGTACTCGAACAGCTCTCCCAGAACGACTCATCATCCGAGGACTGGCTGCCGCCTCCCGTACGCACGATGGTCGACCTCTACAACGCCCCTAGGACCTGTCTCGAGTCGTGATCAAGATGCGGGTTGCCTCTCCGAAGGTTGTCCTCGGCTGGTAGAAGCCCGGTATGGCGTGTACGGAACTGACGGACGATGAGTGGGAGTTGATGGAGGATTCCTCCCGATAGGCAGGTCCGGTCCGTGTCCGGAGCATCTACAGAAGCAGTTCGACGTTGTGGTCTGGCGGTTCCGTTCGGGTAGTCAGTGGAGGGAGACGCCGTCGGAGTTCGGCGCCTGGCAGGCCGTCTGCAACCGCTTCGTCCAGTGGCGCGACGCAGGTGTTCTCCAGGCGCTGATGGACGGGATGATCACCGAGGCGGCCCGGCGCGGGCAGGTGGGGCTGTCCTTGGTCAGTGTGGACTCCACGGTGACCCGCGCCCATCACGACGCTGCGGTCATGGCGGTCGGCGAGGAGGCCCTCGCCTCCCTGGAGGAGACGGCCGGGAAGGCAAAGGAGGGCCGCCGGAAGGAACAGAAGCCGCAGGTCGTAGCCATGGAGGGTGATACTGATCCGGACTGCGAGGAGCGTCGGCGGATCCGGCGCAGGCACCAGGCCCGCCTGAAGGCGGCCCGGCTGGGCCGCTCGCGCGGCGGCCTGACCAGCAAGGTCCATCTCGCTTCTGACCCGCGCTGCCGCCCGCTCCGCTTCGATCTGACCGAGGGTCAGGCGGCCGACAGTCCCCGCTTCGTCCCCGTCCTGAACAAGATCAAGGTCCGCGGCCCCGTCGGCCGCCCGCGTACCCGGCCCGACCCGGTCGCCGGCGATAAGGCGTACTCCTCTCGCGCCAACCGTGCCCACCTGCGTAAACGGAACATCAAGGCCGTCATCCCGGAGAAGAGCGACCAGGCCGCCAACCGCAAGAAGAAGGGCCGCGGGGGTGGGCGTCCCATCTCGCACGACACCGAGCTCTATAAAGGTCGCAACAGCGTGGAACGCTGCATCAACAAGATCAAGGCGTGGCGCGGGCTCGCCACCCGCTACGACAAGACTCCCGAGAGCTACCTCGCCGGGCTCCACCTGCGCGGGGCTGTGATCTGGCTCCGCAGCCTCCAACCCACCTCGTGATCCAGGGGAATCGCGCCACCTGTCCAGTATGTAGACCACCGAGCCGCCCCCTCCCCCGCGCGGGGGAGGGGAATGGTCCGCAGGGCTGACGCGACCGGAAACCGACCCGGCAGAGCATGAATTGTCAGGATCACGGAAGCCGGAGGTCACGGTGGCTATCCCCGCAAGGACACAGACACATGAGGGGACAGCACCCCTCGCCCCGACACCCGGCTGGACCGGCTGGTCGCGGCGTTGGCCTGAGTGGGCGCCTGCCGCCGCTGTGACCTGTTGCGCGGTGTACGTCATCGTCGAGGCCACCTGGGCCGTGACGGGAACCACGGTGCCCTTCACCCTGCACACCCCCTACTCGCCGATCGCCCAGCTGATCCTGGCCAGCCTGGCCATTGCCGCCGGTGTCGCCTGCTGGGCCACCAGGCGACGGGTGGCCCAGCCTGGCCGGATAGCGATCGGGGGTGCGCTCGTCCTGGCCACCCCGGTGTTGGCGATGGGCTCGACGGGCCTGCCGGGCTACTTCGTCACCCTGGCCTCCGGTTCAGGGCTGGAGAGCGCCACCGGCCTGGCCCATATGCTGCTGAGTTCGGCCCTCACTGCTCTCCTCGTCCTCGTCGCTCTGTCGTACCGCCGACGGCTGGCTGGTGCCTGCCCGCGCTGCGGGCAGAAGCACACGGGCGGCCATGATGCCCCACTCGTCCATCCCAGTGCCTCGACCGCCTCCCCGCGTACCAGGAGGCTGGCCTACCTGCTGATGTGCGGGATGCTGCCGTGGGCCGGAGTAAAGACCATCTGGACGCTGGGCGGTGACGCGCTCGGCATCACGGCCGAGAAGTGGAAGGAGTCGAACTCCGGCGGATCGGAGGTAGCGAAGGCGCTCGCCGAGGTAGGCATCGATGTCACTGTGCTGGCCGCGGGACTCGGATTCTTTCTCCTGACCGGGCTGATGTACCCGTGGGGGCGGGTGTTTCCCCGCTGGACGCTTATCCTGTCCGGGCGCCGTGTACCGCGTCTGCTGCCCTTGATCCCGGCCTGGCTGACCGCGTTCGGTCTGTCGGTGTACGGGGTCCTCCTGGTGATCTACGCTCCGCTCGCCGCCCTCGGAGTGTTGCCGGCCCCCAAACTCGACACGGATTTCGGCGCCACCCTCTCCGGGACTCTCTGGCTGGCCGCCTTCGGTGGAATGGCCTTCGGCGGCCTGGGCTTCGCCCTCCTCACGGCCGCACGCTCCTACTCCGCCCGGACCCGCCCCGTCTGCGCCACCGCGGCGACCTCGGAGGCCCCACCCACCGAGACGGCCCGCGCAGACGCACCGGCCTCAGCGGCCCCGGCCGACTAGCGAACTGCCGGCGCAGGTCGGGATCCGGCCCAACGCTCACCCACCGGCAGGGACAGTTCGATCAACTCCCATTAGCCATCAGTCAGATCACCACGCGCCACACCGGACTTCTACCAGGCCACGAATGCCTCGCGCGGCGAATCAGCACACCATGATCTGAACCCAGAACAGGCCCTAGAACACCGCCATCCCCACGGGGGCGGGGAGCAGTGAAGGCCACCGTCGCCGCGTTGCCGGCCGCGGGACCATCCACACGCGAGCAGGGAGCAGAATCCGGAGACGGTGTCCTCGGCCATGATGACGGGACCATCCCCGCGCGAGCGGGGAGAAGCCATCGTAAGCGTGGTGGTAAGCAAGTCGCAGGCATGCCCCTGCCCCTCGCATGGGTGTGTCCGGCCGGCGTTTGCGGGACAGCCCTTTGCCCCTTGAGATCAGAGTTCGGTCGTCCAGATCCCGGCAGGGTGGTCACTCGGAGGCAGCCACGCCTGAGGCTGTGACTCGCGATGCCTCTGGCCAGCCTGCTCATCCCAGTGGAAGCGGCCCTCGGCATCGGGCCACGCGACTTGCAGCACGGGCAGAGGAGGCTTCCGGTAGAACCCGAGGGCTCGTCCGAAGAAAGTCCGGTACCAGCCGCGATCAACCTGCCTGAGCGCGACTCGATAACCGTCGACGACATCAGGATGGCTCTGGCCGTCCGCCAGTACCTCGCCCGCGGCAGACTTCTCTCCGAGTGTGTTGAGCAAGCGGTACATGACGTGAATGTCAAGTCCGAACATGGCGAGCTCAGGCCCGCCGTACGTGTGCGCGAGGCCGATCGTGTAGGCGAATCCAGGACCGATCTCGTCTTCGGGAACCATCACGACGTGCCATCCGTGCTGCTGCACATGCTCGATGACCGTCAGATCCACGCGGTCCGCCCCGTCCCGGTCGCCATAGTCATGACAGAGGACACACCTGCACTGGAACGGATCATCAGTCATGCACGGAGAGTACGAGGCGAGCATCCACATCGACCAACCGGGGCTCGGACCCCTCTCAACCGAACCACGTCATCACCCTCCGCAACGACTCCCCAAAACCTGTGCCAGAACCCAGTAGCGACGTCACCTGTCGATGAGTTTGGGCTCTGGCACAACTTCTGTGGTGTCGAGTCGAAGCTCGGTGTCCGAGGCCGGAGTACGCCGGGAAACGGCCGGTCAGCGGCTTGACCTGAGGCAGACACAAACCCGGGTGGTGTGGCTCCACAGAAGTTGTGCCAGAGCCTGAGTTTGGGAGGCATCGGGGTTCTTGCCAGGGCATCTCGAGGTGTCTCTGATGAAAAGTGCTGGTCGTGCCGCTGCGCGTCCATCGTCGACCGGCTCACGTTCAGCGGCACCATCATCGAGACCGGCACCGACTCCTACCGCCTCGCCAGCACCCGAGCCCGAGCCGAGGAGCCCGCCAAGACTGGTTGACTGTTCTGGCAGCCGACCGAAGGATCCCGACTACGTGTCCGCTCGGGTCCAGAACTGACGCGGCGCGAACCCCTCGCGCCGCAGCCAGTGCTCGGTATAGACGATCCGCTCGGCCTCGATCACGACGAGCGGGCCCGACGGTGGTTCGTCGAGAGAACGCGACCGCTCGGCATGGTCGGACTGCCAGCGGAACGCCGGCCAGTAGTGCTCGAAGTCCGGGTCGGTCTCGGACAGCACGCGAGCCTGACCGAAAAGCTGGGCACCTCGGCTGCTGGCCTGCCCGACCAGCGGAGCAAAGATCCCCACCGACACCCGGGGATCCGCTGCAAGGTTCCTCATCTTCGGCGAACCGGCGGCAGTGGAGAACATCACCGCGAAATCAAGGTGGAAGTACCGCACCGGCGTCGCGAGCGGCCCTTCCGGTCCCGCCGTCGCGATCACACACATGTTCTGCGACGACAGCAGATTGAGTACTCGCTCTTCCAGCCGCTCGCGATCGAGCCGCTGCTTCGGTGACGGGCCGGCCAGCCACGGATTGGTCACAGGCATGATCAACTATCCCACACCCTGCCCCAGCACACTCTCCAAGCCGGACGGCCATGACCCTCGGCAGCGCCATCGAAACCCGTCTCCACCCCCTCAGCCGCTGACCACCGCCTATCACCCAAAGTCATCGACAGACGCTGTCGCTTACTGACTTCGGCTTGTCAGGGTGACGTTGGGGTGTCGAGGGTCAGGCCGGTGCCGGCTATGAAGCCGTCGAGGGTCTCGGGCCGGTACTGCAGGCGTTTGAGCCGGTTGCGGACGAGGGCCTCGAGCCGGTCGAGGGCAACCACGGCGAGGTTGGCCAGGCTGCGCTTGACGTGTGCCCAGACCCACTCCACGGGGTTGAGGTCCGGCGAGTAGGCGGGCAGCAGGAACACCGTCAGCCAGGCACGTTCGGCGATCAAGTCGCGCATGGCGTGGGAGACGTGGGTGTTCAGACGGTCCCAGACCAGCACGATCGGCGCCTTGACCAGCTGGTGGACGCCGTCGATCAGCGCGATGAAGTCGCGCTCGCCCATGCTGCGGCGCTTGCCTCTGCCCGCGGGATGGGATCGCAGACGGTGGCACAGCCGGGTACGGGAGCCGGGCCGCATGGCGATCAGCCCGGCCACCGACAGACGTCCCGAGCGACGGCCGCTGACCGTCACGACAGGGGTGCGGCCCCGTCGGCCCCGGGTGCGTCCTTTGGGTGGCCGGCGGGTGAAGCCTGCCTCGTCCTCGAAGCAGATGTAGCCCCCGCAGGCCGCCCGCGCTCTTTTACCTCCGCCCAGGTCGCCTCCTTCCACGCGGTGACGGCCTGCTCGTCGCGCTCAGCGACCTTCCGCGCGGGGACCTGCGGGCTGAAGCCGAGCCGGTGCATCAGCCTCGTGGCGCCCGAGACGCTGTAGGAGACGTGGAACTTCCGGCCGATCAGCGTGGCCACCCGCGCCGCGGTCCACACCTGGTCCTCCACCCAGCCGTGTTCTGCTGGGCCCTGTTCCAGGTACACGGCCAGTTTCTCCAGGCAGCGCGGGGACAGACGGCATCGAGATCCGCTCGGGCCGCGGGAGGCCAGTTCCCCGGCCCCGCCCTCCCGCCACAATTGGTGCCACTGGTAGGCCGACTTCGGGCTCATCCGCAGTCGTCGCGCGACCTCCGGTGCCTTGACTCCCCGCTCGAACAGCTCGGCCGCCTGGATCCGTACCACTTCCCGACGCTCACGGCCCGCGGCGGTCAGCCCGCCCCCATCCGCATATCTCACACACCACCGGATACAGCCACCGCTCCAGACCCGTCAGGGCCTTCGCGAAGGTTCACCCTGACGAGCCGAAGTCAGTATCCGCACCCAAGGCCGGTACCCGTTCACATACGACACCGCTGCCAAACTCACTGGCCCCAAGACACCAGTCGCCGTGGCTGCCAGGAGGGCCGCCGGTGCGATGGCCCGCGCGGCGGCGGTCCGGTTCAGCAGGGACGAGGAATGGTACGAGGCGGCCGGGATCATGGTTGAGACGATCTGGCATGCGAGCGTGGCCGCCGGGCTGCCTCCGCTTGAGGGGCGCCGTAACTGCCGGGACCACCTCGAGCACTTCATGGACGGCGTGATCCCGAACCGGTGACAGACCGGCCCCTCGCGGTGGGATGCGACTAGAAGAGGGCGTCCTGGTCGGGCTCGTCCCGGGGCAGGTCGGGGACGTCCTCGCCGCGCCATTTCGCCTCGAGGTACTTGCGCCAGCCCGGCGGCGGGGGAGACGGGATTCCCCACTCCGCGAGCTGCTTCCTCGTCCACCCGCCCTTCTCGGTCATCGCGGCGGTCACTTCTTCAGGGGAGGGCACATAGCTCGTCACATGCTCATCATGCCCAGCCATGGCCCGCCCGGGGGCGTCTTCGAACCCCCCGGGTCCACCGTGACGAGTGACCGGCGCCCGGTGGTGGACATGGCCGCGCCCCCGAACGGGGGGGCGGATTCCAGTGATCGTCGCAACACGTGATCGCTGGAATCTACCGCGGTGGTGTCGGTGAGCACGATCAACAGGAATGAGGCGTCTGCGGCCGGCGGGCCGTAGGCGCCTCGCCTTACGTCAGTGGGTACTTCACCGGCGCCGGAGGTGACCGGCCTTCTGGCACCGGGCCACGCCCGGTGCTGCCCCTCGTCGACCCGCTGTCTCAGTACGTCCCGCAGGCCGGATCGGCTACCGTCGGCCGGCTTCCGCGCCAGGACCTGAGCCGAGCAAGCCCAGTAGCTCGCCGCCCAGCAGCCGCTGCCAGGTTCCCTCTGGGCAATGCCTGGATCATGATTGAGGCGAAAACTCAGGGAACTGGGAGACGCCCAGAGCACCCTGTCTGAAGAGAGGGTCTCAGTGACTACTCGGCCACGGGGATTCGTCTGGTTGTCGGTTGCCGCAGGGGGATTGGCCATTGCGGCGCTGACGGGTTTCCTCATGGACCTGGCCGAAGACCATGACGGTCCGCCGCTCACTGTCAGTGACGTGGAGGGGGTCTGGTCGGCCTCGGATGGTGGGCGTCTGACGGTCCGGGCGGACGGTTCCGCAGCGCTGGAGCAGGTGCCGGAGCCCGGGGCGGGCTGCGGGCAGGCTGACAGCGGCTTTCACACGGGTCCGGCGATCTGGGTGTTCGACACCTTCCCCGACGAGTCGCCGGGCATCAGGCTCGACTACCCCGGCGCCACCACCGGGCAGACGTGCAGCGTGTACCTCTCCATTTCGATCTCTGACGAGTACGGCACCAAGGGTTTCCTCCCCCACAACGCCGACCCGTGGTACGTCCGCGGCGCCGCGCATTCGGGCTGACCGCAGCAAACGGGCCGCACCCTAAGACGTTGTTTCTTATGGCTGTCAGAGCGGCATGAGAGCCTCCTGGCATGAGCTACGACCTTGCTGTCTGGGAAGGCGAGAGGCCGGCGGATGACAAGACCGCCGGCCGGGTCTTCGACGACCTGTACGACCGCTACATCGACAGCGAGGTGGAAGAGCCTCCGTCCGAGCGCATCGCGGCCTACGTGGCCGCGTTGCTTGAGCGGTGGTGCGACCTCACCGAGGACGAGGAGGACACCTCACCCTGGTCAACCGGGCCGCTGATCGGCGAGGCCAGCGGTCCGCTGATCTACTTCCCCATGCGGTGGAGCATGGCCGAGGAGGCGTCGGCCTACGCGGCGGCCGTCGCGGAGTCCATGGGACTGATCTGCTTCGACGTACAGCAGAACCGGCTCAGGCCGTGAGAAGGCTGGCCAAGCGGCGGTAGCCGATGAGGGCTGCGGCTACGCCGACGAAGGCGAGGAAGTGTTCAGCCTTGCGTTCGTAGCGTCGGTGCAGCCGTCGGCAGCCGGCCAGCCAGGACACGGTTCTCTCGACGACCCAGCGATGGCGGCCCAACCTCTGTGAGGACTCGACACCCTTGCGGGCGATGCGGTGGCGGATACCGCGCTCGCGGAGCCATCGGCGCAGGTGGTCGTAGTCATAGCCCTTGTCCGCATGCAGTTTCGCCGGCCTCCGGCGCCGGGGCCCGCGGCGGGACCGGATGGGCGGGATGCCGCGCACGAGCGGCTCCAGGGCTTGGCTGTCGTGCGTGTTCGCGCCGGAGATGCCCAGGGACAGTGGCAGTCCGTTCCGGTCGCAGATCAGGTGGATCTTCGATCCCAGCTTGCCGCGGTCGGTCGGATTCGGTCCCGTCAGTGGCCTCCTTTTGCCGCCCGCAGACTGACCGAGTCGATCGCGCACCGCGACCAGTCCAGCTCGCCCCGCCTCCCGAGTTCATCGAGGATGACGCGGTGGAGCCTGGCCCAGACCCGGTCCCGGCTCCACTGGGCGAACCGGCGGTAGACCGTGGGCCAGGCCGGGCCGAACACTGGCGGCAGCTGTCGCCAGGTGCAGCCCGAGGTCGCCACGAAGATGATCGCGGCCAGGGCTTCGCGGTCACCTGTCCGACGCCGGCCACCGCCCTGCGGACGCGTGACCACTGTCGGTAGCACCACCCGCCGAAACAGTGCCCACAACTCGTCCGGCACCAGTCGCTCCACGAGATCCGTCATGCACGGATCAACGAACAATCACGCCATAAGAAACGACGTCTTAAGAGAACCAGCCCAAGGGGTCGAGCATCGGATTCGTCGCTGTCCGGACGCGAGGGGAACGCCTTCCCGTCATCGCCGCGCGGCTGAAACGCGGCTGCCCCTTCTGTTTCGTCGAGGAGATCCTGGCCGCCGTCGGTGAGGACGCGGAGCGCGCTGTCGAGCGGTACCGCGGCGAGCGCTCCCGCGGCGTCAACGCCATGGCCGTGCTGACCCGTGCCACCACGGACGCCCGTCGCCGATGAACCGAGATCCTCCCGATGACCGGCAACCGCAAACCGTTCCCACACACGGGGTGCCTCACACACCCTGCCCTGAACACCGGGCGGGCGACAGCGGTGAGCCGCGGCGCGTTCAAACGAGGGCTGCTCGTGGAGACGTGGGGCTCGGCCGATGAGGAGGTCATCAAGCTGGTACTGCCGCCGACCGTGACTGACGAGGACCTGACAGAGGGGCTTGAGATCCTGCAGGAAGCCATGCGAGTAGCGCCGTCGGGGTCGCTCTGGTGACCGGGTCCTCGGCCGGGCGGCGGTCGATCGGTTCGTGCCGGGGTTCTGTCCCGGGTTCCGTACGGGCTCCTCGTGCACGGTGTTCCACGCGATCGCGCGAGGGCTGCCACCGTCGAACGGGCCCGAACCGCTCGGTGCGTACGCGAGTGACCCGCCCAGCGTGAAGACGTCGGCGGCGGGTTCGGTCCCGGCCTGCGCGCAGAACTATTCCGGCGTCACGAACGCTGGGGTGTCCGCCCAGGCGTCGGTGTGGGTGAGGTGCTCAGTGCCCTCGACTCGCGCAACACCGGAATCTTGTGGCGCGGAAACGGTTCCGCGAGGCCGGCGACATGATGCGCTCGGCCGCCCACGCGGGGCACCCGAGCGCTGCCGGCTACGTGCGGGGGGTCCGGTGGTGACCCAACCGTTCGCGCAGGCCCGGCAGGAAGCGCTCGATCAGCCGGTCCTCAACGTCGCCGTAGGCCGTGCGGTGGAAGTCGACGGCCTCCGGCGTGAGCTCCCAGCCCTTCACGTCCGCCGTACGGGGCAGTTTGGTGGCGAGGAGGAACTCCTCATCCCGGGTCCAGTAGTGGTGGACGCGCATGCCGCCGCGTCCGGGTGACGGGTCGGCCGGTGCGCTGACGTAGGCGTGGCCGGGTTCGAGTGCGCAGCGGTGGATCCCCGCCTCGGCGACCCGGTGCGGTTTGACGACCGACTTCCCCGGATTCGGGCGCGTCGCCATGCGCCTGCACATGCGCTCGGTGAGCAGTTCCCCGGCGCCCAGCCGGCGCACGCCGGACGTTCCGAACATGCGCCATTCCACGTGCACCGCTCCCGCCGCCTCGTAGTCCGCGAGGAAGTCCAGGACGGTGGGAGCGGCGGTCGGCACGAGGAACTCGTCGGCGTCGACGAGGGCCAGCCAGCGTGTGACGCCGCGGAGTTCCCGGCACAGTTCTCCCAGGACGATGTGCTGGTACTGGATCCAGCGGCGCCCCGTGTACGCCGGTGGGCAGGGCCTCTCGAAGACCTGGACGACGCCCTCGTCGACGTATGGCCCCACCACGTCCCGGTAGTCGTCGTCGCTGCGGTCGTCCACCAGGTAGAAGCGCTGCACGCCCATCAACCGGTGGAACTCGATCCACTCCCTTAGGAACCTGGCCTCGTCGCGAAATACGCATCCGATGGCGAGGTTCAGTGGACAGTTCCGTTCGGGTGACTCCTCCTCGTTCGGCCCGGCGATTCGTTGACTGCGATTCAGACCGCTGTTAGGAAGACTCTTCTGCACCGATATCCCCTTCATCCCGACTTGGCTGAACAGTCAGGAGTGCACCATGTGTGAGAACGTCGACATGACCCAGCCACGCAAAGAAATCGTGGTGGAGGTGTTCGAAGGCGCCGACACGCCGCGCGTGGAGCTGGAGGACGGCGACCGGGTGGCCATCGAGGTCCGCAGCCGCCGCACCGAGCCGACCGATCCGGCCTCCGCCTCGGCCGAGGGCGATGCCGACGACGACGTGTCGCCGCCCGAGGAGGTCATGTCCATCTCCCTCCAGACCGTCGACATCGAGCTGGACAACCAGAGCTTCGGCATGATCACGGCCTGTACGGGCTGCGCGTCCAACGTCGGCGGGCCGAGTTGCTGAGCGGCGCCACCCGGAACTGATCGCCCGTGGACACGAACAAGCGAGGGCTGGCCGCGGTCCTCGGCACCCAGGACGTCATGTCCTTCCTCCGTACAAATTGGGAACGCGAGGCGCTGCTCCTGCGCGGGGCGGCCGCTCCGCTGGTCGGGCGGCTGTTCACTGTCGAGGACTTTGAGCGGCTCGCATGCGGCGGCGGCGCCGATCTCAGCGTCGTACAGGAGGGCCGGGCGCGGCCGGTCGTCCCCGACCGCGCCGACCGGGCCCCGGGGCGGCACGTGCTGACCGCCTACCGGTCTGGCGCGACGCTCTTGCTCTCCTCCCTGGCCCGCCGCTGTTCCCCGGTCGGCGAGCTGTGCCGCGGCATCGAGTTCGACCTGCTGGAGCTCGGCGTGGTCCCCGCCGAGCCAGTGAGCGCCAACGCGTACCTCACTCCCCCGCGCGCGCAGGGCTTCGACCGCCACCACGACGACCATTCGGTGCTCGTCGTCCAACTGCACGGCAGCAAGCGGTGGGAGGTGTTCGCGTCCGGGTTGCGACAGCCGGAAGCGCTCGTCTCCGCGACATTGGAGCCGGGCGACGTCCTGTCGGTCCCCCACGGCTTCCCTCATGTCGCGCACACGACGGACGACGCGTCGCTGCACCTCACGCTCGGCCTGCACACCCTGTCCTGGGCAGACGCCATGGCGGACATGCTGCGCGCCCACGAACTTTTCCGCCGCCCGGTCACCGGTCCCGAAGGCCTTGGGTCCGCGCCGCCCCGGCTCCCGGACCTTAACGTCCCCGCGTACCTGCGGGAACGCCGCGTACGGTGCATCGCCGGGCTCGATCCGCTGCCCGGTGGGCAGCTGACCGCGGACGCCGCAGCCACCGCGATCGCGCCGGACACCGTTGTACGCAGAGTGCGGCTGATGCCCAGCGAGTCCGACAGCGAGTACGGGCTCGCGCGGCTGACCTTCCCCGGCGGCACCCTGCGCCTCGACGGGCGCCTCCAGCCAGTCGTCGACCACGTAGCGAAGGCGGAGTCCTTCACGCCCGCGGAACTCCCGGCGGTCGGTCAGCACTACGACGCCGTCGAACTCACCCGGATCCTCGTACGGCACAACCTCTTCCGGCCGGTCGAGAGCGCTGCGGCGGTGCCGGCGCCGCCCGCGCAGACCGCGCCGCCCGCGCCGCCCGCCCAGGCCATGCCGCCCGCGCGGGCCGCGCGGCCCGCCCGCGACCTGACCCTGGTCCGGGACGACGCCCCCTCGGCCGGCCACCACCTGGGCTGGCTGCGCCTGCGCAAGCGCCTCACCGCCGACGAATGCGACGAGCTCATCGCCGCCTGCCGCGATCTTCCGCTGACGGCACCGACCACCGTAGACGAGGCCGGGCATCCCGGTCATCGGCGAGCGGCTACCCGACACGTGCCGAACGGGCCGCGCACCGAGTGGATCTACCGGCTGGTCGAGTCCGTGGCACGCGAGGCCGCACGGACCGCCTACGGATTCGATCTGTCGGGCATCGCGCGCGCTCCGCAGTACGTCGAGTACCTCCCCGGCAACGGACACTTCCACCGGCACAACGACTACAGCCACGACCAAGCCGATTCCCCGCGGAAGATCACCGTCATCGTCCAGCTGTCCGATCCATCTTCGTACGAGGGCGGGAGGTTGCGGATGTTCGGCCTCGACACCGCCGAACTGCCGCGCGAACGCGGCTCGGTGCTGGTCTTCCCGTCCCTGGTCGACCACTGCGTCACACCGGTCACCAAGGGGCTGCGCCGCGCCCTGGTGGCCTGGGTCGCGGGACCCCGGCTGCGGTGACCTCCCCCGTCCTCCCTCCCCCCATCCGGCCCCAAGGAGCCCCGATGAGCAGCAAGCAGACCCTGCTGACCCTTCGCGCCTGGCAGGGGGGACCAGCGCTCTCGGGGCCCAACGACGCGCAGCCGTTCCCGCGGTTCGGTGCGCCGGACCGGGCTGCGTACGGCGCCGTCGGCCTGGCGGACGACCCGCCGCCCACCGTCCCCGCGGGTACCGATGAGCGTCCCGGCCGCCGGTCCGCCGACGGTTCCCGCGCAATCTACGACTTGCCCACGACGGAGCCGGTCCCCTTCGTCTCCTCCCTCGCCCATCACCCGGTCGACGACGCGCACCTCTGGATCGCCGTGGAGGACGGCAAACTGCTGGTCGCCGACGACGTCGACCACGCGCTGCTCACCCTCCTCGTCGCCGGCACGACGCCCGCCGACGCCGCCCGCGAGCTGCGCCAGTCCCACGGACTCACCGCCAACGCGGCGTCGCAGGCAATGGCCAAGCTGGTCGCGCGGGCCGCGCATGCCGGAATGGTGCGCGGGATCCGTGGCCACCACTCGGTCAAGCAGGTACGGCCACACGTGTTCGCCCGCTTCCATCTGACCAACCGCTGCCAACTGGAATGCGTGCACTGCTACACCAGCTCCGGCCCGTTGCTGCCCAAGGACGGCGAACTCACCACCGGGCGCTGGATCCGGCTGGTGGAGGACTTCGCGGCGAACGGCGGGGAGAAGCTGCTGCTCACCGGCGGCGAGGCACTGCTGCACGAGGGCTGCGTCCCGGTCATGCGGCGTGCTCACGAACTCGGGCTCGAGGTGACGCTGTTCTCCAACGGCATGGCCGTGCCCAAGCACCTCGACGACATCGTCCGCTACGCCGACATCGTACAGATCAGCGTGGACGGGCCCGACGCGGAGACCCACGACGCGATCCGCGGACCGCAGTCCTTCCGGCGGGCCGTACGCGCCATCCAGCTGCTGCTCGACGCCGGGGTGGAGACACGGGTCAGTACGACGGTCATGGCCGCCAACTGGACAGCCGTCAAAGCGCATCTGCCCGGCTTCGTCGAGCAGTGGCGCAACACCGACCTGCGGTTCCGGATCAGTTACGGTGCGATGGCGCACGGTCGCGGCACCAACCTCGACCACGACCTGGACACGGACGAGGTGCGGGCGTGGGTGGACTCGCTGCTCGGCAGGCTGCGCGAGGAGGACGACAAGGTCCACGGTCCCAACAAGGTGCAGAAGATCAGCGGTTGCGGATACGCCGAGCAGCTCGTCGTGGCACCCGACGGAGTCGTCTACCCCTGCCACCTGATGTCCGGTGCGCTCGGTCACGTCGACCAGCTGCCGCTCGGCGAGATCACGGCGTACCTCGGGCGCACGGCCGCCGCCTTCGGGGTCGACAACCGGGAGGGCTGCCGCTCCTGTGACCTGCGCAACCTGTGCGGCGGGACCTGCCGCGTGGAGGACGAGAAGCACACCGGCAGCCGGCTGGTGACTACCTGTACGCCCGAGGAGAAACTGCGCAGACGGCGCTTCCTCGTCCAGCGCTACCGGCCGACCCCCCTCTCCGCGCAGCCGACCGGGCCTTCCGCGCCCGGCCGGGTGGAGGCGTGATGCTCACCGAACTACTCCGCCCGGCAGACACGGTGGCCTTCGTCGACACGGTTCGCCGCCGTGAGCCGGGCCTCTTCCCCGGCGACGCCGCGGGCGCCGCACCGCTCGACATGGCCGGGTTCGAGGCCATACTGGGCGCGCTGCACCACGCGCACGAGGGCGTCCTGCACCTGGCGCGCGGCGGGGACCGGCGGAGTCTGCCGCCGGAACTGGTCGACAGGGACGGCATGCTCGACCTGCGGCAGGTCCGACAGGTGTTCGAGGACGGCGAGACGCTCTACCTGACCAAGGCACACCGGCTGTCGCCGGCCCTGGCCGACCTGTGCCGCGGCATCGAACTCGACCTGGCCGGGCACGGCATCACCCTCCGGGAGTCGGCCGGCGCGCACGTGTTCGCCACGCCGCCCGCCGCCCAGGGGTTCGCTCCCCACCGCGACGGCCACGGCAGCCTGATCGTGCAGCTGGAGGGGCGCAAGACATGGCAGGTAGAGGACGGCAACGGCCCGCAGCGGGCGTGCGGGGTGCCTGCGGAGGACTGGGCACGGCTCCCGAAACGGAAGTTCGTGCTCGAGCCGGGGGACGTGCTGTACGTGCCCGAGTACCGCGGCCACGCGGCCCGGGCCGGGACGGTGTCGTCCCTGCACCTGACGATCCGGCTCTTCCCGCTGCGCTGGCGGGACGTCCTCGGCGAGATCGCGGGGGCCCTGCCCGGCCTGAACGCGCCGGTCCCCCATGCACGTACGGCCGATCCCGACGCGCTCGCCGCCGGACTGGCCGACCTGCTTGGTTCCCCTGACGTACGCACGGCGCTGCCGAGCCTGATCGGCGGTCTGTCGGCACGGCGCACCGCCCGCCGGGCGGTCCTGGCGGACGGTGGGCTCGGCGAGCGCGGCAGTCTGGAGGGCATCGGCGAGAAGACGTGGCTGGCGCGTACGCGGGGCGCGGACTGCCTGGTGACCTCGGACGACATCTCTGCGACGATCCACTTCCCCGGCGGTGCGGTCCGCGGCCCGATCGAGGTGCTGGCCGCGTTCGAGTACGTCGCCGGGGCCCGCGTACTGCGCGCTGTCGACCTCCCGGGCGCTCTCGTCCCGGCCGTCACGGTGGACGTGGTCTGCAGGCTGGTGGCCGAGGGGCTGCTGCGCCGCGCGCGGCCGGCCGAGATCGACGAGGCCGTTCAGTGAGCACGCGGCCTGTGGTATTCCTCGGGCCGTCGATGCCGCTCGTCGAGGCCCGCCGCTTCCTCGACGCCGACTACCGTCGCCCGGTGCGTCGCGGTGACCTCGACGCCATCCCCGCCGGTCACGTCGTCGGGATCGTCGACGGCGTCTTCGAGCAGTCCCTCGCCGTCAGCCCGGCGGAGGTACGCGCGGCCGTCGAGCGAGGGGTCGTCGTGTACGGCGGCGGCAGCATGGGCGCGTTGCGCGCGGCCGAGGTGCCCGGCGTCATCGGCATCGGGCTGGTCCACGCATGGTACCGCGACGGTGTCGTCAGCCGGGACGACGAAGTCGCACTGTTGTTCGATGAAGAGACCTCTGCTCCGCTGACCGTTCCCATAGTGAACGTCCGCTACGCGGTGGACCGCCTGCACCGCGGCGGCACCATCGACCGTTCCACCGCCGACCGGCTGCTCGCCGCCGCGCTGGAGTTGCCGTACAAGGCGCGCACCCACCGCCGCATCGTCCGTTCGGCCGGTCTGCTCGAGCGCGTCGACGGCGATGACCTCGTCGCCATGCTGTCGGGTCACGACCTGAAGCATCGGGACGCCCAGTCGGTCCTTGAGGCGGTGGGGGCGACCGGAGCGGTATCCGCGCCCGGCACGGAGCCTCCCGTGACTGCGGAGGAACCGGCCGCCGACCCCGTCGCCTCCGATACGGCTCTGATCTGGGAGAGCGGCGACCGGGTCAACGACGACGAGCTGTTCGCCTTCCTCACTTACACAGGACGGCTCGAACCACTGGCCCGTGCCGCCCATCCCGTACCACCCGAGCTGCTGCCGGCGGTCGACGCCCCTGCCGCGCGTGCCCTGTTCCGAACCGCCGTGCGCCGCTGGGGGTGGCTGAGCACGGAGGAGGCCCGTGTCACACTCACGGACCTTGGCATCGACCTGCCGACCCTCAACCGCCGTACCGAGGTGGAGGCTATCGCCGATGCCGGGCTAACGGCGTGGGCGACGGCGGATCGCGCGGCGTTCCGACGGTCGGTGCGTGCCGCACTGTTCCTGCACGACGCGACGCTCAAGCGGGAGGTGATGCGGTGGGGTGCGCTGCGCCTGTTCGCCGCATCGAATCCCCGGCCGGCCGGTGCCGAGGAGCTCGCCGAGGCGTGGCAGGTGCTGTACAAGGCCAACCTGGCCGTCGACGGGGAGGCCCTGCGGCAGCGGTGGGCGCGGTGGGGCTACGGCGACCGCGCCGCCCAGGACGCCTTCGCCGCACTGCTCGCCCGGGCGCGGCGCAACGTCCGGGCGTTGGCCGCGACGATGGCCGGCACGGCTGTGCTCGCCCCCCGCCCCGTACCGCGCCCTGCCCTGGGGCTTCGCAGCCGACCGAAGCATCCGGGGGAACGTCGCTTCTGCACCCCTCCGGCCGAGTCGCGCGACCAGGCGGCCAGGCTGGCGAAGACCATCGGAATCACTCGGATCGGGATGGTCGGCGAGCTCGGGGACATCGGCGGCGTCCAGATCGCCCAGGCCGCCCGGCCCGACGGCCGCTGGTCCAGCACGTACGGGAGCGGCAAGGGGCTCACCGAGGACGGCGCGTACGTCGGCAGCGTCATGGAGGAGCTGGAGAAGTACGCGCAGGAGCGCTGGGTGCCGCCCGCTGACGCACTCGTCCACGGCAGCTACCGTGAAGTCGCCGACGACGCGGTCGACCCGGCCTGTCTGTCCCTGCCGTACGACACCCCGTACACCCCTGACCTGCCGCTGACCTGGGTGCGCTGCCCGGACCTCCTCACCGGCCGGCCGGTGCTCGTCCCCCTCGACCTGCTGTGCCTCGAACGGGGCCAAAACGACATCTGTTTCAGTTCGCGCGGGGCCCGGAAGGTCCTCGCGACCAACGGTTTGGGATCGGGGTTCTCACGAGAGGAGGCCCTGCTGCACGGGCTGTGCGAGTACGTGGAGCGCCACGCCCAGCGCCTCGCGGAGATCGTCCTGGTGAACCCGGGCGGGACGGGGGCGCCGCCATTCCGGTTCGTGGATTCCGGTGCCGCTCCGGGCGGGGCGCGCGAGGTGACACAGCGGCTGCGGCGGGCCGGGCACGTGGTCCGGGTCCTGGACATCACCTCGGAGGTCAGGGTCCCCACGTTCATGGCGACCGTGTGGCGGGGCCTGAATCGCGCTGAAGGCTACGGCACCCATCCGGATCCCGGGACGGCGGTCGAGATGGCCCTGCTGGAGGCCGCGCAGTCGATCGCCTGCTCGGTGGCGGGCGGCCGTGAGGACCTCACGATCAAGGCCCGCAGCCTCGGCCGGCACGAACGGCCACGTCCCCTCGCGCACGATGACGCGTGGTTCTGGCTCGACCCGGACGTCGTCCCGGCCCCGCTCCCACGAGGACTGACCTCTGACGACGTGCTCGACGACCTGCGGTGGACCCTGCGACGGGTCGCCGACGCCGGTGTCGCCCACGTTCCCGTGCTCGACCTGACCCACCCGGAGACCGCGCCCGCCCATGTCGTACGGGTGATGCTCCCCGGCCTGGAGAGCAACAACCCCTTCGCGACCGGGGAGCGCGCCCGGCTGACGCTCCTGCGCGACCTGCTGCCCCGCTGGTCCTGAATTCCGACCGGAGTACGCCATGACGACGACAGAAACCGACCTGAGGCAGGCCGACTCGGCGGTGCGCGCCATCGGCGAACGCGGCTACCTGCTGGTGCAGAACCTGCTGCCCGCACCTGCCGTCGACCGGATGCGGGAGTCCCTCGAACGGCTCCTGTACGCGGAGAAGCAGCGCAACCTGCATCCCACCGGGCACCAGCGGGTCCTGCACCTGCTGGCCAAGGACCCCGTGTTCCTCGAAGCCCTGGTCCACCCCTTCGTCCTCGATGTGTGGCGGCGCTATCTCAGCGAGGACCTGATCTGTTCGACGTTCAGCGCGAACTCCCTCTGGCCCGGTGCCGTCGAGCAGTACTGGCATGCCGACCATCCCTACTGGACGCTGACCCCGCCGTGGCCCGCGATCCCGCTCGCCGGGCAGTGCATCTGGTTCCTGGACGACTTCACCGTGGAGAACGGCGCCACAGCCGGCATCCCCGGTTCCCACCGGGCGAACCGCCTGCCGGACATGGGCGAGTCGTGGTGCGACGAGGGCGAGATCCTCACCGGCCCCCGAGGCAGCGTGATCTTCGCCGACGGCGCCTGGTGGCACACGTCCCGCCCGAACCGCTCCACGAAACCGAGGTCCGCCCTGCTCGTCACCTACACCCACACCTTCTGCGTGCCGCAGGAGAACATGCGCGCGCAACTGGACGCCCTCACCGACCCTTCCGACCTCGTGGTGGAGCTGCTCGGAGGCAGGCAGTACCAGCCCCGTCGCGATTTCCCGTACTGACGTCCAGGGACGTTCAGGAAGGACGCTCACAGGATGTTCGAGGAACGAACACCCTGTGAGCACCGCTCGCACAGAGGGGCGGGTAAAGCCTGCTCCGTATCGCTGTGAAGGTGATCCATCCTGCACAGACCGAGGAGCCTGCAGTTCTTAGGGCTCGCAGAGAATCAACCTGTAGGTTCTGCACCTTGACACAGCAGGTCAGCGCGTTACTTGTCAGCATGTTGATTCTCTGCGAGCCCTTAGAAGCCATATCTCAACCGAACGTGATCCGTCGATTTCTGCTGCTCAGGCATGGTGTAGCTCGGAATGAGAGAGACGTCCGGCGTCTTGTTTACGCTCCGTGAGCGAGGGGTGGGCGATGGCGTCGGTGCTGGGAATGCTGGAGGAGCGGGAGACAGCGGCCCGTGTGCGGGTGGAAGGGCTACAGGAGGAAGTCGCCCGGTTGGCTGAGGTGTTGGAGGCCGCCGAGATCGAGCTGGACCGGCGGGTGATCGCGCGGGAAGAGCTGGTCGAGGCCCTGACAGCCTCGGCTGCCGAGACCACCGCCGGGACCGAGGCCGAGGAGAAAGCGGTGCTGCCGCTCGCGCCGGCGCCGGGCTCGACGGTGCCGTCCTGTAAAAGCGCTGGTCGCGGGTGCGGGCTGTGCGGGACCCTGGGTACATGCCTCGACGCCTCATGTTCGTGCAGTTGAAGTCTGGTTATGACACCGACCGTGGACCCTCGTGGATCGGGTGGGTGGACTTCTCGAAGACTTGGAGCACTGCGTATTTTCAGGGAAGGACATTGCGCCGGGCAGGCGGGATGTTCGACGCGAACTTCTACGACACGCAGAGCAATGAGGAGTTCTGGGTCTCCGGACCGAAGCGGGACCGCTCCGACACCCGCTATGGCCCGTCCAACCCGGAAGTCGAGCCGGATGCCGTTGAGACCTATCACGCGTTCTTGGATGGCGCGGCCCTGCCAGGGCGGGAGAAGGGCTGACCCGGGCTCCCCGCGAGTGCGCTTGTCCGGGTCTTGATCAATCAAACGGAGAGCGCCTCTGACCTGGGACGATAGGGCTTGTCTAGGGTCCAGTCGCCGCAGGGAAGAAGCACTCTCCAGGTGAAGAAGCGTAGTGGGTTCTATCCGCGCGTCCGCGTCCGCGTCCGGGGCGGTGGGGCTGGTGCTGTCTCGCAGGCCGGTGGGGTGCTGCTGGTGGAGACGGTCCGCCGGATTGGCCTGGACACAGCATTGTCGACGGCGCTGGAGCCGTGGCGCAGGCCCGCGGGCGGTGCACGATCCCGGCAAGGTCCTGCTGGACCTCGCACTGGCGGTCGCGCTGAGCGGGGACTGTTTGTCCGACGTGGCCATGCTGCGGGCCGAGCCCGACTTGTTCGGCCTGGTCGCCTCCGATCCCACCGTCTCCCGTCTGGTCGACACGCTTGCCGCGGCCGGCCCCCGGGCCTTGGCCGCCGTGCGGCAGGCCCGCGCCGAAGTCCGCGAGCGGGTCTGGAGCTTGGCTGGTGGCGCGGCGCCGAATGCGGCCGATGAGGTGGTCGTGGACATCGACGGCGTGCTGGTCCAGGCCCACTCAGAGAAGCAGGACGCCGCCGCCACGTGGAAGAAGACCTTCGGCCACCACCCGCTGTTCGTGTTTGTCGACCACGGCCCAGGCGGCTCCGGCGAACCGGTCGCGGCCTGCTGCGACCGGGTAACGCGGGCAGCAACACCGCGAGCGACCACATCGCCGTCGCCCAGCAGGCGCTGGCCCAGCTTCCGAAGAAGTACCGGCGTGGACGGCGGACCCTGATCCGCACGGACTCCGCCGGTGGCACCCACGACTTCCTGAACTGGCTCACGCAGCGGGGACGGTGGTTGTCCTACTCGGTCGGGATGGTCATCACCGATGCCATCCATCAGACCGTCCTGCTCGTCCCCGCGTCCGCCTGGACGCCCGCGACCGAACCCGACGGCAACATACGCGACGGCGCGTGGGTCGCCGAACTCGCCGGCGATGTCCTCAGGGGCCGGCCGAAGGGCATGCGGCTGATCGTCCGAAAGGAACGGCCGCACCCCGGCACCCAGTTACGCATCACCGACGCCGACGGCATGCGGATCACCTGCTTCGCCACCAACGCCACCGGTGCCCCGATCGCGGCCCTGGAGCTGCGGCACCGCCAACGCGCACGCGCCGAGGACCGCATCCGGGCTGCCCGCGACACCGGGCTGCGGAACCTGCCCCTGCACGACGCCTCCCAGAACCGCGTCTGGCTGGAGATCGTCCAACTCGCCCTGGACCTGCTGGCCTGGATGCCGATGCTCGCCCTCACCGGCGAGGCGCGGCGCTGGGAGCCCAAGCGCCTGCGACTGCGGCTGTTCTCCACCGCCGCCCAGCTCGTCACCACCGGCCGCCGCCTCTGGCTCCGTCTGGCCCGCCACTGGCCCTGGACCCAGGTGATCACCACCGCATTCGAGCGACTGCGAGCACTTCAGGTCCCCGGCTGACCAGCAACGACGTCCTACCCCGACGAGACAACCCCCGCCGGAGCCGTGGAACCCGGCGCCCACCCGACGCGAGAGCCAGGCCGTCAGCCTGCCCGCCACCAGCCGAACAGCCGAAACGGGCCGTCACGAAACTTCGAGGCTAACAGAAGTTGTCGATCATGTGACTTTCGGTTCGGGTGGTCGCTGGTCGAGCCGTTGCTGCCCGAGCCGGCGCCGAAACAGATAACAGGACGGCCGCGGGTGCCGGACCGGCAGGCCCTGTGCGGGATCCTGTTCGTCCTGCACACCGGGATCCAGTGGGAGTATCTGCCCCAGGAGCTGGGCTTCGGGTCCGGGATGACGTGCTGGCGGCGTCTGGCCGCGTGGAACGAGGCCGGCGTCTGGGACCAGCTGCACCTGGTGCCGCTGAAGAAGCTGCGGGTCGCGAAGAAACTGAACTGGTCGAGGGCGGTGATCGACTCCAGTCGTGTCCGGGCCGCCCGCAGGGGCCCAAAAGCGGACCCAGCCCGGTCGAGCGAGCGCGGCCTGGCAGCAAGCACCACGTCCTCGTCGACGGGCAGGGCATTCCGCTCGCCGTGTCGCTGACCGGCGGAAACCGCAATGACGTGACGCAGCTGATGCCTTTGCTCGCGAAGGTCCCGTCCGTTGCCTGCCTGGTCGGACGGCCGCGGCGACGGCCTGACGTGCTGCTGGCCGACCGGGGCTACGACCACGACAAGTACCGCCGTCTCGTCTGGGCTCAGGGCATCAAGCCGTTGATCGCCCGCCGCGGCGTCCCGCACGGTTCCGGACTCGGCGTCCACCGCTGGGTCGTCGAGCGCACGATCGCCTGGCTGCACGGCTTCCGGCGCCTACGCGTCCGCTGGGAACGACGCGACGACATCCACGAAGCCTTCCTCGGCCTCGCCACCTGCCTCATCACCCACCGCCACGTCCAACGCCTTTGTCAGCACCTCCGACGATCGGGGAGGTGTCCGAACAGTGACCAGCCCCATCGCCAGCCCCCCTCCCTGCATATGCTGCTGAAGTGCAGTTGGAATTGAGACATCTCGAAGCCGTCTGCCGGATAGCGGAAGCGGGCAGTCTGGGGCGTGCGGCGGCGCTGCTCGGTGTGTCCCAGCCGGGCCTGTCCGCCCAGCTCCGGCGGATAGAACGCGTCACGGGCGGAGAGCTGTTCGTCCGCAGCCAACACGGTGTCGAGCCGACGCCACTGGGCCAGTTCGTGCTGTCCAAGGCGCGCCGGGTGCTCGGCGAGATGGACGCCCTCACAGCGGGCGCCCGGGCCACCGCCCCGCATCCGACCCTGCGGCTCGGCTCCATCCTGCTCGTCCTGACCGACCAGTTGCTCGGGCACCTGGAGCAGGAACTGTCCGGCCACGAGATCGAGGTCAACATCGAGCACTCGGTGACCACCCTCACTCGCATGCTCGGCGCCGGACAATACGACGCGATCATGTACGGAGAGGTCGCCGACCATGAGGTACCGCTCCCCGACGGTGTGGCGGCCCGCACCCTCATCCCCAAGGAGCCGGCCTGCGTACGCCTGTCGGCCGCCCATCCGCTGGCCGGACGGGACCAGATCCACCTGGCTGACCTAGCGGAGGAAACCTGGACGATCATCGTGGAGGAGGATGATGGCAGCCAAGAGGCCATGGTCGACGCCTGCCGCAAGGCCGGCTTCACGCCGAAGCTGCGCTACCGGATCGCCGACCGCAAAATGCGCTGGGACCTGATCGCCGCCGGACGGGCCATCTCCCTGTGCCAGCCGACCTCGCCGCATGCCGAGGGCACGGTACTGCGCCCGCTGGCCGGCGACCCGCTCACCGGCCGCATCCGCCTCGCCTGGAACCGAGCCACGCTCTCCGAAGACCGGGCCCGGCTGCTGTACCGGGCAGCAGGACATGCGTATCTCGACAGCGTGCCCCGCAACACCTTCTACCGCTCCTGGTGGGAGTCCCGTCCCGAGCTGCATCCAAATCTGGACTGAACGCACCCGGGCAAGCCGCAAGCAGGAGCAGACCAAAGAGCATCCGCCACTGCATTATCAACGACTTTTGTTAGGACCTCTAAGCGAACGGGGTGGAGGTGCTGGGGTCTTGAGAGCTCTGACGCCACCCCCAGCACCTTCCCGGATCTGTGCCGTGGCTCCCAGGAGCGGAAGTGCCAGGCGGCAGTGGATCAACGTCCTACGAGATGTCGGCCTGGGTGGCCGGGCCGGGCGGCGATGGCGAGGTACGCAGGGTTCCCTCTGGACAAGGAGGACCGCCGCGAGCATGGGGACATCGGTCAGGAAGAGGAACGTCATGACCTGGCCGCTGCCGTCAGTGAGTCGGCCCGGTCCGTCTGCTGTGCCGCGGTGGCAGCCGCGTTCAGGAGGTGTTTGACGGCCCGGGAGCGGCTCGCCAGTCTCAGGCGGCGTCCGTGCCGGGGCCACCAGTCGAGGATGGCGAGGAAGCCGGAGTCGCAGAAGGTGACCCGTGCGGTGTCCAACACGAGGCCGGTGCAGCCGTCGTCGGCTGCCGAGGCCAGCAGCGCCCGCAGCGGGGTGGCGCTGTAGTGGTCGATCTCTCCGGTGAGGTGGACGACCAGAGTGGTGCCGAGGGTGGTGCAGGATTCGACGACTATGGCGCAGGGCGCGGTGTCCGCGCCCGAGTCGTGCCTGACGGGATGGGCAGGGGCGGCGAGGGCAGCGGGCAGTATCGGTGCGGTGCTTGAGGTACTCACATCCCCATCAACGCCTCCCGCTCGATGTCGGGAAACGAGCCACGCGGCCCTTTCACTCCATGTGACCAGCACCGATCCCCGGTAGGGTGGAAAGATTTCACTCGGACGAGGCAGGCATCGATGCCACGGCCACCGCCCGATACCGGTTGTGCCGCCGCGTAGGTGCTCGCCCCCCTCTCGCCGGTCTTGCCGCACGCGCCACGTCCGCCCATGAACGATCTTCAGCAGCCGCGCCGTCCTGGCTGTGCATGGGCTTGCCGCCCTGTTGCGGCGCGTTGCGGCCATCCTGCGTCTGCGGCGGCCCTGCTTCGGGGCTGCGTCTAGGGGGTGCCGGAACGGCGCTGATCGCTTTCGTCACGGAGGCGTGTGGTGCGCCGGGTGAGGGTGCCGACGCGCTCGGCCAGGTCGGGGCGCAGAGGGGCGAGGTGGGTGTGGGTGCGCGCGAGCGGCGCGAGGAGCAGGGCCGGGTCGCTGTCCGCGAGCGCTGCGGACAGGTCTTCTCGCGCGTCTGCGGGCAGGGCGCCGAGGGCGGTGATCTGCCCGGCGAGCTGGCGCAGGTCGGCGGCGTTTTCTCGGGCCCAGGCCGTCACCGTGCGATCGGCGGCGCGGCGGTCGCGAGTCGTCTGGACGCGTTGCTCGCCGGTGGTGCCGGGGCTGCCTGGCCGTACTCGCAGGTAGCGGCGTTCGGCGGCCTGTCGGCTCGTGACGCCGAGCGGGTGGGCGAGTTCGGCCCAGCTGGCACCCGCGTCCCGGGCGGCCTCGATGAATCCGGGCTCCCATGCGGCGAGCTGTTCGCGCAGTTCGCGCAGGAGGAGGAGCGCGGTGAACGCTTCCTCCGATGAGCTGTGCCGGGTCCTGTCGGGGGCGGTCGCGGACCGGGCAGCACGTACGGCTTCGTCGATCGCGGTCAGGGCCGTGAGGGCCGCATGGAAGGTGACCGGGTGGTCGGCTCCTGTCATGGGATCCCGCCCTTAGGCGTCGTCCATTCGTTGACACAAAATTTGTCGTCGTTTCGATGACATGCTACAACGGTGCCAGATGAAGCGCATTGGCAGTCACTGCCTGATTCCGACTGGAGGTGTTTCGCGATGTTGATGCGCACCGACCCGTTCCGCGAGCTCGACCGCCTCACCCAGCAGATGCTGGGTACCACCGGGACCTGGTCACGACCTTCCGCCGTACCGATGGACGCCTACCGCGAGGGCGACGTCTACGTCATCGCCCTCGACCTTCCCGGCGTCTCGCCGGACGCGATCGACATCGACGTCGAGCGGAACATGCTGACGGTCAAGGCCGAGCGCCGCCCCGTCGCGAAGGCCGACGACGTCCAGATGGAGCTGTCCGAGCGACCTCTCGGCGTCTTCTCCCGGCAGCTGATGCTGGCCGACACCCTCGACACCGAGAAGATCACGGCCGACTACGAGGCAGGCGTACTCACTCTGCGCATTCCGATCGCCGAACGCGCCAAGCCTCGCAAGATCACCATCGGCCGGGGCGACGGCCCCCGGCAGATCAGCGGCTGAGCCGTAAGGAAAGCCGGGAGCGGAGGGCGGAAGCCTTTCCCCCTCCTCCGCCCTCCGCTCCCCGTCATCTCGCATCCGCGGATGCGAGAAGGGGGTCGTGATGAGACTGCGATGGCAGGCATTCCTCGACAAGGTCCAGGAGCGCGGCGACTACAGCTCGCCCCAGGAGGGCGAACGCGCCGCCCGCACCGTGCTGGCGCTGCTCGGCGCCCATCTGGTCGGCGATGTGCGGGCCGCGCTCGCCGCCCGGCTGCCGGAGACCTTCGCCGTCGTGCTCCTCAACCCGCTCCAGGCCACCGAACCCCTCTCACCGGAACGCTTCGTGCGCGCGACGGCCGCCTGGATCGAAGGAGCCACCGAGCGGACCGCCGCCTGGGACGTCAGCACCGTCCTCAGCGTCGTCGCCGACGCGGCCGGCGAGGAGCTGACCGCCCGGATACTCCTGCAGCTTCCACCCGGCTACGACCTCCTCTTCGGCCGGCCGCACCACCCCCGGTCAGCCGGCACCCGTTGAAACGTGTTCGCTCCGCCCGGTCGAAGCACCGGGCCCGAAGAGAACGGCGATCTTCACCAGCGTGACTCTTCAGACCGAGACCACGACAGCCCCCGCGTCCGGACTCACCAGCGCGGCGCCCTACTCCGCCATGCTCGAGCGTGTGCGCTACGAGGGCGCCTACCCGACCCTTGAGCGTGCCGATGAGGCCGTCCAGTCCGTACTCGCCGCTCTGGGGCGACAGCTCGTCGGCGACGAACGCGTCGACCTCGCTGCCTGCCTCCCCATCGAAGCCGCTCTGGCCCTCACCGCCCAGATCCCTGCCCTCACACCCCTCACAGGATGGGAGTTCGTCAAGGACTTCGCCCAGCACTACGGCAGCACCCCCGCCACCGCCCGATGGAACGTCGGCGCCGTCCTCGCCGCCGTATCCCGGCTCGCCGGACCCGAACTCATCGACCGCATCATCGGCCGACTCCCCTCCGGCTACGCCCTCCTCTTCGGCAAAGCCGAACTCCCCCAACCCCGTTACAGGTCCGGCACCGCCTGACCCCCCAGGGGATCCTCGGACCTGTCGTCCAACGGCACCGACGGAAGACTGCCGGCACCCCACGGGCTGGGGGCAGACCGCGGATCCTTGACCGGGCAGGATGGGGGACGGCCTTGCGTCACCCGGTCCTGATGCGGTCGCCCTCCGCGATCACGGTGGTGCCCGCGGCCGAGCTGGGCGGGTTCCGATGACGTCGCGGGGGAGGCGGAGAGATCGCCGGTCGCTGCCCGGTGGTGTTCTCGTGGCCCTCGTACGACGCCATGCCTACCGACTGCCCGGAGCCGTCTCAGTCGGCAGCGGTGTGATCTGACTGCTGAGTGGCTGTGCGGCGGTACTCGGCGTTGATGCGCTGCGCCTCTTCGAGCTGGTCTTCCAAGACGATGATGCGGCAGGCGGCCTCGATGGGGGTGCCCTGGTCGACGAGCTCCCGGGCACGGGCGGCGATGCGCAGCTGGTAGCGGGAGTAGCGCCGGTGGCCGCCCTCGGAGCGCAGCGGGGTGATCAGACGGGCGTCGCCGATGGCGCGGAGGAAGCTCTGAGTGGTGCCGATCAATTCGGCGGCCCGGCCCATGGTGTAGGCGGGGTAGTCGTCGTCGTCGAGACGGCCGTACGAGTCATCTGCTGTCATTTGCACCTCTCTGCGGAACGCGTCGAGGGGCCCTGGTGCCGTACGGCACCAGGGCCCCGAAGGAACTACTACACCACCTGCCGGCCCTGATACTGCGCCGGCCTTCTGTGTCCGCCGACCCGGCCTGGTTGCTGCCGGGAGTGCGGGGATCGCGGTTGCGTGACCGGAGACCACCTCACTATCGATGTCCAGCGGTACCCGGACTCACCACTCTGCCCGGGCGATCCTGATGGCGCGGTTCCTCCGTTCTTCTCTGGGGCCAACTGCTTTTCATGGGGTACTGCGCACTGCTGGGTACTGCTCCACCGCGTACTGCCGGTGATGCGAACTGCACCCCGTGGGGGACCGCCTCTGCCATGACCGCGGTCCCGCTGTGGCGGCCCCTGATCACCGCGGGCCACCCGGTCCGGCCGTCAGTCCCGTCGCCGTCCTGAAACAACCCTGGCTTCGAAACTCCACTGCCGCACCGCCTTGCGACTGCATGTACTGCGGCCGGCAGTTCGTCTCTGCCAGGCCCACGCTCTCTCGGGGGTACGAGAGAAAACATAGCTATGCCAGTAGCCAATGTCTACTCTGGCCAACATAGATTTTTGAGTGTCCAACATTGAGGTAATCGACCTCGTCCATAGAGGCCGTAGGGCACCGCTGATCGCCCCGCCGCCCCGGGGAGCCCCGCCCACCGATACGCGAGAGGGCCCGACCGGCGGGTGCCGGTCGGGCCCTTACTGCTGTCCGAGTGTCAGCTCATGTTCGCCCGAGGGCCGCGGTCAGGCCCCTGCCGGGGTACCGAGCATCGTGGAGGCGTGCTCGACGGGGTCGAGGGCTCGGGCCGGCGCGGTGTTCCGGGGGAGGCCACGACAGGTGAAGCCGAGCTTGGTCATGGCGCGGAGGACCTCACCGGCGCTGAAGTCGCGGCGGTCCTGTCGGGTGATGACCTGGCCGACCTGCTTGACGGGGTAGACGCGGCGACCGATGATCACGGACTCGCCGGCGACCTCCTCGGGCTTGACGCCCTTCATGGCGTCGAGGACGCCGCTCTTGGTGAGGTCGAAGGGGAAGCGGGCGATGACACAGCGCACGATGCCTCACAGGGAGAGGAAGGGAAGGGGACCGCCGTGTTGAGGCGGTTCACGCGAGGGCGAGGGCGAGCATGGGGGCGGGGGCGCCCGGGGTGTCGTCCTGTCCACGCACGTCGGACGGGGTGACGACCCCGCGGGGACGCACGGCCTGCCTGGTCGTCGAGGTGGTGGCCGAGGTCGGCGGCGCTCCGTCGCCGGAGATGTCGCGCAGCTGGAGCCGGTCCGTGTAGGCGGGGCTGTCACGGACGGTGGTGAGCAGGGCCCGGGTCACCAGACCGGTGCACTGGTCGTCGTTGTCGCAGACGATCAGGTGTCCGGCGCGGGCCCCGGCCATCACGGCCAGGGCCACCTCCACGGTCATGTCGTCGCAGACCTGCGGTCCGGACGTGTCCGTGGCGGCGGCCGTCCTCGTGCGCGCCGGGGCGGGGCGCGGCGGGCGGGGCTGCATCTGGACCAGCGTCACAACGTGCCTCCTGAGGAGATGGGTCAGCTTCCGGATCACGTGGTGTTCAGGCCGCCGGGCTGACGACGGACCGCCGTCCGCCGGCGCGCCGGCCGGCCGCGACGGGACCGCGGCGGCTGCGGGGGGCCGCGCCGCGCCTGCGTTGTTCTGCGGGGGGCGCGGTGATCGTCACGGGAATCCCGGAGGGGGTCCGCGCGCCCGTGATCCGGCTGAGCTCCTCCTCGCCGGAGCGGACCTGGGTCGTCCTGGGCACGATCCCGGCGGCGGCCAGGACGCGGGTCATGGAGCGCCGCTGGTTGGCGGTGACCAGGGTGACGACGCTGCCGGCCTCGCCGGCCCGGGCGGTGCGGCCGCCACGGTGGAGGTAGTCCTTGTGGTCGGTCGGCGGGTCGACGTTGACGACGAGGTCGAGGTGGTCGACGTGGATGCCGCGCGCGGCGACGTTGGTGGCGACGAGGACGGTGACGTGTCCGGTCTTGAACTGCGCCAGGGTGCGGGTGCGCTGCGGCTGTGACTTCCCGCCGTGCAGGGCGGCGGCCCGGACGCCGCAGCCGAGGAGGTCCTCGGTGAGGCGGTCCACGGCGTGCTTGGTGTCCAGGAACATGATCACCCGGCCCTCGCGCGCCGCGATCTCCGTCGTCAGCCGCTGCTTGTCGGTGCCGTGCACGTGCAGGACGTGATGCTCCATCGTCGTGACCGCTCCCTGGGAGGGGTCCACGGAGTGGACCACGGGGTCGGTGAGGTAGCGGCGGACCAGGAGGTCGACGTTGCGGTCCAGCGTCGCGGAGAACAGCATCCGCTGGCCCTCGGGGCGGACCTGGTCCAGGAGCGCCGTCACCTGCGGCATGAAGCCCATGTCGGCCATCTGGTCGGCCTCGTCCAGGACGGTGATCGAGACCCGGTCCAGTCGGCAGTCACCGCGGTCGATGAGGTCCTTGAGGCGGCCGGGGGTGGCCACGACGACGTCGACGCCCCCGCGCAGCGCGTTCGCCTGCCGGCGGATCGGCATGCCGCCGACGACGGTGGTCAGGCGCAGCTTCACGGCGCGGGCGTACGGGGTGAGGGCGTCGGTGACCTGCTGGGCGAGTTCCCGCGTCGGGACCAGGATCAGGGCCAGCGGTTGACGGGGCTCGGCGAGCTGCCCGGCGGTGCGGGCCAGCAGAGCCAGGCCGAAGGCGAGGGTCTTTCCGGAGCCGGTCCGGCCGCGGCCCAGGACGTCACGGCCCGCCAGGGAGTTCGGCAGGGTCGCGCCCTGGATGGGGAACGGGACGGACACGCCCTGCGCGGTGAGCGCGGCCAGGAGGCGCCGGTCCAGGGCCAGGTCGGCGAAGGTCTCGACGGCGGGCAGTGCCGGAGTGACCGTCTTCGGCGGTGCGAACTCTCCCTGCACCGCTCCAGGCCGACGGCCGTGGCCGCCGGAGCGGCTCGGAGCCCCCGAACGGCTCGGCGCGGACGAGGCGAGGCGGCTGCTCCGGGGCGAACCTGCGATGGAGCCGTACGCGTGACCGCCGTTGCGGCGGTTACGGGAGGAACGGTTGTTCGTGCGTGTGGGGTTCATGCAGAACCTTCCTTGATACGGCGCGTATCGAGGAATTCCGGCAGCGTATGAGCGGCGTCGGGAATCACAGGCACGGGCCGAATGAAATGCGAAAGCAAGCGGCTTGGGCCGGGTCGAACTAATATCGACGCGCAAGCGGGCGAGCGAAAGAAATGCGGGGGGCTCTGTTTCGAGAAGAGGGCCCGGGAAATGCGTGCAGCTGGGGCCCGCACCCCGAAGGATGCGGGCCCCAGCTACGTATGGCGCGTCAGTGTCAGGCGGCGACGATGTTCTCGGCCGTCGGGCCCTTCTGGCCCTGCGCGATGTCGAAGGTGACCTTCTGGCCCTCCTGGAGCTCACGGAAGCCCTGGGAGGCGATGTTCGAGTAGTGGGCGAACACGTCGGGGCCGCCACCGTCCTGCTCGATGAAGCCGAAACCCTTTTCCGCGTTGAACCACTTCACGGTGCCTGCAGCCATGTCATATCTCCTTGGGGCAATACAACGGAATCCGTACCGTACGGACGCCGTGTCGCCGCGATGATGCCCTGCCCGGAAAATGACCGGAAATACAAAGCGCTTCCGTGCGGCACGCGGCCGACGGGAAGCACTTGAAGTTTTTGGGTACCAAAACTGCAACTGAGTTCGACAGTAGCACGTTGCCGCCGTCTGTGTGCGCCGAATTTTTCTCCCGGTGTGCCGCCGGTAAAAACTCTCTCCGCGGTGGCCGTTAAATTCTCAGACCGCGAGCGCAGGTATTCATGTCTTCCGAGTACAGCGCCCCGACTGCCGGCCGGGCGGGCTCGGCGGGATCCCGAGAGATCCGCAGCCGTGGCCCGCGTGATCGCTTCTGAACTTGATTGAGTGATGTCGGAGCCGTTCGCCTGACAGCGGTGGGTGGGCTCCGGTAGCTCTGGGTTCGTGAGGTACGCGCAGGGCGGCGGGTTGACCGACGCCGAGAGGGCCGCGCGGGAGCGGATCCGGCTGCAGGCGGTGGAACGCTTCGAGGGCGGGGAGAAGAACCGGGAGATCGCTGCCGCGCTGCGCGTGAGCGAGCGGTCGGTGGAGCGGTGGCGCCGGGCCTGGCGCGAGCGTG
This sequence comes from Streptomyces sp. NPDC002463, assembly GCF_042889835.1. NCBI lineage: Bacteria > Bacillati > Actinomycetota > Actinomycetes > Kitasatosporales > Streptomycetaceae > Streptomyces > Streptomyces sp. NPDC002463. The sequence continues at coordinate 38,882 of NZ_JBIARL010000037.1, forward strand.
GAGAGGTCGGCGTCCAGTCGAAGGGATCCCCCGGGCCGACCGAGACTCGCTCCGGCCCAGATCACCAGGCGCGAAAGGGAGTTGGAACGTGGCCCGCTCGCCCATGGCTGGGCGGACCAGCGGTGGACGCTCGCGCGGATCAGGACGCTGATCGGTCGACTGTTCCACGTCTCCTACACGGTCGAGGGTACGTGGCAGCCGCTCAAGCGGCACGGCTGGTCGTGGCAGCAGCCCGCCCGCCGGGCGATCGAGCGCGACGACGCGGCGGTCGAGGTGTGGAAGAAGGAGACCTGGCCGCGGGTAAGAGCGCCGCGGCGGCTCTCGGAGCCTGGATCGTCTTCGAGGACGAGGCCGGGCAGTCGATGACGCCGCCGCGCGCCAGGACCTGGGGCCGGATCGGCCGGACACCGGTCGTCAGAGTGCGCGGTCAGTGATCCGGCCGTGTGTCGATGGCGGGCATGACCTGCTACGAACCCGGCGAGCGGTCCCGACTGATCTACCGCAGCCGCGAGTACCGGGGCCGCAAGGACGAGCCGAAGGGCTTCGGCTGGCGCGACTTTCGGGACCTGATCGTCCGCGCCCGGATCCAGCTCGGCGGCCCGATCGTGCTGGTCTGGGACAACGTCCGCCTCCACCTGACCAAGCCGCTGCGGGAGTTCATCGCCGCGAATGCCGACTGGCTCACCGTGTTCCAGCTGCCCACCTACGCGCCGGACCTCAACCCGCAGGAGGGCGTCTGGTCGCTGGTCAAACGCGACATCGGCAACCTCGCCGCCGCGGACCTCGGCCAGATCACCCGAGCCGTGAAGCACAGGCTCAAACAGATCCGGCACCACCCCGACCCGGTCGACAGCTGCCTCGGCGGCACCGGCCTGATCATGGACGGCTGACCGACATCACGCATTCAAGTTCAGTGGTAGTGCGGGGGCTGTTCGCGGTGGCGGTAGTACGGGGTGCGGAAGGTGGCGCCGGCGCCCTGGTAGGCGCGGTCCGCGAGGACGAGGATCTGCCGGGTGAGGCAGGCCTGGACGGTGCCGTGGGTGCGGGCCGCGGTCAGGTCGTGGGTGCGGCCGGGTGTCGCGCGGGAGAACCAGAGCGGTGTCCGGTCGGGCCGGGCGATGACCTGCACGTTCATGCCGTGCTTGCGGTGCTTCATCGAGTAGTAGGGCTCGTCCGCACGGATCCGGTCGGTGTGGATCAGGGTGCCGTCAACGATGACGTGGTCGCCTCCGCCGAGGCCGGTGAGGGCTTCGTGGAGGCCGGGCGCCCAGCCGGCCAGGACGTCCAGGGTCTCGTCGACGTACCGCCAGGCGGTGGCCTGCGATATCCCGAACCCGGTTCCGAGCCGGGAGAACGTCTCGTTCTTGCGCAGGCGCGCCAGCGTGAGCAGCGCCTGGTCGAAGCAGCCGAGCTTGCGCCAGCGGGTGCTGCGGGTCCGGCGGTGCTCGTGCAGCGGCCAGGCGACATGCTCGACGAGCTCGTGCGGGACGTCGAGCATGGCAGGACACGGAACCAACAGAGCACCGCTTGACGAGAGATAGGAGCATCCCCCGGGCTGTCGGCAGTGTCGAGTGGAATCAACACCGCCGACGACCGAGGGCTCTGCCACGTCACCACCCCAGCTGACCAGGCCTTATAGCCCCTCAGAGGCAGGATGAAACAGGTTCATTGTTGCGTTTGATACAACAGGCGGGTGAGCATGCAAGCACCCGGTTCAGCGCACCTTGTCCTGGCCCGCAACATCATTCATCTCGACCCCGCACCAGCGGTGTTCGACGCGATGAAGGTGAGCTGATCGCTCAACCGCCACTCCCGTCCGGCGGCGGGGGCGGTGTGGGCGCCAGATACCGAGTGAGGGTGTCGGCGGCCTCGGGGGTGAGGGGGGTGGTGGTGTCAAGGCCCAAATATCCTGCCAGATCGCGGGCGTGCAGACGGGTGGCGGCTTCCAGCAACAAGGCGTACGCGTCGGCGGCCGCGCGCATACGGGCCCGAGCGGTGAGGGCGAGCACGCAGGCGACCAGGGCGGCCGGCCACCACCGGACAGTGAGGGGCAGGTAGAGGAGGGCCCAGGCGGCCAGCGTTGTCGCGCGGGTGAGGGCCTGGCGGGCGGCGGTGACCTCGCTGCGGGGCCCCTCAGGGAGTGCGAGCCACAGGTGCGGCCATACGGTAGCCAGGTCGAGGCCCTGGTCGCGTTCGATGCGCACCGCCGCCGCGTTGAGGCGGTCGCCGCTCCAGGTGGGACGCATGGGTTCTTCGAACGCGATGCGCGTCATAGCGTGTTCCGCGGCCTGCCGGGCGGCGGGATCGGCGGGGTTCCTGCGGGCCAGGGAGCGGATGTCTTCGTCGCGACGCCGGTGCCAGGTTAGGGCGGCGGCAATCCACGCCCGACGCCTGCGGGCCGTGCGCCGGGCGGCGAGTCGGCGGGCAGGGCGTGGCCAGGCGGGCCAGTCGGCGGCCAGCCAGAGCCGTTCCAGCAGGGAGCCGAGGGCCTGCGCGGCAAGTCCCGCCACCGCTGCGCCTGCCAGTACCGTCACCAGCAGTACGACCTGACCGCCGCCCCTGGTCGCGGCCGAATGGTTGACCCAGGCGGTGATCCGGTCGGCGACGCGGGACAGGTCGAACGGGTGGGTGTGACCGAGGGCGACGGCGGCGGTGGCGACGGCGAGGTAGAGGGCGCCGGGCAGGACGAGCAGGGACACCCATTTCTCGGCGAGTCTCTTGCCCACCTCCGTCAACAGCCCGCCCACCGGGTCAGAGCCGTTTCCTGCGCAGGGCGGCGCCGCTCATCCCACACTCCGGCACCGGTTCGGCGGCCCGCCGCGGCCACCAGGAACGCGTGCACCGGTCGGCGGGACACAGATACACGTGCGCACCCGGGCTCGGCCTCGTGATTCCGTCCGGCCGTATCCTCCGCAGACCGGATCCGTCGTCGACGTAGCCGTCCAACCCCCATGGATCGCCGCCGGCCTGCAATACCGCGTGCAGCCCGTCCAACGGGCCTGCCACGTCGGCCCCGTCCCGTACGGCTGCCAGTACCCGTTCCACCGGGCCGTCGTCACCGCCGGGCACCGACCGCAGATCCCTGCGGATCTCGTCCAGGTGCCCGCACACCGCGGCCAACCGCTCGGCCATGTGCCCTCGTTCGTCGACCATGGACCACCCCCGTACAACTGGTTCGGCCGCCGTCCCGCCCCACGGCCGACTAATCTGACATCCCATTGAATTGTTGCACCAAAGCAATGGGCGTTACATCGGTTCACCCCCACATACCTGGTAGGGCGTGGCCGCGGAGCGGGGTACGGACAGGGGGACATGGGGTGCGCGACGAGTTGTTGGCCGCGGTGTGGGCGCGGCTGGGACGGCTGGCCGAGACAAGCGACCCTTCCGCAGTGATGGAGCCACAGGCCCTCGCCGACGCCCAGCGACTCGCCGCACTCCTTCGTACCGCCGACAAGAGCGGGGACAGCGACGTCACGGCCTGGTACGCGCTCGGCTGGTTCCACTGGAACCGGTGCTCCGCGCTCCCCCTCGGCGTCAACCACACAGATCTGATGGCCGCGGTGGCGGCGTTCGTTCCGTGCTTCCTCGACGGCGCCAAGGGCCTGCCGGAAGGCGTGCTGCCGTTCGTCGCGGGGCACGCGGCACCGCACGCGGTCGAACTGTTCCAGCGGGCCATGATGTCGACCAACCCGGACGTGCTCTCCGCCGCGGTGCACCTGTGGGAACGCGTGGTGAGCGCCACGCCACCCGGCTTCCCCCAGCGTCCGGTATACCAGACCTACGTGGGGGGCGCGCTGCGCATGCGGTTCGAGCGGACCGGGGACCGTACGGACCTGGACGAAGCCATCGTTGTGGCACGAGACGCGCTCAGGGCCTTTCCCGCCGACGACCCGCAGCGAATGAAGTGTCTGTCCTTCCTGGGAGACGCGCTTCGCGTGCGGTTCACCCGATCCGGCGACCAGGCAGACCTGGACGAAGCCGTCGACCACCTCAGGGCCACGGTGAAGGCCATCCCTGCCGACGACCCCGATCGGGCGGGGTATCTGTCCAACCTCGGGATCGCGCTGGTGCCACGGTTCCAGCAGACCGGGGAACAGGCGGACCTGGACGAAGCCATCGACGGCCTCCGTAGCGCGGTGGAGGCCGCCCCCGCCGACCATCCCGATCGCGCGACGTACATGTCCAACCTGGGGACCGCGCTGAGGACCAGGTTCGGGCGCTTTGGGGGCCAGGCGGACCTGGACCAGGCCATCACCGTCGAGCGGGAGGCGGCGGATGCCGTCCCCACCGACCACCCGAACCGCCCTCTGTACCTGTCCAACCTCGGGGTCGCGTTGATGGGACGGTTCGAACGGACCGGAGACCGGGCGGACCTGGACGAAGCCGTCCACAGTCTTCAGAGCGCGGTGGCGGCCACCCCCGACAACCACGCGGAACGCGCCACGTACGTGTCCAACCTCGCGGACGCGTTGCAGGCGCGGTTCGAACGCACCGGGAACCAGGCAGGTTCCGACGAAGCCGTCGTTGCCGCACGGAAGGCGCTGAGCACTCTTCCCGCCGACCACCCCGACCGGCCGAGTTACCTGGCCAAGGTCGCCATCGCGTTGATGGCACGGTTCGGGCGCGCCGGGGACCGGACGGACCTGGACGAAGCCATCGACGGCCTCCGTAGCGCGGTGGCCGCCGTCCCCGACGACCACCGCAACAGGGCGGGGTACCTGTCCAACCTCGCAGTCGCTTTGCAGTCGCGGTTCGACCGCGCCGGGGACCGGACGGACCTGGACGAAGCCATCGACGGCCTCCGTAGCGCGGTGGCCGCCGTCCCCGACGACCACCCCGACAGGGCGGGGTACCTGTCCAACCTCGGAGCCGCTTTGCAGTCGCGGTTCGACCGCACCGGAAACCAGGTGGACATCAACGATGCCATCGCTGTTGAACGGGAGGCGGTAGCCGCCAAACCCGCCGACCACCCCGACCAGGCCGGCTACCTGTCCAACCTCGGAGTCGCACTGCAGTCGCGGTTCGACCGCGCCGGAAACCAGGTGGACCTGGACGAGGCCATCACTGTCCTGCGGAAGGCCGTGGACACCACCCCCGACGACCATCCCAACCGGGCCAGGAGCCTGTCCAACCTCGGGCAGGCACTGCGGGCCAGATACGAGCGGACCGGGGACGCGAGGGACCTGGACGAGGCCGTCACCGTTGAGCGGGAGGCGGCGGAAGCCACCCCCGACGACCACCCCGACCGGACGCTACGGCTGTCCAACCTCGCGGTAATCCTGCAGGCGCGTTTCGGGCGCACCGGGAACCAGGCAGACCTGGACGAGGCGCTCCGCGGTCTCAAGACCGCAGTGGCGGCCACTCCCGACAACCACCCCCAGCGCCGTTTGCTCCTGTCCAACCTGGGGCAGGCGCTGCGGGCCGGATTCGAACGAACCGGGGACGTAACGGACCTGGACGAGGCCATCACTGTTGACCGGAAGGCGGTGAAGGCTACCCCGGACGACCACCCCGATCGGGCGCGGAACCTGTCCAACCTCGCGATCGCCTTGCAGGCACGATTCGGCCGCACCGGGGACCGCGCGGCCTTGGACGAGGCCGTCGACCGCCTCCGAGCCGCAGTGGCGGCCACCCCCGTCGAACACCCGGAACACGCCAAATACCTGTCCAACCTCGGAACCTCGTTGCTGTCGCGGTTCGACCGCGCCGGAAACCAGGTGGACCTGGACGAAGCCATCACTGTTCAACGGAAGGCGATGGAAGCCACTCCCGACGGCCACGTCATCCGGGCGCAGCACCTGTCTAATCTGGGGCATGCGCTGCTGGCCGGGTACGAGCGCACGGGAGACCGGGCGGCCTTGAGCGAGGCCGTCGACCACCTCCGAGCCGCAGTAGCGGCCACCGCCGCCGAACAGCCGGAACACGCCAAATACCAGTCCAACCTCGCGGTCGCGTTGATGTCGCGGTTCAAGCGGACCGAGGAGGAGACGGATCTGGACGAAGCCATCGACCGCCTCCGAGCCGCGACAGCAGCCGCCCCCAACGACCAACCAGAACGCGCCATAGGCCTGTCCAACCTGGGTACCGCGCTGTGGACCAGGTCCGAGCACACCGGGAACGGAGCGGATCTCGAGGAAGCTGTGGCCGCGTACACCGAAGTGTACGAATCGGCTACGGCAACCCCGACGGTCCGCGTCAAAGCGGGAAGTACCGTGGCCGCGCTGCTGGCCACGTCGGACACGGGGCGGGCGGCCGACGCAGCGGAGGCCGCGGTGCTGCTGCTGCCCGAGGTGGCCGCACGGCAGCTGGGGCGGGGCGATCAACAGCACGCGCTCGGTGAGTTCGCCGGTCTCGCCGTGAATGCAGCAGGTCTTGCCCTGGCCGATCCACGAACGGGCCGGCACGAACGGGCCGCCAGAGCGCTGCGGTTGTTGGAGGCGGGGCGAGCGGTGCTCTACAGCCAAGCGCTGGACACCCGTGACGACATCACCGACCTGAAGGCTCGTCACCCGAACCTGGCCGCACGGTTCGTACGCCTGCGCGATCAACTGGACCAGCCCGTCGGCGGCGCGCCCCTCGACGCGCTCACGGACACGGGCGCACTCACGGCACACCTGGAGCACGGTGCTGCCCCCGACCGACACGACCTGGTCCGCGATCTCGCCCGGACCCTGAGCGAGATCCGCGCGCTCGACGGGTTCGGCTCGTTCGCCCTACCGCCCAGCGTCGAGGAACTCCTCGCCGAGGCTGCCCAGGGCCCGGTCGTGGTGTTCAACATCAGCCACTTCCGCAGCGACGCCCTGGTACTCACTCGCGACAGCATCACCCACCTGGAACTCCCCGGCATCACCGTCCCAACCCTGAACGAGCAGATCAGCGCCTTCCACCAAGCACTGGCCGCTGCCTCCATGGGCACGAGCACCGGTCTCCGGCGCGCGGCGCAGGACGACATGACAGCAGTCCTGGAATGGCTGTGGGACAACGCGGCAGGCCCCGTACTCGAACTGCTGGACCATCACCGGCAGCCGTCGGCGGAGGCCGACTGGCCGCGGGTGTGGTGGGTGCCGGGTGGAGCACTGGGGCTGCTGCCGCTGCACGCCGCGGGCCACCACACCGATCCCGCCGACGACGCGTGCCGACGTACCGTCATGGACCGGGTGGTCTCGTCCTACACGCCGACCGTCCGCGCCCTGCGCCACGCCCGCCGCACCAGTGGCGGTCGGGTCCTATCCCCCGACGCGCTCGCCCGGGGCCTGATCGTCGCCATGCCCACCACTCCCGGCGTGCCCGGCCTCGGCCGCCTTCCTTACGTGGCGGTCGAGGCGGAGCTGCTGCGCCGGCATCTGCCGGGTGCCGTCCTGCTTCGTGAGCCCGACCCCGCGGAACCGGACCTACCCGCCACGGACCTGCCCACCAAGGCCGCCGTTCTGCGCCACCTGCCCGACTGTCCGATCGCGCACTTCGCCTGCCACGGCGCCAGCCACCCTGCCGACCCCTCCCGGAGCCTGCTCCTGCTCCACGACCACGCGTCCGACCCGTTCACCGTCGCCGGTCTCGCCCCCGTCCGCCTCGACCACGCCCAGCTGGCCTACCTGTCGGCCTGTCGCACCGCGGCCGTCAGCAACGCCGAATTGCTCGAAGAGTCCATCCACCTGACCTCCGCCTTCCAACTCGCCGGATTCCCTCATGTGGTGGGCACCCTGTGGGAGATCAAGGACCAGACCGCCGCCGCCGTCGCCGACGCCTTCTACACCCACCTCCGCACCCCCACCGGAGCACTGGACACCGGCCGTTCGGCCTGGGCACTCCACCAGGCGGTACGCGACCTGCGCGACGGCCACGACCTGCCGGGCACGCTGGACCGTGCGAAAGTCCCCTTCCTGTGGGCCGCTTACCTCCACACCGGCGCCTGAACGCCCGAGGCTTCGCCGGTGCGTACGAACGATGACAGCCCCGTTACAGGAGATATGCCCCGGATCACAGATCTCGCGTCCCCGCCTTGGTGAACTCACACCGATGGCATACGCGCTCCTGATCCCCCCAAGAGCGTTCGCGGCGCGGCACCCCCGGTGAACCGCGGGTGCGTCCCAGGGATCGGCCTCTCATCGCCTGGCAGCGGCCACCCGCGTGTCCACCGGTCTGCACGACCTCACCGACACCGGCTGGTGGGAGGCGATGGAGACGGTGCCCCGGCACCGTCTCGTGCCCGGCTTCCATCTGCCCGTCGACGGGCGCGACGAGCAGGGGCTGACGATGTGGGAGCCGGTCACTACCGAGACCGACTGCGGCCGTTGGCTGGCCGCTGCCTATTCCGACACCACGCTGATCACCCAGTTCGACGGTGTGAACGCTCGCGTAATTCCCCAGGGGAAGTTCACGTAATTCCCCACCTGCTGACCTCAGGGCAAGCGCTTGTAAGTCCTCGGATGAGGCAGCCGGACCCTGGCGTCGCTAGGTCAAGATGAATCGCGCGATCATCGACACCCCGATGATGGCGCCGATCCCTCCGGCGACCCGGAAGAACACGGGGCGGCCTCGGTCCTTGCCGGTTGGACTCAAGCGGGACTGGGCCGCCTTCACTGCCATGTTGCGGAAGTTCAACGCCAGCGCGGTGCCGTAGAGGACCAGAAACGCTCCAACGACCAGGTCGAACATCGAACCCCTCCCAGATGCCCGACTGCGATGCTAGAACAATTGCGCGAGTCTAACGAGCTCGTGCACGGTAAGCGGTGAGACGTCGAGGGTTTCGGAGGGACTGGTGCTCACCTCTGTCGTCGAGGCTCCAGGTCCGCGGTCTGCTGGTGGGAGAGCAGGCCGGCGACGGCCTGGACCATGTCACTCATGTGCTCGCGGCGGCCGAGGCGGCGGGCCGGTGCCCGCCAGTTCTTGAGGTGGGCGATGCCGTGCTCGATGTGGATCCGCCGGGAGGAATGTGCCTTGCGCTGTCGCTCGTGCATTTCTTCGTACCAGTCCGGGGCGTTCTTCTTGAACTTGCGGTGCGGTGGCGTCACCACGCGTCCGCCGGTCTGGGCGCCGAGACCCTGGTAGCCGGCGTC
>NZ_JBIARL010000038.1:0-44090 GCF_042889835.1 Streptomyces sp. NPDC002463
GGCCGCGGGGCGGCGGGACCGGCAGACAAGGGGTTCGGGGCTGCCTCGGACATGACCGCCCTCCTTCGGAGTGTGGGCCGGACTCCACCGTCGCACCAGAGGCGCCTGAGCCGCAGGGGCCCGAGAGGCCCGTCCCGGGGGCCGACCGGCTCATGCGGCAAGTGGCGACCGCGTAGTGGGGTGAGAGCGTGAGCGGCCAGGGCTCCAGCTTCCGATCGCCGCGGGCGGTCGTCTTCGACACCGACGGTGTGCTGCTCGACTCCGCCCGGGTCCACGCGGCGGCGTGGAAGACCGCGTTCGACGCCTGCCTGTCCGCGTGGACGCGCGACGGCGCCAAGCAGCGGCCCTTCGACGCGGAGGCCGAGTACCGCCACCTCGTCGACGGCAGGTCCCGCCACGACGGGGCCGCCGCCTTCCTGGCGGCCCGTGGTCTCGAGCTCCCGACGGGGACCCCGCGGGATCCGCCCGGCTGCGACACGGTCTGGGCCGTCGCCGCCCGCAAGGAACAGGTGTTCCGCGCCCTGGTCGGCGCCCGCGGAGTGCCGGTCTTCACGGACGCCGACCGGGCGCTCGACGCCCTCCGCGAGGCCCGGATCACCTGCGCCGCCGTGTCGGCCTCACGGCATGCCCGGGCCCTGCTGAGGGCCTCCGGGCTCGCGGGGTCGCTCGCCGTGATCGTGGACGGCGAGGACGTCGCCCGGCTCGGCCTCGTCGGAAAGCCGGACCCCGCGCTCTTCCTGCACGCGGCCGCCCTGCTCGGGAACGATCCGTCGGACACCGCGGTGGTCGAGGACGCGCTCGCCGGCATCAGGGCGGCGCGGCGCGGGGGATTCGGCCTCGTCGTCGGTCTCGACCGCACTCCGGACGGGAGCATGGCCGCTCCGCTGCGTGACCAGGGCGCCGACCTCACGGTCACCGATCTGACGGCGCTGGTCCGGAGCGTGCGGGGCGAGCCCGTATGACGAACTGCTGGAACTGGCGCTACGACCGCTACGAACGGGACCGCGAACGACTGGTAGAAGCCCTCTGCACCCTCGGCAACGGCCGCTTCGCCACCCGGGGCTCCGCCGACGCCACCCACTACCCGGGCACCTACCTGGCCGGCGGCTACGACCGGCGCGCCTCGGTCGTCGACGGCCGGCGGGTCGAGAACGAGGACCTCGTCAACCTCCCCAACTGGACGCTGCTGCGCTACCGATGCCGCCCCGACGACGGTTCGCCCGGAGACTGGCTGACACCCGACTCCGAGGACCTGCGCCACTGCGACGTCCAGCTCGACCTGCGCGGGGGAGTGCTGACCCGGCATCTGCTCTGCCTCGACGACCACGGTCGGGGGCTGCGGGTCAGCCACCTCCGGATCGTGCACATGGGAGACGCGGGGCTCGCGGCGCAGTGCACCATGTTCCGCGCGTACGGCTGGAGCGGTGCCGTCGAGGTGGCGTCGGTCCTCGACGGCGCGGTCGTGAACGCTGGGGTGGAGCGCTACCGGCACCTCGAGGGACGGCACCTCACCGACCACCGGGCCGGGTTCGGGCGTGACGGGGTGGCCTGGCTCACCTGCCGCACAGCAGACCCCGGCCTCGGCCTCGCCCTGGCCGTCCGCACGGTCACCCGCCCCGCGGGTCCCGCACAGGAGGCCGCGACGAGGACCGGCACCGTCCAGACGTACCGCCTCCCGGTCGGTCCGCGCCGCTCGGTGACCGTCGTGAAGACGCTCGCCCTGCGCACCTCGACGGACCGGCCCGCGGGCGACCCCCGGCAGGCGGCCTGCGGTGAGGCGGCCGACGCCCCGCCCTTCCCCCGACTGGTCTCCACCCACAGGGCGGCGTGGCGACGGCTGTGGCAGCAGGGCGAGTTGCACGTCCCCGGCGAGGCGGGCCGCGTGCTGCGGCTGCACCTCTTCCACCTGCTGCAGACCCTCTCCCCGCACACGGCGGAACTCGACGTGGGCGTCCCCGCGCGCGGCCTGCACGGCGAGGCCTGCCGCGGCCACGTCTTCTGGGACGAGCTGTTCGTCCTGCCCTACCTCTCCCTCCCTTCCCCGAGGTGGCCCGATCCGTGCTCGGCTACCGTCACCGACGTCTGCCGGCCGCGTGCGAGGCGGCGCGTCGAGCCGGGGGAGCAGGGGCCATGTATCCGTGGCAGAGCGCGAGTTCGGGCCGGGAGGAGACACAGGAGCTGCACCTCAACCCGCGCTCCGGCCGCTGGCTGCCCGATCACTCGCGCCTCCAGCGGCACGTGGGTTCGGCCGTCGCGTACAACGTGTGGCGGTACGCGAAAACCACCGGTGACCGCGGATTCCTCCACTCCGCGGGTGCCGAGATGCTCCTAGGGATCGCACGGTACTGGGCGGGCGCCGTGGCTTTCGACCCGTCTCTCCGGCGCTACCGGATCCCCGGGGTCGTCGGCCCCGACGAGTACCACGACGCCTATCCCGACGCGACGAGCCCCGGCATAGACGACAACGCCTACACCAACGCGACCGCCGCGTGGGTGATCGCCCGTGGCCTCGACCTGCTCGGCGAACTGCCCGGTGTCCGAAGGACGGAACTGAGGGAGAGACTGCTCCTCGACGACGCGGAACTCGACCGATGGGAGGACGTGCCCCGCCGTCTGTTCGTGCCGTTCCACCAGGGCGTGGTGAGCCAGTTCCAGGGCTACGGAGACCTGACGGAGCTCGGCTGGGAGGCCTGTCGGGCCCGGTACGGCGACATCCGCAGGCTCGACCGGATCCTGGAGGCCGAGGGCGACACCGTCAACCGCTACCAGGCGTCGAAGCAGGCCGACACCCTCATGCTCGGCTACCTGTTCGGGTCCGAGGAGCTGTACGGGCTCTTCGCACGGCTCGGCTACCGCCTGGACGACGAGACCTGGCGCGCCACCGTCTCGTACTACCTGCGGCGCACCTGCCACGGTTCGACGCTCAGCAGCCTCGTCCACGGCTGGGTACTGGCCCGGCAGAAGGGTCCCGACGCCTGGCGGTACTGCGAGGAGGAGCTCCTCGCCGACGTCGCCGACGTCCAGGGCGGGACCACCGGCGAGGGCATCCACCTCGGGGCGATGGCGGGCACGATCGACCTCGTGGAGCGCGGCGTCACCGGTCTCGAAGCGGGTCCGGAGGGGCTGAAGGTCGCCCCGGTGGCGCTGCGGGAGCTCCCGCGGTTCACCTTCACCCTCTGCGCCGGCGGTCATCGAGGAGTGCGTGTCCGGGTGCTTCCCGGGCGGTTGGGCGTACGGGTCCCGGCCTCGCCGCAGGGCCCGCTCACCGTGGTGCTTCCCGGTGAGCGGCGGCTCGCCGTCGCACCGGGGGAGGAGCGCTGGTTCCGGCTGTGAGCGCGGGCCGTGCGCCGGGGCTCAGACGAAGGTGAGCACCTCGGGCACGGGCCGGCGAGGCGTGGCCCTGCCGGCGGGTCCGTATCCGAGGCGGATCACCATGTGGACGTACCCGGTCGCGGAGCTCGGATCCCGCGCGACGGAGCGGAGTTCGGGCCATTCGAGGGGCTGGGACATGAGCGAGGTCGAAAGACCGTCGAGGGTGGCGCGGAGCAGCACCCGCTGCATGGCCTGGCCGGCCCTCAGCCAGTCCTGCGGGGTGTCCTCGACCGTGCCGAGCAGGACGATCTGCGGGACCTTCTCGAAGCGGGCCGACGGCCGGTCGGCGACGCGGCGGGGGGAGTCGAAGTCCCGGATCGGGGAGGTCACGTCGTACTGGCGGGGGCCGAAGGCGTACGCGGGGATGCCCTCGGTCGCGGGACCCTCGCCGGGTGCCCCCGTGCGGATCCACCGGGCGATCTCCGCACGGACCGAGGCGTCCGCGGCTTCGAACAGTTCGGAGGTGTGTACGGCGTCCATGACGGCGTCGGTGTGCCAGGCTCCCGGCACGCCCAGCCGGCAGCCCTCCAGGAGTGCGGCGGCACGGAGACCGTCCAGGATCTCGGCGGGGATCCGTTCGTCGGTGAAGGGGAACCGGCTGGTGTGCCGTTCGCGCAGGGCGGGCCGGAGCACGGCCAGGTCCTCGTCCGCGTCGGCGGCCTGCCGGATGTGGACGTCGGCGAAGTGCCAGGGATCCTCCCGGTCGGGCAGCAGCCGGGGTACGGCTTCCAGGCCGTGGTGTGCGGCGGCGACACGCAGGCCGAACAGGGCGGCGCCACAACCGAGGTGGAGGGAGCGGTGGGCGGGGTCCTCCCGCGGCATCTCGCGTGAAGGGTCGCCGTGGAGCTCGACGGCGTCGGTGCCCTCCCGGTGGACGAACTTCCACGGCTGGGCGTTGTGCATCGACGGCGCGGTGACGGCGTCCTCGACCAGCGAGGCCACGAGCTGTCGGGTCAGAGTGGTGGCGGACACGGTTCGTCCCGTCTGTGTGCGGTGAATCATTCGAAGGCTCCGAGGGCGGTACGCGCCGCGGGTGCGAGCCGGGTGCCGTCCTCCTGGGCGGTCAGCCGGTCCACCACGGCGACGACGCCGTCCACGCGCTCGGTGAGGCCGACCAGCATCCGGGCCTGGCTCTGCTGACGGAGACGGCCTTCCAGGGTCACGACGCCGTCCAGGACGCGCACGTCCACCGCGTCGCCGGCCAGACCCATCACGTCGGTGAGGACGTCCTCACGAATGCGGTGCCTTATCTCCGTGTCCGGCCGGAGGTAGACGCAGAGCAGATCGCGACGGGTCACGATGCCCACGAGCCGTTCCTCCTCATCGACGACCGGAAGGCGCTCCACCCCGCGACGCACCATCAGCCCGGCCGCGTCCGCCACCGACTGCTCGGCCTGCACCGTGACGGCCGGCGCGGTCATCAGTTCTCGCGCGGTCCGTTCCCGGTGGGCCAGGAGGTCGCTCTCGGAGACGACGCCCAGCACGAGGTCGTCCTCGTCCACGACGGGGACCCCGCTGATGTTGTGCTCGGCGAGCAGCTTCGCGACGTCCTTGAACGAGGCCGTGGGGACGGCCGCGACCACTTGGTCGGTCATCAGGCCGCCGACTTTCATGTGCTTCATCGCCGCGCCTCCTCTTCGGCCGGGCTGCCGCACGGCCCCCTTGCCACCACCGTCGCCGGTCCGCTCCCGGGCCCGCGTGGGCCGAACGGTCCACAGCCGAGGGCCGAACGGACGCGGGAGCCGAGCCGTCCGGGCCTGTCGCCGCCCGGTGGGACCTTTGGCCCCCGGCCTTGGCCCCAGCGGCCCTCCGGCCGGCCGGGCTCCGATGCCAGGGTGGGACCAGTGCCGTCGGAGCGGATGAGGAGGGGCCATGGAAGCGACCCCGGGCCGTCCAGGCCCCGGCAGGGTCGTCGTCGGAGTGGACGGATCACCGTCCGCCCGCTCGGCGGTCGTGTGGGCGGCGGACGAGGCCGCGCTGCGAGGCGGCGGACTGCTCCTCGTGCACGCGACGGACACCGACGCGGCGTCCCGGTTCCTCTCCAGGGCGGAGGCCGACCGGAGGCACCGCGCGGGCCGGGAGCTGCTCGACCGGACCGTCGAGGCCGTCGTCGCCGGACATCCCGAGCTGACGCCCGTCACGGAACTCGGCGACGGCGCGCCGCCCGAGGCCCTGCGGCGTGCCGCCGCCCTCAGCGGAACGATCGTCGTCGGCCACCGGGGCCTCGGCGGGTTCTCCTCGCTCCTGCTGGGCTCGGTGGGTCTTGAGGTCGTGGCGGCGGCCACCAGACCGGTGGTCGTGGTGCGCGGACCCGCCCTGCCCACGGTCTCCGGCGTCGTCCTCGCGGCGGTCCGGGACGGCGACGACCTCGGCTGCGCCGTCGCAGCAGCCCACGAGGCCGCGTTGCGCAAGGCCCACCTACGACTCCTGCACGTCTGGAGCGTGCCCCCGGGGGTCCGGACCCGGTTGCGCGGCGGCGCGGAACAGGGCGCCCGGGACCACGTACTTCCGCTGTCCGGCGTCGCCGACCGCATCCGGGAGGACTTCCCGGACCTGACGGTGCACGCCGACGGCGAGAAGAGCCGCAGCGCGGCCGGTGCGCTCGTCGACGCGTCCCACCACGCCGACCTCCTCGTCGTCGGCGGCTGCCGGTCCCCGGGCCACCTCGGACCCACCATCGGGCGGGCCACGCTCAGCGTGCTGCAACACGCCCACTGCCCCGTGGAGCTCGTCCCCCGGCACGGCCCCGGACACGGGAGCTCGTCATGACCGGCACCGACCCGCGACGGGACGAGTGAACCCGCCATGACCGCCTCGGTCACCGCGCCGGCCGGAGAGGCGGCGGGCCTCACCGAGAAGGAGGCCGCTCGCCGACTCGCCGAGACCGGGCCCAACGAGACGGCCACGCGGAAGTCCGTACGGCTCCACAGCCGCGTTCTGGCACAGCTGGGCGACCCGCTGATCATGGTGCTGCTCGGCGCCGTCGCGCTCACCCTCGCCATCGGCGACCATCCCGACGCGATCGTGATCGCGCTGGTCGTCGTCGTGAACACCACCGTCGGAGTCGCCCAGGAGATCCGGGCGGACGACGCCGTCGCCGCGCTGTCGGCCATGTCCGCCCCGCACGCGCGCGTACGCCGCGACGGCGCGGTGCGTGACCTTCCGGCGGCGGAGGTGGTCCCCGGAGACGTCCTCGTCCTCGGCGGCGCCTGGCAGCGGCTGCTCCTCCTCGCCGCCGTCGTCACGAGCGTCACGCTCGGTGCGGGACTCGCCGCCGAAGCACTGGGCTCCCCTGGCAGAGCGTGCTCTTCCTCGCCCTGCTCGCCGCGCAGCTCGGTGTCGTCCTGGGACTGCGCGCCCGCCTGGTGAACAGGGAGAACCCGTTCCTTCCCGGGGCCGTTCTCGCCTCCGCCCTGCTGGGGGCCGCCGCACTGCACGTCCCCTTCCTCCGATCGGTCCTGGAGACCGAACCCCTCGGCTGGTCGGGCATCGGCCTCGCCCTCGCCTGCGCACCGGTCGGATTCCTCGCGGCATGTCTGCTCCGGACGGCGTTCCGGCGGACCGCCGCGGGATGAACCTCCCGGGCATCGCGACTACCGTGAGAGCGGGCGCGGCGAGTGCCGTTCGCGCGCCGGACGCGACCGGAGGTTCCGATGGTCCGGGAGGACACCGAGTCCGCGGATGCGCGGTTGCCGCGACTGAGACTGGACGAACTCCTCGACGAGCTGCAGGTGCGCATCGACGAGGTCCGGGGCACCAGAGACCGGCTCCACGGGCTGCTCGAAGCCGTCATGACCGTCGGACGGGAACTCGACCTGCCACAGGTGCTGCGCGGCATCGTGGAGGCGGCCGTGACCCTCGTGGACGCCGAGTACGGAGCACTCGGGGTCATCGGTGACGACCGCAAGCTCTCCGAGTTCGTGCCCATCGGCATCGACGACTCACTGCGGGCGCGGATCGGGCCGCTGCCCTCGGGGCACGGCATCCTCGGCGAGCTGATCCGCGACCCGCGGCCGCTCCGGCTGACCGAGTTGTCCGAGCACCCGGCCTCGTACGGCTTCCCGACCCATCACCCGCCGATGAACACGTTCCTCGGCGTCCCGATCCGGGTGCGCGACGAGGTGTTCGGCAACCTCTATCTCACCGAGAAACGGGGCGGTGCCGACTTCGACTCCGAGGACGAGGCGGTGGTGACGACCCTGGCCGTCGCGGCGGGCATCGCCATCGAGAACGCCCGCCTCTACGAGGAGGGCCGGTTGCGCCAGCGCTGGCTGGCCGCGAGCTCCGGCATCACCAGCGCCCTCCTGTCCGGTGCGGAGGAGCCGGAGGTCCTCGGCGGCATGCTGGAGCAGGCCGTCGACATCACCGGTGCCGACATCGGGGTGTTCTACCTGGTCGGATCGGGCGGGGAGCTGCGCGGATCGCTGGCCTGCGGTGAAGGAGCGGAAGCCCACCGGGGCGTCGTGCTCCCCAGCAGCGAGGGAACCCTCGCCGCCGCGGCCCTCACGCACAACGGCCTGCTCGCCGTGGCCGACGTCGAGAAGGACTCCCGCATCACGGTGCAGCCCGAACGCTGGAAGGGCTTCGGACCGGCGGTGGCCGTCACCGTGGGCACGAAGGAGCGGCTGAGCGGCGTGCTGATCCTGGCGCGGCGCAGGGGGCGCTCCCCCTTCGCGGGCAAGGAGATCACCGCTCTCCCCGGATTCGCAGGACAGGCGGCACTCGCCCTCGAACTGGCCGACCGGCGCCGTGACGCCGAACAGGTGAGCCTCCTGGAGGACCGCGACCGGATCGCCCGCGACCTGCACGACCTGGCCATCCAACGCCTGTTCGCCACCGGCATGACGCTGCAGAGCGCCCGCCGGTTCGTCGAGCACCCGGAGGCGGCGGACCGGCTGACCCGGGCGATCGACGACCTGGACGCCACCATCAAGATCATCCGGTCGACCATCTTCGGCCTCCGGGAACACGAGCCCACCGGAAGCGAGCCGAAGCTCAGAAGCCGCATCGTCAAGGCGGTGGACCAGGCCGCCACGGTGCTCGGCTTCGCCCCCGCCCTGCGCATGGAGGGCCTGCTCGACACCGACGTGCCGCCGGAGATCGCCGAGGAGGTCGTCGCAGTCATCGGCGAGGCCCTCTCCAACGTGGCCCGCCATGCGGACGCGCGCCACGCGGAGGTGGCGGTCGTGGCCGAGGACGGCACGCTCGCGGTGTCGGTGAGCGACGACGGGGTGGGCTTCCGCCGCGGCGGGCCCCTCAGCGGACTGCGCAACCTCAGCGAACGGGCCGAACGCCTCGGCGGCGACCTGTCCGTCGGCCGGCGGACGGAATCGACGGGCGGCACTCTCCTCGAATGGCGCATCCCCCTGCCGCCCGAACGGGCCTGAGAGACCGGCCTGCCGCTCGCAGGGCGGAGCGGCCGGCCTACTTCCCGTCGGCGTCGTGCTCGTGGACCTGCGCCGCGATCACGGCCGCCTGCACCCGGCGCTCCACGCCGAGTTTGCCGAGCAGCCGTGAGATGTGGTTCTTGACGGTCTTCTCCGAGAGGTACAGCCGCTTGGCGATCTGCCGGTTGGTGAGACCCTGCCCGATCAGTTCCAGTACGGAGAGCTCCCGCTCGGACAGCACGGCGAGCCGCTCGTCCTCCGGGGCCTTGGCCACCACGGGATCCCGCAGCGAGCGCATGAGACGGGCGGTGGTGGCGGGGTCCAGCATCGACTGGCCGGTGGCCACCGTCCGTACCGCAGACACCAGGTCCGACCCCTTGATCTGCTTGAGGACGTACCCCGCGGCCCCGGCCATGATCGCGTCGAGGAGGGCGTCCTCGTCGTCGAACGAGGTCAGCATCAGGCAGGCCAGGCCGGGCATCCGCGAGCGCAGCTCCCGGCACACGGAGATCCCGTCACCGTCGGGCAGACGGACGTCGAGGACGGCCACGTCGGGCCGCAGCGCGGGCCCCCTGGCCAGCGCGTGGGCCGCCGTCGACGCCTCCCCGACCACCTCCAGGTCGGGCTCGTCGTCGAGCAGGTCACGAAGACCACGTCGGACGACTTCGTGATCGTCCACGAGGAACACCCTGGTGGGTGCGTCGGATGTCGGCGCTTCGGACATGGCGACCTCTGTGCTCGATGGGTGGTTACCCGCCCCCATCAGGATTGTCCGTCATGAGGTGCCTTCCTGCGGATCGAGGTCCATCCGGACGTCGACGACGCCCTCCACCGCGCGGACGGCACGCGCGAGCAGGGGCACCAGAGCCCGGTCGGGGACCGTTCCGCGCAGAGCTGCCACGCCGTCCGTCACGGTGACGTCCACGCCCGTGAAGCCCGCGGTCCCGCCGAGCACGGCCCGGCGGACCTCCGCCTCGATCTCGTCGTCCTCGCGGAGGAACACCTTCAGCAGATCGCTCCGACTCACGACTCCCTCCAGCAGGCCGATCTCGTTCACCACCGGCAGCCGCTTCACCTTCCGCCGGGCCATGATCCGTGCCGCCTCGGCGAGCGTCGCGTCCGCGTGCACCGTCACGGCCGGACTCGACATGAGCTCCCCGGCCCGCACGGCACCGGCCTTCGCGGCCTCCGCGAACTCGTCCGGGTGCGGCTCGACGCCCCGGAACTCCTCCTTCGCCAGCAGGTCGGCCTCCGAGACGACCCCGACGACCCGTCCCTCCCCTTCCAGGACGGGGAGGGCACTCACCTTCCACTGGTCCATGAGGGCGACGATCTCCTTGTACGGCGCGTCACGACCGATCGCGACGGCGGTGTGCGTCATGACGTCACTGACGGTGTACCGGGGGGCGGGCATCGTGTCCTCCGCGCGGGACGGGGGTACGGGCGAGGACTTGCCGCGCGCACCCCTTCGGGCTGTCCCTTCCGAGTCTCCGCCCGCCTGGAGCATGCGGGGAGGGCCGAACGGCCCACGCCCCGCCGCCTCCCGGGCAGGGGAGCCTTCCGGGCGGGAGCCGGGGGCATCCGCACGGAACGGCCGTGATCGCACGACCCGCACCCCGGTCCGCGCGACGAACCGCGGAAGCGCGGCCATACTGAGGAGGGCGGCAGCCGCCCAGGGGTGCGTACGTACGAGAACCGCGGTGGCGATGCAGCAGGTGCCCTTCGACGAAGTGACCACCAGCGCGGCCCGGGACGCGGGCGGATGGCTGGGGGACCTGCCGGTGGCCGTGGTGGGCACCAGCGCGGAGGGGGCGATCGTCCGCTGGGACCACGCGGCGGAGGACCTGCTCGGCTACACCCCGCACGAAGTGCTCGGCCGGCACATCGCCGACCTCCTCCATCCGGGCGCGGACCGCAGCCTCGGCCGGTCGCTGTGGGAGGGCGCGGCCACCCGGCGTGGGGTCATGGGCATGGTGACCGCCTGGCACAAAGAGGGGCGCCCGCTGGACCTGGAGATCTGGGCCGCCCCGGTCCCGGCCCGGCACCGGGGAGGGACGACGGTGCTGGTGTTCGCCGCGGAGGCGGAGACCGCACGACGGATCCGGGGCTCGTCGGCGGTGTGGGACGGGCTGTTCTCCCGGTCCCCCGTGGGCATCGCCGTCCTGGACACCCAGTTGCGGTTCCTCCGCGTCAACCCGGCACTGGAGGCGATGAACGGACTACCGCAGGCCGCTCACATCGGGCGCCGCCTCGTCGAGGTCCTGCCCGATGTCAACGCCGCGGAGATGGAGCGCGCGATGCGCCGGGCCCTGGACGAGGGGAAGCCCGTCCTGGATTCCCGCCGTACGGGCCGCACCCCGGCCGACCCGGATCACGACCACGTGTGGTCGGGATCGTACGTCCGCCTGGAGGACGCCGACGGACGCTCGATCGGGCTGGCCGCCACCCTGATCGACATCACCGCACAACAGCAGGCACAGCTCGAAGCCGAGGCGGGCCGGCGTCACCTCGCCCTCGTCAACGAGGCCACCCTCAAGATCGGCACCAGCCTCGACCTGGAACGCACCGCACAGGAACTCGCCGACGTCGCCGTGCCCGACCTCGCGGACGCCGTCACCGTCGACGTCGTGGAGACCCTGGCCGACGGCGGCGACCTCGGCGCCGGTCTGGTGGGCGGTGCCACACTGCGCCGGCTGGCCAAGGCGCCGCTGACCGGCTCACCCGTCGCGACCGCCCTCGCCCCCCTGGGGCATACCCTCGTCTTTCCCGCCAACGCGCCGTACACCCGGGCGCTCGGCGAACGCCGCCCGTTCGTCGTCCCCGAGTTCGACGAGCAGGCCATCGCCCCGGCGGCCGGCCACTCGGCCAGGCCTGCCGAGCTGCTCCGGCTGGGGGTGCACTCGTTCATGATGGCCCCCCTGCTCGCCCGTGGTGTGGTGCTGGGGCTGGCCACCTTCTACCGGACCCGGCCCGTAGGCCCCTTCACCAGGGAAGAGGTCGCCCTCGCGGGTGAGTTGGCGGCCCGCGCCGCTGTCTGCGTCGACAACGCGCGTCTCTACCGTCGTGAACACGACACCGCCGCCGTGCTGCAGCGCAGCATGCTGCCGCAGCACATCACCCCGCCGCCGGGGATCGAGGTCGCCCACCGCTACCTGCCCGCCAGCGACGTCAACGAGGTCGGCGGCGACTGGTACGACGTCATCACACTGGACGACGGCAGAGCCGTGCTCGTCATCGGGGACGTGATGGGCCACGGCACCGGGGCCGCGGCCGTGATGGGCCGGCTCTCCGCCAGCGTCAGGGCCCTCGCCCGCCTCGACCTCGCGCCCGAGGACATGCTGTACCAGCTGGAGGCCGCCCTGCACGATCTCGCCGAGCCGACGATCGCGACCTTCCTGTGCATCGTGGTCGACCCCGCCACCGGCCACTGCCGGATCACCCGAGCGGGTCACCCGCCCCCCGCGGCCGTACTCCCCGACGGCACCGTGCGCCTGCTCGACGTACCGCCGGGCCTGCCCCTGGGCGTCGGCGGCGTCGCCTTCACGACCACCGATGTCACCCTGCCCCTCGGCAGCCTCCTCGTGCTCTACACCGATGGCCTCGTCGAGGCCAGGAACAGTGACATCGACGCCCGCCTTGCCGAACTGACCGACCTGCTCGTCGAGCCCGTCCCTTCCCTGTCCGCCCTCTGCGACCGTCTGCTCACCCATCTCGTCCCGGCCGCCGCGGACGACGACATCGCCCTGCTCGTCGCCCGCGTCAACACTGCGGCCGGAGCACGGGACGGCGTGCGAGCCGCTCCACCGAGCCCCGGTCCGGGGCTCCCGTGAACGTGCGGGGCGCTGCGGCGAATGCTGGAATGGAGACGGGACTGTCCGTCGCCCCGGTGGAGCACCGGCACGGACGGGGGTGGGTTCGGTCAGGTCCTTCCCAACTGCGTGTGGAGTGGTCATGAGCGATGAATTCGAGGACATGGGGCCGGTGGACTATCTGGTCATCGAGTTCCCCGGCAACCGTATGACGGGCAAGGGACTGCCCCTTCTCCTCGATCTGGTCGACAGAGGCATCATCCGCATTCTCGACCTCTCGTTCGTCCGGAAGGACGCCGACGGCAGCGTCGTCGGCGTGGAACTACGGGACGTCGACGCCGACGGCGAGCTGGACCTGACCGTGTTCGAGGGTTCCTCGTCAGGACTCCTCGGCCAGGACGACCTCGACGAGGCGGGGGCGGCCCTGGAGGCGGGCAATTCGGCCGGCATCATCGTCTACGAGAACCTCTGGGCCGCGCCCCTCGCGCGGGAACTTCGGCGCGGCGGTGCGCAGCTCGTGGCCGGCGGGCGTATCCCCGTGCAGGCCCTGCTGGCCTCGCTGGACGCCATGGAGGAAGCGGGCGGCAGCGCCGCTGCCTGACGCCGACGGACGACAGCCAAGGAGGAACGACATGCCAGGACTTCTTCGGGGCGTGGCGCGCACCGCGGTAGTGGCCGGGACGGCGACCGCCGTCTCCAACAGGGTCTCGCGACGCCAGGCGGGCCGCTGGGCCCGGCAGGAGCCGGCGCCGGCGGAGCAGCAGTACGCGCCGCCGCCACCCCCGCCGCCGGCCGCGGCCCCCGCGCCGGCCGACGACATGAGCAGCAAGATCGCTCAGCTCAAGGAACTCGGCGAGCTGAAGGAACAGGGAGTGCTGACCGAGGCGGAGTTCGCCGCGCAGAAGAGCAAGCTTCTCGGCTCCTGAGCCTGCCGGAGCGAGCAGCCTTCCGCCCCGTGCGGCTCCTGACCGCCGGGGCGAGCGCGCCCGGCCTCGCCCCGTGCGGCTCCTGAGCCTGCCGGAACGGCCGCACCGTCCCTCGCCCCCGAAGGCCTCACGGCCGCCGGGGCGAGGGACGGCGCGTTCGCCCGCTCGGACGCTCTTCGAACGGGGGGATGCGCGGGCCCTGCGGCAGAAGCTCGGTGACGACGAAGGACAGGACCGCGGCCAGCACCACCAGGGCCACCGTCTCGACGTTGCCCAGCAGGAGCACGACCAGGATCACGCCGCTCACGGGCAGCCGCAGGGCCGCGGTCACCGAGGCCGCCATGCCGATCGCCATCGCCGGCACCAGACCGAGGCCCGGCAGGGGAGCGAGCAGGACGCCGGTCGCTCCGCCCAGGAACAGCGCGGGAAAGACGGGGCCACCGCGAAGGCTGCCCAGACACAGCGCGTACGCGAGGCCCTTGAAGACGAGCACCGCGACGAGGGCGCCCACCGACCAGGCGTGGGGGCTCTGGGCCAGCTCGGAAAACGTCGCCTCGCCGGACAGGGCCGCCTCGGCCGGCGAGCGACCGGTGGTGACGGCGTAGAGCGTGACGCAGACGGCCGCGCCGATCGCGCAGAGAATCGTGTTCCGTACGATGCTGCTCACCACGAAGCGGGCCGCGAACCGGCCGCCCACGAGGGTCCAGTGGACGGCGAACGCGACGGTGGGCGCCACCACGAGGACCCACAGCACGTCAGCGCCGTCGAGCGGCGGCGGCTCGGGCAGCCCGATGTCCAGGGTTCCCGTCTCAAGACCCGTCCAGTGGACGAACCCGGTGAAGATCAACGCTCCCACGCCGCTGGACAGCAGCGCCGGCAGCATCACCGCGAAGAGTTGTGGCCCGCCCACCCCGGCCACCTCCATCAGCAGCACGGCGCCGACCACCGGGTTCCCGAAGAGCGCGGAGATGGCCGCTGCCGCCCCGGCCGCGCCGAGCAGCGCCGTGCTCGCTTCGGTCTGCGGGGCGCGGGCCAGGCCCGCGAAGAACAGCGCAAGGCCTCCGCCCAGGGCGATCAGCGGTGCCTCGGGGCCCAGTACGGCGCCGAGCGGAAGACCCACCATCGCGGTGAGGATGACACCCGGCAGGGCCTGCTTCGTGACCCCGCCCGAGTGCAGTCCACCCGCCGGAATGTGTCCGCCCCGGCCGGGCAGGCGTGCGACCACCAGACCGACGGCGAGCCCCGCCACCGGCAGCAGCATGAGCCCCCACCACCAGGGGGCCTGCTTCCAGCCCAGGTCATTCGGCCAGTCCGTCCAGACGAGGCCTTCGAGCTGGTGCAGCGCCACGAGGAACCAGAAGGCGACGAGCGCCACCGGAACGCCGATCAGCCCGGAGAACACCAGAGCCTTCCGGTACTCGGGCCGCCGCAGCATGGTGCGCAGCAGGTCGGCTTCCTGGGGCTGGCTGTGCTGCGCGTCGGCCGAGGTGCTCGGGGGTGGGGTTCCGGTGATGGGGTCCTCCACGGCTCGACACCACGCCAGGCGCCCGGGGCGACGGGACACAGGACGGCGCTACGGGTGTATATCGGGGCGTATATACCGTGAGGGCGGCACGGTCATGGGTGTGCTCAGCGGTTCAGCCGTTGAGCACGACCCCGAGGCGTCCGTGCCGCCCTGTGCCTCAGAGCGCGTCCGGGCCGCGCTGCCCCGTGCGCACGCGCACCACCGTCTCCACCGGCACCGCCCACACCTTGCCGTCGCCGATCTTGCCCGTATGGGCCGCGCGGACGATGGCGTCGATGGCGGGCTCCATGTCGGCGTCCTCGACGACGACCTCGATACGGGCCTTCGGGACGAGGTCCACGCGGTACTCGGCGCCCCGGTACACCTCGGTGTGCCCTCGCTGGCGCCCGTAGCCGCTGGCCTCGGTGACCGTGAGCCCGTTGATGCCGAGTTCCTGGAGCGCGTTCTTCACCTCGTCGAGGCGGAACGGCTTGACGATCGCGGTGATCAGCTTCATGCGGAGGGCTTCCTGTCCTTGACGAGCGAGGTGACGGGGGACGCGGCGTGCAGCGGCGCGCCGCCGTGGCCGAGCACGCCGTGATCGTAAGCGGTCTCCGCGTGCACCGTCTGATCGAGTCCCGTCAACTCCTCCTCGGCGGAGGCCCGCAGTCCCATCGCCCGGTCGAGGGCCTTGCCGATCCCGTACGTGACGAGGAAGGTGTACGCCGCCACGACCGCCACGGCGAGCGCCTGCCGGCCGAGCTGGCCGATCCCGCCCCCGTACAGCAGCCCCTCGGTGCCGCCGGTCATGACCGAGGTCGCGAACAGGCCGATCAGCAGCGTGCCGACGACACCGCCGGCGAAGTGCACTCCCACGACGTCGAGGGAGTCGTCGTAGCCGAAGCGGAACTTCCAGGCGACCGCGTACGAGCAGACGACGCCCGCGGCGAGACCGACCGCCGCCGCTCCCGGCATGCCGACGACCCCGCACGCCGGAGTGATCGCCACGAGCCCGGCGACCGCGCCGGACGCCGCGCCGAACGTGGTCGGGTGGCCGTCGCGCCGCTGCTCGACGAAGAGCCAGCCGAGGAGGCCGGTGCATCCGGCGACGAGGGTGTTGAGGAGGGACGCGGCGGCCAGGCCGTTCGCGCCGAGCGCCGAGCCGCCGTTGAAGCCGAGCCAGCCGAACCACAGCAGGCCCGCGCCGAGCAGCACCATCGGCAGATTGTGCGGCCGCATCGCGTCCTTCTTGAAGCCGATGCGCGGACCGAGCACCAGACACATCGCGAGGCCCGAAGCACCCGACGCGATCTCGACGACGAGCCCGCCCGCGAAGTCGAGGGCGCCCAGCGAGTGCGTGATCCAGCCGCCGGGACCCCACACCCAGTGGGCCACGGGAACGTATACGAGAAGCGTCCATACCGGTACGAAGACGAGCCAGCCCGCGAACTTGGTGCGGTCCGCGACCGCACCGCTGATCAGCGCCGCCGTGATGATCGCGAAGGTCAGCTGGAAGGTGCTGAAGAGGAAGGTGGGAACCGTGCCGGTGAGGGTGTCGGGACCGATGCCCGCCAGGCCGAGGTGGCCGAGGCCGCCGATCAGGCCGGCGAAGGCGTCCTCGTCGAACGCGAGCGAGTAGCCGGCGGCCAGCCAGACCACCGTGACCAGGGCAATCGACACGAAGCTCATCATCAGCATGTTGAGGACGCTCTTCGTGCGGACCATGCCGCCGTAGAACAGGGCCAGGCCCGGGGTCATCAGCAGAACGAGCGCGGTGGCGGCGAGCATCCAGGCGGTGTCGCCGGTGTCGAGCCGGGGTGCGGCGGCGAGGGGCATCAACGGTCTCCTCCTACGGGTCAGGGGGAGAGCCTCGTGGCGGCGCGTTTCGCGATGCGTACACGGGAGTTTCCGCTGTGTTTCGTATGACGCGGGGATTGCCGGACCCTCACGCCGCACCCCGCTCGTGCGGGAGGATCCGCTCCCGGCGTGGACACGCGCGACCGCCCCGGCGAGACGCCGGGGCGGTCGGGTCGTGCGGTGCCTACGCGTGGGCGACGGGGGAGTCGACCGCCTCCACGGCCGCGACGAGCGGGGCCAGTTCGGAGTTCTTCGCGGCCTCGTCGAGCGCTTCGCGCAGCGCGGCGTCGTTGGTCGGCCGGGCCTCCTCCAGAAGCTCCAGGCCGACCGCGGTGACATCGGTGTAGATGCCGCGGCGGTCGGTGGGGCACAGGTACCGGGAGAGCAGTCCACGGTCCTCGAGCCGGCTGACCAGGCGGGTCGTGGCGCTCTGGCTGAGCACGACCGCGTCGGCGACCTGCTTCATCTGCAGATGGCCTCCGACGCCGTCGTGCTGGCGGCTGAGCACGTCGAGCAGCGAGTACTCCCGGACGCTGAGGCCGTGCCGGGACTGCAGGGCGCGCTCGACGTGCGTCTCGATCCTGCCGTGCAGGAGCGACAGGGCGCCCCAGCCGCTGGCGAGGGCGGTGAGCGCGGGATCGGTGGCGGTCATGAGGGTCCGTGTCTCCTTCCGGGGTGTGACTGGATCCAGGATACTCCACCAAGGAAAATATCGGCTATAAGCTATATAGAGCTTGTGCAAGCATTCTTTTCCCGGGCGCCCTACGCGTGCGCGCCGGCCGCGGCCCGGGCGGCTGCCGTGGTGACCCGGGCGGCGGCGCGGGCGGCGCGGCCGGTCACCTTCCAGGCGAGGGTGCGCAGGGCGGCGGGACCCGGAGGGAAGACGCCGAGCTGGCCGAGCAGGGTGACGTCGTCGCGTATCGCCTCGTGGCGCACCACTTTGCCGTCACGTACGCGCAGGAGGTGGACGTGCTCGAAGTCGATCTCGGCACCGGTGGGAGGGATCGCCTGGTCCAGGGCGCCTTCGCGGTAGCGGACGAAGGCGCCGGTGTGCCGGCCCTGCATCCGCAGCCGCACCCACACCAGACCACCTTCCTGGGCCACGTCGAGGACGGGGAAGCGCAGGCCGGTGAAGGCGTAGCGCATCCACGCCCCCGAGGCCAGCACGCCGGCCGGGCCGGGGAGCGAGCAGGCCGCGGGGGAGACGAGCGCCTCCCGGTTGCTGAATTCGGCGTGGACGACCTCGGCGGCCAGCGCCGCCCGTCCGGTCTCCAGGACCTTGAAGAGGCCGAGGGCCGCGCCCCTGGCGTCGTGTTCCATCGAGATCCCGCTCCCCCTCCGGGCGGCCGTCGGCCGCTGCTCGACTCCCGGGGCCATGGCCGGCCTCGGGATGCATTGAGGTTATGTAGAACCTATTGAATAGATCAAGGGTTCCCGTCTGGCTACACTCAGCCCATGTCCACGAAGCGCAGTTACGTCTCTCCCCGGCGCGAACAGGCTGCCGCCCAGACGCGCGAGCTGATCCTGCGGTCGGCGATCGACCTGTTCGCGGAACGCGGCTACGGGCGCGTGACCGTCGCGGACATCGCGTCCGGGGCCGATGTCTCCCCCAAGACGGTCTTCGCGAGCGTCGGCAGCAAGGGCGACATCCTCAACGAGATCGTCGACGCCGCCGTGCGCGCCTCCGGCCACGAACGAGCCATGAGGTCCGTGCTGGCCGCGCGGGACCCCGAGTCCGCTCTGGAAGCGCTGGCCCGAGGCACGCGGGCGGGCAACGAGAGCCAGTTCGCCGTGCACGAGGCGATACGGAAGGCCCTGCCGTCCCACGAGGACGGCGAGGCGCTGTGGGGGCGCGCCACGGCCGAGTACCGCGCCGCGCTGCGCGAGGCGGCCCGCCACCTCCACGCGCTTGCTCCCCTCCCGTACACCCGGGAGGAGACGGCCGACCTGCTGTGGTACTGGTTCGGACCGACCGGCTGGCGCACACTCGTGGCCGAATCGGGCTGGACCTGGGACCGCGCGGAGTCCTTCCTCGCACGCACGGCCATCGCCACACTCACCCCCGGCGAGCGCGGATCGTCTACGGCTCGTACAACGGCAGGAAGTGGATGACCGGTTCCTCGTAGGGGTGGGCGTCGCGGACGGCCCGCCGGACGGACGCGGCCTGCTCCGCGTCGCAGACCGACTCGATCCGGCACTCCTCGCTGTGCTGCACGGCGCCCACGTCACCGAGGTACGGCCGTGAACCGGGCAGAGGTTGCCAACTGCCGGTCACCTTCCAGACGCTGTGGCACCGTGCGTACTCGCCGACATGGCCCGCACCGGCCGCGTGAAGCGCCTCGACCACGGCTTCCAGATGGCTCTCGGGGACGGATATCTCGATCTTCAGCCGCGTCATGCCCGGACCCTAGCAACTCCCGCGACCAGCGCCTCCCTCGACCCGGAGCGTCCCGGGCAGGTCGAACGCCCCGAGCACGCGAGGATCCGTGAACACGACGTTCCGCGCGATCCGCCCGCCGGTGACCGTGAAGACCTGCAGCGAGTGCAGCCGGCACCCACCACCCGGCTCCGGCGCGTACGCGGCGAGCGCGGGCTGCCCGTTGGCGCTGACGGGCGTCGCGGCCCAACCCGCCCCGCGCATCGCGAAGACCCGCTCCATGAACAGGCCGTAGTCGCGCCTGCCCGCGTACCACAGCGGAACCGGCGGCATCTCCAGCACCGCGTCGTCCGCCAGCAGCCGCACGAGCGCGGGAACGTCCGCCGCCTCGAACGCCCGCACATACCGCTGAACCACCGCACGCGTCCGCGGATCCGCCGGCTCCACGACCTGCTCCGCGCCCCCCACGGCCGTGAGGGCGGAACGGGCCCGCTGCAGTGCGCTGTTGACGGCCGCGACGGTGGTCCCCAACTGCTCGGCGACCTCGGCGGCGGAGAACTCCAGTACCTCCCGAAGCACCAGTACGGCACGCTGCCGCGGCGGCAGCACCTGCATCGCCGCCACCAGCGCGAGCCGCATGTCGGCCCGTACCTCCACCTCGAACCGCGCGTCGGGGAACGGCTGCAGCCAGGGGACGTCCGAGGCCGGGGCGAGCGGCGCCCCGGGGTCGTCGCTCGGCCCGGCGAGCCCGGACGGCAGCGGCCGCCGGGCCCGCCCCTCAAGCGCGGTCAGGCATGCGTTGGTCGCGATCCGGTACAGCCACGTCCGGACCGAGGCGCGTGTGCCGTCGTACCGGTCACGGGCCTTCCAGGCCCGCAGCATCGTCTCCTGCACCAGGTCCTCGGCCTCGTGGAACGACCCCAGCATCCGGTAGCAGTACGCCAGCAACTCGCCCCGGTACGGCTCGACATCCATCCGCCCATCATGGCGTACCCGCGCGGTTCAGTAGCGCAGAGCGGCTGCGATGCGCTGCTGGCCGGCGAGCGTGTCGTGCGGGACGAACTGGACGTCCGTGCCGGTCTCCAGGGCCTGCTCCACGATCTCGTCGACCATGTCGTCCCGCGCCGAGGGGTCGTCGGCGCCGGCGGGTTCGAGGTGGCCGCCCTCCTCCCGGACGACGGTGCGGTAGTCGTCCTCGACGGCCAGGAGCCGTACCCGTCCCTCCTTGACGGCCTGCCACACCTCGTCGATGCCGCCCGCGAACTGCTTCCCGCTCCGGGCGGCGTCGAGTTCGGCGACGACGGTGGAGGCCGCCGCGGCCTGGCGAGCGGTGACCGAGGGGGTGACGGCCTCGTGCACGGCGGAGGCCGGGCCTGCCGCGAGGCCGCCGTGCTGGATCGTCACGGTCCCGGGGGCGAGGGGCCCGAGCTCCTCCAGGAGCGCGAGTGCGGCGGGGGAACCGATGACGTAGAGCGGGCGGGGGTCGGCGTCCAGCACGGCGCGCAGACGCTGGTGGGCGTCGCGCAGGAACTGCCGGGTGGCCTCGTCCTGCCACGTGCTGGGGAGGTCGCCGATGCGCTCCTTGCGCTCGGCGTCGGGGTCCTCGAGGCTCCTCGCGAGCGGGAAGCCGTCGCTCGCGGCCTCGGCCGCGCGCTCGGTCTCGCCGCTCCACAGGGAGACCCGGTCGGCGGCCACGGCCAGGGCCCAGTACGGCTGCTCGGCGGCGTGGGCCGCGACGAGGTTGCGGGTGAGGAAGGTGTCGGCCACCACGACCCGCTCGGGCACGGGACGGGCCACCTTCCACACGTGGTGCTCGCCCGGTGCCGCGTAGATCACCAGCCCGTCCTCGGCATGGACGAGGTCCGCCTCCTTGACCGCCTGGTTCAGCTGGTCGAGCACGTCCAGGCGCCGCTCACGGGTCACGCCGGGGTCGCTCTGCAGCGCCTTCTCGGCCTCGACGACGAGATTGCGGAGACGTACGGGGTCCTGGGCGTCGCCCGGTTCCCGGCGGTGCGTCGGCATCACCAGGGAGACGGCGGGGTACGGCCGGGGCTGGCGCAGCTGGTCGAGCACCTCACTGCTGAGCACGGGGTCCATGACGGGGAGCCTTCCTTCTGGATCAGGTGGAACCGGTGAGCTGCGCAGACGAGTCCTTGCGGGCCCACAAAGCGCCATCTTGGCCCGATACCACCCGTCTTGCGACTCGGCGGGCCCGGGCGCGAAGGGGAAGCGCCCTTCCTGATTCGGCGGGTGCTTGCGTGGCGGACGGCCAGGACGGTGGTGTCGTCGGCGAGCCGGCCGTCGGCTTGGTGTGCGGCGGCGGAGCGTGCGTACGCGACGAGGCGGCGGGGTTCGGTGAGGCCGGGGTCCTCGCGCGGTGCGGCGGCGAGGTCCTCACACAGCGGGGGAATCCGCCGTTGCCGTCGCGAGCCTCGGCGACTCCGTCCGAGTACAGCGGCAGGGTCTCGCCGGCGGCCGGCGAGAGGGACCGGTCCACGGGGCGGGCGCCGGTGAGCTCGAACATGCCGAGGGGCAGGACGGATCCGATCGGGGGTGACGGCCAGGGGAGTGAGGTGGCCGCAATTGACGAGCTAGACAGTGGTGGCGTGGCGGCGATGGGCGGGAACCGGACGAGTGCGGCGGTCGCGAAGCGTTCGTTCTCGTCGCCGCCGATCCGTGCGGTCTCGTCGGCCGCGGTGTGGACGGCGGCCTGTTCCGGACCGGCCCAGACGGGCGGCAGGGGCCGGAGCACGGTCTGCCAGGTGGTGTCGGCGGCGGCGCGGGCGCGGTGCTGGGCGCGGACCCTGGAGCCGCACATGGCGAGGGCGCCCACCCCACCCGCCAAGGCCCCGCCCTGAGCCCACCCGCCCGGGCGCGATGCCGGCGAGATCGTCACGTCGGGTGAGTCTTCGCCGCTTCCTGGCGGGTCGCCGGGACGCGAGGAAGCGGGCTGTCGATCATGAGCACGGTGCACGGTGTCCGGGGAGCGCCACATCGGACGCCGGCCGGACCCGCGCCTCACACCTCTCACGAAGGAAGACCCGACATGGCACTCCCGCGAACCGAGCTGCGGACCGCCCCGGCCGACCCCACGACCCCGAAGGCCCGTATCTACGCGATGCTGGACACGGACGGTGACGGAGTCGCCTCCCGGCACGACTACTTCGTCCGTATCGACCGGGCCCAGCAGGCAACCGGTCGCAGCGACGACGACCCCCTGGTCGTCGCCGCCCGTGCGACCGGCGAACGGGCCTGGGCGGCGATGGACGCCAACGGCGACGGCGTGATGACGTACGAGGAGTACATCGCCTGGGTGGACGCCGAGAAGTTCGACGACATCTGCCAGTACGCCCTGGGCGCGCTCTTCGACCTCGCCGACGCCGACGGGGACGGCGCGCTGGACCGCTCGCAGTTCACGATGCTGCGCCAGGCACTGGGCAACCGCGCCGACAACGCCGACGCGGCGTTCGACGCGCTGGACGGCGACCGTGACGGACGCGTCAGCCGCGCCGAGTACCTGGCCTCGATCCGCGCGTACGTCACGGGAGACGACTCGCCCATGGGTGCCGCGCTGTACTGAGCGCCCCTTCCGTCCGTCTACGCGTCCCGTGTGGCGGCGACGGCGGCGGACAGGAGGTCGGCGAGGTCGTCGACGACCGGGTGGGACGCTCGCGGGCGGGTGACGGCGAGGACCTCGCGCTCGGGCCGGTCTGCCGCGGGGAGGTCTTCGACGCGGGTGAGCGGCCGGTCCGGGTCGTGCCAGCCGCGGACGACGGACGCCGGTACGAGCCCGACCGCCAATCCCTGGGCGATGAGCGCGAGCGCGGTGTGATAGTCGTCCGTCTCGTACCGCACCGCCGGATCGATGCCGGTGCGGTGGGCCCAGCGCTGCAGCAGACGCCGGTCGGGGGTCCCCGGATGCCCGGCCGCCCAGTCGGACGTACGGCAGTCGTCGAGCGCGGCGATGCCGGTGCCGTGGGCGGCCACCAGCCACAGCGGCTCCCTGCCCAGCGCGCGGATCTGCAGATCGGCGGCGCTGGGAGGGTCTTCGGGGAGATACCGGTACGCCAGCAGCAGATCGATCTCCCCGGTCCGCAGCCCGCGCAGACCGTGCACGGGCTCGGTCTCCGTGACATGGAGCGCCACATCCGGATGGGTCCGGCGCAGCTCGGCCAGCGCGGTGGGGAGCAGACGCCCGGCCGCGGTCGCGTAGACGCCGATGCTCAACTCCGGTGCCCCGGACCGGGCGATGTCATCGGCCAGGCGCTGGAAATCGGCGGTGGCCGCCAGGACGCGGGCGGCCGAGTCGGCCAGCGCACGGCCCGCGGCGGTCGGGGTCACACCGCCGCCCGGCCGGCGCGAGAGCAGCTCCGTCCCCACCTGCTGCTCCAGCCGGGCGACGTGCTGCGACACCGCCGAGGGGACATAGCCCAGCGCGGCCGCCGCGGCGCTCATCGACCCGTGCCGCATCACCGCGAGCAGGGTCCGCAGCAGCCGGGGATCGATGCTGTTCATGATCCGTGAAAGCTCACTTTCTTGATTGTCGCTTCCCATGATGCCCGGCGGGGGTGAGGCTGTGCTCATGGACATGAACACAGAGCAGGACGTACGGGTGCCGGTCGCGGTGGTGACCGGTGTGGCACAGGGCATCGGGCGGCAGGTCGCCGAGGTCTTGGCCGGCGAGGGATACGCGCTCGTGCTCGCCGACCTGAAGGAGCCGTCGGAGACACTCGCGGCGGTACGGGACGCCGGTGCGGAGGCGTACGCGGTGGCCGGCGACGTGGCCTCGGAGGCCTACGTGACCGAACTCGCCGAGCAGGTACGGGAACGCTTCGGCCGGGTCGACGTCCTCGTGAACAACGCGGGCGTCTCGCTGCTCACCCCTGCCGAGGACACCACCGCCGAGCAGTGGCGGCGCGTCCTGGAGGTCAACCTCACCGGCCCCTTCCTCCTGTCCCGGGCGCTGGGGAAGCTGATGCTGGACGCGGGCGGCGGCTCGATCGTCAACATCGCCTCGATCGCGGGGCTGCACGGGGTCGCGGACCGGGCCGCGTACAACGCGAGCAAGCACGGCCTGATCGGCCTGACCCGGACCCTGGCCGCGGAGTGGGGCGGCCGCGGGATCCGCGTCAACGCGGTGTGCCCCGGCTGGGTCAAGACCGAGATGGACGCCGAGGACCAGGCCTCCGGCGGCTACACCGACGCCGACATCGTCGAGCGGGTGCCCATGGCGCGCTTCGCCGCCCCCGGGGACATCGCCCAGGCCGTCGCCTTCCTGGCGGACCCCGCGCGCAGCGGCTTCGTGAACGGCGTCGCCATGCCGGTGGACGGCGGCTGGACCGCGGACGCGAGCTGGAACTCCCTGCGTATGCGCAAGCGCTGAGCCGAGCGGGCCCACCGGGGTGCCCTGGGCCGGGCATGCGCGATCATGAACGGATGGATGCTCGTTTCCTCGGTATACCCGAGTTGACCGAAGTTCCGGACGTGGCGGTCGTGGTCGACGTCATGCGCGCCTTCACGGTGGCTGCCTGGGCCTTCGCCCAGGGCGCGGAGAAGATCGTCCTCGCCGGGTCCCTGGACGAGGCCCTGGCTTTGAAGGCCCGCCACCCGGACTGGGCGGCGCTCAAGGACGGCCCACCGGCACCGGGGTTCGACGCCGTCAACTCGCCGGGCATGCTGCGTTCCATCGAGCTCGGCGGACGGACCGTCGTGCAGAAGACCACGGCCGGCACGGTCGGCGCCCTCGCGGTCAAGGAGGCGTCGCTGGTGCTGTGCGCGAGCTTCGTGGTGGCGGAGGCGACGGCTCGACTGCTGCGGACGCGCGCGGGCGGAAGCGCCACGTTCGTGGTGACCGGGGAGGACGGGCAGGCCGAAGAGGACCTGGCATGTGCCCAGTACATCGCCCGGAGGGCCACCGGGACCGGGGTGGACGCGGCCGATTTCCTCCGCCGCGCCGCCGAGTCCCGTGCGGCCGGCGAACTGGTGGAGCGTGTGCGCAAGGGAGTCCATCCTGACGACGTCGCACTCTGTCTCGAGCTCGACAGGTTCCCTTTCGCCATGGTGGCGTCCGTGGAGGACTCGCTCATGGTCCTGCGCCCGCACGATGTGGCATCGCCGATGTGAGCCCGTTCAGGCCCCCAGGTCGTACGTGAGGTGGTTCCGATCAGGGCTCGGTCCGAGCCGTCCCGGCGTTGTCCGACTGTCGAGGACGGACGTCCGGACCTGGCAGGATGCGCGGATGACCTCCGCAGGCCCGTCACTCACCGACCCTGCCGACCAGCCGCGTGCGCACCTTCTCGGGCTGGTCGGCGCCATCGAACCCTGGGACGCGCTGGAGCGCGCTCACCTGAACACCGCCACGCAGTGGATCGCCGGTGGAGCCCCGGTCTACCGGGTGCACAAGCCGGACGTTCCTTCGATGCACCTGGTGAGCTACTTCGTCGTCCTGGACGACGCCCGCGGGCAACTGCTGCTCGTCGCGCACCGGAAAGCGGGCCTGTGGCTGCCGCCCGGCGGACATGTCGAACCAGGTGAGGACCCGTGGGCCGCGGTGGTCCGCGAATGCCGTGAGGAGCTCGGCATCGAGGCCGTGCCGTCGCCGATCACCGGCGAGCTCCCCCTCTTCCTCACGGTCACCCGGACCCGAGGCGAGGGCGTACACACCGACGTCTCGCTCTGGTACGTCCTCCATGCCGACGCCGACACCATCACCGCCTACGACCGGGACGAGTTCGACGCGATCAGGTGGCTCACGCCGGGGCAGTTGCTTGAGGAGCCGGACGACTTGCTGGACCCGCACATGCACCGCTTCACCCGCAAGCTGGAGCACGCCCGGGCCGCAAGCCGCCTCGGCTAGCCCCGCCGGCGAGGCGGACGCGCGGCTCGACGGCGGGGCTCCGGCATCAGGCCTTACGGCGTCGACGCGAGCACCGGGGCGTTGTGGTAGGCGGCGATCAGCCACCGGCCGTCCCGCTTCTCGAACACCCAGGTCGCGTGGACCCTGCGTTCCTGAGGAACCTCGGTCTCGTCGCCGAACAGGATCCCGGACTCGCTGACCACGATCGCGGCGCTCGTGCCGAGGAAGCGGAGGCTGAGCGTCTTGTTCCAGGTCGAGGTGGACTTGAGCGGGCCGGCGAAGGCCAGCGCCATGCTGTCGCGGATCACGTCGCGGCTGTCGCGGAGCGAGCCGGTCATGACGGCCGTGGCGTCGGGGGTGTAGTCGGAGACCATGCCCTCGGCGTCGCCGGCCTCCCACGCCTTGTAGGAGTCGGTCAGTACGGCCTGGATGGCGGCGCGGTCGTCGGTACGCGTGTCGGTCATGTGGATGCTCCTGGTCGTCGGTTCCCCGGGGATTTCCGGTGAACTCGCCTGTACATACCGACCGGGGGTCCGGAACTCATCGCGCCCGGAGAATGTCTTCACGTGTGTTGTTGATCAGTGGAAGAGATGAACGGAGATCGGTGTGAGCGTCCTCCTGTCCGTGGAGCCGACTGCATGCCTGCCCGCCCTGGGACTGCGCGCCTGGCAGCCCGACGATGTCGACGCCCTCGTGGCCGCGCATCGGGATCCCGCATTGCGTCGTTGGCTGATGACCACGATCAACAGCGAGGCCGATGCACGGCGTTGGATAGACGAGCAGCGTCAAGCCTGGGTCGACGGGACCCGCTTCGCCTTCGCCGTCCTGGAGGACGACGGGGCGGGCTTCGGCCCGCCGGTCGGCCATGTGGCCGTGAAGTCCAGCGGCGAGGGCTCCGTGGAAGTGGGCTACTGGACAGCGGCCGAGGTACGAGGGCGAGGCGTGGCCTCACGGGCGCTGGAGGCGGCTGTGCGCTGGGTCCTGGCCGAGCGTCCTGCCGGGCCGCCGGTGGCGCGATTCGAGCTCTTCCACGCCGCGGACAACGCCGCGTCATGTCGTGTGGCCGATCGTTGCGGCTTCGCCCTCGAAGCGGTCCTGCCCGCCCAGCCGCCCACGTTTCCGACGGAAGGGCATCTGCACGTCCGTACCGAGACCGCTCGGTTCTGAGGCGTCTCGGGCGTCGCTGCCGGCCGGGAGAGGGAGGGCGCGCGCCCGTTCCGTCAGGACGCCGGCGCGGTCGGCCCGACCTCAACGCTCGGCCTCCAGCACCGGGGTCTCCCCTTGCGGACGTGTCGCGGACGCTCCCGCACCGGGATTCCCGGGGCGCGTCCGCTCGGCCCGCGCGGCCACCGGAGGGCCCGCCGCGCCCACGAGCGCGAAGAACACGCCGAGGAGCAGCCATCCCGTGTGTCCGAGCGCGAGGACCGCTTCGGTCGGGATCACCGGGGCGAGCGCCTGGCCGGCGTCGAAGCCGATGCCGAAGAGGCCCTGATACTGCCCCTGGGCGTGGTCGGGCGCGAGGCCGAAGCCGAGCGCGAATCCGCCCGACGACTCCCACACCTCTCCGACGCTGTGGACGCACACGGCGAGGACGGCGAGGGCCGGCGCGACCCACGCGGGAACATCGGCCGTCAGCGCCATCAAGGGACAGCCGACGAGGAAGAGGAGCCCGGCGAGGCGGAAGGCCCGGCCGCCCTGTCCAGGGGTCTCCGCCTTGGAGCCGAGTCGGCTCTGGAGCAGCACGCAGACCCCGCTGTTGACCGCGTACACCGCTGCCACGGTCCAGCGCGGTGCGTCGGTGTGGGCGGTGAGCCAGATCGGCAGGAGGAGGGAGACCGTCTGGTACTGCAGGCCCGTGGCGCTGTAGAGCGCGACGAAGGACACGTACGGCCGGTCGGCCGGCACGGACCACTCCCGGTGCTCCTTGGGTCGGGGCAGAGGCCGGTAGTCCGGGACGCCCAGGAACGCGATCAGCCCGGCACCGGCGAAGCCGGCCGCGTTCGCGAGGATCAGCGCGGTGTAGGCGGGACGGGTGTCGATCTGGATGGCGAAGGCCGCGCCCAGCGTTCCGACGACGACGCCGAGATTGACGAAGGTGCGGAGTCTGGCGCGGAAGGCGGCAGGACGCTCCCCGCCGACGCGTGCGATGAGCGCACCGCCCGCGGCGCCGCCCGCCGTGGCGGCCGGCCGGTCCGGGGTCGCGACGAGCGTGAACGCGAACCAGCTGTCGATGAAGACGAACGCCGCCATGGTGGCGGCCTGCAGGGCGAGGGCCGTCAGCCAGACCGTACGCGGCCCGTACCGGTCGGCCGGATTCCCCGCCGGTACGCCGGCAGCCAAGCCGCTGAGGCCGGCGATCGTCAGACCGAGCCCCACCTGCGCGGCGGGCAGGTGCACCACGAACGTGAAGTAGAGGATGGCGGCGGTGTCGAAGAGACCGTTGCCCACCCTGCTGACGAAACCGGCAGTGATCAGAGGCCGCTGCGGACCGGCATCCGGCCCGCTCGGTCCCCGCTGCCTCGACCCCCTCCTGATCATGGCGATCAGGCTGACAGGGGCCCGCACGCATGGACCCGAGTCCTTTTTGGGGGACATCCCTGGCACGTTTCGGGGTTGTCCCCGACTGTGCCGAGCGTCCGTCGCTTCTAGGTTCGAGGTATGTCAACTTCCCGACGATTCAAGGCACTCGTCGCCTGTGCGGTGGTGCTCGCCGCCACCGTCACGACGACGTCCGTCACCACCGCCACGGCGGATCCGGACCCGCTCGCCCGCTTCCACGGCCAGCACGTCGACTGGCACGACTGCGCCCTCGGCACCGACGACAAGCTCGGCCGGGCCCTTGACGACTCCGGCGCCGACTGCGCCGACATCACCGTGCCGCTCGACTACACGGACCCCGGCGGTCGCACCGTCACCGTCGCCATATCCCGCCGGAAGGCCACCGACACCGCCCACCGCGTCGGCCCGCTGCTGCTCAACGACGGGGGGCCGGCGGGTGCCGGCCTGCACATGCCCCTGACCAAGCGGAAGGTGATGGGAGAGGTCGCCGACCGTTACGACCTCATCGGCATGGACCCGCGCTTCGTCGGGCGGAGCACCCCGCTGGACTGCGGCTGGGACCTCGGCTCGGCTCCCCTGCGCTCCGCGGGCGCCGACCGGGCGGCGTACCGCGAGGAGGTCGCCCTCGCGCGCGACCTGGCCGAGCGGTGCAAGCGGACCCGGGGCGACGTGCTGCCGTACGTCACCACCCGCAACACCGCCCGCGACATGGACGTCATCCGCGCCGCCCTCGGCGAGAAGACCCTCTCCTACCTCGGCTACTCCTACGGCACCTACCTCGGCGAGGTCTACACGCAGCTCTTCCCCGGCCGCACCGACCGCATGGTGCTCGACGGCGTGATGCCGCCGGAGCGCTACAGCTCCACCCTGCTGCGCGGCTCCGAGGCGGCGAACGAGGCGGCCCTGCACGCATGGGCGTCCTGGACCGCCGCGCGGGACGACACTTACGGGCTCGGTGCCACGCGCGCCGAGGTCCTGGCGAGGGTGGACCACATCCTCGACGCCGCCGCGGAGGAGCCGCTGCGGATAGGCAAGACGTACCTGCTTGACGAGCACGTCGTCCCCGCCTTCTTCATCGGCGGCCTCGGCAGCGACCTCGACGAGCGGCGCGCCGAACTGGCGGCGACCGTCCGCCTCCTGGCCCGCGCCGCGGACCGGAAGCCGGTCGAGCCGTCCGAAGAGCTCGCCGGACAGCTGGAGTTCCTGCTGACCGGGGCGGGCTCGGCACCCGCCAGCCAGATGACCGCGATCCTCTGCGGCGACATGGCCGAGCGGCGTGGCGTCGGCAGCTACTGGCGCGCGGTCGAGGAGTCCCGCGACCGGTTCCCCCTCGCCGGGCCCCTGGCGAACAACATCAACCCCTGCGAGTTCTGGGACCGGCCGGTCGAGGAGCCGACCGTGCTCGACAACGACATACCGGCCCTGCTCGTCGCAGGGACCGGCGACCCCCGCACCCTCTACTCCGGTGCCCGCGCCATGCGCGAGCAGTGGTCGAGCTCCCGACTGCTCACGGTGGACGGCGCCCGCCAGCACGGTCTGTACGGGGAGTACGGAAACGCCTGCGTCGACGAACGGGTCAACGCCTACCTGAGCACGGGCCGGCTCCCGGCGCACGACCTGACCTGCGAGGCGTAGCCGCGCGGGGCGGACCCGGCGGATCCGGCGGGCAGCCGGACGGGCCGGGTCCGCCTTCTCACTCCAGGAACGCCGGCGCCAGCGCGGCCGTCATCAGGCGCTTCGGGGCGCCCGAGCCGTCGGCCGGGACGGTGTAGAGGTCGGCGCCGTAGTCGCCCGGCAGGGAGTAGGAGACCGTGCGGTCGTCGAGCCAGACCGCCTGGTCGTCGACGCTGCGGCGCTCGGCGAGCGCGGTCTCGCGCAGGGTGGAC
Organism: Streptomyces sp. NPDC002463; assembly: GCF_042889835.1. Lineage (NCBI taxonomy): Bacteria > Bacillati > Actinomycetota > Actinomycetes > Kitasatosporales > Streptomycetaceae > Streptomyces > Streptomyces sp. NPDC002463. The sequence continues at coordinate 30,534 of NZ_JBIARL010000038.1, forward strand.
AGGTCCAGGGCGTATTCGCGCCAGGGCGCGTCGGCGGGGGCACCCGCCACGCGCTTCTTGTACACGACCCGGGTCTCGTCGGGGGAGAGCGACGGGCACTCGACGTTCTGGTGGAGCGTGGTGACGGTACGGGCCGCCAGGTCGCCGCGCACCAGATAGGTCTGGCCTGCGGTCGCCATGGTCGCGTAGAAGTGCCGGTCGTCGCGGGAGAAGGTGACGCCCCAGAAGTTGGTGTCGGCCGCGTGGTAGTCCTTGCCGTCCTTCACCACCCGGAACTCCTCCAGCGACGGGGTGAGCCGGTTCGTCGAGGTGTCCAGGACGGCGGTACGGGTGGAGAAGTTCGCGCTGGCGTACGAGTCGCCGCCGACGAACACCGTCCAGGCCACCAGCCGCCCCGACGGCGAGACCCGTGCGCGGGTCGGGATGCCGGGCAGTGGGTGGTGGGTCCGCTCCTTGAGCGCCGAGTCGAGGACGACCGCCCGGTAGCTGTCCTCCACCGCGCCCCGTACGGCCTGGAGGCAGATCCCGGTGCCGCCGGCCGCGTGGAAGCGCAGGCACTTCACCCCGGACGCGGTGCGCGGTCCCGCGGGGGTGCCGGCCGGCACGGTGACCAGCTCGTCGCGGTGCGGGCCCCAGGCCATGTTGCGGAAGACGATCCTGCGGTCGGATCCGGCGGCGAGCGAGACCCGTCCTGATCCGATCGCCGGGCCGCCCGCCTGCGGGCGGTCCTTCTCGGCGGCCCGGTCGGCCGCGTGCAGCAGCGACGCGGCGGCCACACCGCCGAGCACGGCGAGCGCCGCGAGCAGGACGAGCAGTCTGCTGCGCAGGGTCAGCGGGGTCATGCGGGGGATTCCTCCGAAACCGTGGGGGTGGGCGAGGCCGTGCCGGGGTCCGTGGGCCGCAGGGCGTACGCGGCCGCCACGGACACCGCGAGCACGACGGTCGCCGCGCCGACCGCCCAGCGGTCGCCCCACGCGGTCCAGGCCGCGCCGAACGCGATCGAGCAGCCGAACCGGGCGAGCGCCTGCCCCGTCTGGATCAGCGCGAGCCCGGACGAGCGGAGCTCCGGCGGCACGCAGCCGGCTGCCGCCGCCATCAGGACGCCGTCGGTCGCCGCGTAGAAGCCGCCGTGCAGCGCGAGCACCAGATAGGGGAGGGCCGGGCTCTGCCAGCCGCTGAGCAGCGCTCCGTACACGAGCAGCAGGGCGGCGTGGCCGCCCAGGAACACCTGCCGGCGGCCCACCCGGTCGGCGAGCCGGCCGAGCGGCACGGCGAGCAGCAGGAAGGCGGCCGCGGTGCCGAGCGGCAGCAGCGCGAACCAGTGGTCGGTGACGCCGAGCCGCCGCTGCAGCAGCAGGTAGACGAAGGAGTCGCTGACCGTGGCGAGCCCCAACAGCAGGGCGGACAGGGCGAGTCGGCGGACATCGGGCACCCGCAGCAGGCCGATCGCGGCCTTGAGCGAGGCGCGCGGCGCGCCTTCCGGAGGTGCGGCCGGAGGCTGGGGGCGCGAGGGGACGAAGAGCAGCAGGACGAGCACGCCGATCGCGGCCACGGAGAAGCTGACCGTGAACACGGCGTCGTAACCGTCCGCCGCCTGGCGGAGGATCAGGAAGGCGACCAGCGGGCCGATCAGGGCTCCCGCGGTGTCCATCGCCCGGTGCACCCCGAAGGCGCGGCCGCGCGACTCCTCCGAGGACGCGAGGGAGATCAGCGCGTCGCGCGGCGCGGTCCGCAGGCCCTTGCCGGTGCGGTCGGCCGCCAGCACGGCGCTGATCAGCGGTATCGAACTCGCCACCAGGAGAAGGGGCTTGCACAGCGCGGAGAGGCCGTAGCCGAGCGCGGCCACGGTCTTGTGCCGGCCGCCGCGGTCGGCGAGATGGCCGCCGACGAGCCGGACGAGCGCGCTGAAGCCGTTGTACACGCCGTCGAGCAGGCCGAAGCCGAGCGGCGAGAGGCCGAGCCCGGCGACCAGGTAGAGCGGCAGCACGGCCGTGACCATCTCCGAGGACACGTCCGTGACGAGGCTGACCGTGCCGAGCGCGAGCACGGTCGGTGCGACGGCGGCGCGCCGCCCGGGACCGAGGTCCCGGGCGGCGGCCGTCGCGGGGGCGCTGCGACTGTCCGCTACGTACACGTCACGGAGTCCAGATGCCGGTGATCGGGGCCGCGTTGGCGGCCTGGCCGGCGTGCGTGGTGCCGTACATGTCCTCGATCGTGCGGAGCAGGTTGTAGTGGTTGTACGTGGTCGAGGACGTCGAGCCCGGGACCACCTGCTGGCCGTAGAGGACGGTCGCGATCTTGTTGCCGGCGAGGCGGTTGTCCTCGTCGAAGGTGACGACGAGCAGGCTGTTGTGGGTCTTCGCCCAGGTCGCGTAGGCGCCCAGGTTGTTCTTCAGCCAGGTGTCACCGGTGCCGACGGAGCAGTCGTGCATGTCGTTGCACAGGTTCGGGACGACGAACGACACCTGCGGAAGCGTGGTGTAGTCGGTCGGGAACTGCGCCATCGTGTACGCCGACGAGGTCGGGACGTTGTTGAAGCCGAACCAGGGGTTGTGCTTGCGGGCGTACTTGCCGCTGCTGCACGTGGTCGAGCCCTGGCTGGGCAGCGTCTCGTTGTAGCTCTTCCAGGTCTTGCCCGCGGCGATCAGCTCGGAGGCCAGGTTCGGCGCGGACGAGAAGCCCGGCGTGTAGCAGGAGTCGTCCGTGATGCCCTGGGTGGAGCCCGAGAACATCGCGAAGTAGTTGGGCTGGCTGGGGTGGGTCTCGGCGTACGACTGGGTGAGGTTGGCGCCGCCTGCCTTCAGGGAGTTGATGTACGGGGCGCTGGAGCTGTCGATCACCTGGTTGTAGGCGTGGTTCTCGAAGACGACGACGACCACGTGGTCGGGCGTGGGGACGGTCGCCGCGGCCTGGGCCTGCGACGTGCTGCCGAAGCCGGCCCACAGGCCGATCGACGTGGCCGCCAGGCCGAGGGCGGAAAGAAGAGCGGTGCGGCGATTCCTGGGCGCGCCGGACACGGCTACCTCCGGTTGAGGGTGGGGACTACGGAGCGGTGCAACCGGCAGGCTAGGAGTGGGCATGTCAACCTGGAAGGTGTTCCGCGTGAAGACCCGGGAAACGTCTCGTGCCGCCACCCGGAAACCACCTGGAAATGCCCGCTCACCTGCCCGATCGTCCCCCTTTTCCGTCCTGTGCTCCTCTGTCCCCAGTGTCCTCCTGGTGGGGCTCGGCCGCGGCTGGAAGCAAGCGGCGCAAGGCCCTATGCGGGCGGTGGGAGAACGCTGCGCGGTCCCGTGCAGCGGGCGCCCTCCCGCTCCACGCGCCGGCGCAGCTCGCGGTCGGCCGTGACCACCAGGCAGGGGCGGCCGTGGGCGCCCCGGGCCAGATCGGCGATCAGGTCGTCGCCGCTGCCGGGCGCCTCCTCGACCCGCACGCCCGGTACGGAGGCCACACCCCGGGCGCGGCCCTCGACGACCAGGACGATCTCGTACGGGCCGGGGTGCGGGCCGTCGGCCGGGCCGCCGGTCGCGGCGAGCCGGTCACGCAGCCGCTCGGCGGCCCCGCGCCGGTCGCGCCACCAGCCGTCCGGCACCGATCCCACGACGTTGGCGCCGTCCACGACCAGCAGGGGACGCAGGGGCAGGTCTTCGGAAGTCACGGTTCCAGGATGTCAGGGAACCGGTCGGGAAAGCCGTGACGATGCTCCGGGGCGCCTGGGCATCGGACCCACCGGCGCCGCCCGCTGGGAGGACCCGCACGGGCCACCGCTGCCGAGTCCGAACTCGTGTTCCGCGTTCAAGAGTTGTGTGCACGAGGGGTTGACTGGGCTGTGCCGTCTCCATAACTTCACACCTTGATATAAGCCTTGCCGTCTCGCGGCACGTCCAGCGGTCCGGGTTAGCCGGCCCGCTGCGCGGCGTGCCGCCCCCCACCGAAGGGCATGTCAGGTGCACTACAGTTCTTGGTCGCTCGCGCGGCGCGGTCGGCCCCGACCCCGCCGCCTCGCCGCCGCCCTCGTGACCGGCGCCCTCCTCGCGAGCGGCCTGGTCATGAGCGGCCCCGGCGTGGCGCAGGCCGCCGGCGAGCGGGTCGACGTCTGGCTGACCACCACCTCCGACGCCGGAGGCCGTACCGTCACCCGGGGACTCGCCCCGCAGACCCCGACGGCCTTCGGCCCGGCCGGCGGCAGCGCGAGCCACACCATCGCCGTCGACGAGTCCACCACCTACCAGCAGTTCGAGGGCGGCGGCGCGTCGATCACCGACACCACCGCCTATCTCCTGCGCGGCGGGGCGATCAGCGCCGCCACCCGCGACGACGTGATGCGCAAGCTGTTCTCGCCGACCGACGGCATCGGACTCTCCTTCCTCCGCAACCCCATCGGCGCCTCCGACCTCTCCCGTCCAGGCAACGTCTCCCTCGACGACACCTGCTGCGACCTCGACGACTTCGGGGCCAACGGCTACGACACGAACGTGCGGCTGCTGACCGGCCAGGCCAAGCAGCTCAACCCCTCGCTCCGGCTGATGGCGGTGCCGTGGAGCGCCCCCGGCTGGATGAAGGACAACGGCCGCATGGACCAGATGGGCTGGCTGAAGTGGGAGTACTACCCGCTCTACGCCCAGTACCTGGCCAAGTACATCCAGAGCTACCAGGCGGCCGGGATCAAGGTCGACTACCTCTCCGTGCAGAACGAGCCCAACTGCTGCCAGGCGGCCAACCCCACCGCCATGAACTACCCGGGCATGAGCTGGAACCCCTCCGGCCTGGTCGAGTTCACCAAGAACCACGTCTATCCGGCCTTCCGCGCGGCGGGCATCGACACCAAGGTCCTGGTGCACGACTGGAACTACGGCGACTACGCGAACTTCGGCTCCGGCGTCCTCGACGACGCGGGCGTGCGGAACGACCCGCTGTTCGGCGGCATCGCCTGGCACGGCTACGCCGGCGATCCGGCCGTCGGCAGCCAGGTCCACGACCAGTACCCGTCGGTGCGCCAGTTCAGCACCGAGCACTCCGGGGGCACCTGGATCGGCAACCAGCACAACGAGGACATGAAGGACATCGTCGGCTATGCCCGCAACTGGAGCGGCAGCCTGACGAAATGGAGCCTGGCGCTCAACCAGAACATGGGCCCGCACAACGGCGGGTGCGGCACCTGCACGGGCCTGATCACCGTCCAGGAGGGCGGTGCGCGCGCCGGGCAGGTCGACTACACGATCGAGTACTACACGACCGGCCACCTCACCAAGTTCGTGCGCCCCGGCGCGCACCGGATCGCCTCGACGGCCGACTCCACCGTGCAGAACGTCGCCTGGCGCAACCCGGACGGCTCGAAGGCCCTCATCGCCCACAACGGCGGCGCCTCGGCCCAGTCCCTTCGCGTCGACTGGGGCGGCCAGTCCTTCACGTACACCCTGCCCGCCCGTACCACCGCCACCTTCACCTGGTCCGGTACGACGGCGAGCGCCCCCACCGGACCGATGACCGGCCTGGCCGGCAAGTGCCTCGACGTCGCCGGCGCGGCCACCGCCGACGGCACCCCGGTCCAGCTCTACACCTGCAACGGAACCGCGGCCCAGCGGTGGACGCTCAGCGCCGACGGTACGGTCCGGGCCCTCGGCAAGTGCCTCGACGTCACCGGAGCCGGCACCGCCGACGGCACGAAGGTGCAGCTCTACACGTGCAACGGGACCGGCGCCCAACGCTGGTCGTACGACCCCGGGACCCATGACGTCGTCAACACGGCCGCGAACAAGTGCCTGGACGTCACGGGCAACACCTCGGCCGACGGCACACGCACCCAGATCTGGACCTGCACGGGCGGCACCAACCAGAAGTGGACCCACCAGCCGTCCTGAACCAGCCACCCCCCGTACCCCTCTCCCGAGGAGCCCGCATGCCGCACCCGCGCCACCGAAGAAGGGCGAGCGCCGCCGCGCTCGCCGCCACCGCCGTCCTCGCCGGACTGCTCGCCGCCGCCGTGCCCAGCGCCGCCGCGCCCGACGAAGACCCGCCGCCCCAGGCCGTCGACCGCTTCGAGGGGGAGGTCCCCTTCGCCGGACCGCCCGCCGAAGGCCTCTTCACCTGGGGCAGCGACACCGACGACCACCCCGCCCTCACCCTCGCCGAGCGCGCCGACGCCCCCGAAGGCGGACACGTCCTCGAAGGCCGCTACGACATCAGCGGTTGGGGCGGATTCACCCACGACTTCGCCTTCGACAAGCCCGCCCAGGACTGGACCGCGCACAAGGGCATCCGCTTCTGGTGGTACGGCCAGAACACCGCGCCCCTGCCGCCCGGCTCCGGGAAGCGGATCAACTTCGAGATCAAGGACGGCGGGGCGAACGGCGAGGCGTCCGAACTGTGGACGACCTCCTTCACCGACGACTGGGAGGGCTGGCACCACGTCGAGATCCCCTTCTCCGACTTCCAGTACCGCGCCGACTACCAGCCCGTCGGCGGCATCGACCAGGTCCTCGGCCTCGATCGCATGTGGGGGTACGCGCTCACGCTGCCGACCGGCGCGCCCGGCCGCTTCGCCCTCGACGGCGTCGAGCTGTACGGGAAGGCGGACCCCGCCCGCAACACGCGCGTCACCACCGGCGCCGTGGTCCACCCCGTCCACGAAGGAGACACCGCCAGGATCGCCGTCACGGTCGCCACCACCGGCTCCGCGCCGACCGGCGAGCCCGTCACCGTCACGTACACGACGGACGACAGCGGCCCCGCCGAGCCGGGGAAGGACTACACCCCGGTGACCGGGAGCGTGGAGTTCCCGGCCGGGACGCCGTCCGGGACGACCCGCTCGATCACCGTGCCCACCCTGAAGGACGGGGCCGGCGAGGAGGCCGAGACGATCCCGGTGAAGCTGACCGTCGACGGCGCCGAGGCACCCGCCGAGACCCCCGTCGTCGTCATCGACGCACACGGACTGCCCTACCTCGACAAGCGCCTGCCGGTGAAGAAACGGGTCGCGGACCTCCTCTCCCGGATGACGCTCCGCGAGAAGGCCGGCCAGATGACCCAGGCCGAACGCAACGCCCTGCGCTCGCCCGGAGACATCGCCGGCTACGGCCTCGGCTCCCTGCTCTCCGGCGGCGGCTCGGTCCCCACCCCCAACACGCCGGAGGCGTGGGCCCGCATGGTCGACGCGTACCAGCTGCGCGCCCGGGCCACCCGACTGCAGATCCCGCTCATATACGGCGTGGACGCCGTCCACGGGCACAACAACGTCGTCGGCTCCACGATCATGCCGCACAACATCGGCATCGGCGCCGGACGCGACCCCGGCCTCGCCGCCCGGACCGGTGCCGTCACCGCGAAGGAGGTCCGGGCCACCGGCGTCCCCTGGGACTTCGCCCCCTGCCTGTGCGTGACCCGCGACGAACGCTGGGGCCGCTCGTACGAGTCCTTCGGCGAGGACCCCGCGCTCGTCACCGCGATGGAGACCGTGATCGACGGGATGCAGGGCGCGCCCGACGGCCGGGACCTCGACCGCAACGACAAGGTGCTGACCACCGCCAAGCACTTCGTCGGCGACGGCGGCACCGCCTTCGGCTCGTCGACGACCGGCTCGTACACCATCGACCAGGGCGTCACCCGCGTCACCCGCGAGGAGCTGGAGGCCGTCCACCTCGCGCCGTTCGCCGAGGCGGTGAGGCACGGCGTGGGCACGGTCATGCCCTCGTACTCCTCGCTCGACATCCTCGGCGACGACCAGGGCCCCGTGAAGATGCACGCGAACGCCGAGATGATCAACGGGGTCCTGAAGGACCGGATGGGCTTCGACGGCTTCGTCATCAGCGACTGGCAGGCCATCGACCAGATCCCCGGCGACTACCCGAGCGACGTGCGGACCTCGGTCAACGCCGGCCTGGACATGATCATGGTGCCGACGAACTACCAGGACTTCACCCGGACCCTGATCGCCGAGACGGAGGCCGGCCGCATCCCCACCGCGCGGATCGACGACGCCGTCGCCCGGATCCTCACCCAGAAGTTCCGCCTCGGCCTCTTCGAGAAGCCGTACGCGGACACCGCGAACCTGGCCACCGTCGGCTCGGCCGAGCACCGTGCGGTCGCGCGGGAGGCGGCCGCCGCCTCGCAGGTGCTCCTGAAGAACGAGGGCGGCGTACTGCCGCTCAAGCCGACCCAGAACGTGTACGTCGCCGGCTCGAACGCGGACGACCTCGGCAACCAGGCCGGCGGGTGGACCGTCACCTGGCAGGGCGCCTCGGGCCGGACGACCACCGGCACCACGATCCTGGAGGCCATGCGGAAGTCCGCCGACTCCGGCGCCACGCTGACGTACTCCAAGGACGCCTCCGCGCCCACCGCCGGACACGACGTCGGTGTCGTCGTGGTCGGCGAGAAGCCGTACGCCGAGGGCATGGGCGACGTCGGCAACGGCCACGACCTGGAACTGAGCGCGGCCGACAAGGCGGCCGTCGACCGGGTCTGCGCCGCGATGCCCTGCGCGGTCCTCGCCGTCTCCGGCCGCCCCCAGCTCATCGGCGACCGGCTGCCCGCGATCGACGCCCTGGTGGCCTCGTGGCTGCCCGGCACGGAGGGCGACGGCGTGGCGGACGTCCTCTACGGCCGGAAGCCCTTCACCGGACAGCTCCCGGTGAGCTGGCCCAGGTCGGAGAACCAGCTGCCGCTGAACGTCGGCGACACACGCTACGACCCGCAGTTCCCCTACGGCTGGGGCCTGACCACACTCCGCGGCACCCCGCAGGGAGGCGAACCGGCACTGCGGGCGATCGAGCTCGCGGCCCGGGCCCTCCAGACGGCCGGCCACGGGGACTCCGCCGCGGCCCGGCAGCTCGTCGCCCGGGCCCGGCTGATCGTCCAGAACCGCATCGGGCAGAACATCACGGAACCGGTGGCGAAACCGTTCGCCGAGGCCGACCACCTGCTGCTCGGCGGTGATCCGGCGGGCGCCGTGGGCAAACTGACAGCGGCCTTCCGCGCGGCCGGCTGACCGACCCACCCGGCCCCGCCACCCGCACGGGTGGCGGGGCCGTCGGCATGGGCAGGCCCCCTCAGGGGGCGGACAGGCTGTTCTCGGGCGTCAGGCCGCGGAGCTTGTCGGGGTCGACCTGGAAGCGCAGGCGGTGAATGCGGCCGCCGGCGATGTCGAAGGAGAGCGCGCCGAGCGTGGGGCCGTCGATGGTCGCGAGGATGCCGAGTTCGCCGTTGATGACGGCCGGCTCCATGGTCAGGGCGGCCGGCTCCGGCTCGGCCGGGAAGCCGGCAGCCGGCGCGCGACATGGTCGATGCCGTGGAGCGGACGACGGGCGGCGGTGACCTTGCCGCCGCCGTCGGACCAGGCGACCACGTCCGGGGCGAGCAGTTCCATCATGGAGTTCAGATCGCCGCCCGCGCAGGCCGTCAGGAACTGGTCGGTGACCTGCCGCCGCACCCCGGGGTCGGTGTCGAAACGGGGGCGGAGGGCCTGGACGTGCGCACGGGCGCGATGGGCGATCTGGCGGACCGTCATCTCTGTTCGTTCCAGGGCCTCCGCGATCTCCGCGGCCGCCTCGATGCCGGTCAGGCCGCCGCAGACGGTGACCGTGCCGGTGTCGGTGGAGCCGCCCGGCGCGTACACGAGAGTGTCGTACGAGAGGGCCGTGCCGCCGTCGACGGTGACGCGCCGGGCCTCGGGGTCGATGGCGGTGGCGGCGCCCCGTACGAACCTGACGCCCGTGCCGTCGAGAAGATCGGTGATCCGATGGTGGGGCAGCTCCTGACAGGCCGCGATCCGGTGCATCCGCAGCCGCTCGGCGCCCCCCTCCGGACGTGACAGCCCGCCGGCGTGAACCAGGGCACTCGGTGAAAGCGCTGCGCCCGCCCCACCCTCGGTCACTCCGGACCACCCTGCGTACACGGGTCTGCCCTGGCCAGGTGGCCCGGGCGGCCCGCGCCGGGCGGGGCCCGCCTCCTGGTGGCACGCTGAAGGAAGAAGGATCCGCGCCGCAGAGCCCCGGGAGGATCCGATGGGTCGTGACGTCCCGGCACTGACGTTCACACGCGACGACCGTCGCCGCTTCCGCGACAGGACGCACGCCTCCCTCGACGTCCTCGCCCGCATGCTCCGCGAAGCCCGCTTCGACGTCGAGCGGCCACGGGTGGGCCTCGAAATCGAACTGAACCTCGTCGACGAGACCTCCAGACCCGCCATGCGCAGCGCCGAGGTCCTGGAGGCCATCGCCGACCCGGCCTGGTCGAGCGAGCTGGGCCGGTTCAACCTGGAGATCAACATCCCGCCCCGCCGTCTCACCGCGGGCGGCCCCGACACCTGGGAAGGGGAGATCCGCAACGCCCTGAACCACGCCGAGGAGAAGGCCGCCGCCATCGGCGCGCACCTGGTGATGATCGGGACGCTCCCGACCCTCGAGCGCGAGGACGTGAACCGCGAAGCGCTGTCCGAGAACCCGCGCTACCACCTCCTGAACGACCAGATCTTCGCGGCACGCGGCGAGGACCTCCTCATCGAGGTCGACGGCGTGGAACGCCTGCGCACGTACGCGGACACCATCACGCCCGAAGCGGCGTGCACGAGCACCCAGTTCCACCTCCAGGTCGCGCCCGAGCAGTTCGCCGCGCACTGGAACGCCGCGCAGGCCGTCGCCGGCGTGCAGGTCGCGCTCGCCGCGAACTCGCCGTTCCTCTTCGGCAAGGAACTGTGGAGCGAGACCCGCATCCCCCTGTTCGAGCAGACCACGGACACCCGGCCGGACGAGATCAAGATCCAGGGAGTGCGGCCCCGCGTGTGGTTCGGCGAACGCTGGATCACCAGCGTCTTCGACCTGTTCGAGGAGAACACCCGCTACTTCCCGGCGCTCCTGCCGCTCTGTGAGGACGAGGATCCCGTGGAGACCCTCGAGCGCGGCGAGATCCCGCACCTGGCCGAACTCGCCCTGCACAACGGCACGGTCTACCGCTGGAACCGTCCCGTCTACGCGGTCGTGGACGGCGTCCCGCACCTCCGCGTCGAGAACCGGGTGCTGCCCGCCGGACCGACCGTCGCGGACGTGATGTCGAACGGCGCCTTCTACTACGGCCTCGTCCGCGCCCTGGTCGACGAGGACCGACCGGTGTGGAGCCGGATGTCCTTCGCGGCCGCCGAGGACAACCTGCACGCGGCGGCACGACGCGGCATCGACGCCGAGCTCTACTGGCCGGGTACGGGCCAGGTGCCCGTGACCGAACTGGTCCTGCGCCGCCTCCTCCCGCTCGCCCACCGGGGCCTGGATACCCTGGGCCTCGACGCGCAGTGGCGGGAACCGCTGCTCGGCATCGTCGAGCAGCGCTGCGTCTCCGCCCGCAACGGAGCCGTGTGGCAGGCGGAGATGTTCCACCACCTCCACGACGTCGTCCACCTGGACCGGCCGGCTGCCCTCCGTCGGATGACGAGCCAGTACATCGACTTCATGCACCTCAACGCCCCGGCGCACACCTGGCCCGTGGAGTAGACGGAGCCGTCCCGGGCATCCTCCGGCGCATTCTCGCAAGAACATTTCCGGCAGTCCCTCCCCCCTGCCCATGAATGGCCGAGAGGCCGTCTATCCGCGTAGACGCGGATCCCCCAGACTGTCGTCGCACTCGAACGCGCACGCGCACGACCGTCATGCGACGACGCACGGCGGCATTCCGGCATGCCCGAACCCGAACAACCGGGCACCTGGGCAACGCCATTGTCTGGAGGACACCTTGTTCGCAGGAAGACAGCTCCGCGCGGCACTCACCGGTCTCGCGCTGGGAGCACTGACCCTGACCACCCTTCAGGGCACGGCCACGGCGGCGACCGACACCCCGTCCACGACGTCCACGCACACCGCCAAGACCTCCCCGGTCGCCACGATCGAAGCCGCGACGGCACGCGCACTGGCCCGCTCGCTCGCCGAGCCCGCGTGGCAGCGCCAGATGGCCGAAGCGGCCGTGGCGAACAAGGACGTGGACCTGCTGGCGCTGACCGCGAAGTCCGGAGCCAAGCGGGTCAAGGACTTCCGAACGACCCTGGCCAAGGCGGAGGCGGACGTCGCCGAGGCGAAGGGGCTCGGCAAGGGCGTGCCGTCCCTGCTGCGGGTGAGCCTCGCCGGGCAGAAGGTCACCGAGTCCGGCCTCGCCACGACCGAGCCCCTGGTCGCGTCGGCGCCCGCCGACGACGACGCCAAGACGATCGTCGCCTACGACAGCGCGGGCAAGGCGCACGAGCTGGACGCGGCGAAGACCCCGAACCGGCCGGTCTACCTGGTCGGCGTCGACGGGCAGAAGGCGCTCGCGGCCGGCCTCAAGGTGGTCGACGAGGAACTCGCCGCGAAGGGACTCGGCACCCCGACCGCGGACAAGGCCCGTTCGCTCTCCGCCGCCGACTCCGGCTTCTGGACGACGCGGATCCAGTCCATCAGCGTGGGGGACGTCCAGGAACCCTGGTTCAAGGGCGACGCCGAGATCTTCACCCTCGTCACCGGCTTCGGCACGGACGGCAAGGTCCGCGTCGACACGGTCACCATGCCGTACCTCAACGACGAGAACACGACCTACTACCCGAACCAGATCCTGGTCAACTGGTCGAACTACAAGTACAACCTGGCCGACGCCGTGATCATGGAGGACGACGGCGACACGAACTACTCGTCGCTCGCCAAGGCCCTCGCCGCGGTCCTGCTGACGATCACCGACCAGGGCGCGTACATCCCGCTCGTCGACGCGATCATCGACGCCATGCCCACGTCGTGGTGGACCGACGACCCGGACTACGTGGACTCCTTCTACACCCTGGCCAGGGAGACGACCGGAACCCGCGTCGGCGCCGGGGCGAACGCCCGTATGACGGTGGACCGGTACTACGTCTCCGCACTCTGACCCCATCGGCAGGCTCCGTGGCCATGGGAGCGAGCAGATGGTCGTACTTCACGCCCTTCCGGCACAGTGAGCGAGAGGCACTGGACGATCTCCGGGAGAGGGTCTTCGCCGAGGACGCCGAGTACTACCGAGAAGAGGGCGTCGAGACGCTGGAAGGGCTGATGGCGAGCGGATGGCTGGTGGAGGAGCCGGCGCATTCGGTACTGGACGTCGAGCGCGTGGTCCGCTGCGAAGAGGACCTGGAGGAGCCCGGCGACGTGCGGGTGGTCGAAGCGGCGGAAGCCGTCGAACGTTCGGCACGCCGCATCCCGTACGGGAGGCCGTGGAGCAGGCCCTGAAGCGGGCCGGTGACGGCTGGTTCCCTCCGGTCGACCGCGGCTCCGGCTGCTGCACCATCGTCTACGACGCCGAGGGCCGCCCGTCGGAGCTGTGCTTCTGGGGTCTCACCGGCGATTGATCCGGGCTCGACGAGCCGGGACGGAGCGTCAGCCGCGCTGTCCGCCCTCGAAGTGACGCAGGGCGGACAGCGCGGCGTCGTGCGAGGGGCGAGCCCCCTCTCACGTGCCGTCCTCAACTCCGCAGATGTGAAGCCCCGTTGAGGTCGAGGATCGTGCCGGACGACCATTCGGCGGCGGGGGAGGCGAGCCAGAGCACCGCCGCCGCGACCTCCTCGGCCGAGCCCAC
>NZ_JBIARL010000039.1:0-42419 GCF_042889835.1 Streptomyces sp. NPDC002463
TCAGGTTCGCCGTGGCGAGCAGGTTCACCGCCACGTGCTGCTGCCACACCGCCACCCACTCCTCGTACGGCGTCTCCGCCAGAGGATGGCGGATGCTCACCGCCGCGTTGTTCACGAGTACGTCGGTCCCGCCGAGCGCCTCCTCCGCCTTGTCCACGACGGCAGCCACCCCCGTCGGGTTCGCGAGGTCGCCGCCGACCAGTACATGCCCCGTCCCGGTAAGGGACTCCAAGGTCCCGCGCGCCTCTTCGGCGCGTGAGCCGAAGAGGACCGCAACCCGGTCGCCGTTGGCCGCGAACGCCTGGGCCCCCGCGACGCACCACTGACGAGGACACGCCTGCCGGACGCGGGCAGATTCATGAGAATTCCTTCCGAACGGCCTCGTGATGCCAACTGCTTGCCAGAGCCGCCAGGGCGATTCGATGCGCCCGTTGTGGGCCTGCTGCCGGGTGAGGAGGAGAATGCCGAGCACCGCAAGGTCCGGACCCGCGTCGAGCACGCCTTCGCCCGCATGAAGCACTACAAGATCCTCCGCGACCGCCGCCAGCGCGGCAACGGCCTCCACCACGCGGTCCAGGCCGTCGCCCACATGCATAACCTCGCCTTCACCGCATGACCAGACCGGCCCCAAAACCGGTCCTGACCTGCCCGGACGCGACCTTCTGCAACACGCTTTACGAGCTCGTGCACGGTTAGCGGTGGGGCGTCGAAGGGGGGCCTTGGTGCTCACGTCTGCCAAGCCAGGATCAGGTCTGCGGCCTGCTCTCCCATCAGCAGACCGCGGACCTGATCCCCGCACGGCAGAGGTGAACAGCGAGCCCCGCCGGGATCCTCGACGTCTCGCCGCCTACCGTGCACGAGCTCGTTAGGAGGTCGGGAGAGACTGGGAACCGGTCGACACCGCGACGTAGGCCAGCCCGTCGTGCTCCTCGGCCAGGGAGGCAGGGCTCACGTTGAAGCGGTGGAACCAGCGCGGCACCATGGCGCCGAAACTTCGCATGTGATGCCGACCGTTGAGCCACTCCCGTACTGCCGTCGGCGTGGTGGTTGCGCTGCGCAGGTCCACGAGGTGGTCGCCCGGACTGGCAGCGGCGAGTTGGGCTTCCACGGTGTCCGGGCGGGCGGGGCCGATCCGTTTGGTGACGGGGGTGCCGGCTTGGGACGAGACCAAGGGCCGGGCCACATCCGACGGGCGCGGAAGGAGCCGCTGCCGAACAGCAGACCGAGTGTGTAGTAGGCGTTGCTGTACCGTGCATGCAGGTGCTGCCCCATCGCCGGTACCGCGCCACCGTGACGGCTCTTGGTGATGTGCCCGTTGTGTGCCTGGAGAGCGATCTTGGTGGATGGATCATTGAGGAGCTCCTCGACGGCCTCGGCCATGAACCGGTCGCGTGCGGCGAAGACGGTCTGCTCCGGGTCCGTGTGCTGCCTGGCTCGCGTCACCAAGTCGGCGGCATGCACCAGAATTCGGGCATGTCGGAGAGCGTCAGCTGCTTCGGGGCCGTGTCGATGGAGGAACCCCAGTAGTTCTTCCGCATCGTGCACCAGGCGCCGCTGAGGATCAGGGTGCGATCCCGGATATGCCTTGGCAAGTATGCGGAGCGGGGAGAGAAGGACGGCCTCGCGATCCGGTGCCACCTTGCGAAGGAAGGAGCCAAGCACAGCCAGGGAGCCACCGCACTGTTGCGGGTCGATACCTACAAAACGCACCTTTTGCTCTTCTGTGCGTCCCCGGTTGTACGCGCGCATCCATTCGATCATCCCGAGCACCTCACGAGTCCGCCACGTCCAGAACCCAAGACCGGCAAGCACCCCCGCGGCGTCACCGACGCCTTGGCGGACGTAGGCGTCCACTGCTGGGCCGGCTGATGCGCTGGCCTCCATGGCCAGGACCGTAAATCCCATCTCTTCGACGAGGAACTCCAGCAGGCGGTGCTTGAGCTGGAAGAACTCACTCGTCCCATGGGCGGCCTCCCCCAAGTCCACGATCCGCACACCGTCGAGGCTGCTCTTCAGGGGCTGGAGGTCAGCAGTGGGCACGCCCGCAGTCAGGCCACTCAGAGGTAAAGCGGTCCGGGCTAACCAATTCGTCACCTCATCAGACACGGCTTCCCCCCTCCGTCGCCGCCACGCCCGATGACACTACCGATGCCGTCATGCACTCAGTGAGCATGGCCATGAGGCCCGCCCCCACCCCGGCGGCAAAGTTCATCCGGAAGAGCCGCACGGCAGTGCTACGCACAACGCGACGAATTGGATTCGCCAGCAGTGTCGCGCGGCTGCCGGGGCGGGACGCTGCCACATCGTAGGCGGACCGCTGTGAGCCGGCCGCGGGGTGAGGCTCATCGCGCTTCATCGCCCGGTGATCGGCTCCTGGACACCCACCCGATCCTGTGCCTGAGCCGCCGTGTGGCGTGAGGCCCGCGGTCACATGAGCCGTCACATGGGGAGTCACGCGGGGCGTTGTCACATGCTCTGAGCTGGGAGAACCTGCCCCGATCCCTGGCTCTGCGGCAGATGTGACATCGGGGGCGACAACGGGCCGGCCCCGGTGCCCGGGCCCCTGGTCGCCTGACCCGTCTCCGCGAAGTTCGGTGAGTCTCATCGAAGTTTGACCGCCGGGGTGGAGCGGGTTGTCGTGGCCGAGCCCGGACGTCGTGATCACGGGATGGCCGAAGAGACGGTTGTCGAGAAGACCTGGCGCGGAATACTGGAGGGGCGCCCTGGGGTGCGGCGGGGGAGCCTGCGGTCATAGCGGCCGCCTACGCCGAACCTCGGCTGCGGGCCCTGTACCCGTTCCCGAGCCACGGGGCGCTCAGCTTTCACCGGAACACGCAGTTCCCGTGGAGCAACGACCTGCCGTACATCGTGGGCGACGCGCAATCGTGCATCGTCTACGCGCCGCTGCGCGTGGGCGGCATGCTGGGCGAGTCGCTTACGCCGCGGGAGGCGGCCGCGTTGGTGGTGGTTCACCTGCCCGACGACTGCGGGCCGGCCTTCGAGGGGCCCTGGCCTCAGCCGGACCGTCCTGTCGGCTGAGCCGACTGCGCAGCTGCAGGGCCGGTCAAACTTTGCTGAGGCTGATCAAACTTCGATGAGACGGGTCAAGGGAGCCGGGCCCGACCCAGGCTGATGGGGTGTCCCGTCTCAGTCGATTTGGTCCCCGTCGCAGATGACCTGGTCCGATTCGCTCGGGAGTCTCAGATGAACTGGTCCGTCTGGAACGTGCCGCCAGAACCGGCCCCCGCCCGGGTGGCCGCACTCTCGTCAGCGAGCGAACCTTTCGATGGCCGTAGGCGTGACAGGGGTGAAGAAGTTGACGAGGTTGCCGTCGGGGTCACGGAGCAGGAGCGAGCGGTTGCCCCAGGGCATCGTGGCGGGCTCGGTCACGAAGTCGGCGACGGAATCTGTCAGGTTCCGGTACACGCCGTCCACGTCGGCGACGCGGAATTCGATGATCACGGTGTTGTTGTCGGCCGGACGGGCGGAGCCGGGCGCGAACAGTGCCACGGTGCGGGTGCTGCCGATCGCGAGGGTCGCGCTGGCGGTACGCAGTTCGGCGAAGTCCTCGGTGGACCAGTCCGCCCGCACTCCGGTGGCTCGCTCGTAGAAGTCGACGAGGCGCGTGATGTCGCCGGTGATGATCCGGGTCGAGACGAAGTCCATGGTGCTCTCCTTAGGCTGGCGAAGTCGTTGCACCTCGGACGCTAGAGCAAATAGTGGACAGAATCGGTCCGGTATCAACGCTAGGCTCGTGGGCATGGCTCGACCTACCAGCCGCGTGCTCACCCTCCTGGAACTCCTGCAGTCGGGCGGCATCAGAACGGTGGCCGAACTCGCCGACCGGCTCGGTGTCGACGGGCGCACCGTGCGGCGGTACGTGGACCACCTGGTCGACCTCGACATCCCCGTCGAGGCGGTCCGTGGCCGTTATGGCGGGTACCGGCTCGCCCCCGGGTACCGCCTGCCTCCGCTCATGCTCAACGACGACGAGGCGCTCGCCGTGCTGCTCGGCCTCGTCGCCGGCCGTAGGACGGGGTTGCTGACGGCGAGCGAGACCGCGGGCGAGACGGCAGCGGCCAAGATCCGCCGGGCACTGCCCGAGCGTCTTGCCCGTCGGCTCGACGCCGTCATGGAATCCCTCGCTTTCACGGATCCGCCCGGCGCGTTGGCCACCCCGGAGACAGGGGTCCTGCTCGCCATCGCCGATGCGGTACGCCATCGCCGCCCGATCTCGATCAGGTACACCACCCGAGACGGCCGACGAAGCGAACGCACGCTGCACCCGTACGGGATCGTGACCCATTCGGGCCGGTGGTACGTCACGGGTACCGATCCCGAGATCGTCCAGGACCGGACTTTCCGGCTCGATCGCATCGCGGACGCGAGGGCGCTGCCAGGCTCGTTCGAGCCGCCCGCTGGACTTGATCCGGCACAGCGCGTCCTGTCGGGGCTCGTCAAGGCCGCGTACCGGCACGAAGTGACCTTGCGGATCCATGGGACGGTCGAACAGATCCGCACCCGACTGCCCGCCAGCGTCGCGAGCGTGGAGGGGCCCGCGGCCGCGGAAGGCGATCCGCACACCGAGCGTTGGCTCCACGTCGAATTGAGGGCGGAGCGGCTCGACTGGTTGCCTCCCGTCCTCGCCTCGCTCGACCGGCCGTTCGTCATCGAGCGACCGGACGAACTCCGAGACCTCGTCATCGCGCTCGCCGACCGGCTCACCGCCTCTGCCCGCCAAGCCTGACGGCGCTATCTCCTGAGAAGCCGTATCTCAACCGAACGTGATCCGTTGGTTTCTGCTGGTCAGGCATGGTGTAGCTCGGAATGAGAGAGACATCCGGCGTCTTGTTTCCGCTCCGTGAGCGAGGGGTGCGCGATGGCGTCGGTGCTGGGAACGCTGGAGGAGCGGGAGACAGCGGCCCGTGTGCGGGTGGAAGGGCTACGGGAGGAAGCCGCCCGGTTGGCTGAGGTGTTGGAGGCCGCCGAGATCGAGCTGGACCGGCGGGTGATCGCGCGGGAAGAGCTGGTCAAGGCCCTGACAGCCTCGGCTGCCAAGACCACCGCCGGGACCGAGGCCGAGGAGAAAGCGGTGCTGCCGCTCGCGCCGGCGCCGGGCTCGACGGTGCCGCCCTGGCGGGAAGGGCTGCCGGTGACGGTTCTGGCGCCGGACTATCAGCGCATTCTGGGCGTGCTGGAGCAGCAGCGATCCACGGGTCACGGACCGCTTCGGGCCAAGGAGATCGCGATGGAGCTGGGCCTTGACGCGATGCCGGCGAAGGTCGAGGGGCTGCGGCCGAAAGCCCGGCGCCTGGCGGAGCGTGGGTGGCTCCTCCTGGAGGCGTCGGGGGCGTTCAGTGCCGTCCGGCGGACCGTGGCCGTCCCAGACGGCGGGAGTTCATCAACCACGCGAACGTGCGCTCTGCCACCCACCGCCTCGGCAGCACCACGAACCCTGCCATGTCGTCGGTGCGCTTGACGATCTCCAAGGTCAAGGCGAGTCGATCCCGGCACCAGCCGACGAGGGAGCCGGTGTAGCCGCCGTCGGCCCACACGAGGGTGATGTCGCGGTGCAGACGGCGCAGCCGCATCAGCAGGCCCGCCGCGGCGTCCCGGTCGCCGATGTTCGCAGCCGTGACCGCGACGGCCAGGAGCAGGCCGAGGGTGTCGGTCACGATGTGCCGCTTGCGGCCCGGAACCTTCTTCCCGTCGTCGTAGCCGCGTGAGGCGGCCGGAACCGTCGCGGCGGCCCGCACCGACTGCGCGTCGATGATCCCCGCAATGGGCTCGGCCTCGCGGCCCTCGCGCTCACGCACCGTCCCGCGCAGCCGGTCGTGGAACTCGGCGATCAGCCCGTGCTCGCGCCAGCGGCGGAAGAAGGCGTAGACCCGGGCCCATGCGGGGAAGTCCGCGAGCATCGCCCGCCACGAGATCCCGCCCCGCGACCACGTAGCGGATCGCGTCCAACAGCTGCCGGTGGCAGTAGCCCTCGGGCCGTCCGCCCGCCCCTGGGACCAGGCCGGCACCGACAGCAACGGCCGGACGGCCGCCCACTCCGCGTCTGTCATGTCCGACGGATACCGGCGCACCCGGTCCGGATGGTCGGCCGCGTTGCCGTACACGTGCGCGAGGCAATCGCACGACACGGCGGGCGAGTTGAGGTCAACATGCTCGGGCACGTACAACAAAGACAACAGAGCCTCCGGGAACCACTCGGAGTGGGATCGCACCCCCGAGCTACCTGGAGGCCCTGCTCTCACGCGCGGAAACCGCCGCAGTCACCCGATCAAGACTCCCGTTCGATCGGCAGCCTTCGAGATCGGTACGGGCAACAACCACTTACGTGTCGGAATGCTCCGGCAGGGCGAGCCAGTCCGACCAGGAGATCTCGCGGCCGAGGAAGCGCGGCTGCTCGAACGGCCAGTCGGCGGCGATCCACTGCGGTACCAGCTCGTCGAGGGCCTGCTCGACCTTGCTGCCCACCAGCTCGTCCACCACCCACCAGGAGATCTCGCCGTCCGCGCCGGCTCTCTCCGGTGGGTCGATGTAGACGCAGCCGAGCAGAGCTGTCTCCGCCGAGTCGAACAGCGCGTAGTTGAAGGACTGGTGTGCGGCGATCTCCTTCTCGTGCCGCAACAGGTCGGCCTGGTCGGCCTCGTAGGTCATGGTGGCCGCGGGCCAGCCCCAGGCCGGGCCGAAGATGGTCCACAGGCGTTCGCGCGAACCCATCACAGCCGGATAGTCGAGCGGGGTGTCCGCCTCCCGGATCGGCCGCAGGTGATGGCCACCGCCCGGCAGCGGTACCAGGACGGGGTGGACGAAGTCATCGGGAAGCCAGCTCATGGCACCCGACCGTAGCAGTGCGCGGCCGTCCGCTCCCCTGGAGCTTCCCCGTATACCGCCGGCCCTGCTCTCATGCCGGGCAAGGCCCGCGATCACCCGATCGAGACTCCCGTTCGATCAACAGACTCCATGATCGGTATGGCAACGGCTTCTTAGACCGTGTCCTATGTGGTGAGGCGGAGGAGTCGTTTGTAGCAGCAGATGGCTGCGGCGAGGCCGAGGAAGGCCAGGTAGTTGCGGGGGTGTCGTTCGTAGCGGTGGTTGAGTCTGCGGTAGCCGGTCAGTCAGGACATGGTCCGCTCGATCACCCACCTACGGCGTCCGAGTCGTTCTGAGGACTCGATGCTCTTGCGGGCGATGCGGACGCCGATGCGTTTGCCGCGGAGCCATTTCCGCAGCTCAGGTATGTCGTAGGCCTTGTCGGCGTGGAGGCGCTGGGGTTTGAGGTGACGGCCGCGGTGGGGGTCGTGTTTCGTTTGGTGACCGAGCACCATGGGCTTCAGGGCCTGGCTGTCGTGGGTGTTGGCGGCCGAGACGCCGACGAGGAGGGGCAGTCCGTTCGCGTCCGACAGGACGTGCATCTTGGAGCCCGCCTTGCCGCGGTCCACGGGGCTCGGACCGGTGAGTTCGCCCCCTTTTTCGCCCGGACGTGGGCGGAGCCGAGGACGGCGCGTGAGAGGTCGAGCAGGCCGGCGTCGTCGAGGCGGTGCAGGATCTCCTCGTGCAGCCGGCCCCACACTCCGGCCCTGGACCAGATCAGGAGCCGGCGATGGGCCGTGGACTTCGATATGCCGAAGCAGGGTGGCAGGGCCCGCCAGGCGCAGCCGGAGACCAGCACGTAGATGATCGCGGCGAACAGCGTCTCATCAGGCGTGTCCTGCGTCCCGCCGCCCTGCGGCCGCACCTTCGACGGCGGGATCAGCGGCCGCGCGATCTCCCACAACCCGTCCGGAACAATCCAACTCCATGTACCCCGCCCCATGACGAACCCAACGCCCGCCTCACCACATAGGACACGGTCTTAGACGCCGTTTCCTTTGGCGGTTTGGCTCGTTGCGCTGGGCATGACGAGTCTCGCTGAGCGGCTGGTGCCGGATGAGTTGTGGGAGTTGTTCCGGCGGGTGGTGCCGGAGACGGTGGTGGTACGGCCTCAGGGTGGTGGCCGTCGGCGGGCCGGGGATCGTGAGTGTCTGGCCGCGATCGTGTTCGTCGCCACGTCGGGCTGCACGTGGCGACAGGTGCCGCCGGTGTTCGGCCCGGCCTGGCCGACCGTCTACCGGCGCTTCGCCCGCTGGAGCAAGGAGCGGGTCTGGGCCCGTCTCCACCGGGTCATCCTGGATGAGCTCGGCGCCCAGGGAGGCCTGGACTGGTCGCGTTTCGCCATCGATTCGGTGAGTGTCCGGGCCCTCAAAGGAGGCTGTTGACCGGACCGAATCCGACCGATCGCGGCAAGAACGGATCGAAGATCCATCTCGTCACCGACCGGTCCGGCCTGCCGGTCGCGGTCGCGATCTCCGAGGCGAACACCCATGACAGTCTCGCGCTGAAGCCGCTCGTCGCGTCGATACCGCCGATCCGCAGCCGCCGCGGACCACGCCGACGACGGCCCGACAAGTTCCACGGGGACAAGGGCTACGACTATTCCCACCCGCGGCGATGGCTCCGCAGCTGCGGCATCGCTCCTCGGATCGCCCGCCGGGGAATCGAGACCTCACGGCGACTTGGACGCCACCGATGGGTCATCGAGCGGACCATGTCCTGGCTTGCCGGCTGCCGCCGGCTCCACCGCCGCTACGAACGCAAGCCAGAGCACTTCCTTGGCTTCACGGCCATCGCTACCACCCTCATCAACTACCGACGACTCACCAAGTGAAACGACGTCTTGGCGATGTGGCCTCGGCTGGAGCTGCTCGTTAGGAAGGTCGGGCCACGCGGCGAGGGCCGGATGGGCGTACCAGAGGAAGGTCGTCTCGGTTTTCGTCAGCCGCAAACGCGTCCGAAGGCAGGCGGCGGTACTTGTGCAGGAGATCGGCCAGATGCTGGGGATCAACCTCGACTGCCGACACCAGGGCGGTCAACAGCTCTGCTCGGGAGGTGCGTTCACCAGCCGCAGCGGCCGCGCGGACCAGGACGTTGACTCTGGTGTCGACGTCCACGGGCCAGCTCACCGACGTCACATGGCGCTGCTGCTGCAAGACCGCCATACGCCCGGCCTCAACGGCACGGCTCTCGGGGTGGTGCGGGTGGCGGGCTGGTCAACGAGCCTTTTCCAACCTCACGCTGACGCGTGATGAAGGACGAGAACGGCCTGGACGATCGCGGTGATGCGGTTGGTGCTACAGCGGAGCTTCCGCTGGAGGCGCCAGCCCTTCAGCGTGGCCATGGCCTGCTCGCCGAGGCAGCGGATCTTGGCGTGCGTGCTGTTGTGCAGCCGCTGCCACCGCTTGAGGCGACGGCCGCGAAAGGGAACCCGGACCTGACGGCCGGCGCCCTGATACGCCTTGTCTGCCCAGCACTTGAGATCGGCGTCGGTGAGTGCTCCGACGATCCCGTGAGTGCGGGCGGCGGTCAGATCGTGAGTGGAGCCGGGTAGCGCGGGCGAGGCCCACAGCAGGCGGCCGAACGGATCGGTGAGGACCTGGACGTTCATGCCGTGGCGTTTGTGTTTGCCGGAGTGGTACGGGGTGTCGGCGGCGATCCGGCCGATCGGCAGCAGTGTGCCGTCCAGGATGACGAACGCCTTGGTCCGGGCGATGTCCATCGTCTCGGCCAGGGTGGGCGCGAGGCTGGCCAGCACTTCGACGGCCTCGCGTATGTAGCGGTACACGGTCGCGATGCCGATACCGAACCCGGCGGCGAGCCGGGCGTAGGTGTCACCGCACCGCAGATGGGCCAGGGCGAGGAGAGCCTGACGACCGGCGGTCAGACGCCGCCACCGGGTCCCGACCTCCCCTCGCCGGACAGCGAGTCGTCCCGTCAGATACCGCAGGGTGCAACTGGACAGGTCGATCGACGACGAGTAGACAAGCACGCGAAGCTCCCGGTGACTGCGGGCGATCTTGGTCGAGAACCCGTCTACCAGGAGCTTCGTCGTTCCGCAGATCCATCCAACACAAGTCAGCAACGGCAGGTTGGAAGAGGCTCAGTCCTGGATGGTGGCGAGCCAGTCGGTGAGCAGGCTGTTGACCTCGTTGGGGCGTTCCTGCTGGATCCAGTGGCCGCAGCCGTCCAGGAGATGGGAGGCGGACAGGGCGGGGAGGGTAGTGGGGTAGGCGTCGATGGCGTCGGACATCCAGATGGTGGATGCGTCCAGCGCGCCGCCGATGAACAAGGCGGGCTGTTTGATCGGGGCTCCGCGGTGGGGGGCGAGGTCTTCCCAGTCGCGGTCCATGTTGCGGTAGCGGTTGAGGGCGCCGGTCAGGCCGGTGCGCTCGAACTCCGCGGCGTAGACGTCGAGGTCCTCCTCGCTCAGCCATGCCGGGAGCGGGCCGGCGGGGAAATGGTCGCGCAGCTGACAGCCGAGGGCGACGAAGTGCGGGTCGGGCTCGCCCTCAGCTGGCATGGTGTCGGCGGACAGGGCCGCGTAGAAGCCCGCGAGCCAGCCCCGGACGTCGGGCTCGATCTCCGTTTCGGCGCGGCCGGGCTCCTGGAAGTAGGAGACGTAGAACTCCTGCTCGGGGCCGCCGATCTGGCCGAAGAGGTCGGTGGGGCGGGGGCCGCCGGGCGGCGCGTAGGGGACGCTCAGCAGGCCGACCGCGCGGAAGACCCCGGGGTGGAGCAGGGCGGAGGAGGCGGCGATGTTGGAGCCCCAGTCGTGGCCGATGACCACCGCGCTCTCCTCGCCGAGGGCGCGCACGACGGCGACGTTGTCCTCCACCAGGTCGAGCATTCGGTAGGCGTCGGTCGCCTGTGGCTTGGAGGAGCGGCCGTAGCCGCGTACGTCGATCGCCACCGCCCGGTACCCGGCCGCGGCGAGGGCCGGGAGTTGGCGGCGCCAGGAGTACCAGGACTCGGGGAAGCCGTGCACGAGCAGGACCAGCGGGCCGGTGCCCTGCTCGGCCAGGTGCAGGCGCCCGGCAGGGGCCTCGACGGTGCGGTGGCGGAGTGCGGCGGTCGGCTCGGAGTGCATGGGGGGACTGCTCCTCGGTTCGCGGGCGGTCGGCGGGTACCCATCGATCATGCGGCGCGGCGGCCCCTCGGCGCGATCAGCGTTGCCATTCTGGCAAGATCGCAGGACAGAGCGCTGGAGTGGCACGGCAAGAAGGAGCGGGAAGGGTGGCAGTCGACGACGTGGACGGCGCGATGGCCGCGATGGGGCCCCGGTTGCGGGCCGCGCGCGAGCACTACGGCGCGACGCTCGCCGGTGTCAGCTGCGCGACCGGCATCTCGACCAGCACGCTGTCCCGGATCGAGACCGGCCGGCGCAAGCCCACCCTGGAGGTGCTGCTGCACCTGTCGAAGGAATACGGCGTCTCCCTGGACGAGCTGGCCGGCACCGCGCCCGGCCCCGGGGCCGAGCCGCGCGCTACGGCGCCGCTGAGCTTCGGCGACGACAAGGCGGTGCTGCCGCTGACTCGGTACGTCGGCGGCCTGCACGCCCACAAGCACGTCCTGCCCGCCCTCGAGGAACCGCCCGCGCGGCCCCGTCAGGTCTCCCACGACGGCCACGAGTGGCTGTGCGTCCTGTACGGGCGGCTGTGGCTCGCCCTCGGCGACCAGGACCTCATCCTGACCCCCGGGGATGTCGCCGAGTTCGACACCCGCACCCCGCACGGGGTGGCGAACGCCAGTCCCGGCGGACCGGTCGAGTACCTGATCATGTTCGGACCCCAGGGCGAGCGTCTACGGCCGCGTAGCTGGTCGTCGAGGAACTGGTGACAGAAAGGCTGCTGAACGAGTATTTGTGACAAGCCGCGTGCCTAGCTGGTGACAACCACACTGAGCCCTTCCAACCTGGCTGTGAGATCGAGGGGGGCGCGGTGACGGGACGACGAAGCCCCAGGTAGATGGGTTGTCGACTAACCGCAGCCTTCTCCGCCGAGCACCCGAGTCATTGCCCACTCAAGCGGGGGTGCATCTGTCCACTTCAGCACTGCAGCTGCCGCGGCTGGAGCTGACCACTCGGCGACGACAGATCGGCACCCGGCGGCGGCTGACGTTCAGCCGCCGGGCGCTGACGACCCTGGCCCCCCACGCTGCAACTACACCTTCGCCGAGCTAGCAGCCAGATTCCGCGTGGGTTTGCTCCCAGCCGTAGCGCCGTGCGGAGTCAAAAACCATGCTGCGGAGGAACATCTGATCGCACCAGGCGGACTTGCGCGGCTGGTATGCGGCCGGGCAGGTAGACGAATCCGTTGCCGTTGTCGAGGAGCAATCCTTCATCGATGCCGTCCACGGACCAGAGATCAACCGGCCCACCGGTGTTGTTGATCTGAAGGAAGAAGCCTGCGTCCTCCTCGCCTCGACAGACGAAGATCCCCTCCACCTCAGGGCGGCGGCTGCCGGCGATTCCCCGGGCGGCGCCCATCCGAGTCCAATCCAGGCCATGCCGTGCGATCGACTGCCGATTGAGCACGGACGAAACATGGAAGAGGTACGACGTATCAAACACGCCAGGAGTATAGAAGGCAGCGAGGCTTCCTCCTCAGGCTGAGGCGGTCAGCTCCAGGGTGAGGACGGCCTTGACGAGGTCGGTGATGCGGGTGGTGCTGCAGCGGAGCTTCCGCAGCAGGCGCCAGGACTTGAGGGTGGACATGGTCCGTTCGCCGAGTGCGCGGATCTTCGCGTGGGCACGGTTGACGGCCTTCTTCCCGGCGGAGAGCGTGTTCCAGCGGCCGTGGAACGGGACGCGGACGGCGGGGCCGGAACCCTGGTACGCCTTGTCGGCCCAACACCGGATGTCGCCGGTGCTGAGGGCATCGAGCAGGCCGTGGGTACGAGCTGCTCTGATGTCGTGGACCGTGCCCGCCAGGGTCGGCGAAGCCCAGATGAGCTTCCCGAACGGGTCGGTGAGGACTTGGACGTTCATGCCGTGCTTGCGGTGCTTGCCGGAGTAGAAAGGTCGGTTGGCCGCGATGCGGTCGATGGGCAGCAGGGTTCCGTCCAGGATCACGAACGCCTTGCGTGCGGCAACCGCCATGGCCTGCTGGAGGGTGGGGGCGAGGACGGCCAGGACGTCCACGGCCTCGGTGACGTAGCGGTGGGCGGTGGCCAGGCCGACGCCGAACCCGGCCGCGAGTTGGGCGAAGGTGTGACCGCGGCGCAGGTAGGCCAGGGTCATCAACGCCTGTCGGCCGCAAGTGAGCCGACGCCAGTGGGTGCCAATCTGTCGGCGCCGAGCGGTCAGCTCCCGCCGCAGCAGCCGCAGTGCGGAAGTGGACAGGTCGAGTCCGGACGGATAGACAAGCACGCGAGGCTCCCAGCAACAAATATTGATCTTGGTTGACAGCCCGTCTACCAGCAGCTTCGGCCTTCCGCCGCACCAACTCCAGTGCCCCCTAGCCATGTTGGAAAAGGTCAGTGTGGGAAGAGCCTGCTCAGATGTTCTTCGCTCCCATCGGGACGGAGCCACCATCCGGTGCGACGACTTCATTGCCCGAGGGGTGGCTCCCGCTGGGCAAGGACACGGATCTCCCGCACTTGCAGCACATCTTCGGAGAACAGCTCCTCCACCCAATGACTGCCACACGCGAGACAGCCCCGTGCAGCGAAAGCTCCGACTAGGGGCAGCCCAAGGACGGCGGCAACGCGGCACGAAGTGCCTACGGGATCCCACGGCAGTCAGTGATGGACTGGCAGGCTGAGCTGATCGAACGCTGGAGAGGGATGCGGCCCTGACGATGCGCCGTGTCCCGCGCCAGGCTGGCGCGGGACATTAGGGCACGGACTTGTCGTAGAGGAACATGAGGGCGCCCAGGACGAGGCCGATGATGACGGCCGCCAGGCGCACCGCCCGCAGGAGCCCGGACCACACCGCGGCCGAGAGGCCGGCCACTGAGTGGACCCGATGGTGTGCGCACCCGGTGCGGTGGCGCGCACTGGCGATGTCCCGCGTCTACTTCCACCGAGTGGAGCCCACCCGGTGGAAGTGGACGACACCGACGGGAGTGGGGCCGCGCATCCACCCGGTGCCTTTCTCCTTGACCTCAGCTCAGGATGTCGTTGGTGAAGGCGACGACGGCCTCGGTGTCGGTGGTCAGGAACTTGACCAGCTCCCAGGCGGCGTTCGGCTTCTCGCTGTGCGCCGAGATGCCGAGTAGGGCGGAGGCGCCCCGGGCGTCGATACCCCCGGTGGTACGGAGCGTTAGGGCGGTGGGCCGTCGCCGCCCGACGGCCCTCGGTTGTCAGGCCTCCTCCTCCGCGAGGACGTCCTTGATCTCCAGCATGTTGCGCAGAGCGGCGAACATGGCGGTGAAGGCCGCGTCCATGGCCGCCTTGGCCGCGGTGTACCAGCCGCCGTTGACGGTGCCCTCTCCGAACTGGTTTCTCACGTGCCCGAGCGCGACTATGTCGACGATGCTGTCGTCGCGTGCGTTCTCCAGTTCGGTGAGACTTCTCGCGGCCTCGTTCTCCAGGAAGAGCCTGTCCGGGCGGCAGTCACGCAGCAGCGCCAGGATGTCCCGCTTGTACAGGCCGAACACCCCGGCGTTGTTGTCGTCGCCCAGCCCCGAATTCACCGTGCCGTACTGGTGGTGCCGCCGGTGCGTGTCGAGCGTGGTGGCGGCCTCCGCGCTCAGGCTGGCCAATTGTGTGTTCGCCGCCGTCAGTTTCGCGACGACGCGTTGCCGCTTTGCCTTGCTGTGCACCCTCCCGGCTCCGTTGACCCAGGCGATGAGAGCCACGCCTTGCGCTCTGGCGGCTTCCCGGAATTCGTTGACCAGGGTCGCGACGTCATTGAAAACGTGTTCTCCCTGGGCGTGGTCGACTCCGGCCGTGCTGTTGTTCTGTCCGATCACCCGCTGGACCACGGCACCCTCGGTGGCAGCCTGCTGGTCCCGTTCGGCGGCGGGTGCGTGTGAGACCTCGGGGAATGCGGAGCGCATGACGCGGGTGGCGTTGGCCTCGGCTTCGCGTTCGTAGCGGTCGGAGGGGTCGGAGATCTTCAGGCCGCTTCCGTTGTCGGTACCGGCGACGGGGCCCTGGCGTTGCTGGATGACGTGGGTGAGTTCGTGGGCGAGGGTGTGTTTGTCGGTGCCGCCGTCGCCGATGACGACGTGGTTGCCGGAGGTGTAGGCGCGGGCTCCGACCTCGGCGGCGGAGGCCTTGGCGGCGGAGTCGTCGTGGACGCGGACGTCGGAGAAGTCGGCGCCGAGCCGGGATTCCATGTCGGTGCGGGTGGCGTCGTCGAGGGGACGTCCAGAGGTGCGCAGCACGTCGTGGACGGCCGAGCGCTGCACGGCGGGCTGTCCGGCCCGCGCGTTCTGCTGGTGGCCGCAGTCGGCCGCGTGCTGGTGCTGCTCCTGGGCCCAGGGGTGACCCGTCTGGCGCAGGAGCTGAATCAGCGCCGCGTTCCCGGCGGTGCGTTGGATCTCGACGGCATCGGGCGGGGCGAGAGGGGCTCGCGCCGTCGTCTGCTGGTGTCGGTGTTCGGAGTCCGGAGACCGGTTGGCTTCGCGAGTCATGGAGAGGACGCCTTTCCGTGGAGACAGTCGGGTTCCACTCCACAACACCGCTTCGAACAGGCCGGGGGAATGTCTCGGTGGACAGGAGGGAGGGCAGCGTCGCTGCCCGAGCGCCCCGAGGCCGGCCGCGCCCGCCCTCGGCAGAACCCGCCTCCAGCGTCAGTTCACCGCAGCAGCGATCAACCTCGTCCGCCTCGACGCCTGGACCACCAACCTTGTCCAGCGTGGCCAGTCTGACCACGAGCCCGACCGTGACCCCTTGTCCACCTCTGCTACCGCCCTGCCTGCTGCCGTGTTTCTCCTTGACCCGGCCACGGTTAGACCGCGGACAAGGGGGGGCGAGCACGCTGCTCCTTCGCCCCGATCGCCCCGGCCAGGGCAGCGAAGGAGACCAGACGATGACGAGCACCCACCCGAGGACCGGGCAGCGGCACCGCTCGGGCCGATCACACCCGAAGGCCGGCCCGCGCTGGGCAAGCCCAAGGGGGACTCCCTGGGCACCCCCTTCGAAGGCCCCTTGGGAACCCTCTTTGGCGCCCGGCACTGACCTCATGAGGGCATACGTCCAGTCCTGCCAGCACCAGCAGCAGGAGCTCACAGTGGTTCTTCCCCGGACGCCAGCCCGGCCAGCCGATGAACCCGGTCAGCCTTCAAGTCCACTTGCGCGAGATCGGCGTCCTGCCGCAGCGCGGCAGGACCTCCGCAATCCGACAGCTGGTCCTCCAAGCCCCTGCTCCCGTCATCGCGAAGGCCCTCGGTTACCACGACAAGACAGCTACCCGCCTGGTCACCGAAGCTGGAGGAACCTGGAGCCGATACGTCCCTGGCGATCACACACGTTGAACTACGACGACCGCTCTCTCACTCAGGGAACGAAAAGCCCAGCTCACGCAGGCGGGGCAAGCACGCTGCGAGGCATTGCTCCACAGACGCGGCATCGGTTCGCACAAGGACGTCCTCGCGCAACGGCGCCCCACTGGCGACGAAGGTCCAAGGCTTGCGCCTCTCTGCCATCCGCTCAGCGTCGGCCTTGAATAGCACCGTTACGCCCTGTTCAGCCAGTGCTTCCATAATCGCGACGACGTTCATCGGTACTCTCCCTCCCGAAGCGCTTCGAACGCGCCATCGGACGAACACACCTACTCCGGGCCGGACCCTGGACACTGCCCTCATGACCCAAAGTGACCGATCGTGTCGCTCTGAGCTGGAATACGCGACACCTCAACATGCGAGCCCACCAGTCCCGAGGCCGGACACGGTGGGGGCGGTGCCGTCGTCAGCTCCCGGGCCGCAGATCGGTCCGGGAGCCCTGGCCCGGGCGGTTCGCGAGCGCTTCCCGCACGTCCTTCTTGAGGTAGATGGCCTTCGGGCGCCCGGAGTCCGGGTGCGGCACGCGCCGCCGGTGGACGCCGGAGGCGGGCTCGGAGAGTCGCCGGGTCGGGTGACAGCAGCGAGGGGCATGACTCTTCGGGCATTTGCTCGTGCCCGCTTCTGCGACCGGCTGGCTCTTCCCCGCGGCCTCCGGAGGAGGTGTCGTGGGTCTTGCCCAGCATCTGTCGGACGGAAGGCAGCACCGCAATGGTCTATGAGCACGGCCGGGGGGCCGACCCCGAGCACACTGTCCAGCAGGCCCCAGTCCGGGCTCCGCTGTCCCGGGCGGAGTCGCTGCTGATCCAGCGGACGGCGGGGAACGGGACCATGGTGCAGATGCTCCGTCAGGCGGGCTATCCGTGGGCGCAGCCCGACCTGCACCAGCACGGACCGGCCTGCGGCCACCAGGCCGCCACGTCGTCCCCGGCACCGGAGGGGCCGACGGTGCAGCGGTCGGCTGTCCACGACGTGCTCCGCTCCCCGGGCCAGCCCATGGACGACGCGACACGTACCGACATGGAGGAACGTCTCGGGGCGGACTTCTCCGATGTCCGTATCCACAACGACGCGGCGGCACGGGCCTCCGCGGCGGAGATCGGGGCTCGCGCCTACACCTCGGGCAGCCATGTGGTCATCGGCGTGGGCGGAGAGGACAAGCACACCCTTGCCCACGAACTCACCCATGTCATCCAACAGCGCCAAGGGCCCGTTGCCGGTACCGACAACGGTTCCGGGCTCAGGGTGTCCGACCCCTCCGACCGCTACGAACGCGAGGCCGAGGCCAACGCGGCCCGGGCCTTGAGCGGCCAGGCGCCGGTAACCGAGGCGGACCACGAAGCAACCAGGACACGATCCGGCGGCGAAGCAGAAGTTCAGCGGGCAATAGTTCAGGACTACGATTCAAACCGGACAGACCCGGAATCGGTCATGTTCTGGAACTATGCCAGAACTGTGGACGACGCGGTCCAATGGGCTTACAACTTTGTCGTCTCGGCCCCTTCACTCGGAGCATATGCGGCCCTGGCGGCCACCAACGGCCACATCGCCCATTGGCTGCAGACATGGAATACGCAAATGACCGCAGGTGTTCCCGGAGGGGTTAGCAGGTCATTCGGTTACATTATCGAGACTCTGGCAGGGCTACGACTCGACGGCGTTCCTAACGGGGGAGCCCCCGCTGGGTTCGTGTCGCAGACACAGGCAGCGATCGGGGCGACCCGCCCGGACTATCTCCTGGTCCGGCAAAGCGACATGGGCTACGTAGGGGCTGTTGACATCACAGCGAGGAACAGTGCGGGTCACATCCATAACAAGA
Source organism: Streptomyces sp. NPDC002463 (assembly GCF_042889835.1). Taxonomy (NCBI): domain Bacteria; kingdom Bacillati; phylum Actinomycetota; class Actinomycetes; order Kitasatosporales; family Streptomycetaceae; genus Streptomyces; species Streptomyces sp. NPDC002463. The sequence continues at coordinate 18,151 of NZ_JBIARL010000039.1, forward strand.
TTGGGTGGCTCCAGTTGTTCCCGAGGTTCTGCGAGAGCGTTTACCCCTCTCTGGATGCCGCGACCGAGGCGCAAATGAGAGTCAATTACCAGGCCGGGAACCAGGGCCCGATGACTCCCCAGCAGGTGGCCGCCGCGCAGGCGCAAGCAAACGCCAACGTTCAGGAACAGAATCGCATCCTCGCCAACATGAACAATCACTTCAAGGAGTCGATGGACAGCATAAACATCATGACCGGCGGCAGGCTCGCACGTGGGGGAGACCCGCTCATCGTTGAAGGTAGCCGCCGAGAGGCGGTACAGATTTGGATGCAAAGAGAGTTCGGCTTTGTAGACAACAATATCGCCGCATCGCTGCTCCAGAAGCTCGGACACAGCCCCGTCGGCTTCGGCTTCGGGACGTACACGGCAAGCGATTCCACTGCTAACGCCTTCCTGCACGCGCATGGCCCGAGGTGGCAGCAAGGGAAGGACTTGGCCGCATCCGGTCAGTCTTAGTACTCCAGTCGGACTTCTGTATTTTCGCTGGTCAACGGCTTGGGGTTGGGGGGTGTGGCGGGGTGGTGTCGGGTGTGGGGCGGGTCCGCCCGGCCCGTCCCGCGAACGAGTGTTCGCGCCGTGTGTAGTGACATCGGCGGGCTCTGGCCTGGTGCCGGCGGCGCCATCGTGACCAGTTCATCGAGTGGTTGCCCTGTGCAGCAGGATGTCGGTGGGCAGCTGCCAGCAGACGGCGAATCTCGGCTGGCGTGAGTTCCACGAGGTCGGGCGTGGACCTGCTGCAGTGCTGGACCGGCACCTGCACCACCTGCGGCCGCCGCCTGCCCCGCAACACAACCAGACTCAGAACCTAACGAAGCACTACTAGGCCGCCACGCGGTGGCACCGCTTGGTGGTCAGGTGTGGGGAGTAGTTGTCGCAGATGATCGCGATGCGCGCATCCAACAGAACGGCGACGTCCACGTCTACGGAAGGCCGATCGACCACTGGTTTCCCGCTCCCCCCGGGTCGGCCCCGGCCCAAGCGCCGAGACAGCCCATCGGGCCCATTGTGGCAAGGGAGGGCCTTGATTTCACGCAGACCGCGAGATCCGTCCTTCCTCGTCCCGCGTGGGTGTCGGCGAACCAAGGGCCCATCGAATCGTTCCCACCAGGGCATGGCCGGCCATCCGTACGACCGTGCGTTCCAGCGCCGGCGGGTACGGCAGATCGAGTGACTCGCATGCCCAGCGCGGAAGGGTCGACACCGCGTTCGCAGCCAGGATCGCGTACGGGGCCCGGGCGATCCGGGGAAGGGGCGGGTGGCGCAGGAGGAAGCGCGCGGCCTCGCGGGCCTCCCGCGTCGCGTACAGCTCGGGCCGGTACGAGGCCAGCCGCTCGGCCAGCTCGGCGCGGTCGCGCGGAGGGTCGGTCACGCCGAGGGCGGCCGCCACGCGGGCGGTGTCGGCGACGTACGCGTCGTAGCCCGCAGGATCCAGCGGGTGGGCGCCATAGCGCTGATGGGCGATCAGGAAACTGTCCACCTCTGCGACGTGCACCCAGCCGAGCAGATGCGGATCGGAGGCATGGTACGCCGCTCCGGCGGCGGTCACTCCGCGCACGCGCTCGTGCACCGCGCGCACCCGGTCGACGGCCTGCTGCGCATCGTCCGCCGTTCCGTACGTCGTCACGGCGAGGAACGTGCTGGTGCGGTGGAGGCGCCCCCACGGGTCCCCGCGGAAGCCGGAATGGGCCGCGACGGCGGCCATGGCCAGCGGATGGAGGGACTGGAGCAGCAGGGCCCTGAGCCCGCCGACGAACATCGAGGCGTCGCCGTGCACCGCACGGATCGCGCTATCGGGTCCGAACCAACGCGGCCCTGGCGTGTCGTGGATGCGGGCGCGGTTGTCCGGGCCCTCCGGGCCCGCGACACGGGCGAACAGCGTGCGGCCGAGTCGTTCCCGGAGGTCGAACCAGGGCACGGACACGTCCATGCGACCAGTATCCGCCGGGCGCGGCGACGTCGCCCGGGCCGTGGGCGTCCGGCCAGCCGGGCGAGCACGATCACCGCCACGCGTGCACGATCACCGCCACGCGTGCACGATCACCGCAACGCGTGCACGGCCGCCGAGAACACGCCCGGCATGCGGGCGGCCATCGGCACGATCAGGCGGGAGGTCTCCGGCCGGGAGCCGGCCCGGAGCAGTGCCCTGGTGAGCAGCCGCTGCCGCCGCGACAGGCGCCGCCATGCCCGCTCGTACTCCTGGGGCCGCCCCGCCCGCAGGCACCGTACCGCCGCTTCGGCCGACGCCAACGCGAGGGCGATGCCTTCGCCGGTGAGCGCGTCGACGTAGCCGGCCGCGTCACCGACGAGCAGGACACGGCCGGCGACTCTGCCGCGCACCCGCTGTCTGAGCGGCCCGGCGCCGCGGACCGCGTTCGCGGCCGCGTCCTCGTGCAGGCGCGCGGCCAGCTCGGGGAACCGGTCCAGATAGGTGGCGTAGGGGCGTCGGGCGGTGCTCAGCACGGCCACGCCGACGAGGTCGTCGGCGACCGGGGTCACGTACGCCTCGCCCTGCCTGGACCAGTGCACTTCGACGAAGTCGGACCACGGGACCATGCGGTAGTGGCGCCGCAGGCCGTAGCGCCGGGGGCCGGGGGTGGCCAGGTCCAGCCCGAGCGCCCGGCGGAGGGGCGAGTGCAGGCCGTCCGCCGCGACGAGCCACCGGGCCCGCAGCCCAGCAGCGGTCACCGACTCCGGTCCCTGGTGCACTTCCCCGACCTTGCCGGGCACGATCCGGACGCCGAGCTCGAAGGCCCGCCGGTACAGCGCGGCGCTCAGGACGGTGCGGCGTACGCCGAGGCCGGAGCCGTCGCGGAAAGCAGCCTGCGCATGGTGGGCGCCGTCGATGTACCGGATGCCGCCCAGCTCGTGGCCGGCCGGTTCGACGCCCAGGGCGCGCAGGTGCCGAACGCCGCGGGGCATGATCCCCTCGCCGCACGCCTTGTCCACCGGGCCGGGCCGGGGCTCGATCACCACGGCCTCCATGCCGGTCAGCGTGGCGTGGATCGCGGTGGCCAGTCCGGCGGGCCCGCCGCCCGCGACGAGCAGGTCGATCACGCGAGCCCGCCGGGTACGGAGGTCCGCGCCGGGCGCGTGCCGTCCGTGGCGGTCCCGGACGGCGTGGCAGGCGGCACCGAGGAGGCCGGGGCGAGCGCCGCGTCCTCGCAGCGGATGCGCACGGTGAGTAGCGCGGCGTTGAGCAGCGTGAACAAAACGGCGGTCAGCCATGCCCCGTGGACCAGCGGCAACGCCGCTCCTTCGGCCACCACCGCCACGTAGTTCGGGTGGCGCAGCCATCGGTACGGGCCGCCGGCGACCAGAGGCAGGCCGGGCACGACAAGGACCCGGGTGTTCCAGCGCGGCCCCAGTGTCCGCACGCACCACCAGCGCAGGGCCTGGGCCGCGACCACTACGGCCAGCATGGGCCAGCCGAGGCCTGGGCGGAACGGCGGCCGCATCGTCGCCACCTCGGCCAGGCAGCCGAGGAGAAGGCCCGTGTGCAGCACCACCATCACCGGGTAGTGCCGCCGTCCGTGTTCGACCGCGCCGCGCGCCAGGCTCCAGCGAGAGTGCCGCCGGGCGACCACGAGTTCGGCGAGGCGCTCGGCGCCGGTCGCGAGCACCAGGAGGATGTACCAGGTCATGTCTCCTCGTCTTTCCTTTCCTGCTTCCTACCAGCGCAACAGGACGAGTTCGGTGCAGAAGCCCGGGCCCATGGCGAGCAGCAGGCCAGGGGTTCCGGCGGGCGGCCGGCTGCCTTCCGCGAGCGTGTCGCGCAGGACGTGGAGCACGGACGCCGAGGACAGGTTGCCGACCTCCGCGAGTGAGCGCCTGCTGACGTCGAGGGCATCGTCCGGCAGGTCGAGCGCCTCCGCGACCGCGTCGAGGACCTTGGGCCCGCCCGGGTGGCTGACCCAGGCCGTCACATCCTTGCGCGTGAGGCCATGATCGGACAGGAAGGTATCGACGTCGGCCCCGAGGTTCTTGCGCACCACGTCGGGAAGGGCGGGATCCAGCACGACGCGGAAGCCCGAAGCGGTGATGTCCCAGCCCAGCAGGCGTTCGGTGTCCGGGTAGAGCCGGCTGCGGCTCGCCACCACCGTCGGGCCGGCCCCCGCCGCTGCCGTGTGCCTTCGAGTGCCGCAGGCGACGGCCGCGGCGGCCCCGTCCCCGAAGAGCGCGGTCGCGATCAGGTTGGCGGGGGACGCGTCGTCCCGCTGAAAGGTCAGTGAGCAGAGTTCGACGGAGAGGAGCACGGCGATGTGCTCCGGCCACCCCTGGAGGTAGTCGTGGAGCCGGGCGACGCCGGCCGCGCCGGCGACGCAGCCGAGGCCGAAGAGAGGAAGCCGTCTCACGTCCGACCGCATCCCGAGCCGTCCGACGAGCCGGGCGTCCACCGACGGCACAGCGATGCCGGTAACGGAGGTGAACAGCAGCAGATCGACGTCCCGGGCGGACAGGCCGGCCGCGTCGAGCGCCCCGGAGACGGCTTCGGCGCCGAGCTCCACGGCATGGGTGAGGAAGGCGTCGTTGACCGCGCCGAAGTCCTTCAACTCGCCGTACCGGTCGAGAGGCAGTGCCGTATGACGCCAGCGGACCCGCGCGCCGCGGTGGAGGCGGTCGAGAGCACGCCGGTCGCCGTCGGCGGCCAGGCACTGACCGGCCACCATGTCGGTGATCTCCTGCTGGGCGTGCCGGTGTGGTGCCAGGACTCCGTGCACTGCTGCGATCCGGGTCATCGGACTCCCTGCTGACTGCCTGGTGCGGACGACGTGCACCCATATGTGCCCCGTGCCCCGTGGTCGTACCACGTCATCGCTCGTTGGGCGCCTACGATCGGCGCGTGGACGCGACGAACCGGGCCACCGTCGGGGCCGTACGGCCCAAGGGGGGCCTTCTCGCCGGCCTTGCGAGGGCCTGTCACCCAGGGCCGACGGCCGCCGTCACCCTGCTGATGACGGCGCTCGCGGTGTCGGCGGGGCACAGCGTGAGGGGCTCTGTGCTGGTCGGCGTGGCGGTGCTGGCGGGCCAGCTGTCAGTGGGGTGGTGCAACGACGCGGTCGACGCCCGGCGTGACTGGGCGGCCGATCGGCACGGCAAGCCGGTCGTGTCCGGCGCTGTCACCGCCGGGGCCGTGCGGGCCGCCGCGGTCATGGCTTTGGTGGCGTGCGTCCCGCTGTCCCTGTCCGGTGGTCTGTTCGCCGGGAGCGTCCATCTGGTCGGCGTCGGCGGCGCGTGGGCGTACAACCTGGGGCTGAAGGCGACGCGGCTGTCCTGGCTGCCGTACGCCGTGGGGTTCGCGGCGCTTCCCGCCTTCGTGGTGCTGAGCCTGCCGGGGAGGGTCGCGCCGGCCTGGTGGGTCGTCACGGCCGGTGCGTTGCTGGGCGTGGGCGCGCATCTGGGAAACGTGCTGCCGGACATCGAGTTCGACCTCAGAGCGGGGGTACGTGGGTGGCCGCAGCGTCTCGGCCCGACGTGGACGCGGCTGCTGCTGCCGGCACCGCTGGTCGTGGCGTCCGGGGTGCTCGTCCTCGGTGGTCCAGGGGTACCTGGCGTCTCCTCGTGGGCCGCCTTGGTGGTGGTCGCACTGACGGCGCTGGTGAGTGCGCTCCTCGGCGGTCGCTGTGTCCGACTGCCGTTCATCGCCTCGATCCTCGTCGCCGGTGTGGATGTGGCACTGCTGGTGGGGCGTGGCGGCCTGGTCGCCTGACGGTGCCGGATGGCAGACCAGAGCCGGGTCGGTGGGGACCATTCGGGGACCAGCCCGCCTTGACCGTCAGCGGACGACGACGATCCGCGGGGCGCGGAGGACGCTGAGGTGCGCCGAGAGGGCAGCGCCGGCGGCGGTGATCTTGTGCACGTCGGGGTGCAGGTACCGCTGGGTGGTGGTCAGTGAGCCGTGTCCGGCGATCTCGCGTAGGACCTGCACCTGGACGCCGACGTCGGCGAATCAGGTGAGCCCGGTATGGCGCAGGTCGTGGCGGCGCAGGTGTTCGTAGCCGAGCTTGGTGACGATGGTGTCCCAGTGGATGGCGTCGCGCAGCACGGCGGTGGAGATGCGGCCGCCGCGCGGTCCGGTGAACAGGCGGGCGTCGGGGTCCGGGCCGGCGGCGAGGACGCGCTGGGCGACGAGCGGGCGGATCTCCTCGATGACGGGGACTGTAAATCGTTTGGCTCTCCCAAGATTTTCGTAGGCGTTGATCGTTCCGGTGATCTGCCACGAGGAGGGGCTGCTGCTGCCAGGCTGCTGGCGTGTGATGTCGCTGTTGAGGAACTGCTGCCCCCGCTCGTGGGGTTACGGATCGAGCGTGTGGATGCCGGCCTGGTGATGTTGAGAATCACCGCGTTCACCAGGGATGACGTGTCCCAGCGCTGCCCGGGGTGCGGGCAAATGTCGGACTGGACGCACTCGCGGTATCTGCGGCATGTCGCGGACGGGACGGTCAGCGGACGGCCGGTGGTAATCGATCTGTCGGTACGGCGGCTGTACTGCGAGAACCCCGCCTGCCCAAGAACGACGTTCGTCGAGCAGGTCGACGGGCTGACGGAGCGTTATCAGCGCCGGACCCCGGCTCTGCGGCGGATCGTCGAGGCGGTCGCGGTGGCGCTGGCGGGTTCGGCCGGGGCCCGGCTGCTGGCGGTGCTGCACCAGATGCTGTCCTGGGCGACGGTGCTGAACTGTCTGATGCGCATCGCGCTGCGGGACCGGCCGCCGCCCGTGGTGGTCGGGATCGACGAATTCGCCCTGCTCAAGGGGCACCGCTACGCAATGATCATCATCGATGCTGACAGCGGGCAGCGCGTCGACGTGCTGCCCGACCGGAAGGCGGCCATCGTGACCACCTGGCTGCGCGAGCATCCCGGCGTCCGCGTAGTGTGCCGCGACGGCTCGGGCGCCTTCGTTCAGGCCACCACCGACGCCGACCCGACGATCGTGCAGGTCGGCGACCGCTGGCACCTCTGGCACGGCCTGGCCGAAACAGCCCTGAAAGAGATCGGCGCGCACGCCTCGTGCTGGAGCAAGTTCGGCCCGCCCCTGCGCGAGGGCAACCGCGCCACCACCCGGGAACGGTGGCAACAGGTCCATGACCTCCTCGACCAGGGCGTCGGCCTGCTCGCATGCGCCCGGCATCTGGGCGTCTCCCTCAACACGGTCAAACGCTACGCCCGCCACAGCGAGCCGGACCGCATGGTCCGCGCCCCCCGTCTACCGGGCCTGCCTCGTCGATCCCTACCGCGACCACCTGCGCAAACGACGAGCCGAAGACCCGGCTGTCCCCGTCACCCACCTGCTGTCGGAGATCCGCGAGCAGGGCTACACCGGCAGCGCCAACCTCCTGGTCCGTTACATCAACCAGGGCCGCGTCGAGGCCGACCATGCTGCCCTTTCACCCCGCAAGGTCACCGGCCTGCTCACCCGCCACCCCGACCACCTCGACGAGGACCGGCACACTCCGCGCGACCAGCTCGCCCACGCCTGCCCCGAGATGGCCGTGCTGGCCGGCCGGATCCATGCCTTTGCCGACCTGCTCATCCCACGCGAGGGCAACGCCGAGAAGCTGACGGCCTGGATCACCCGGACCCGCAGCGCTGACCTGCCCTTTCTCCACTCCTTCGCGAACGGTCTGGAGCGCGACCGCGCCGCCGTCGACGCCTCCCTCACCCTGCCCCACCACAACGGCCGCACCGAGGGCACCCACACCAAGACCAAGCTCCTCAAGCGCCTGATGTACGGCCGCCCCAGCCACCGCCTCCTGCGTCACATCATCCTGCTCAACCGACGCACGGTCACGGACGATCAACGCCTACGAAAATCTTGGAAGAGCCGCTCGATTGACAGTCCCCCGCCTGGGTGTTCTTCCTGGCCCCGTCCAGATGCGCGAGCGTCGTCGCTCGCTCAGTGGGTTCGTCGGCTGTTCCAGCTGGGCGTGTCCGGGAGGCGTTCCTTTGCGGCTGGCCGCGGCGGTGGTCAGGTCACGGAGTAGAAGCGGATGGCGACTTCGGAGTCGTCGCCGCGGGCGAGGCCGATGAAGACGGTGCGGGCGAGCCAGAGGTGGGCGGGGGCGTCGGTGCGGAAGACGGGGGAGGTTCGGTAGTACACGCCTGTCTCGGACACCTGCAGGGCGCCGTCATACTGGGCGGGGGCGGTGGGGTCGTCCTCGTGGTAGTAACCGCGGTTGGTGATGTCGATGACCGCGCCGTCATCGGCTTGAAGGAGATATCGGGCATCGAGCTGGTAGACCCCGCGGCGTCTGTCGCACCAGTCGCCACCGCCGGCCAGGACAGTGCCGCGCAGGCGGGGGCCGTCGACGGTGCCGCCGGTGATGGGAATGTACTCGGTGATTTCGCCGGCACCGTGCCCGATGTGCAGGGAGGGAGCGAGGAAGACGCGGACCTCGAAGGCGAAGTCGAGGGCGGGGGCGAAACCCGGTCCGACGGCGGGATGCGACTCTGGGGCGATCACGGCACTCCGTAAGGCTGCGGGGCTGGCGGGTCGGTACGGCGGATCCTAGACAAGCCATACCCAGCCCGGTCAACAGCGTTGACGTAGTGCAGCTGATGGGTGTGCTGTGTGGTTCGTGCGGCTGCGGGGGCACCCCCGAGAGGACGGACCGATCAGCGATCGTCGTGGAGTTCCTGGTGCACTGCTCCCCGCACCCGCAGGGATGGCCCCCTCCTGCTGGCCACGGACTACCATCGCGGACTCTGTTTCCAGCCCGCGCGGGGAGGGTCCCGGCTGACCGACCCCTGCACCAGGGCCCTGCTCCCCGCTTTTGCGGGGATGGGTTGGTACCGGTGGCTGTGGGAGTTGCGGTGAGCGTTCCTGACGTGCTGATCATGCCTGTGGCTTGCTTACCAACGTGCTTGCCATGGCTGCTCCCCGCGTGTGCCGAGGACCGTGTGACCGTCACGGCCGGAATCGCTGTCCAGGTCGGCGCCGTCGCTTCGGTGCGGAACTCGCTCTCGGTCGCGGTGATCGTGCGTGTGGGCGAGGGCGGGGAGCTGCTGCCGCGGGTGACTCACCTGCGGTGCGGTGACACCTATGCCCAGCTGGCCGCCGGTGCCTGCGTCGGAGGCACCCTCGGTGATCGGACGGCGTAGAGACGGTCCGTCATCTCCTGGGTGCCACCCGGCTTCCTGTTCGTGTCGACATCGTCCGACCTCTTGTCGGGGCGTCTTCTCGTCTCTACTGTGAACCTTCAAATCCCAGGGAACCCAGGCCCCTGGCTATTTGAGGGATGCATTTTGAACGATCAAATTCGTATGCGGGCGCCGGAGACCAGCAGGCGGGCCGCCCCCGGACCGGCCCCGGGACCGGCCTCCGAAACGGCCCCCGGTGCAGCCCTGGGTGGCGGTCCGACCGTCGGCTACCTCGACTACGCCCGCGTCGGTCCGCTCGCCCCGGAGGCGACCACCGCGCTCGCCAACGCGACCGCGCTGGCCGGTCGTTCCGGGCCCGCCGACCTCGACCGGCTCTTCGCCCGCAGCGACGCCGCCCGCGTCTCGGCGGCCCGGCTCCTCGATGCCAGGCCACACGAGATCGCGCTCGCCCCGTCCACCAGCAACGGCCTGTTCACCGCGGCCGCCGCGCTGCGCGGGCCCGGCACCGTGCTCGTGCCCCGGGACGAGTTCCCCGCCAACGTCTACCCCTGGATCCGCTTCGCCGGCCGGGGCGGCCCCGACGTGCGTCTCGTCGAGCCGGACGGGCCGCGGCACATCTCGCCCGACCTGCTGCGCCGGCACCTCACCCCCGACGTCACCGCACTCACCGTCAGCGCAGTCGACTCGCTCACCGGTCATGTGGCGCCGCTCGCTGCCCTCAAGGAGATCCTCGGGCCGGAGCGGCTGCTGGTCGTCGACGCGATCCAGGGTCTTGGGGCCGTCCCTCTCGACGTGGACGCCGCCGACATCCTCGTCAGCGGAGGCCAGAAGTGGCTACGAGCCGGCTGGGGCGCCGCGTTCCTGCTGATCCGCGACCGGTGCGCCGAGCGACTGGGGCCAGGCCTCGGCGGCTGGGCCGGCGTCACGGACCCCTTCGCGGCGCGGCACCCGGCACCGCCACTGTCGGGCGCGGCAGCGCACCTCGCCACCAACCCGGACTTCCCGGCCGCGGCGGCCATTGGCGCCGCCGTCGACGGTCTGCTCGAACGGGGCGGCCCCGCTGCGGCCGGCACCCGCATCCGGGCCACCCTCGCCGAGTTGCTCGACCGCGCGCGGCGGGCGGGTGCCGAGGTCCTGCTGGACGGACTGGGGGAGCGGGACCGTGCCGGCATCGGCACCTTCCGGCTCCCCGGTCACGACCCCCTCGCCGTCCACCAGGTCCTGGAAGCGGCCGGCGTGATCACCACGCGCCGCGGCGAGTGGATCCGGCTCTCGCCGCACGTCTCCACCCCGCCCGCCGCAGTGGACCTCTTCGCCGAAGCCCTGCACGCGCTCACCCGGCGCACGAGCCACTTCCGGACCAGCACAACGAGCACCAGCAGTACCAGCAGCACAAGCAGTACCAGCAGCACAAGCAGAGCCATCAACCCCGACACCCACGCCCACACCCCCCGTAGCCAGGAGCCGACATGTCCCACCACCTGAGCCGCCGCCAGATCCTCCACCTCGCCACCGCCTCCGCCGCCGGGCTCGGCCTGACCGCCTGCGGAGGCGGCGATTCGGGCGCCGGCTCCGCAGGTGCCGACGGCGACAGCGGTCCCATCACGGTCTGGAGCTGGACCACCGCGGCCGAGGCCCTGCGCGGAGTCGTCCCGTCCTTCGAGCGCGACAACCCCGGCATCGAGGTCGACGTCCAGGATCTCGGCAACCCCGCCATCTGGGACAAGATCACCGTCGGTCTCGCCGCGGGCGGGAAGGGTCTCGGCGACGTCCTCCACATCGGCGTCGACTACCTGCCCGGCTACATGGAGAAGTTCCCCCAGGGCCTCGCCGACCTGTCGAGGCTCGGCGCCGACAAGCACAAGGACGCCTTCGTCGAGGGCCTGTGGCCGACCGTCATAGGCAAGGACAGAGCGGTCCACGCCCTGCCCTGGGAGGTCAACCCCCTCGGGCTCTTCTACCGGAGCGACTACTTCGAGAAGGCCGACGTCGACCCCGCCTCGATCACCAGCTGGGACGACCTGATCGCCGCAGGACCGAAGATCCGAGCCGCCACCGGCGCGCAGCTGATCGGCCTCGACAAGCCCGGCACCACCCAGGACATGGACTTCTTCCAGAATCTGATGCAGCTCCAGGGCGCCTTCTACTTCGACCACGAGGGCAAGGTCACGCTCGCCTCCCCGGAGGCGATCCAGGCCCTCACCGTCATCAAGCGGATCAACGACGCCGGACTCATGGCCGACACCGCCGGCACGGGCACCGGTAAGCGCCTGCTCAGCCAGGGGAAGCTCGCCACCGCCCCGTACCCGGCCTGGGCCATCGAGTACATGGCCACCAAGTTCCCGGCGCAGAGCGGGAAGTGGCGTGTCATGCAGCCGCCCGCCGCCGTGCCCGGCGGCAAGCGCAGCGCCATCGTGAACTCGACCTACCTGACCGTCTCCGCGACGAGCCCGCGGCGCAAGGCCGCCTGGCGCTTCATCGAGTACGCCCTCACCAAGCCGGCCGAGATCAACCGCATGTTCGCCTCCGGCGGCGTCTTCCCCGCCCTCAAGGCGGCTTACGAGGACCCGAAGTTCAGTGCGCCGAACCCCTTCTACGGCGGCCAGAAGGTGCTGCGTTCCTTCGTCGACTCGCTCGCCTCCGGGTCGGACGCGACCAACTTCACCGGCGACTACAGCCGTGCCCTGAAGCTCGCGAGCGATGCCCAGAGCCAGGTCCTCGTCAAGGGTGCCGACCCCGCCGAGGCGCTGAAGGCCGCGGCGAAGCAGCTCGCCCAGCAGACCGGCCGGCAGCAGGCGGCCTGACCATGTCCCTCGCACCTCCCGACCGAGCTCCCGACAGCGAGGCCGCGGCCACCGGAGGGGCCGGTGCCGGCACCGGCCCCTCGGGTCCCGCAAGCGTTCGTGACGACGCCGCCCGCGACAGCGCGACCTCCCGCGACGGGGCGCCTTCCCGTACCAGCGCGGCTTCCCGTAAAGAGGCGACGCCCAGGAGCGAAGCGGCCGCCTACCCCGCCCGCCGCCCGAGCGCCGGCCCCGCCCGCCGCGGACTACTGACCCGGAGATCCTTCCCGTACCTCCTGATCATGCCCGCCGTCCTGGGCTTCGCCGTCTTCAAGGCGTACCCCATCGCCGCGTCGTTCTGGATCAGCCTCACCACCGGCAACGGCGATGCCACCCAGTTCTCCGGACTCGCCAACTACCGCCGGCTCGTGGCCGATCCGCTGTTCTGGACCGCGCTCCAGAACACGGCGCTCATCCTGGTCGTCCAGGTGCCGCTGATGCTGGGCCTCGCCCTGCTCGTCGCGCTCGGCCTCAACTCCACCAAGGTGTGGTTGCGGCCCCTCTGGCGGCTCGGCGTCTTCGTCCCGTCCCTGACCGGCCTGGTCGCGGCGGGCGTGATGTTCTCCGTGATCCTCAACCGCGACGCCGGCCTCATGAACTGGGTGCTCTCGCTCGTCGGCGTCGACCCGGTGAACTGGCTCGGCACCCCCTTCTGGGCCCGCGTCGGCGTCGTCCTCGTCATCACCTGGCACTACACCGGCTACAACGCGGTGATGTACCTCGCCGCACTCCAGGGAATCCCCAAGGAGTTGTACGAAGCGGCCATGGTCGACGGCGCGGGCCCCGTCCGCCGCTTCTTCGCCATCACGCTGCCCCAGATGCGGCCGATCCTGCTCCTCACCGTCGTGCTCTCCACGATCGGCACCCTGCAGCTCTTCGACGAGCCGTACGTCCTGACCGGCGGCGGCCCCGACAACTCCACCCTCACGGTCACCATGTACCTCTACAACAACGGCTTCAAGTACTTCGACTTCGGCTACGCCTCGGCCCTCGCCTACGCACTCGCGCTGATCGTCTCCGTCCTCGGGATCCTGCAGGTCCGCCTGATGGGAGAGCGCCGATGAAGATGCGCGGCCCCCTCCTCACCGTTCTGCTCGCGGGCGCCTTCGGGCTCTGCGTCGGCCCGTTCTACTGGCTCGCGATCGCCGCCACCCAGGACGACAAGGACGTGTTCTCCTGGCCGCCGAAGCTGGTGCCGGGCGGCCACCTCCTCGACAACCTCCAGGGGCTCCAGGAGTCCGTCGGTCTCGCCCGCGTCCTGCTCAACACCTTCGTGGTGGCCGGCGTCCAGACCGTCGGGGCCGTCGTCGTCTCGGTCCTCGCCGGCTACGCCTTCGCCAAGTTCGACTTCCGCGGGCGCAACCTGTTCTTCGTCCTGCTGCTCAGCACCCTGGTCATCCCCGACACGGTGATGCTCATCCCGATCTTCCAGATGATGATGGAACTGGGCCTGATCGACACCTACCAGTCCATCATCCTGCCCGGTCTCGTCACCCCGTTCGGCATCTTCCTGATGCGGCAGGCACTGCGCTCCATGCCCGACGAACTCCTCGACGCCGCCCGCGTCGACGGCGCCGGCGAACTGCGGGTGCTGTGGCGGATCGTCGTCCCGGTCAACCGCCCGATCATCGCTGCCCTGGCCCTGTTCGTCTTCCTCGGCGGCTGGAACCAGTTCGTCTGGCCGCTGATCGCGCTGCGCAGCCCGGAGATGTACACGCTCCCGGTGGCCACGGCTACCCTCCAGGGCCTCTCGACCACGAACTACGCGCAGCTCCTGCTGGCCAGCGCCATCGCCGCCCTCCCCGTGATGGGCCTCTTCCTCGTCCTGCAACGCCAGTTCATCTCCGGCCTCCTGGCCGGGGCGACCAAGGAGTGACTCTCGTGACCACCGCACCGGACCCGACCGGACCTGACGCCACCACCCCGGACGCCACCGCCCCGAACGCGCCCGCCGCCATCGCCTCGGACACGCGCGCCCCGCACACGCCCACCGAGCAGCCCGTCCCCGCCTGGCGCCCCAACTCCGGAAGCAGCTCGGCCACCACTGACACTCCCGCCACCCCCGCCGCCCCTCCAACCGTCGTCCACCGCCCCCTCCCCACCCCCCTACTCCATTCCACCGGCACCCCGCTCACCGTCCACCTCACCGCCCTCGGCAGCGACCAGTGGCAGTCGACCGTCACCCAGGTCACCGACGGCGTGGCCCTGATCGAGGTCCGGGCGGCGGAGGCGGTCACCGTCCGCGCGGAATGGCGCGTCCCCTGCGTCGGAGCCACCGCCTACTGGACCCCCGACACCAACGCCAGCCGCTGGCTCCCGCCCTCCTGGATCGCCCCGCGAACGGTCTCCCTCGCCCTGGGTGCCCCCGTCGCCAGCCTCGTCGGCACCGACGACCGCGCCCTGTGCACCGCCGCGGCGGGCGAGACGGCCGCGCCCGTGCGCGTCGGCGCCGGCGTGGTGGAGGAGAGCGGCGAGTTCGCCTTCACCGTCGAGCAGGAAATCACCCCTGCCGGGCCGCCGTTGCGCGTACGGATCGATCTCACCGGCCGGCACTTCGCCACCACCGTCCGGGCTGTCGCCGACTGGTGGGCCGAGGGGGCCGCGGACCACCCCGGCATCGCCCCCGTCGCACGGATGCCCGCCTATTCCACCTGGTACAGCCTCCACCAGAACGTCGACACCGCCACCGTCGAACGCCAGGCGGCCCTGGCCGCGGCCATCGGCTGCGAGAGCATCATCGTCGACGACGGCTGGCAGACCTCCGACCGTACGCGCGGCTACGGCCACTGCGGCGACTGGGATCCCAACCCGAAGGCCTTCCCCGACCTCGCCGCCCACGTTGCCGAGGTCCACCGCCTCGGCCTCTCCTACCTCCTCTGGTACGCGCTGCCGTTCATCGGCCGTCACAACGAGGCCTGGGACCGCTTCAAGGGCCTGATCCTGCGGGAGGAGCCCCACCTGGACGCGGCCGTGCTCGACCCTCGCCACCCGGAGGTGCGCGCCTACCTGATCGACAAGGTCTCCCGCGCCGTCGAGGAGTGGGGGATGGACGGCGTGAAGATCGACTTCGTCGACCGCTTCGCCGTCACCGACCCCCCGCCCGCACCGGCCGGCACCGACCACGCCGAGGTCCACGACGGCGTACGGCGGCTCGTCGCCGACCTTGACGCCCGGCTGCGCCGTACCCGGCCCGACGTGATCATCGAGCACCGCCAGCCGTACGTCAGCCCCGGCCTCTGGCCGTACGCCACCATGGTCCGCGCCACCGACTGCCCGCTCAGCCCCGCGGAGAACCGCCAGCGCACCGTCGACTGCCGCCTCACCGCGGGCCCGCTCGCCGTCCACGCCGACATGATCATGTGGCACTCCGCCGAGACACCGGAAGCAGTGGCCGTCCACCTCGTCAACGCCCTGTTCTCGGTCCCCCAGATCTCCGTGGACCTCGGCGCCCAGACCGAGGACCAGCTGTCGACCCTACGCTTCTGGCTGGACGTCTTCCGCCGCCACGCCGACGTCCTCCAGCAAGGCGCCCTGGAACCCGAGCGCCCCGACCTCGGCTACCCGCTGGTCCGCGCCCACGACGCCCGTACGACGGTGATCGCGCGCTACGCACCGCTGCCGGTCACCCTGCCGCCCCGACAGCCGCTGACCACCCCGCAGACCGTCCTCGTGGCCAACGCGGACAGCGACGCCGTCGTCCTGATCGGCGTCACCGAGCCCGAACGGGCCCTCGCCCTCGTCCAGGACTGCCGTGGTGAGATCCTGTCCGAGACCGTCCTCGACCTCGTCGCCGGCGTGAACCCGGTGCACGTGCCGACGGGCGGCCTGCTCACCCTGACCCGCGAGGACTGAACGGGACGACGGACGGTGGGTCGGGGCGGCCGTACACCGCCCCAACCCACCGCCCACAGCCACAGCCACAGAGGAACGATGACCGCTCAACAGGTGACCATCGAGGACGTCGCACGGGCGGCGGGAGTTTCCCGCCAGACCGTCTCGAACGCCCTCAACGCCCCCCACCGGCTGCGCGCGACCACGCTCGCCAGGGTCACCGCCGCCATCGAGGAGCTCGGCTACCAGCCGGACCAGTCCGCTCGCAGCCTGCGCACCGGCACCCGCAAGGTCATCGGCTATCCCGCACCCGCCGACAACCCCGCCGACCCGAACCCCCTGATGGGCGGCTTCCTCCAGGCGCTCGTCAGCGCCGCCGACGCCGTGGGCCACCGTGTCCTGCTGTTCCGCTGCGACCCCCAGCAGGGCTCCGGGGCGGTCGCCAAGTCCTTCAACGGACTGATCGCCGCCCGCCAGATCGACGGCTTCGTCCTCTCCGACGTCGTCCACGACGACCCCCGGGTCGACGTGCTCACCGAGGCGGGGTTCCCGTTCGTCGCCTTCGGCCGTACGGCACCCGGGCGCCCGCAGAACTGGGTCGACATCGACTCCGCCGCGGCCACCGCCCAGCTGGTCCACACGCTGCTCGGCCAGGGGCACCGTCGGATCTGTTACGTCAACTCCGCAGCGTCCCTGCCCTGGCTCGCCGACCGCAGGGCCGGCCTGCTCCAGGCCGCGGCGGCCGCCCCCGACGGAGCCTTCGAGGTCAGCGTCCCCGAAGACGACCCGGCTGCGCTCTCCCAGGCGATCCAGCGGCTGCTGGTCGGCCCCGCCCGCCCGACGGCCCTGGTCTGCGCGAGCGACTGGCTCGCCCTGACCGCGTATCAGGCCGTCCGAGTGGCCGGACTCACCGTGGGCACCGACGTCGCCGTCACCGGCTTCAACGACATGCCCCTGTGCACCCTGCTCCAGCCCACTCTCACCAGCGTCCGGCTGCCCCTGGCCACGATCGCGCACGCGCTCGTCGACCGCCTGATCACCGTGGTCGAGGGCACCACCCCCACACCGACGACCGGACTCCTGCTCCCGGCGGAGACGGTCATGCGGGACAGCACGCCGAGCAGGTAGCGAAGCAAGCATGTCTGAAAGATCGCGTAAGTCCGTGATGTGACAGCCTGGCCCGGGGCTCGGCCTCGGGCTGCGATCTCTCGGTTTGGCGACAGTGGTCTGAGAGACGGTGGCGGTTTGTGTGCGGGTGCTGGTCAGTATCGGTTCTTGGGGTGGGGTGTCGCTGTTCCAAGGGGTGAGTTTCCGTGGGGTGTCGCTGTTCCGGGGGTGTTATTGCATGGGGGGGTGACGCTGTCTCAGTTTCGTGAGTTCTGATCCGCTGGCCGGTGGGTGTTGCTGTGCTCGGGGTGTGGATCAGACAGAGCAGTGCCCGGCCCCAGAACGGGCGGGTGGTGATGCGAGTGGGGTCTTGCCGGCTGTGGCTGTTCGAGCGTTGCGCGCTGTGACGGTGTGCCGTCTGCTGGCTTTGCGGCGGGAGGGGAAGCTCACCACTGCGAGGGTGCGGTCGGTGGTGGACGTGTTGGGGGTGCGGGAGCAAGCGGTGTGGTGGTGGCTGGCTGCCACTGAGCGGGATGAGGCCGCGGCTGCGGCGCCGGGGGGACGGGCTGCGTGGCACGGGCGGTTCACTGTCACTGACGAGGTCCGGGCTCTGCTCGCGTTGTGGAAGGGGAACGTTGCTGCTGTCCACCGTGAGTTGGCCGCTCGCGCGGCCAGGGGTGAGGGGGAGCCGCCACCGTCGATTCCGACGCTGCATCGGGCGATCGGTCGTGATCTGTCGCCGGGGGAGCGGGCGGGGCTCGCGGGTGGGGAGCGGGCGGCGCGTAAGCATGATGTGTTTCTTGCCCGGCCGAGTCCCTGGCGGAATCAGGTGTGGGAGACCGACCACATGCAGGCGCCGGTGCTGGTCGATGTCGAGGGCCGGGCCCGCAGGCCGTGGATCACGTGGTTCACCGACTGCGCGACGAACGCGATCACCGGTGTGGCGGTCACCCCGGTCCATCCGTTGCGGGAGTCGGTGCTGGCCGACTTGCGTTCCCCCGTGGTGCGCGAGGAGCCTTACGGCCCCTTCGGCGGTCTGCCGGAGAGGGTACGGGTGGACCGCGGCAAGGACTTCCTGTCCCAGACGGTGAGTGCTGCGTTCACTGTCCTGGACGTGACAGTCGAGGACCTGCCCGTCTACACCCCTCACCTCAAACGCACCGTGGAGGGCCTGAACCAGGCCGTGGGGCCCCGATGCTCTCGCAGAACCCTCTGCCCCGCTCGTGCGGGGGAAGGGTGTCTGGTTTGCCAGTTTCGGTGAAAGTGGTTCAGGTGGGAGTGGGCGTGCGGTAGAACTGCAGGTCATCGAGCCTGCTCCCCGCCTGCGCGGGGCGCGAGAGGATGGCCCCGCGTTCTTCGAGCAGTAGTCGAAGACGCCGACTTACTCCCTGCGCCTGCGGGGATGGTCCCACCAAGCTCGCCCAGAGCCTGGCGTGCGAGGACTATTCCCGCACCCACCGCAGGACTCTACGTCGTGTCCCCGGAAAGGATGGACGTGGGCATGGAATACGCGGTGTGCATGTTCTACCTGGGCGGATCTGATCCCATTCGTGTCGAACCAGTCAGGGACTGAGCTGGCACGCACCAGCCGCCAGTATGCCCGGAGCGACATCCCGCGGCCACGGAACGACCCGATCGGCATCATCCTTCACCTAGGCTGATCCGCCCGGCACAACAAGGGGGCCACCCGGATCTCCCCGGGTAGCCACCCCCTTCGCCTGCCCGCCCCCCCCTACACCGGCGCTGCCTCCGGCTTTCGCTTCGAGCGCAGGGTGGCGAGCGCCGGCCCCTTTCAACCGGATGGAGCTCCATCCAGGTTGACTCCGGAGTGCGCGTCGATGAGCACTTCAACGGTGGCGGTTCAGCAGAGCGGGACGTCGACGGCTCCGATGGCGCATGCAGCTTTCACACACCAGGGTGGCCCTACAGCTCCCAAGCAGTCGCCCTGAATGTGTAGTCGACACCCCATTCGACCGAGAGTCCGTCCAGCTTGGTCCAGCGCACTTCCTCAGTGATAGCCCGAACGACCTTGCCTTCTGCGGTCTCCAGGCACAGCACGGTGCCGCGCTTGATCGGGTCTTCATCTCTGAGCAGGTCGTAGCCTTCGACAGTTTGGATCCCGCCCTGCTTGGCAGCCTCAAGACACTGCTCTGCTGAAGGGGTAGAAGTGCTCGATGTACCTGCAGCGGCCACTTGTACCCCGAGGCCGAAACCAGCGCACCTGTTCAGAGCGAGGTCGGCCTCCTTGGGAACAGACACACGGCTGCGATTGGACGCCACTTGCCCCTTGTCGAAGTCGATGAACGAGTTCCAGCATTCGTTGGATCGCGGTGTGCGGAGCTTGAGAAGGCGCTCGGAGTACACCTCCTTGTACGCCGCCTGCTGCTCCTGTGAATGGGACTTGCTCGGTTCGGGCGCCTTGCTGGTGGCGGTCGGCGTGCCGTCGTTGTCCGGCGCGACCGTTCCCGGAAGTGTGGACGGAACAGAGGGAGACTTGGCATCTGGCTTGCCTTCGGCACTGATCACGACCGGCACGATGATGCCGATGACGCCGATCACGGCGGCGATGGCGATACCCCAGAACGAGATCCTGCTTCCCTGGCTCAAGCCGGAGTACCAGGTGCGCACTCGCTGCAGCCGCGATGGCGGCGGGGACGGCGGGGGCGGCGAGGCCAACGATCCTCCAATTTTCCGTGGTGGTTGGGGCGTATGAGCGTAGGGCGGATCGGTGGTGGTGCCGTCGTGTTTCGGCCTCGAAACGGTCACAGAGCCCATCTCAGCCTCCACGCAGCCCAAGGAGGAAGCGGCCTGGGATTTTAGGGTCTATACGCGCGCCAGTGCGATGCCGCTTACGAGCTGGTGCGTGATTGCGTTGGGGATGCGCGGTCCTGAGCTGGTGGTTTTGTCAGGCGGTGGTGTTGCGGTCGGAGACGAGGTCGGCGATGGCCCGGGTTCCCGTGCCGGAGGGGTTGGTTCGGTGCAGGGGAGGGGTATCCGGTTTGCCGGTTTCGGGGAAAGTGGTTCAGATGGTGCTGTTCGTGGGATAGAACTGCAGGTCACGGAGTCTGCTCCCCGTTCGTGCGGGGATGGACCTCGTATTACGCCGTAATACCTGGTGCTGTGACCGGGATGGTCTACCGTGATCGGAAGGCGGCTCGCGGGACGAGCGCGGTCCGCGAGGCGACTGGTATTACTGGTGCATGCAGGAAGAGACGGCACGCTCCGCGATCGACACGTTCATCTCCGCGTTCAACGCCTCGGACGACAGCTATGTGACTTCCCTGCTCTCCCAGGCGCTGACCTCAGACGTGGTCTTCTGGGGGCCGTTGGGTCGCAGCGAAGGAATCGCGGCGGTCGAGCGGTTCGTGCTGGACATCCGGCGCCACCCGGCGGGGACCGGCACGATGGTGCGCTGTTCAGCGGTGGACATGCCTGACGAATGGGCCCGGTACCAGTGGGTCTTCACCACGCCGGATGGAGGCCCCCGCCTGGCGGGAACGGACGTCGTCCATCTGCGGCGGAGCCTCATCGACCAGGTCATCGTCTTTGCGGGGGAGATCGAGCCGTCCGCCTCCTGAGTCGTCCTTCTGTCGCTGTCCTTCTCGTGAACTTGCCCCTTTCGGCGCTCCGCGGATGCGGGCGCGTTCCTTGCGTTGGGCGGCAAGGACGTCGGGGTGGCGGGCGCTGGCTTTGCGCCGACGCAGGTAGCAGTGCAGTGCGTGGGGTGGCTGCGGTGGTGGGAGTTGGCCAGGGTGAACTGCCGCAGCGGGCCGAAGTGGGCCTCGATCGGGTTGGCCCAGGATGCGTAGGTCGGGGTGAAGCACAGATCGACCTTGTTCTTCTTCGCCCAGTGTCGGCTGTCGGCGCCGGTGTGGGCGGGGAGGTTGTCCAGGATGATGTAGATCGGGGCGCCGTCGGGTCGGGCGGCACGGATCGACTTCAGTGCGGCCAGGGTGTTGACGGTGTCCTTGCGGCGGCGGTTGACGCCCCACAGGCGGTCGTCGCCCATGGAGTAGCAGCCGTGGAAGTAGGTGACGCCGTGGGTGCGGCGGTAGGTCGCCGGCAGCCGGCTGGGCTTGCCCCGTTTTGCCCAGCAGGAGCCTGCGGTGGGTCGGATCCCCAGGGGCCCGAACTTGTCGAAGGCGAAGACCCGGTCCGGGAAGCGTTCCAGAACCTGCTCGATCCGGTCGAGCTTGGCGTCGCGATGATGGTCGGGTGATTCCTTCCATGTCTTGGTGCGCTGGAAGGTGATGCCGCGGCGCCGGAGCAGGCACCGTAAGGCTTCACGGTGTCGGCGTACACGTGAACGTGCCCAGGCGCGTACGGATGAACGTGCCCACCTCCTGACGTACTGGAGATTGATCGTGGGCAGTCTGCTGCCGGCCTGTGAAGGGTGGCGGAGGGCTGCTGACCGTGGTTTTGGACCCGCAACGATGGATGGAGCTTTGACGCTTCCACGGGCTGTTCGAGTCCGGGGCGATGAGCCTGTCGGAGATCGCGAAGGAGACCGGACTCAACCGCCGCACGGTCCGGAAGTATCTGTCCTCTGAAGGCCCGGTTGCCTCGCCTCGTCGGGCTGCGCCGGGACATGGCCGTCGGCGGAAGGTGGACGAGGTCGCGCCCCTGATCGACGCGATGCTGCGGTCCGAGATTCTGATCAAGGGTGCCGTGGTTCACGAGAGGCTGGTGGCCGAGTATGGCTTTACCGGCACCTACCAGCGGGTCAAGCTCTACATGCAGGAGGCCCGGCCGCGGATCGCGGAGGAATTGGGCATCAGCCCGGGCGAGCTGGCCGGTCTGCACCGCAGGTTCGAGGTCGTGCCTGGGGCTCAGGCCCAGGTCGATTGGGGAGACGAGGGGCAGATCCTCGCCCATGTCGGCATCCGAAGGTCTACTCGTTCCACATGACCTTGTCCTACTCGAGGGATCCGTTCTGCTGTTTCACCACCAGCCAGGACCTGGCCACCTTCTTCGACTGCCACCGGCAGGCGTTCGCCCACTTCGGCGGGGTGCCGATGTCGATCGTCTACGACCGCACCAAGACCGTCGTCCGACGCCACGTGGCGCCGGGCGAGGCTGTTCCGCTGCACCCGGAGGCGGTCGGGTTCGCCGGGCACTACGACTTCGACATCGACGTGCTGGCCGCCTACCGGCCCACCGGAAAAGGCCGGGTCGAGCGGCAAGTCCTGATCGTCCGCGACCACGTCCTGGCAGGACGGTCCTTCTCTTCCATCGAGGAGTTGGACTCCGCTTTCAACGCCTGGGTTCCGTTGCGCCGGGCGAAGTCCCACGGCACCCACGGCGAAGTGGTCGGGCACCGCGCGATCCGCGACCACATGGCCCTGCGACCCCTTCCGGGGACGCCCTATGTGGTCACCCAACGGCACCTTCGCTACGTCGGCAAGGACTGTCTGGTCGCCTTCGACGCGAACCTCTACTCAGTGCCGGCCCGCAAAGTCCGCCCGCGCCAGCTGGTGGAAGTCAGGGCCACGAAGTCCCAGATCACGCTGCATTCCACTGTCCCCGGCGCCAACGGCGACACCCTGCTGGCTATCCACCCAAGGGCCAGCGGCCGCGGAGCCTGCGTCGTCGACGAGAAGCACTGGGGCGGTCTTCCAGACGGCCGGAACCGACGGACCACCACCGGTGACATCCCTCCGCAGCCCCGCCATCAGGGCGCACTCAGCGAGGAGACGGCCGGCTCGCTGATGGCTCTCCTGAACCGGGCCGCGGCCGTCCGCGTCGAGGTCGGTTGTAGATCACTGTCGGTCTATGACGAACTGACCGGAACCCGTCCCTTCACCACCTATCCCACGCAGGAGGAGCCCAGTTGACCGAGCTGGTCAGCACCCGAATCCGCACCACAGCCGCCAAGCTCGGCCTGCCCCACCTGGCCGAGAGCCTGAAGCAGTACGCCAGCAGGGCAGACGAGGCCAAGATGGGCTACCTCGACTTCCTCGACCTCGTGTTGGCCGAGGAACTCGCCATTCGTGACGACCGGCGCTTCCGCCAGGGCCTGCGGCTGTCCAAACTGCCGCACCACAAGACGCTCGACGAGTACGACTTCGCATTCCAGCCAGAACTCGATCCCCGGAAGATCAAAGACCTCGCCACCCTCGCCTTCGTCGAGGCCAAGGCCAACGCGGCCCTGCTGGGACCGCCCGGGGTCGGCAAGACCCACATCGCCGTCGCTCTCTCGGTCGCCGCCTGCCGGGCCGGATTCTCGGTCTACTTCACGACCCTCGACGACATGGTCCGCCAGCTCAAGGCCGCCGAAGCCGCCGGCCGACTCAACAGCAAGCTCCGCACCTACCTGCGGCCCGGAGTTCTTGTCGTCGACGAAGTCGGCTACCAGCCCCTCGAACGCGCTGAGGCGAACCTGGTCTTCCAGGTGATCTTCAAGCGTTACGAAAAGGGCTCGATCATCCTGACCTCGAACAAGACCTTCAGCGAATGGGGACAGGTGTTCGGTGGCGAAGTCCTGGCCACAGTCATCCTCGATCGACTCCTGCACCACTGCGACGTCGTCTCCATCAACGGCCCCAGCTACCGACTCAAGAACCGGCTCGCCGCCATCGAACGCGACACCAACGTGGCCTGATCACACCAACTGTCCGTCACCCGTCGTCATCCCGCCGGCTTCCTAGGCGGGCTGGCGGGGCGGCAGAGCCGCTCGGGCACGCCAGAAATCCGCGTCGCGAGGGTCGGTGAGCCATCCGATCAGACGCTCAGCACCTGCTTGGAAGGCACGGGGCAGTGAGGTCTCCTCACCGACAACAAGCCTGAGGGCGTCGACGTCATGGCTGGCGTGATCGGTGTCGCACCAGCAGGCCACGTTCACCGCCGCGTCGACCGCGAGCTGGCCGAAGTCTGTCCACACGACTTGAAGCAGGAACTCCAACTGATCGCCCCCGTCCGCATGCTCGATGACATCCAGGCCGAGCACGACGGGCGTCCACGGCTGCGGGCCCGGGAAGGCCACGTGATCCAGTGCCCACTCCCACTCAGCCTTGTCTCCGTCCGTGCAAGCCGCATCGACTGCACGGGCGGCTTGTTCCAGGGATTCCACGTCGGCAGGCGACAGGCGGGGGAAGAGCGTGGCCAATGGGACATCGTCGAAGGCGCCTCGCATGAGTCGATCATGCGTTCTCTCCGCCGCCAACGACAAGGGCCCACCGCCCTGACCTTTCCCACCACACGGCCGGCATCCTGACGATCACCAAGCTGAGCACGTTCATCCTTACCTGGCTGAGCACTTCAACGAGTACGCCGACAAGTGGGGTCGGAAATACCCGGCGATCGTGCGGCTTTGGGAGAACGCCTGTGCCGAGTTCGTGCCCTTCCTCCA
>NZ_JBIARL010000040.1:0-41644 GCF_042889835.1 Streptomyces sp. NPDC002463
CCGGCCGCGTCGTCGCCACCGGCCCGGGCGGCATCCACGTCTCCACCCCGTTCTCCCTGTACGTGGAGCCCGAGACCGTCACCCTGCGGGTCAAGCTGATCGACCGTCAGGGCAAGCCCGCCTCCGGCGCCTCGTCCCTCGACGTCATCGGCACCGACGACGCCCGAGGCGAGCGCCGCTTCAACGACGGGGCCGCCGACCAGGTCTACCGCCTGCGCCCCGGCAGCTACTTCCTCTCCTCCTTCGTCACCACGCCCGACGCGGGTGAGGGCGCCACGCTGAACGACTCGCTCAGCTACCTCGGCCGCCCGCAGGTCGAACTGAAGAAGGACACCACGGTCGTCCTCGACGCCCGCAAGGCCCACCGGCTGTCCGTGAAGGCCGACCGGGACACCGAACTCCGCGGCGCCACGCTCGCGTTCGCCCGCTCCTGGGACGGCTTCTGGCTGCACGCCGGCACCGCCGCCGGACCGCGCTCCCTCCGCGGCTACTACGCCTCGGTCGAAGGCGCCGCCGACGAGGGCGACTTCGAGTTCGGCAGCTACTGGCGGGCCGCCGCCCCGCAGATCACCTCCCTCGCCACCACCGACGGCCTGACCCTCCACCCCCTCACCGGCTCCCTCGGCTCCGACAACCTCGACGGCACCGGCTCCGCCCGCCTCGTCGACGCCGGTACGGGCACGCCCGCCGAGCTCAAGGCCGCCGGGGTCCAGGGCCGCATCGCCCTCGTCCGCCTCCCGGACGACTCCACCGCCGTGAGCACCCTCGCCCGGAACGCCAAGACCGCCGGCGCCGTCGCCGTCGTCACGTACCACTCGGCCCCCGGCCGCTGGTACCCGGCGGGAGGCTTCTCCGGCAACGGCCTGCCCGTCCTCTCGATCCCGTCCACGGAGGCCACCGCGCTCCTCGGCAAGCTGACCGCCGGCGAGACCACCCTCGCCTGGGACGCCACCGCGAAGAGCCCGTACGTCTACAGCCTCGCCTTCCCCGAGAAGGGCGCGATCCGCGACGACCGGGCCTACCGGGTCCACGACGCCCAGCTCGGCCGCACCGACTCCACCTACGGCTCGGCCGGCATCGCCACCGACTTCGTGGACTTCCCGGCCGCCCGCCGCCCCGACGGCGTCCGCGTCGGCTTCGGCTCCCTGGAGGCCGTCCCCGCGCCCGGCACCCGCACCGAGTACTACTCGGCCGGGGAGACGATCTGGGAGCCGATGACCGGGAGCAGCTTCCCCTTCGGCGAGATCATGGTCGGCACCCCGCACGCGTTCACGCCCGGCGAGCGGCGCACCGAGAACTGGTACGACGGCGTCCTCGCCCCCACCGCCCCGCGTGACGACGCCGGGAAGCCGGTCCTCGTCGCCGAGCGGCAGGGCAACCTGATCGGCTTCGCCAACGCCATGTGGGGCGACAGGAGCCACTACGCCGTGGCCGGTTCCTTCGGCGACATCGGCAACATCAGCCTCAGCCGCGACGGTGAGGTCCTCGGCAGCAGCGGCTGGCCGTTCGGCGTCTTCGAGGTACCGGCCGAAGCCGGGACGTACACGCTCGAACAGAACACCATGAAGATCGGCAGCCGGGTCTGGGCGCGCTCCACCTCCGTCAACTCGGTGTGGAAATTCACCTCCAAGCTTGATGAGAGCGTCTATTCTCAGGGCATCCCGATTCTCTTCCCCCGGTACGACCTTCCGGAGGACGGACTCAAGACCCTCGCCGCGACCGACGGCCAGCACATCGGCCTCACCGCGACGGGTCACGCGGGCTACACCCCCGCGGCGCTCACCTCGGCGAAGCTCTCGTACTCCTACGACGGGGGCACGACCTGGACCGAAGCGCGGGTCTCCCAGCAGGGCGACGGCTGGACCGCGACCGTGAACCACGCGGGCGCGACCGGTAAGCAGGTCACCCTGAAGACCGAACTGACGGACGCCAACGGCAACTCCGTCACCCAGACCGTGGTCCGCGCTTACGACGTGCGCTGATCACGCCGGTCCGCCGGGCGTCCTTCCCGTGGGGGGTGGGGCCGCCCGGCGGACCACCCATTTGCAGCAACGGTTTTCCTGGTGTCCCGTTTTCACACGCCGTGAGCGGTGGACAATAAGGGCATGACTCAGCAGGGGGACAACTGGTGGGACAAGCTCTACGACGAGTCGGCGCCGGACACGGCCCCGACGGTCTCGGGTGACACGCTCGACGACCACTTCGCCACGACACCACGCGCACCGCGCCGGGACGATCCGCCGCCCCTGCCGCCCGCCCCACCTCCGGCACCCCACGCACCCCCGGCACCCCACCCGACGCCGCCCGAGCCACCCACGGCCCCGCCGCCGCCCGAGGCACCGCCGGCTGTCACGCCGCCTGCCGCCGCACCGAGCGCGCCACCGGTGGCCCCGCCGCCGCCCGCGCCACCGGCGGCCTCGGCGCCGCCTGCGCCGCCTGCGCCGCCTGTGGTCCCCGCGGCCACCACGCGGCCTGAGGCACCGGCGCCCCCTACGCCGCCCGTGGCCTCCGCGCCGAGCGCGCCCCCCGCCCGCCGGTCGGCGTCGGACGGGGGTGCGCCCTGGGAGGCGCCCGTGGGGGCCGGGCCGCGGACCTTTGCGGCCGCACCCCCGGCGGCTCCGCCGGTCGCCGTCGAGACGCCCACCGTTCAGGTGCCCCTGCCCGAGGAGCCGGCTCCCGACGGCGACCTCACCGTTCAGGTGCCCGTGCCCCGGCCTCGGACCGGGTTCGTCGGGAGTCGGCCGCCCACCTACGAGGCCGAGCCCACCGCGTTGCCGGTCGCGCGGCCCGGGGAGCTCGGGGAGCTCGTCGCCGACACCGTGCTCGACGGGGCCCGGTACGGGACCTGCACGCTGCGGGCCGCCTCCGTACGCGGTGACTCCGCCCGCTACCGGGGCGAGCCCCGCCGCGACGCCCTGCTCACCGCCCGGTTCGGGCACGACGACACCGCGCTCGTCCTCGTCGCCGTCGCCGCCGGCTCCCGTGCCGCCGAGGACGCCCATCTCGCCGCCGCCGACGCCTGCCACTGGATCGCCGAGGCCGTCGGCCGCAGCCACGCCCGGCTCTCCGAGGACATCAGGTCCGGCCGCCGCGGCGACCTCAAGTCCGGACTGCACCGGCTCACCGACCGGACCTACGGCAAGCTGCGGGCCCGCGCCGCCGAGCGCGGCGTCGCACCCGACGAGTACAGCGCGACCCTCCGCTGCCTCCTGGTCCCCGCCGACCCCGAGTGCCGCACCCGGGTCTTCTTCGGCATCGGCGGCGGAGGACTCTTCCGGCTCCGCGACGGCTCCTGGCAGGACCTCGAACCGCTCCTGCCCGAACCGGCCGCCGTCACCGGCGCCCCCGTCGTCGGCTTCGGCTCACCACCCGCCGAGGAGGACCGGCTCACCATGGACCTCGGCATCACCACCGCGCCACCGCTCATCGAGGACCCCGTGCCGCCGCCCGCCGAGCCGTTCCGGTTCCGCGCCTCCGTGGCCCGTGCCGGCGACACCCTGCTCCTCGCCTCGCCCGGCCTCGCCGACCCGATGCGCGGCGAACCGGCCCTCGCCCACGAGCTCGCCGCCCGCTGGGCCGGCGCCGAGCCGCCCGGCCTCGCCGCCTTCCTCGCCGACACCCAGCTGAGGGTGACCGGTTACGCCGACGACCGCACGGGGGTGGCCGTCTGGGAGGCGTAACCCTCCGTGCCGTGTGTTGATGGAGCCATGGCCAAACAGAACGTTGCGGAGCAGTTCGTCGACATCCTCGTCCGCGCGGGCGTCCGGCGCCTGTACGGAGTGGTCGGCGACAGCCTGAACCCGGTGGTCGACGCGATCCGCCGTACGCCGGCGATCGACTGGATCCAGGTGCGGCACGAGGAGACCGCCGCGTTCGCCGCGGGCGCCGAGGCCCAGGTCACCGGCGCCCTCGCCGCCTGCGCCGGCTCCTGCGGGCCCGGCAACCTCCACCTCATCAACGGCCTGTACGACGCCCACCGCTCCATGGCCCCGGTCCTCGCGCTCGCCTCGCACATCCCGTCCAGCGAGATCGGGCTCTCGTACTTCCAGGAGACCCACCCCGACCAGCTGTTCCGCGAGTGCAGCCACTACAGCGAGCTCATCTCCAACCCGAAGCAGATGCCCCGGCTGCTGAACACGGCGATCCAGCACGCCGTCGGCCGCGGCGGCGTCAGCGTCGTCTCGCTGCCCGGCGACATCGCCTCCCAGCCCGCCCCGGAGAAGACCGCGGAGACCGCGCTCGTCACCACCCGGCCCACCGTCCGCCCGGGGGACGCCGAGATCGACGCCCTCGTACGGATGATCGACGCCGCCGACCGGGTGACGCTCTTCTGCGGCAGCGGCACGGCGGGGGCGCACCCCGAGGTGATGCAGTTCGCCGAGCGGATCAAGTCACCAGTCGGCCACGCCCTGCGCGGCAAGGAATGGATCCAGTACGACAATCCGTATGACGTCGGCATGAGCGGTCTGCTCGGGTACGGCGCCGCCTACGAGGCCACCCACGAGTGCGATCTGCTGATCCTGCTCGGCACCGACTTCCCGTACAACGCCTTCCTGCCCGACGACGTCAAGATCGTGCAGGTGGACGTCCGGCCCGAGCACCTCGGCCGCCGTTCCCGGCTCGACCTGGCCGTCTGGGGGGACGTCCGAGAGACCCTGCGCTGTGTGATCCCCCGGGTCCGTGCCAAGACCGACCGCCGCTTCCTCGACAAGATGCTGAAGAAGCACGCCGACGCGCTGGAGGGCGTCGTCAAGGCCTACACCCGCAAGGTCGAGAAGCACGTCCCGATCCACCCCGAGTACGTCGCCTCCGTCATCGACGACCTCGCCGACGACGATGCGGTCTTCACGGTCGACACCGGTATGTGCAATGTCTGGGCGGCCCGCTACCTCTCGCCCAACGGGCGGCGGCGGATCATCGGCTCGTTCAGCCACGGCTCCATGGCCAACGCCCTGCCGCAGGCGATCGGCGCCCAGTTCACGGACCGGAACCGCCAGGTCGTCTCGCTCTCCGGCGACGGCGGCTTCTCGATGCTGATGGGCGACTTCCTGACCCTGGTGCAGTACGACCTGCCGGTGAAGGTCGTCCTCTTCGACAACTCCTCCCTCGGCATGGTCGAGCTGGAGATGCTGGTCGCCGGGCTCCCCTCGTACGGCACGACGAACAAGAACCCGGACTTCGCCGCCATCGCCCGCGCCGCCGGGGCCTACGGCGTCCGCGTCGAGAAGCCCAAGCAGCTCGCCGGCGCGCTCAAGGACGCCTTCAGGCACAAGGGCCCGGCCCTGGTCGACGTCGTCACCGATCCGAACGCGCTCTCCATCCCGCCGAAGATCAGCGCCGAGATGGTGACGGGCTTCGCGCTGTCCGCCAGCAAGATCGTCCTGGACGGCGGAGTCGGCCGCATGCTCCAGATGGCCCGCTCCAACCTCCGCAACGTGCCGAGGCCCTGACGGGGGAGTGTCCGGAAAGTCCCGCCTCATGAATGCGGACGGTGATGCGGGGCATGCATCCCCGTGAGCCTGTTCGACGCGACCTGTGGGTGGGGGATATGGCCGGGGAGGCACGACAGCCGACTCAACTGCTCAGAAAGGTGGGATGCGCCGATCTCACCGCGGTGCCGGAGGTGCGACATGCCCTGCGTGAACTGCTGCGGAAGTGGGGCGGACCGGGCGCCTCCGACGTGGCCGAACTGCTCACCAGCGAACTGGTGACCAATGCCCTGGTCCACACCGAGCACGGGGCCGTCGTGACCGCGACGATCGTCCCCGAGCAGTTGAGGGTCGAGGTCCGCGACTTCGTACCGGGGCTGAAGCAGCCGGACGTACCGCCCGCCGACGACGGTACGCACGGCCGGGGACTCGTCCTCGTCCAGGCACTCGCCGACTCCTGGGGGGTCGAGGACCACGCGCTGGGCAAGGTGGTGTGGTTCGAACTGAACGGCGGGGCCGCCTGAGGGGCGGCCCCGCCGGTCTCCGTCCTCTTCCCGTGCTCAGCCGAACTGCTGCTCCAGGTCCTTGAGCTTGCGCTCCAGCGAGTCGAGGCGGGGCAGCGCCTGGGTGTCGTCCTCGGCGGTGAGGTCCACCGTCCGGGACTCGCCGGGGCGGGGCTCATCGCCCCTGACGGCTTGCAGGGAGGGCCGGGGTCGAAGCGGCAGCTGTCCGGGGTCCGCTATGGCGGGCTCCGCGACGGCGGCCTGCACGGCACCCGACGCGGAGCCCGAACCGCCGCCCGCACCCGCGCCGGCACCCGCGCCGGCCGAGGTGCCGAGCGCCGCCATCTCGACCTGGCGTCCGCCGCCGCGGCCGAGCCCGAAGGCGCGGTGCTGACGGTTGATCGCCTTGAGTCTCGCCCGGTCCAGCTTGACCTGGTCGCGCCGCCGGAGCCGGTTCTCCTCCTTCTCCCGCCGGTCCTCGCGCACCTCGTCGACCGCCTCGTCCAGGGTGCGTACGCCCTCCAGGAGCATCAGCGACCAGGCCGCGAAGGTCTCCCGGGGCGCCCTCAGCCACCGCACGATACGGATCTGCGGCAGCGGACGGGGCACCAGGCCCTGCTCGCGCAGCGCCGCCCGGCGGGTCTGCTTCAGCGCCCGGTCGAAGAGGACCGCCGCCGAGAGGGACATGCCGGCGAAGAAGTGCGGAGCGCCGTCGTGGCCCATGCCGCGCGGTGCGTGCACCCAGTTGAACCAGGCCGCCGCGCCCGCGAACAGCCAGACGAGCAGGCGCGATCCGAGGGCCGCGTCGCCGTGGCTGGCCTCGCGGACCGCGAGCACCGAACAGAACATGGCGGCGCCGTCGAGTCCGAAGGGGACGAGGTACTCCCAGCCCCCGGCGAGGTTGAGGTTCTGCCGGCCGAAGCCCACCAGGCCGTGGAAGGAGAGCGCCGCCGCGACGGCCGCGCAGAGGAACAGCAGCCCGTACGAGGCGAATCCGTAGACGGCCTCCTTGCGTCTGCGGCGCTCCTCGCTCCGTTCCCAGGAGTCGTCGGCCGCGGCCTGGTCACCGGCGCGCTTCCCGCGCGCGAGCACCGCCACCGCCGTCAGGACCCCGGCCACCATCACGCCGCCCGGAAGCAGCCAGTCCAGCGATATGTCGGTCAGTCTCATGCGGTGTCCCTTGCATCGCAGTAGGGCGTTTGGCGGCCCATACTGGCCGACCCCGTGGGGTGCTCAAGGCGTTTCGGGGCAAGAGCACGCCATCGGGGTCGCAAGGCATGCGAATAGGTGCGATCTGGTCGAACGCCCGTGCAAGGAAAGGGAATTGAGTTCGATTAGTGTCACTCGAAAGGGTGGCGTAAGCGCTGCCGCGGCCGCGGAGGTCTCAGACGGCCGCGGTCAGCCGGCGGACGCGCTCGGCGTCGCAGGTGCGCGGGCAGGTGAGGCAGGTGTCCTCGGGGCGCAGCGTGTAGAAGAAGCAGCAGCTGGCCCGGTCGCGGGTGGCGGCCGGGGTGCCGTCCGCCCCCTCGGCGCCGGCGAGCTCGCGGAAGCCCGCGCCGCCGGCGTACGGCTTGCAGGCCTTGGGGGTGCCCGGCAGGAGGAGTTCGA
The DNA here is from genome assembly GCF_042889835.1 of Streptomyces sp. NPDC002463. Taxonomy (NCBI): domain Bacteria; kingdom Bacillati; phylum Actinomycetota; class Actinomycetes; order Kitasatosporales; family Streptomycetaceae; genus Streptomyces; species Streptomyces sp. NPDC002463. The sequence continues at coordinate 7,541 of NZ_JBIARL010000040.1, forward strand.
GCTCGGTCATCGCCCGCCGCTCCTCGCCGAGCAGGGTCGCGACGTACCAGAGGCCCTCGACGATCTCGTCCGTGGCCATCCCCCACAGGGCCCGGCGGCCGCGCCGCATCCGGGGGCCGAAGCCGTCGAGGACGGCCTCGAAGTGCTCGGCGAGCGAGGCGCGGACCTCGGCCCGCAGCGCCTCCTCGCCGTCGACGACCCGGGCGCCGGGCAGGGCGGCGGCGGGGTCGCCCGGCAGGCAGGCGAACTCCTCGACCCGGACCGCCATGCGGCCCCGCACCCGCTGGAAGGCCACGTTCCGGACGGGCAGCCGGGGCACCCGGCGGTCCAGGAACCAGGGGACGGTGACGAGGAGGCACGCGGGCCAGGCGTACCGGTGCAGCCCGAAGCCCGCGACGACGTCGGGGCGGGCCCGGGTGCCGTGGTCCCGCAGCACCTGCGCGTCGTCCCAGGCGAGGAAGGCGTCGAGGGCGGGGCCGCCGTACGCGAGCTCGTCCGCGCCGACCCAGCCCGCGCCGCGCGGCAGCCGCTCGCCCCGGGCGGGCTCCTCCGTCCGCAGGCCGGGGAAGACCTCGGCGAGCCGGGCGTAGGAAGCCGCGACGGGGGAGGCCAGGGGTGTGGGCAACAGGGCGGGGACGGTCATGCACACCACCGAATCGCGAGCGCTGGAAGGTTAGCCTTACCTTACCCGATTCGAGTGGGCTCTCACTTCCGGGGAACCCCTCCCACCTGCGGAGGCGGCCCGTATGCCCCGGATGTCGGTCCGTTCGCCTATGGTGCACAGAGGACCCGGGCGACGCGAGCCGGGCCCGGCACGAGGCCGCAGGAGGACCCGGGTGGAGCAGGGCGCAGCGCGCGAGCGGGCGACGGAGAGGCCGTCGCCCCCCTTCGGCGACGCCGCACGCGCGGAGACCGTACGAGCCCCGTCCGTACGTCCGGGGCCGCAGCACCCCGAATCCCTGCGGGTCCCCGAGCAGGCGCGCGGTGCCGAGTACGTCCGCGGCGAGCACACCCACGGCGAACCGGCACCCCTCGGCCCCCGCACCGTGCGCCGGCACTCCGTCCGCGGCCAGATCCTCGAAGCGCTCCGCACCGCTCTCGTCGGCGGCGAACTCCGGCCAGGCGAGGTGTACTCCGCGCCCGCGCTCGCCGAGCGCTTCGGCGTCTCCGCCACCCCCGTCCGCGAGGCCATGCAGCGCCTCGCCGTCGAGGGGGCCGTCGAGGTCGTGCCGAACCGCGGCTTCCGCGTCACCGAGCGCACCCCCCGCGAGCTCGCCGAGCTCGCCGAGGTCCGCGCGCTCATCGAGGTCCCCGTCATGCTGCGGCTCGCCCGCACGGTCCCGGCCGCCCGCTGGGCCGAGCTCCGGCCGCTCGCCGAGGCCACCTCGACCGCCGCCGCCCGGGGCGACCGCGCGCACTACGCCGAGACCGACCGGGCCTTCCACCGGGCCGTCCTCTCGCTCGCCGGGAACGAGCAGCTGCTCGCCGTCGCCGACGACCTCCACCGCCGCTCCCAGTGGCCCCTGATCAGCGCCCCCGTCCTCCGCCACGGCGTCCTCGTCGCCGACGCCGCCGAGCACACCGCCCTGCTCGACGCCCTGATCGCCCAGGACCTGACCGTGGTCCAGACCCTGGTGCAGGAGCACTTCGCGGGATCGGACTGCTGAGCACCCGGCACCGGGCACGAGAACACTTCACCGGAACGGAGTCTTGATCGCCCCGGACGACTAAGGTCGAAGACGTCAGCCGTCCGTAGTGCGTCACCCGTGAGGTGTCCGATGCCGACCGTGAGTCCGTCCCCGGCATGGGACGGTACGCAAGCCGAGGCCGCCGCGCTGCTCGGCTGGCTCACCGATCCCGAGGCGCCCCGGATGTGCCTCGTCACCGGCGCCCCCGGCAGCGGGAAGACGGCGCTGCTCGGCTGGCTCGCCGCGTACGGACCCCGGTCCGGCCGCTCCCGCCGCCGCACCGCCCGCGTGCTCGTCCCGCTCGCCGGACAGAGCGCGCTCGGCGCCGCCTGGACCATCGCCGACCGCCTCGGCGTCGTGGCCCGGACGCCCGACGACCTCGTCCACGCCCTCGCCACGAGCGAGCCGCGGCCCGCCGGCCGGGCCGTCCTCCTCCTCACCGACCTCCATGCCGCCGCCGAGCCCGCCGCGCTGACCCGGCTCATCGCCGAGCTCGCCGGAGTCGGCCGGATACGGCTCGTCGTCGAGGCCCGGAGCGGCACCCCGGCCCCCGCCGTCCTGCGCGCCGAGCGCCGGGTCACCGTCCTCGACCTCGACGGCGCGCCCGACACCGCCGACGGCGCCCGGCCGGAGCCGGCCCCGCAGCTGCCGGACCTCTCCGACCCGGTGGCCGTCTGCGCGGCCGACCCGCTGCTCGTCACCACGGCGTACGTCACCGGCGCGGCCCTCGCCGGGGTGCCGGGCACCCTCGACGGCCCCGAGCCGTCCGCCCGGCCCGACGGGGGCGGCGTCGACGAGCACGGCGGACTCCGCACCGCCTGGATGCGCGCCGGACAGTCGCTCTGCCGCGAACAGACCCCGGAAGAACGGGCGTTGGTGCTCCTCGCCGCGCTCGGCGACGGCGCCGACCCACGGCTCCGCCCCGCGCTCGCCACGCTCGCGGAGGGCGCGCCCTGGCGGGTCCGGTGGGCCCGCCACCGCGGCGACCTGAACCCGCCCTGGCCCGGCCCGGTCACCGTGCTCGGCGCGGCGGGCGGCCCGCTGGAGGGCACCCTCCTCGTCGGCGACCCCACCGGCACCGTGCGGCTGCTCCACGAGGCCGACGCGAGTCCCGCCGGCCGCCTCGCGCACACGGTCCCGGGCCGGATCACCGCGCTCGCGCCCGCGCCGGACGGCACGGTGCTGCTCCTGGACGACCGGGGCCGGCTGCACGCCGTACGGGGCACGGCACCCCGGCCCCCGTACCTGGAGCGGCTCACCGAGGCGGTCTCGGCGACCCTGGCCCGCCACCCGGGCACGGCGCTCGCGGCGATCGCCGGTTCGGTGGTGGTGGGGGACCGGCTGGGCTCCGTGCACGCCTTCGGCCTGACGGGCCTTCACCAGTCGGCCTCGCACAGCGGCCGGGTCACGGCCGTGGCCGCGGTCGAGTCCGAGACCCCGTTCGTCTGCTCGGGCGGCGCGGACGGGAGCGTCCGGCTCTGGACCCCCGGCCGCGACGCGCGCCCGGAGCCCCTCGCCGAACGCCCCTCGCCGGTCGTCTCCCTGCACGCGACCGAGACCCCGTACGGGCCGCTGGTCGCCGCGGCCTGGGCCGACGGCCTGGTCGAGCTCCACCGTCCGGAGGGCGGACCGATGCTCTCCTTCCGACCGGGCCCCCCGGTCCGCGCGGTCGCGGTCACCGCCGCCGGCTCGCTCCTCGTGGGCACCGACGACAGCCTGGTGTGCCTGGTGCCCCGGGAGTGAACGTTCACGGGACGTCAGAAGCCGTCCCGTGAACGCGACTTCAGGTGGCCGCCCGGGGTGTCAGCTGGGCCGACAGCCAGGTCGGCACCCCGCCGAGCAACTGGAAGAGGCGTCGTGCCTCGGCGCGCAGACGCCCCGCCTCCGGCTCGGTCTCGGTGTTCGCCAGGGCCGTGAGCGCCGGGGCCGTACCGACCAGATAACCCAGCTCCTCGCGGATCCGCAGCGACTCCGCGAAACCGTGCCGCGCCTCCGCCAACTCCCCCTCGCGCAGGGCGAGTCCGGCGAGGTGCCGCCAGGTGAAGGAGAGCAGGAGCGAATCGCCCTGGGCGGTCGCCCCCGCGTGCGCCCTGCGGTACGCGGCGCGGGCCGCCTGCGGGGAGTCGCCGAGGTTCTGGGCGATGAGCCCGCGCCGGAAGTCCAGGAGGGGGCGGCCGCCGGCGGAGGGGCCGATCAGCGCCGCCGCCCGGCCGAGCGCCATCCGTGCCTCGTCGGCCCGGTCGCGCACCCCCAACAGGGTCGAGGCGTAGGCGAGATAGCCGCGTTCGCAGGCCGCGGCCCCGCGTTCCTCGTCGGTGCCGGCCACCGCCTCGGCCGTCCGCAGCGCCTCCTCGGCGTCGGCCCAGCCCTTCTCGGTGTAGAGGCAGCGCTCGATGAGCAGCGCGGCCCGTTCGAGTGCGGCCGCCGGTTCGGTCGCGTGCGGCGCGAGCAGCGCGGCCGCGTCCGTCCAGCAACCTCGGGAGCGGAGCCGCCATATGGCGGTCTCCACGGGTGTCTCCTTGCCGTAGGCGAGGGACGGATCTTCGCCACCCCTTGATTCGGAACCAGACATGGCGGTATCCGCCACATTGCCCTCCCCGAGCGCGCCATCGAGCTGTTGAGTAGGACGGCATCTCAGCACGGATGGGAGTACCCGGCCAAGGGGTCGGGTGAAAAATTTCACAAGACTCCGAAGGGGGTGCGGACCCCCGCCGCGGCCCGTTCCCGTCGGGCGCCGGAGGCCCGATCCGCCCGTGATCACGCCGGTGATCAGGCGCGGGCCGGGTTCGCGGGACCCTGCGCCGAGGGCCCGCCGCGGCCCCGTTCCCCACTCCTTCGGACTCGCTCGAAGGAGTGAAACACCGGGACCCCGTCGGGCCCTCGCGCATCCGCTCCGGTTCCCCCGAACGGGGGTCAGCTCATCCGCAGCGCCAGGAAGAAGTCGAGCTTGTCCTCCAGGCGGGAGAGGTCACGGCCGGTGAGCTGCTCGATCCGGCCCACCCGGTAGCGCAGCGTGTTCACGTGCAGGTGGAGGCGGGTCGCACAGCGGGTCCAGGAGCCGTCGCAGTCCAGGAAGGCCTCCAGGGTCGGGATGAGCTCCGCCCGGTGGCGCCGGTCGTAGTCCCGCAGCGGGTCGAGCAGCCGGGCCGTGAAGGCGCGCCGCACGTCGTCCGGGACGAACGGCAGCAGCAGCACGTGCGAGGCCAGCTCGTGGTGCCCGGCGGCGCAGACCCGCCCCGGACGGGCGGCGGCCACCCGGCGGGCGTGCCGGGCCTCCTCCAGGGCCCCGCGCAGGCCCTCCGCCGAGTGCACGGCCGCGCTGACGCCCAGCGTGAGGCGCCCGTCGCCGTCGAGACCGGAGGACAGCGGAGCCCGTACGGAGGCGAGCAGCGCGTCCGCGTGGAGACCGAGGGCGGGGGCCGGGCCCTCGTCCTCGCTCTCCGGCAGCGGACCCGCGGCCAGCGGGACCAGGGCGATCGCCTCGTCGCCGCTGTGCGCGACCGCGATCCGGTCCGCCGACTCGGCGCCGACGGTCGCCGGGTCGACGAGGATCTCCTCCAGGAGCGCCTGGGCGACCGGACCCGTCTCCACGGGGGCCTGGCCCGCCTCCTGGTCCCACTCCACGCGGGCGACGACGACCTGCCAGTGCGGGGCCGTGCCGAGCCCGGGCAGCAGCACCGGGGCGGCGACCCGCAGCCGGGCCGCGATCTCGGCGGGCGCGGCGCCCGTCTGCACCAGCTCCAGGACCTCCTGGGCGAGCCTGCGCCGTACCGTACGGGCCGCGTCGCGCCGGTCCCGCTCGACGGCGATCAGCTGGGTGACGCCCTGGAGCAGGTCGAGCCGGGCGGCGGGCCAGTCCCCGGCGTCCGCCTCGACGGCGAGCAGCCAGTCGGACAGGACCGTCTCGCGCACGTCACGGGAGGCCGGCGGGGCGCCCCGGCCGGTGTTGCGGATCGGGAAGAGCGAGTACGTGGTTCCGGCGACGCTCAGCCGGTGCGGGCCGCGCCGGCCGGTCCGGGTGGCGGCCAGGTGCTCACCGGCCAGGGTGGCGGCGAGCGGGGCCTCCAGGGGCTCGCCGGCGCCCGCGATCTGGCGGCCGGTGGGGGAGAGGACCCAGGCCCGCAGGTCCAGGTCGGAGCCGAGGAGGTCGAGGACGACCTCGGGCCCGCCGCCGGCCGGACCGGAGGTCATCAGGCGCCGGTGGCGGTCGACGACGGCCGCCAGGTCGCCGGCCCGCTCGCCGGAGACCTGTCGAACAACATGTTCGGTGATCGTCGCGAACGCAACGGATTCGTTCACTGCGAAGAGCGGCAGCCGATGGCGCGAACACGCCTCTACGAGATCGTCGGGGATGTCGCCGAGCTCGGCCTCACCCGCGGCGAGGGCCGCCACCCCGGCCGAGGCGAGGATCCGGACGAAGGGCTCGGCGTCGGCCGGCTCCGCCCGCCAGGCCAGGCCGGTCAGCACCAGCTCGCCGCCGGACAGGTACCGGCTGGGGTCCTTGAGGTCCGTCGTCATCACGCCTCGGACGGTCCGGTCCAGCTCGTCCTCGCCGCCGAGCAGGCGCAGCCCGAGCGCGTCGTTCTCCAGCAGTGCGCGCAGCCGCATCGTGTCGCCGCCGTTCCTTCGTTCGGTGATGGTGGGTGTCGCGTTGTCGACGGTGGGGTGGTGCCACCGTTTCCAGGGGAAAACAGCGAGGTTTCTGTTCCCCGCCGTTCGTTCGAATCTACAAGACGACGATGGGGACCAGCCAACTCCTTCATGTTTTCGGTGACTGCACCTGGGCGATCGTGGCTTGTGTACTAGGCCACACACCGCGTGAACAGCACATGAACACGATGTCGAGGGCCGGCCGTCCCCCCGGACCCACTAGCTCGCCCCCCGATCACCAGAATCACTAGAAGAGAGCCACCATGGACTTCCTTCGCCCCGCCAGCTGGGAGGAGGCGCTCGCCGCCAAGGCCGAGCACCCCACGGCCGTGCCCATCGCCGGTGGTACCGACGTCATGGTCGAGATCAACTTCGACCACCGGCGCCCCGAGTACCTCCTGGACCTGAACCGCATCGAGCTGCTGCGTGAGTGGGAGGTCGGCGAGGAGAACGTACGCCTCGGCGCCTCCGTCCCGTACACGCAGATCATGGAGAACCTGCGCACGGAGCTCCCGGGTCTGGCCCTGGCCTCGCACACGGTCGCCTCCCCGCAGATCCGCAACCGCGGCGGCGTCGGCGGCAACCTCGGCACCGCGTCGCCCGCCGGTGACGCCCACCCGGCCCTGCTCGCCGCGGGCGCCGAGGTCGAGGTCGAGTCGGTGCGCGGCAACCGCTTCATCCCGATCGACGAGTTCTACACGGGCGTGAAGCGCAACGCGCTCCAGCCCGACGAGCTCATCAAGACCGTCCACATCAAGAAGGCGGACGGCCCCCAGCAGTACTCCAAGGTCGGCACCCGCAACGCGATGGTCATCGCCGTCTGCGCCTTCGGCCTGGCCCTGCACCCGGAGACCCGGACCGTGCGCACCGGCATCGGCTCCGCCGCGCCGACCCCGATCCGCGCCAAGGATGCCGAGGCCTTCCTGAACGCGGCTCTCGAGGAGGGCGGCTTCTGGGACAACGGCAAGATCATCACCCCGTCGATCGCGAAGCAGTTCGCCGACCTCTGCTCGGCCGCCGCCAACCCGATCGACGACGTCCGCGGCACCGCCAAGTACCGGCGCCACGCCGTCGGCATCATGGCTCGCCGCCAGCTCGGCTGGACGTGGGAGCAGTACCGCGGCGCGGGCCGCACGCTTGAGGGAGCTGCATAACCATGCGCGTCAATTTCACGGTCAACGGTCGTCCGCAGGAAGCCGACGACGTCTGGGAGGGCGAGTCCCTCCTCTACGTTCTGCGTGAGCGTCTGGGTCTGCCCGGCTCCAAGAACGCGTGTGAGCAGGGCGAGTGCGGTTCCTGCACCGTCCGTCTCGACGGCGTGCCGGTCTGTTCGTGCCTGGTCGCCGCCGGTCAGGTCGAGGGCCGCGAGGTCGTCACCGTCGAGGGCCTGGCGGAGTTCGCCAAGGAGCGCGAGGCGCACAGCGGTTGCGCCTCCGGCGCCTGCGGCACCTCGATCGACGAGGCCAAGCGCTGGGAGGCGAAGCCGGCTCAGGACTCGCAGACCGGCGAGGGTGTCGAACTCTCCCCGATCCAGCAGGCGTTCATCGACGCCGGCGCCGTCCAGTGCGGTTTCTGCACCCCCGGTCTGCTCGTCGCGGCCGACGAGATGCTGGAGCGCAACCCGTCCCCGACGGACGCGGACATCCGCGAGGCGCTCTCCGGCAACCTCTGCCGCTGCACCGGTTACGAGAAGATCCTCGACGCGGTCCGCCTCGCGGCCGCCCGTCAGGGAGAGGCGGTCTGACCATGGCTGGCACCACCACCGGCATCCCCCGGGACGTCACCCAGAACCACACCAAGGGCGGCGTCGGCGAGTCCACGCTCCGCCCCGACGGCACCCTCAAGGTCACCGGCGAGTTCGCCTACTCCTCGGACATGTGGCACGAGGAGATGCTGTGGGGCCAGGTCCTGCGCTCCACCGTCGCGCACGCCGAGATCGTGTCGATCGACACCTCCGAGGCCCTGAAGGTGTCGGGCGTCTACGCCGTCCTGACCCACGAGGACCTGCCGGCCGCGAAGAACTACGGCATGGAGTTCCAGGACACCCCGGTCCTCGCCTACGGCAAGGTCCGTCACCACGGTGAGCCGGTCGCCCTCGTGGCCGCCGACCACCCGGAGACCGCCCGCCGCGCCGCCGCGAAGATCAAGGTCGAGTACCGGGAGCTCCCGGTCATCACCGACGAGGCGTCGGCCACGGCCCCGGACGCGATCCTGGTCCACGAGAACCGCACCGACCACGCCTTCGCCCACGTCACACACCCGAACATCGTGCACCGCCAGCCGATCATCCGGGGCGACGCCGCCGAGGCCGCCAAGCGCGCCGACGTCATCGTCAAGGGCGAGTACACCTTCGGCATGCAGGACCAGGCCTTCCTCGGCCCCGAGTCCGGCCTCGCCGTACCGGCCGAGGACGGCGGCGTCGACCTGTACGTCGCCACCCAGTGGCTGCACTCGGACCTCAAGCAGATCGCCCCCTGCCTCGGCCTGCCCGAGGAGAAGGTCCGCATGACCATGGCGGGCATCGGCGGCGCGTTCGGCGGCCGCGAGGACATCTCGATGCAGATCCTCGCCTCCGTGCTCGCCCTGCGCACCAACAAGCCGGTCAAGATGGTCTACAACCGGTACGAGTCCTTCTTCGGGCACGTCCACCGGCACCCGGCGAAGCTCTACTACGAGCACGGCGCCACCAAGGACGGCAAGCTCACGCACGTGAAGTGCAAGATCGTGCTCGACGGCGGCGCGTACGCCTCCTCCACGGTCTCGGTCGTCGGCAACGCCTCCTCCCTCTCGATCGGCCCCTACGTCGTCGACGACGTGGAGATCGAGGCGATCGGCCTCTACACCAACAACCCGCCCTGCGGCGCCATGCGCGGCTTCGGCGCGGTCCAGGCCTGCTTCGCCTACGAGGCGCAGATGGACAAGCTCGCGGCCAAGCTGGGCATGGACCCGGTCGAGCTGCGCCAGCTCAACGCCATGGAGCAGGGCACGATCATGCCGACCGGCCAGGTCGTGGACTCGCCGGCCCCGGTCGCCGAGCTCCTCCGCCGGGTCAAGGCCCGCCCGCTGCCGCCGGAGCGCCAGTGGGAGACCGCCGGCGAGAGCGCGGACGTCCGCGCGCTGCCGGGCGGCCTGTCCAACACCTCGCACGGCGAGGGTGTCGTACGGGGCGTCGGCTACGCGGTCGGCATCAAGAACGTCGGCTTCTCCGAGGGCTTCGACGACTACTCGACCGCCAAGATCCGCATCGAGGTCATCAACGGCGAGGCCGTCGCCACGGTCCACACCGCCGCGGCGGAGGTCGGCCAGGGCGGTGTCACCATCCACGCGCAGATCGCCCGCACCGAGCTCGGCGTCCAGCAGGTCACGATCCACCCCGCCGACACCCAGGTGGGCTCGGCCGGTTCGACCTCCGCGGGCCGCCAGACGTACATGACCGGCGGCGCCATCAAGAACTCCTGCGAGATCGTCCGCGAGAAGGTCCTGGAGATCGGCCGGCGCAAGTTCGGCTCGTACCACCCGGCCTGGGCCAACGCCGAACTCCTCCTGGAGGGCGGCAAGGTCGTCACCGACGGCGGCGAGGCCCTCGCGACCATCGCGGACGTCCTGGAGGACCAGGTCGTGGAGGTCGAGGAGGAGTTCCGGCACCGTCCGACCCAGGCCTTCGACATCGTCACCGGCCAGGGCAACGGCCACGTCCAGTACGCCTTCGCCGCGCACCGCGCGGTGGTGGAGGTGGACACCGAGCTCGGCCTCGTGAAGGTGATCGAGCTGGCCTGTGCCCAGGACGTCGGCAAGGCGGTCAACCCGCTCTCCGTGGTCGGCCAGATCCAGGGTGGCACCACCCAGGGCCTGGGCGTCGCGGTGATGGAGGAGATCATCGTCGACCCGAAGACCGCGAAGGTGCGCAACCCCTCCTTCACGGACTACCTGATCCCGACGATCCTCGACACGCCGACCATCCCGGTCGACTACCTCGAGCTGGCCGACCCCCACGCGCCGTACGGCGTCCGGGGCATCGGCGAGGCCCCGACCCTGTCGTCCACCCCGGCCGTCCTCGCGGCGATCCGGGCGGCGACGGGCCTGGAGCTCAACAAGACGCCGGTCCGCCCCGAGGCGCTCACCGGCACCCTGTAGGACTCTCCGGGCGGTGCGTGCCTCCCAGGAACGTCACACTTCCCCGCCCGCACCGCCCGGAGCAGCAGTACCCCCGCAGTACCCCGTTCGTCTCGGGCCGTCCCCCGGGTCGTGCAGCCAACAGCAGTTCCCAAATCCCGCTGATACGAGCCTCCCTCGTGCGGGTGCCCCTTTGAACCTTGGGAGTAGGCCCCATGACCCAGTCGTCTGTGGAGCCCAAGACCACCGCGGAGGACGCGGGCTCCGGCTCGCGCAACCCCGCCGGGCGTTCTTGGCTCGACCGGTACTTTCACATCTCGGAGAGAGGATCCACCGTCGCGACGGAGATCCGCGGCGGCGTCACCACCTTCATGGCGATGGCGTACATTCTCCTGCTCAACCCGATCCTCCTCGGAGGCCCGGACGTCGACAAGCACGTCCTCGCCACCTCCGCCGTCATCACGGCGACCGCCTTCGCGGCGGCGGTGACCACCCTGCTGATGGGCTTCGTCGGCAAGGTCCCGCTCGTCCTCGCGGCCGGCCTCAGCGTCTCCGGTGTGCTCGCGACCCAGGTCGTGCCCAAGATGACCTGGCCCCAGGCCATGGGCATGTGCGTCGTCTACGGCGTGGTGATCTGCCTCCTGGTGGTCACCGGTCTCCGCGAGATGATCATGAATGCGATCCCGCTGCCGCTCAAGCACGGCATCACCATCGGCATCGGCCTCTTCATCGCGCTGATCGGCTTCAACAAGGCCGGCTTCGTGGGCGCCGGCCCGCAGTTCGGCCCGCCCATCACCCTCGGCTCCGGCGGCGAACTCGTCGGCTGGCCGGTCCTGATCTTCGCGGTCACCCTGCTCGCGATCTTCGCCCTCCAGGCCCGCAAGGTTCCGGGCGCGATCCTCATCGGCATCGTCGCCGGCACCATCGTCTCCCTGATCGTCAACGCGGTCGCGGACATCCCGGCCAAGGGCCCGGGCTCCTGGGCCAACGGCGCTCCCGAGCTCAAGGGCAGCGCGGTCTCCACCCCGGACTTCTCGCTCTTCGGCGACGTCTCCTTCGGCGGCTGGGGCGACGTCGGCTTCATCACCGTCGGCGTCATCGTCTTCACCCTGGTCCTCGCCGGCTTCTTCGACGCCATGGCCACCATCATCGGCGTCGGCACCGAGGCCAACCTCGCCGACGACAAGGGCCGGATGCCCGGCCTGTCCAAGGCGCTGTTCATCGACGGCGCGGGCGGCGCGATCGGCGGCGTCTCCGGCGCCTCCGGCCAGACCGTGTTCGTGGAGTCCGCCACCGGCGTCGGCGAAGGCGCCCGCACCGGCTTCTCCTCGGCCATCACCGGCCTGTTCTTCGCGGCCTGCCTCTTCTTCACGCCCATCACCCAGATCGTGCCCCGTGAGGTCGGCTCCGCCGCCCTGGTCGTCATCGGAGCGATGATGATGATGAACGCGAAGCACGTGAACTGGGGCGACAGCTCCGTCGCGATCCCGGTCTTCCTGACGGTCGTCCTTATGCCGTTCACCTACAGCATCACCCCGGGCGTCGCGGCCGGCGTCATCGCCTACACCGTCATCAAGGTGGCGCAGGGCAAGGCGCGCGAGGTCGGTGCGTTCATGTGGGCCCTGACCGCGATCTTCATCGTGTTCTTCGCCCTTCACCCGATCGAGGGGTGGCTGGGCGTCAGCTGACGCCCGACCCGCCCTCCGTACACACCCAAGGAGACCGACATGCTGGACATCGCCGAAGAGCTGCACCGGTGGGTCGAGCAGGGACGCACCTTCGCCGTCGCCACCGTGGTCGCGGTCGGCGGCAGCGCGCCCCGGCAGCCGGGAGCCGCACTCGCCGTCGACAGCGACGGCACGGCGATCGGATCGGTCTCCGGCGGGTGTGTGGAGGGCGCGGTCTACGACCTGTGTGTCCAGGCCCTCGAGGACGGGAAGACCGTCGTCGAGCGCTTCGGCTACAGCGACGAGGACGCCTTCGCGGTCGGTCTGACCTGCGGCGGCATCATCGACATCCTCGTCACCCCGGTCCGCGGCGGGGTCTTCCCCGCCGCGCTGGCCGCCGCCGTCTCGGGGGAGGCGGCGGCCCTCGCCCGGATCGTCTCGGGCCCCGACGAACTGATGGGACGGGCCCTCCTCGTCCGTCCCGACGGCTCGTACGAGGGGAAGCTCGGCGGCCACCCCGAGCTGGACCGCACCGCGGCCGCCGAGGCCCGGGCCATGCTCGACGCGGGCCGCACCGGCACCGTGGAGATCGGCGAGGACGGCAGTCGCTGCGGACAGCCGCTGACCCTCATCGTCGAGTCCTCCGTCCCCGCCCCCCGCATGATCGTCTTCGGTGCCATCGACTTCGCCGCCGCCCTCGTCCGGGTCGGCAAGTTCCTCGGCTACCACGTCACCGTCTGCGACGCGCGGCCCGTCTTCGCTACGCCGGCCCGCTTCCCCGAGGCCGACGAGATCGTCGTCGACTGGCCCCATCGCTACCTGGAGTCGACCGAGGTCGACGGCCGGACCGTCCTCTGCGTCCTCACGCACGACGCCAAGTTCGACGTGCCCCTCCTCCAGGCCGCCCTGAAGCTTCCCGTCGCCTACATCGGCGCGATGGGCTCCCGCCGCACCCACGAGGACCGCAACGAGCGGCTCCGCGGGGTCGGCGTCACCGAACTCGAACTCGCCCGCCTGCGCTCCCCGATAGGCCTCGACCTCGGCGCGCGGACGCCCGAGGAGACCGCCCTGTCGATCGGCGCCGAGATCGTCGCCAACCGCCGCGGCGGCAGCGGCGTCTCCCTCACGGGCGCCCACACCCCGATCCACCACGAGGGGCCCCGCGAGCCGGACGGACGCATAGGGTCCGTCGCGTAGTTCCGCTCCCCCCAAGCCCCGGACCGGATGCAGGTCCGGGGCTTCGGCATGCCCGGTCACCATCGAGGAGCCCTCCCCGGATCTATCTCGATGCTTAATGCAAGTCAAAAGAAAAGTCGCGTCGGATGCCTTGACCCTGGTACGGACCACCCGTCAGCATCTGCTGCGGAGTGCGCGCTCCTTTTCCCCAATCCCCCCTCGTACCCGAGGAGATCGAGCCATGCCCGCTGTCGGCACCCGCCTCGCGCCACCCCCACGTCCGGGCCCCCGCGCCACCGCCGCCACCCTCGTCACCGCGCTCCTCGCCGGTCTGCTCGCGCTCGTCGCCGCGCCCCCGGCCGCGGCCGCCCCCGTCCTGCTCTCGCAGGGCAGGCCCGCCACCGCCTCCAGTCAGGAGAACGGCGGCACCCCCGCGAGCGCCGCCGTCGACGGCGACCCGGGGACCCGCTGGTCGAGCGCCTTCGCCGATCCGCAGTGGATCCAGGTGGACCTGGGCGCCCCGGCCGCGCTCAGCAGGGTCGACCTGCGCTGGGAGACCGCCTACGGCAAGGCGTACCGCATCGAGCTCTCCGGCAACGGCACCGACTGGACGACCGCCTACAGCACCGCGAACGGCCCCGGCGGCAACGAGTCGCTGCCCGTCACCGGCACCGCCCGCTACGTCCGTGTGTACGGCACCACCCGGGCCACCGGCTGGGGCTACTCCCTCTGGGAGTTCCAGGTGTACGGCACCGCCGACGGCGGTCCGGCGCTGCCCGGCGGCGGCGACCTCGGGCCCGACGTGCACGTCTTCGACCCGTCCACGCCCGGCATCCAGGCCAAGCTCGACGAGGTCTTCGCCCAGCAGGAGTCGGCCCAGTTCGGCAGCGGCCGCCACGCCTTCCTCTTCAAGCCCGGCACCTACAACGGCCTCAACGCCCAGATCGGCTTCTACACCCAGATCGCCGGCCTCGGACTGCGCCCCGACGACACCACCGTCAACGGCGACGTCACCGTCGACGCGGGCTGGTTCAACGGCAACGCCACCCAGAACTTCTGGCGCGGCGCCGAGGGGCTCGCCCTCAACCCGGTGAACGGCACCGACCGCTGGGCCGTCGCCCAGGCCTCCTCCTTCCGTCGCATGCACGTCAAGGGCGGACTCAACCTCGCCCCCGACGGCTACGGCTGGGCCAGCGGCGGCTACATCGCCGACTCGAAGATCGACGGACAGATCGGCAACTACTCGCAGCAGCAGTGGTACACCCGCGACAGCTCGATCGGCGGCTGGTCCAACTCCGTCTGGAACCAGGTCTTCTCCGGCACCGAGGGCGCACCCGCGCAGGCCTTCCCCGAGCCGAAGTACACCACCCTCGACACCACCCCGATCTCCCGCGAGAAGCCGTACCTGATCTGGGAGGACAACCAGTACAAGGTCTTCGCCCCGGCCAGGCGGACCGACGCCCGCGGCACCACCTGGGCGAACGGCGCCCCGCAGGGCGAGAGGATCCCGCTCGGCCGGTTCTACGTCGTCAAGCCCGGCACCACCGCCGCCACCATCAACCAGGCGCTCGACCAGGGCCTGCACCTGCTGTTCACGCCCGGCGTCTACCACGTCGACCGGACGATCACCGTGAACCGCGCGGGCACGATCGTCCTCGGCCTCGGCCTGGCCACGATCGTCCCGGACAACGGTGTCACCGCGATGCGCGTCGCCGACGTCGACGGCGTCCGCCTCGCCGGCTTCCTCGTCGACGCCGGAACCGTCAACTCGCCCACCCTCCTGGAGGTCGGACCGCAGAACGCCTCCGCCGACCACTCCGCCGACCCCACCACCGTCCAGGACGTGTACTTCCGCGTCGGCGGCGCCGGCGCCGGAAGGGCGACCACCGCCATGGTGGTCAACAGCGACGACACGATCGTCGACCACACCTGGGTCTGGCGCGCCGACCACGGCGAGGGAGTCGGCTGGGAGACCAACCGCGCCGACTACGGCGTCCGCGTGTACGGCGACGACGTCCTCGCCACCGGACTCTTCGTCGAGCACTTCAACAAGTACGACGTCGAGTGGTTCGGCGAGCGCGGCCGCACGATCTTCTTCCAGAACGAGAAGGCGTACGACGCCCCGAACCAGGCCGCCGTCCAGGACGGCCCCTACAAGGGCTACGCCGCCTACCGCGTCGACGACTCCGTGACCACCCACGAGGGCTGGGGGCTCGGCAGCTACTGCTACTACAACGTGGACCCGACGATCCGTCAGGACCACGGTTTCCGGGCCCCGGTGAAGCCCGGCGTCAGGTTCCACGACCTGCTCGTGGTCTCGCTCGGCGGCAACGGTCAGTACGAGCACGTCATCAACGGCATCGGCGCCCCGACCTCGGGCACCTCCACCGTGCCGTCCACGGTGGTCTCGTACCCCTGATCCCCGCGGGGTGAGGCGGAGGGCGGCGCGCGCTCAGTGCGCCGCCCTCTCCCGTACGGTCGACGCCCACGCCGGCTGCTCCTCGGCCGGCTCCGCCTCGGCGCGCCGGCCGCCCCGGGCGAAGAAGTCCGCGAGCGGCAGGATCGCCGCGCCGACCGTCACCGCGTCCGGGCCCAGGGTGCCCATGGCGATGCCGACCCGCGCCGCCGGGTACGTCAGGGCGTACTCGGCGGCGTACCCCTTCACCGTCTCCAGGAACCGGGCGCCGAGCTGGAGGCCCGCCCAGCCGCCGACGAGGATGCGCTCGGGCTGGAAGAGGTTGATCAGGTCGCCGAAGCCGGCGCCGAGGTACTCGGCGGTCTCCTCCAGGACCGCGACCGCCGTCGCGTCGGGCTCCGTGTCCGCGTCGGCAGGGTAGGCGGCCGCCAGCATCGAGGTGAGGGCCGTCTCCTCGTCCGCGCCCGCCGGCGCCCGTCCGCCCGCCTCGCGCCAGCGTTCGAGCAGGGCCTCGGCGCCCGCGTACGCCTCCAGGCAGCCCCGGGCGCCGCAGCGGCAGCGGCGCCCCCGGACCCGTACCGTCAGATGACCCCATTCGAGCGCCCGGCCGGGCCCCATCGGGTCGGTGACCACGCAGGCGCCGACGCCCGAGCCGAAGAGGACGACCACGGCGCTGCGCGCGCCCCTGCCGGCGCCGAACCACATCTCGGCCTGGCCGAGGGTCTTGGCGCCGTTGTCGATCCAGTAGGGCACCGAGGCCGGCAGGTCCACGCTCTCGCGGAGCAGCCGCTCCAGCGGGACCGCGTCCCAGCCGATGGTCTGGCCGTGCACGACCGCGCCCTCCTCGGCCGTACGGGCGACGATGCCGGGGACGCCGACGCCGACGCCGAGCAGGCGTTCGGCGGGGACGCCCGCGGTCCTGAGCACCTCCGCGATGCCCGCCCGCACGTGCTCGACGACGACCCCGACCTCGTACCGCTCATGGGGGTTCGGCCGGTCGACCGCCAAGGGGCGCTCGGTGCGGGCGAGTTCGGTGAGGGTGAGGTCGAACAGCTCGATCCGGACGCGGGTCTCGCCGACGTCCACGCCGATCATGCAGCCGCTGCCGGGCGTGATCCGCAGCAGCGTGCGGGGGCGGCCGCCGGCCGAGTCGACGCTGCCGGCCTCCTCCACGAGGCCCTCCGCCACGAGCTCCGCGACCACGTTGCTGACGGAGCCGGAGCTCAGTCCGGTGGCGGGGCCGAGGGAGAAGCGGCTCATGGGTCCGTCGAAGTACAGGCGCTGGAGGACGGCGGTGCGGTTCTCGCGTCGCAGGTCACGCACGGTGCGGCCGTTCCGCATGGTCACTTGGGCCCCCAGGTGAAGTAGTCGTGACCGCAAGATACCGCTGCCGGGACCCTTGACGCGACCTTCTCTTGAGGTTTAACTCACGTCCTGAAATAAGCCGGGGAGAGGCCGTCCGCGCCTTCACCTCCTGAACGCGGGACGCACCCACGGACCCCGCCCTCCCCAGCTCCCCGCCACTCCCCGAAAGGGCCATGAGGAGCCATGCGCACAATCAGAGCCGCGGCCGCCGGTGCCGTCACCCTCTCCCTCGTCCTCACCGCCGCAGCGTGCGGAGGCGGCTCCTCGGCCGACGGCTCCGGCTCCGGCGGCGGCAAGACCCTCACCTACTGGGCCTCCAACCAGGGCGCGAGCCTGGAGGTCGACAAGAAGGTCCTCCAGCCCGAACTCGACCGGTTCGAGAAGGAGACCGGCATCAAGGTCAAGCTGGAGGTCATCCCCTGGTCCGACCTGCTCAACCGGATCCTCACCGCCGCCACCTCCGGCCAGGGCCCCGACGTCCTCAACATCGGCAACACCTGGAGCGCCTCCCTCCAGTCCACCGGTGCCCTGCTGCCCTGGGACGCCGAGAACTTCGCGGCCATCGGCGGCAAGGACCGCTTCGTCGACTCCGCGCTCGGCTCCACCGGCGCCACCGGCCAGGACCCGGCCGCCGTCCCGCTCTACTCCATGGCCTACGCGCTCTACTACAACAAGAAGATGTTCAAGGACGCCGGCATAGCCAAGCCGCCGGCCACCTGGGACGAGCTGATCGCCGACGGCAAGAAGCTCAGCAAGGACGGCAAGTCCGCCATCGGCGTCGAGGGCGGCAGCCTCGCCAACAACATCCACCAGGTCTTCGTCATGGGCAAGCAGCACGGCGCCGACTTCTTCACCCCCGACGGCAAGGCCGACTTCACCTCCGACGGCGCCGTCGCCGCCGTCAAGCAGTACGTCGACCTCATGGCCGCCCACAAGATCGTCGCCCCCGGCAACGCCGAGTACGCCCAGAACCAGTCCCTCGCCGACTTCGCCAAGGACCGCACCGCCATGGTCCTCTGGCAGACCCCCGGCACCACCTTCCAGGCCCAGGGCATGAGCCCCGACGCGTGGGGCGTCGCCCCCGCGCCCGTCCCCTCCGGCACCCCCGGACAGGGCACGCAGATCAACTCCATGGTCGCCGGCATCAACCTCGCCGTCTTCAAGAACACCGGGAACAAGGACGGCGCCCTCAAGTTCGTGAAGTTCATGACCGGCGACCAGGAGCAGAAGACGCTCAACAGCGCCTACGGCTCCATCCCCCCGGTCAAGGCCGCCCAGCAGGACCCCGCCTTCGACAACCCCACCGTCACGGTCCTCAAGCAGACCCTCGCGACCAGCGCCGCCGCCCTGCCGCAGGTCCCCGAGGAGTCCCAGTTCGAGACCGTCGTCGGCACCGCCGTCAAGGAGCTCTTCGCCGACGCCGCCGCCGGACGCCCCGTCACCACCGAGTCCGTGCGGGCCAAGCTCGACAAGGCCCAGCAGCAGATGCCCAAGAAGTGAGCCCGGACGCCACCATGACCACCACCGCCATCGAGAAGCCCCACGGGCGGACCGGGCAGCGGCACACCCCCGGGGCGGCCCCGCGCAGGCGCCGCCCCGGGCGGCTCCGGGCCCGCGGACTGCCCTACCTGCTGCTCCTCCCGGCCCTCCTCCTCGAACTCCTCGTGCACCTCGTGCCGATGCTCATCGGCATCGTCATGAGCTTCAAGGAGCTCACCCAGTTCTTCATCCGCGACTGGACCGCCGCCCCCTGGACCGGACTCGGCAACTACGCCGTCTCGGTCGACTTCGACGCCCCCGTCGGCGAGGCGCTCCTGAAGTCGTTCCTCACGACCTGCCTCTTCACCGTCTGCTCCGTCGGCCTGTGCTGGCTCCTCGGCGCCTCGGCCGCCGTCTTCATGCAGGAGACCTTCCGCGGCCGCGGCTTCCTGCGCGCGCTCTTCCTCGTCCCGTACGCCCTGCCGGTCTACGCGGCCGTCATCACCTGGGCGTTCATGTTCCAGCGGGACAACGGCCTGGTGAACCACGTCCTCCACGACCAGCTCGGCATCGGCGACAGCCCCGCCTTCTGGCTCATCGGCGACAACGCCTTCGTCACCCTGCTCGTCGTCTCCGTCTGGAAGGGCTGGCCCTTCGCCTTCCTCGTCCTGATGGCCGGACTCCAGAACATCCCGAGGGAGATCTACGAGGCCGCCGCCCTCGACGGCGCCGGCATGTGGAGGCAGATCCGCCACATCACCCTGCCGTCCCTGCAGCCGGTCAACCAGGTCCTCGTGCTCGTGCTGTTCCTGTGGACGTTCAACGACTTCAACACCCCCTTCGTGCTCTTCGGCAAGGCCGCCCCCGAAGCCGCCGACCTGATCTCCCTGCACATCTACCAGTCCTCGTTCCAGACCTGGAACTTCGGCACGGGCTCGGCGATGTCGGTGCTGCTCCTGCTGTTCCTGCTCGTCGTCACGGGCGCCTACCTGCTGCTCACGACCCGGGGAAGGAGGACCGGCGATGCCTCGTGACCACCGGCCCCGCTCACCCATGGCCGCCCCCCGCTCCTTCCTCTGGAGCCGCCGGATCTTCCTCACCCTCCTCACCGGCTTCGTCCTGCTGCCGGTGTACGTGATGGTCTCCAGCTCCCTCAAACCCCTCGCGGACGTCTCGGGGAAGTTCCAGTGGATCCCCTCCGGGCTCACCCTCCGCCCGTACGTCGACATCTGGCAGACCGTCCCGCTCGCCGACTACTTCGTGAACTCCCTGGTCGTCGCGGGCACGGCCACCGTCTGCTCCCTCGTCGTCGCGGTCTTCGCCGCCTACGCCGTCAGTCGCTACGCCTTCCGCGGCAAGCGCGTCTTCACCGTGACGGTGCTCTCCACCCAGATGTTCCCCGGCATCCTCTTCCTGCTGCCGCTCTTCCTCCTGTACGTCAACATCGGCAACGCCACCGGCATCGCGCTCTTCGGCTCGCGCGGCGGTCTGATCCTCACCTATCTGACCTTCTCGCTGCCGTTCTCCATCTGGATGCTCATCGGCTACTTCGACGCCGTCCCCCGCGACCTCGACGAGGCCGCCGAGGTCGACGGCTGCGGCCCGCTCGGCGCCCTCTTCCGGGTCGTCGTCCCCGCCGCGATCCCCGGCATCGTCGCCGTCGGCGTCTACGCCTTCATGACCGCCTGGGGCGAGGTCCTCTTCGCCTCCGTCATGACCACCGACACCACCCGCACCCTCGCCGTCGGCCTCCAGGGCTACGCCACCCAGAACGACGTCTACTGGAACCAGGTGATGGCCGCCTCCCTCGTGGTGAGCGTCCCCGTCGTCGCCGGGTTCCTGCTCCTCCAGCGCTACCTCGTCACCGGCCTCACCGCGGGCGCGGTCAAGTGACGACCCCCCGGCCCGAAAGGACTTCCGTGTCTGCACCGCTCGACCTCGCCGCCTTCCCCCCGTCCTTCGCCTGGGGCACCGCCACCTCCGCGTACCAGATCGAGGGAGCCGTCGCCGAGGACGGCCGCGCCCCCTCCATCTGGGACACGTTCTCCCGCGTCCCCGGCGCGATCGACAACGGCGACCACGGCGACACCGCCTGCGACCACTACCACCGCTGGCCCGAGGACGTCGCCCTCATGAAGGGCCTCGGCACCGACGCGTACCGGCTCTCCGTCGCCTGGCCCCGCGTCGTCCCCGGCGGCGACGGGCCCGTCAACAAGGCCGGGCTGGACTTCTACGACCGGCTCGTCGACGGCCTCCTCGACGCCGGGATCACCCCCTCCGTCACCCTCTACCACTGGGACCTTCCGCAGGCCCTCCAGGACCGGGGCGGCTGGACCGTCCGCGACACCGCCGAACACCTCGCCGCGTACGCCGGCGTCGTCGCCGAGCGCCTCGGCGACCGCGTCACCCAGTGGGCCACCCTCAACGAACCCCTCTGCTCCGCCTGGATCGGCCACCTGGAGGGCCGGATGGCGCCGGGCCTCACCGACCTCACGGCCGCCGTCCGCGCCTCGTACCACCTGCTCCTCGGCCACGGCCTCGCCACCGCCGCCGTCCGCGCCGCCGTACCCGGCGCCCAGGTCGGCCTCGTCACCAACCACTCCACCGTCGCCCCCGCGAGCAGCCGCCCCGAGGACGTCGCGGCCGCCGCCCGCATGGACGGCCACACCAACCGCTGGTGGCTCGACCCGGTCCACGGCCGTGGCTTCCCCGCCGACATGCGCGAGCTGTACGGCGTCGAACTCCCGGAACTTCCCGGTGACCTGGAGCTGATCTCGGCCCCGCTCGACTGGCACGGCCTCAACTACTACTTCCCCGTCACCGTCGCCGACGACCCGGCCGGCCCCGTCCCGTACGCCCGCGAAGTCCGCCTCCCCGACGTGCCCCGCACCGGCATGGACTGGCAGATCGACGCGGGCGGCCTGGAGGCCTTCCTGCTGCGGCTCACCGAGGACTACGGCGTGCGCAGGCTGTACGTCACCGAGAACGGCTCGGCCTTCCCCGACACCGCGGGACCCGACGGCGAGGTCCACGACCCCGAGCGCACCCGCTACCTGGAGGAGCACCTCGCCGCCTGTGCCCGCGCCCTGCGCAGGGGCGCCCCGCTCGCCGGGTACTACGCCTGGTCCCTGCTCGACAACTTCGAGTGGGCCTACGGCTACGACAAGCGCTTCGGGCTCGTCCACGTCGACTACGCGACCCAGCGCCGCACCGTGAAGACGAGCGGCCGGCGGTACGCGGAGCTGGTCGCCGCCCACCGCGCGCTGCACGCCGCCCGGTAGCGCCCGGAGGCGGGCGCGGGGGATCGGTCCGCACTTCCGGTCTCCCGGCCGTCCCCGCCCGCCCACGCCCGGCCCCGTCCCTCCAGGGACGGCGCCGGGCGTGCGTGCGTTCGGGGGTGTCTCAGGCCTTGCGCAGGCCGCTGAGCAGCAGCTCCGCCAGCTGTTCGTACGCCTCGGCGTCGGCGAGACCCGTCGCCGCGGCCACCTGGCGCCGCTGGATGCGGACCATCACCGAGGAGATGACGTCGGCCGCGAAGGTCACGTGCACCTCGCGGAACACACCGGCCCGCACGCCCTCCTCGATGAGCTGCTGGACCCGGCCCGCCGCCGCGCGCGTGTTCCGCTCGTACACCTCGGCCGCCGGCTCGAAGGCCGCCACGTCGTCGAAGAACGCCGGCGAGACGGGCGCCAGCTCCGCCGAGACCGCCCGCAGATAGGCCGCGAGCCGCTCGGCAGGGTCCGACGCCGCCGCGAGGACCGCCTCGACCCGGGCCGTGGCCCGCCGGAAGAAGTGCACGACCGCCGCCCGGACCAGCTGCTCCTTGCTGCCGGCCAGGCCGTACAGGGTCCGCTTCGAGCAGCGCAGCCGCGCGGCGAGGTCGTCGAGCGTCAGCCGGGCGAAGCCCTCCCCGACGAGGAGGGCGACGAGCTCCTCGAACAGGGCGGAGCGGCGCGCCGCTCCGCGGCCCGTCAGCTTGGGGGCGTCGGCGGAGGTCTCGATCACCCCGCCAGTATTCCAGGCCGACGTTCCGGGGGGTTACGTCGGCACCCTTCTGCGCTACTCTCAGCGGTACTGCAGTACCTTCCCCAGTACCACTTTGCGCGCCGCTGGAGTCGCCATGGATGTCGACCGCCTGCTTCCCACCCCCGAGGCAGCGGACCTCATCGCCCTCACCCGGGAGATCGCCGACAAGGAGCTCTCTCCTCGGGTGGACGAGCACGAGGCCGCCGAGACCTATCCCGAAGGGCTCTTCGCCACCCTCGGCGAGGCCGGGCTCCTCGGCCTCCCGTACCCGGAGGAGTTCGGCGGCGGAGGCCAGCCCTACGAGGTGTACCTCCAGGTCCTGGAGGAGCTCGCCGCGCGCTGGGCCGCCGTCGCCGTCGCCACCAGCGTCCACACGCTCGCCAGCCACCCCCTCCACACCTTCGGCACCGCCGAGCAGAAGGAACGCTGGCTGCCCGCGATCCTCGAAGGCCGGACCATCGGCGGCTACAGCCTCTCCGAGCCGCAGGCCGGCTCCGACGCCGCCGCCCTCACCTGCAAGGCCGAGCGCCAGGACGACGGCAGCGGGTACCGGATCACCGGCACCAAGGCCTGGATCACCCACGGCGGCAAGGCCGACTTCTACGCCCTCTTCGCCCGCACCGCCCCCGGCAGCCACGGCATCTCCTGCTTCCTCGCCCCCGGCGCCACCGAGGGCCTGAGCTTCGGCGTCCCCGAGCGCAAGATGGGCCTCCAGGCGGTGCCGACGACCGCCGCGTACTGGGACGGCGCGCTCGTCGAGGAGGACCGCCGCATCGGCGACGAGGGCCAGGGCCTCCAGATAGCCTTCAGCGCCCTCGACAGCGGGCGCCTCGGCATCGCCGCCTGCGCCACCGGGCTCGCCCAGGCCGCGCTCGACGCCGCCGTGGCGTACGCCAACGAGCGCACCACCTTCGGCCGCCGGATCATCGACCACCAGGGCCTCGGCTTCCTCCTCGCCGACATGGCCGCCGCCGTCGACGCGGCCCGCGCCACCTACCTGGACGCGGCCCGCCGCCGCGACCTCGGCCGGCCCTTCAGCCGCCAGGCCAGCGCGGCGAAGCTCATCGCCACGGACACGGCGATGAAGGTCACGACGGACGCCGTCCAGGTCTTCGGCGGGTACGGCTACACGCGGGACTTCCCGGTCGAGCGCTACATGCGCGAGGCGAAGATCATGCAGATCTTCGAGGGCACGAACCAGATCCAGCGGCTGGTCATCAGCCGGGGCCTCGCCCGCGCGTAGCGGCTGCCGCCGCGAGGACGGCGGTCGCCGTCAGGGCGGCCTGGAGCGACCAGGCCGCCAGCGGACCGGCGGCCGCGGCGCCGAGCGCGAAGCCGGTGATCTTGAGGCTGGCGCCGGTGGTGAAGATCTGCCCGCGCAGGTGCTCCGGGGACTCCCGGTGCCGGACCGCGAACAGGGCGGTGAGCTGGGGGCCCTCGCCGAGGCCCGAGACGAGGAAGGCCGCCACCACCGCCGCGGGCCTGCCGGTCAGGGCGAGGGCGGGCGCCGCGGCCTGGACCAGCGCCCCGACCCGTACGAGCGCGTCGGGGGAGAGGGCGAGCGGGAACCGCGCGAGCAGGGCGTTCGCCACGAGGGCGGAGACCGCCGCACAGGAGAGCAGCACCGCCCCGCGCCCGGCCCCGCCGAACACCCGCTCGCCGAGGAGCGGGACGCAGGCGGTCAGCATGCCCTGGGCGACACAGGAGACGACCGAGGTCCGGGTGGCCCGGGCGAGCCTCCGGTTCGCCCGGACGGCCCGGATCCCGGAGGCGAGGACGGGGACCAGGGAGGACGGTCGTAGGCGCGGGGCCCGCTCGGCGCGTACGGCCAGGGCCGGGGTGCGGGCGGCGCGTACGCCTCGGGCCGGGGTCGCGCGTACGCCTCGGGCTTCGGGCGCGCGTCCGTCCCCGGTCCGTTCCCGTCTCGCCCGCACGGGCAGCGGCCACGCCGCCGGGGCCGCCCCCGCGATCAGCGTCGCCGCGAGCAGTACGGCCGTCGGCGCCCCCAGGGTCTCCGACGTGCCGCCCGCCAGGGCCGGGCCCAGGAGGGCTGCCGTGCCGAAGGTCAGCGTGTCCAGGGCGTTCGCCCGGGGGAGGCGGTCGGACGCCGTCACCCGGGGCAGTTGGGCCGACCAGCCTCCCGAGAGGGCCGGGCCGAGGAGGCCCGTGAGGACCGCCGTCGCCACCGTCACCGCGAAGGGCAGCCGGCCGAGGCCCACGAGGACGAGCGTCAGGCCCGTCGCGTACAGGACGAGCGCTCCGGCGAGCAGGCGGCCCGGTCGCACGGCGCCGTCCAGGAGCGCCCCGAGCACGGGGCCGCCGAGCGCTGCGGAGACGCTGACGCCCGCGAGCAGGGCCGAGGCCTCGGCGGTGGACCCGGCGAGCGCGAACCCGGCGAGGAGCAGCGCCGGTCCGGCCGTCTCGTCCCCGACGCGGGCCGCCAGAGCTCCGGCCAGGCAGGTGCCGGTCGTGGCATGTCGCTTCACTGGCAGGACGGTACGGACGTAACTCAAAACTCCGCAAGATGCGTTACATTCCGGGGGTGCCCGCCACCGAGGACGACTGGTCCACCCGCCATTCCGTGCTGACGACGGCCCGCCGCACCGCCGCCCTCGTCAACGTGCTCGCCGACGAACGCCCGGACCCGGACGACGTCGCCGCCGTGCTCGTCGCGTACGGGGAGACCGCCCCCGTCGGCCTCCGTCCCGAGGACGTGGACGAGATGCGCGTGTCCGCCGCCCTCCTGCGGGAGGTCTTCGCCGCCGCGACCGCCGACGAGGCCGCCGCCCTCCTCAACCGGCTCCTGAGCGGGCACACCGGGCCGCTCCGGCTGACCTCGCACGCCGGCACCGCCCCCTGGCACGCACACGTCGACCGGGACGACGACGCTCCCTGGGCCGAGTGGCTGCTCGCCTCGTCCTGCCTGGCGCTCGCCGTCCTCGTCTGGGACCGGCAGCGGCCGCCGGGACGGACCTGCGCCTCGGGCAGCTGCCGGAACGTCTTCATCGCGCAGGGCAGCGGCCCGGAGCGCCGCTACTGCTCCCGCCGCTGCGCCACCCGCGAGCGGGTCGCCGCCCACCGGGAGCGGCAGTCAGGCGGCTCCGTGGAGGACCCCGTGTGAGCCCGCCTTCCGGAGGAGCGCGGCGATCTCCGTCAGGCCGTGGCGTTCGGCGTGGTGGAGGGCCGTGCGGCCGTACGGGTCGGGGAGCTCGGGGTCGGCGCCCGCCGCGAGGAGCAGGGCCACGACCTTCCGGTGCGCGGCGCCCCCGTCGCCGAGGATCACGGCCTCCAGGAGCGCGGTCCAGCCGAGCCGGTTGACGTGGTCGACGTCGATCGCGGTCTCGTCGAGGACGGCCCGAACGTAGGGCACATGACCGCGTTCCGCGGCGGGGATGAGTGCGGTGCCGCCGTACCGGTCGGTCAGCCTCAGGTCGGGGCCCGCCGGGAGCAGGGCCCGCATCATGGCGACGCTGCCGGTGACGCCGGTGACCAGCCAAGGGCTGTCGGACCGGTCGTCCTGGGCGTTCGGGTCGGCGCCCGCGGCGAGCAGCGCCCGCGCGGCGGGGACGTGGTCGCGCAGCGCGGCCCGCAGCAGCGGGGTGCGGCGGTGCCGGTCCCGGACGTCGACGCGGGCACCCGCGTCGAGGGCCGCGCGGACGGCGACGGTGTCACCGAGCGCGGCGGCCGCCAGAAGGGTGTGATCGAGCGTGTTCACGGCGGGTTTCCTCGTACGCGGGCGCCTGCCCTGGGCCTACTTGCCGAGTGTGGCGACGCCGGCCTGGGCGAACTTCTCGTCGAGGTCGCCGGACGGGGCGCCGGCGACGCCGATGCCCGCGATCGGGGCGGCCTTGGCGGTGACGGGGGCGCCACCGGCGAGGAAGAGGGTGCCGGGGATGTCCTTCAGGGTCGGGGCGTTGGCGAGACGGCCCGCGAGGACGGAGGTCGGGGCGTTCCAGGAGACGGCGGTGTACGCCTTCTTCACGGCCGACTCGTAGGACTGCGGGCCGGCACCGTCGCCGCGCAGGGTGACGATCGTGTTGCCGTTGCGGTCCACGACCGCGACCGACACGCGCTGGTTCTCCTGCTCGGCGGCGTCGAGCGTCGCCTTCGCCGCCTTCGTCGCGGCCTCGATCGTCAGGTGGGTGGAGCGCGTCGTGTTCTTGTTCTTGGCGTCGACCTTGGCGGCGGCCGGCGCGGCCGCCGTCTCCTCGCCGGTGGCGCTCGCGGAGTAGGCCCCGAAGCCGCCGAGGGCGAGGGCGGCGACGATCGCGCCACCGGTCACGACACGGGTGCGCGAGTTGGCCTTCTTCACGTGCTTCATGGGATCTGCTCCAAGTGAACTCGGGGAACCGCGGGGGCCGTCGGGAAGCCGCGGCCCGCTCTGTTCCTCATCCTGGTGCCGTACCCTGCCGCCGGCCGTCGGCGTCCCGGCTGCACCCGGCGCCCGCATCGGTGGACCCCGGGGTCATCCGATCGGTTGACCCGGGACTTCCCCTCCCCACCGCGCGGCCAGTTCGGCGAAGGCCCCGGCCGCCGCACTGCGGTAGCCGGCCGCGCGCCGCAGGAGGGCGACGGAGCGGGACGGCAGCGCGGGGGAGAGGGGCACCGGGCTCAGCCAGGGATGGTCCAGGGTGACGGCTTCGGGCAGGACGGTCGCGAGCGCGGTGCGCCGGACGATCTCGGTGAGCGCGGTCACCGAATTGGCCTCCACCGCGATCGCCGGCCGGACGCGGTGCTCGGAGACGTACGTGTCGATGTGCAGCCTGGTGGCGAAGTCCCGGCTCAGCAACGCAAGCTGATGGTCGTTCAGCTCCCCGGCCCGCACCGGTTCCGTCCGGCCCGCGAAGGGGTGGCCGGGGCCCACGACGAGGCCGAGGGTCTCGGTGAACAGCTCCATGGCCTCGACGCCCGGGAGGTGCTCGCCGTGGAAGGCGATGCCGAGGTCGAGCCGGTCGGCGAGGAGGTCGGCCTCGATGCGCTCCTGGGGCAGCTCCCGCACGTCCACGGTGATCCCCGGATGCCGGGTGTGGAAGCCGGCGACCAGGGGGCCGGTGAGGTACATGGTGAAGGTGGGGGTGACCGCGAGCCGGAGGTGGCCCCGGGACAGGTCGTGCACGTCGAGCACCGCCCGCTCGCCCGCCGCCAGGTCCCGCAGCGCCCGCCGGGCGTAGCGCGCGTAGGCCTCCCCGGCGTCCGTGAGGCGCACGGTGCGGCCGGTGCGGTCCAGGAGCTGCGCCCCGAGCGCCTTCTCCAGCTGCTTGATCTGCTGGGACAGCGTCGGCTGGGAGATGTGGAGCTCCTCGGCGGCGCGGGTGAAGTTCGCGTGCTCGGCGACGGCGAGCAGATAGCGGAGATGGCGGAGTTCCGGCTGCATGCGGTCGACTATAGATCGCATCTATGGCAGAGATCGATGATGGGTCTTGGACGCTATGGCTGCCGGTCGTGCACGGTGAGGACATGCCTCACTTCGCCGAGGGAATCGCCCGCTTCCAGCGGGAGGTCTTCCCTGCCAAGGCCGGCCTCTTCGCCCGCCTGGCCTCAGATCACCGGCCCGGCACGCTGTTCATCGGCTGCTCGGACGCCCGGGTCGTACCGGAACTGATCACCCAGACGGATCCGGGCGAGCTCTTCGTGATCCGCACCGCCGGCAACCTCGTCCCCGCCCACACCCCGGGCGGCGACGGAGTCACCGCCGCCGTGGAGTACGCCGTCACCGTCCTCGGCGTGCGGGACGTCGTCGTCTGCGGGCACTCCGCCTGCGGCGCGATGACCGCGCTCGCCGAGGGCCACGACCTGAGCGCCGCGCCCGCCGTCGCCGCCTGGCTGCGGCACGCCGACGCCTCCCTCGCCCGCGCCGCCGCCGGCGGCACGGCCGCCGGGACCGTCGACGTGGCCGCCCTGGTCCGCGAGAACGTCGCCGCGCAGCTGGCGAACTTGGCCACCCACCCCTCGGTGGCCCGCGCGCTGGCAGCGGGCGAGGTACGGCTGCACGGCTGGGTCTTCGACATCGCCGACGGCACCGTCGAGGAACTCCCCGCCACCGCGAGCCCCGTGCTCGCCGCCTGACCCCGTCGGCCCCTCAAGAAAGCCCCTCAAGAAAGCCCCTCGAGAAAGAAGGACGTACCCCTCATGGTGCACTCCCAGTTCGACCCCACCGCCCGCCGCGCCCTCGCGATCGCCGCCGTCGACGCCAAGACCCGCAAGGACCTGAGCTGGCAGCAGATCGCGGACGCCTCCGGCCTCTCCGTCGCCTTCACCACCGCCGCCGTCCTCGGTCAGCACGCCCTGCCGGCGGATTCCGCCCGGGCCGTCGCCGAGCTCCTCGGCCTCGACGAGGACGCGGTCCGTCTTCTCCGGACGATCCCCACCCGCGGTTCCCTCGACGGCGCCGTTCCCACCGACCCGACCATCTACCGCTTCTACGAGATGCTCCAGGTCTACGGCACCACGCTGAAGGAGCTCGTGCACGAGCAGTTCGGCGACGGCATCATCTCCGCGATCAACTTCAAGCTGGACGTGAAGAAGGTCGCCGACCCCGAGGGCGGCGAGCGCGCCGTCATCACCCTGGACGGCAAGTACCTTCCGACCAAGCCCTTCTGACGAGAGGTCAGACCGCCTCTGCGGCCCGGCCCTCCTCGGCGCCGAGGAGGGTCAGGGAATCGGCCCACAGGGCGTCGAGGCGGCCCGGGTCGTCGTACAGCTTGGCGAAGAGGACCCGGCCCTCCAGCTGGGCGACCAGCGCCCGCGCCGCCGCACCCGTGTCGGCGACCGTCACCTCGTCGCGCGCGCGGGCCTCGGCGACGGTCCGCGCCACCAGTTCGACCTGCTCGTCGAAGATCTCCCGCAGCCGCTCGCGGACGCTCTCCGTCGTGGTGCTCAGCTCCAGGGCCAGGTTCCCGAGGAGGCAGCCCGTGACGGCGCCGCAGCTCTCCCGCCCGGCCCGCAACCCGGCCTCCGTGACCTCGTACAGGCGCCGCAGCCGCCGGAGCGGCGGCACGTCCTCGCCGAGCGCGCGCGTCCACTCGGCGCGCTGCCCGGCCCAGTGCTCCTCGACGACGGCGACGGCGAGCTCCTCCTTCGACGCGAAGAAGTAGTAGAAGCTGCCCTTCGGCACCCCCGCCGCCGCGCAGATCTCGGCCACGCCCAGGGCGGAGTAGCCGCGCGACAGCATCAGCGTCCTCGCGGCGGTCAGGATGCGCTCCCGCGCGTCACTCGTTCGCCCCATGGCGAGAGTGTACGACCGGTCGACTACTTCCTCCCCGGCCCTCGCTCGGCCTCCGCTTCCGGGGGCGCCGCACACGGTTCTATGGTGGGCGGCGCAGATCGCGCGGACCGCGCGGTCCTGACGCGGGCACGCGCCCGATCCGGCGGCCAACCCGGCGGCAGGGTCGCACCCGCACGACACGAACGAGGAGTTCCATGGACATCGCCGGCTCCGCCGCTCTCGTCACCGGCGCCGCTTCCGGCCTCGGCGCCGCCACCGCCGCCGCGCTCGCCGCCCGTGGCGCCACCGTCTACGGCCTGGACCTGGACAAGGCCGTGGCCGCCGCAGGGCCGCTGCCCGAGGGCGTCCGGCTGCTCGCCGCGGACGTCACCGACGAGGACCAGGTCCGCGAGGCGCTCGCCGCGATCGACGCCGACGGCGCCGAGCTGCGGCTCGCGGTCAACTGCGCGGGCATCGCCCCCTCCGCCCGCATCCTGGGCCGCAAGGGACCGCACGACCTCGACCTGTTCCGTGCGGTGCTCAACGTCAACCTGCTCGGCACCTTCAACGTGATGCGGCTCGCCGCCGAGGCCATCGCCCGCCACGACGCCGACGAGCACGGGCAGCGGGGCCTCGTCGTCAACACCGCCTCCATCGCCGCCTTCGAGGGCCAGGTCGGGCAGATCGCGTACGCCGCGTCCAAGGCGGGCGTCGCCGGCATGACCGTCACCGCCGCGCGCGACCTCGCGCAGTTCGGCATCCGGGTCGTCACCATCGCCCCCGGCATCGTCGACACCCCGATGATGGCCGGCTTCGGAGAGGACGTCCGGGCCGGTCTCGCCGCCAGCGTCACCTTCCCGCAGCGCCTCGCGCGCCCGGAGGAGTACGCCCGACTCGTCACGATGATCGCCGAGCACGACTACCTCAACGGCGAGACGATCCGCATGGACGGCGCCCTCCGGATGAGCGCCCGCTGAGCCTCCGTACCCCCACTGCAGCACTCGGTGCCGGATTCTTCCGGCACCGAGTGCCGTAAGGGCCCGTCCGGGTGTTAGGTTCGGGCCATGGGAACAGCGTCGTCGAACACCACGAAGCCCGCGATGCGGGACTCCCTCATCGCCGCGGCCTTCCAGCTCTTCCTGGAGCGGGGCTACGAGCAGACCACCGTCGACGACATCGTCACCCTCGCGGGCGTCGGCCGGCGATCCTTCTTCCGGTACTTCCCGTCGAAGGAGGACGTGGTCTTCCCCGACCACGAGCAGTGCCTCGCCGACATGACCCGCTTCCTCGCCGCGAGCGCCGACTCCGACGACCCGGTCGTCCGCGTCTGCGACGCCGCCCGGCTCGTCATGCGGATGTACGCCGAGAACCCCACCTTCTCCGTGCAGCGCTACCGGCTCACCCGCGAGGTGGCCGGTCTCCGCACGTACGAGCTCTCGGTGGTCTGGCGGTACGAGAAGACCCTCGGCGACTACCTGCGCACCCGCTGGGCCGACCGCAGGGACGGCACCCTGCGTGCCAACGTCGTCGCGGCGGCCGTGGTCGCCGCCCACAACCACGCCCTGCGGCACTGGCTGCGCTCGGGCGGCGAGGGCGACGCGCTGGCGGAGGTCGACGGCGCCCTGGAGTTCGTGCGGTCCACCTGGACCGCAGGCGGCCAGGCGACGGACGCCCCGGCCGAGGAGACCGAGGACGTGGTCGTGGTGATCACCAAGCGGTCCACCCC
This sequence comes from Streptomyces sp. NPDC002463, assembly GCF_042889835.1. NCBI lineage: Bacteria > Bacillati > Actinomycetota > Actinomycetes > Kitasatosporales > Streptomycetaceae > Streptomyces > Streptomyces sp. NPDC002463. The sequence continues at coordinate 39,051 of NZ_JBIARL010000040.1, forward strand.
CATGTGGCGCGTGGTGCGCGAGGTGGAGTCGAGCCTCGGTGAGGGCTGAGAGGACCGCGGCGGGCATCCTCACGGACCTTAGGGATCTCAGTATCTCTAATTGAGGGAACTCAGGTCTTTATTTGATGGCACTCAGTGCCATATCTTGTCTCCATGCACGGTCGAGCCGCCGAGTGCAAGGAGAAGGCATCGTGTTCCACACGGGTATGAGGAGCGGGACCGCCGTCCAGGCCGACGAGTCGGCCCCCGATTCCGAGCTGTACTTCCAGCGCTGCCGCTGGTGCCACACCACCACCTTCCAGCGCCTGCTCTGTCCGACCTGCGGGTCGACCGAACTCGCACCCGAACTCAGCGGCGGCGAGGGCGTGATATCCGTACGGCGCGGGGTCGCCGCGGCCGACGCCGACCTCTGGCCCGTCCACATGGCGGAGGGCTTCGTCGTCCGCTGCAGGGTCGACGGACCGCTGCACGCGGTGCGCCCCGGGGTCCGGGTGAAGCTCTCCGGCAACGGGTCCTCCGGGCGCAGGCCGGTCGTCCGGCTCTGCGAGGAGGTCCCGCTCGACGGCTGGTACTGAACGGGAACGACGAGAAGGGGCGGGTGGCACTCTGTGCCACCCGCCCCTTCTCGTCGTTCCACGGGATCAGCGGGCGGGGCGGGTGGCGGACAGCGCCACCCGCCCCTTCCTGCTCCGTCCGAGGATCAGCGCGCGCCGATCTCGTCCGTCAGCTGCGGCAGCACCTCGAAGAGGTCGCCGACCACGCCGTAGTCGACCAGGTCGAAGATCGGGGCCTCGGGGTCCTTGTTGACCGCGACGATCGTCTTCGAGGTCTGCATGCCGGCCCGGTGCTGGATGGCGCCGGAGATGCCCGCCGCCACGTACAGCTGCGGCGAGACCTGCTTGCCGGTCTGGCCGACCTGGTTGGAGTGCGGGTACCAGCCGGCGTCCACGGCGGCGCGGGAGGCGCCGACGGCCGCGCCGAGCGAGTCGGCCAGCTTCTCGACGACCGCGAAGCCCTCGGCCGCGCCGACGCCGCGGCCGCCGGAGACCACGATCGCGGACTCGGTCAGCTCGGGGCGGCCGGTGGAGACGCGCGGGGTGCGCGAGACGACCTTGGCGGCGTTGCCGGTGAAGGCGACGGTGACGTTCTCGACGGCGCCGGCGGCCGGAGCGGCCTCCGGGGCGGCGGAGTTCGGCTTGACGGTGATGACCGGGACGCCGTGCGAGACCGTGGACTTCACCTGGTACGAGGCGGCGAAGACGGACTGCGTGGCGACGGGGCCCTTGTCGCCGGCCTCCAGCTCCACGGCGTCGGTGATCAGACCGGAGCCGAGCCGGAGCGCGACGCGGGCCGCGATCTCCTTGCCCTCGCCGGAGGAGGTCACCAGGACGGCGGCCGCCCCCTTCTCCTTGGCGAGCTGGGTGAGCGCGTCGACCTTCGGGACGACGAGCTGCTCGGTGAACTCGGCGCCGTCCGCGACGTACACGGTGGCGGCGCCGTACTCGCCGGCCGTGGCGGCGATCGAGGCCGCGGCCTCGCCGGCGCCGAGGACGACCGCCGAGGGCTCGCCGATGCGGCGGGCCAGGGTCAGCAGTTCGAGGGCCGGCTTGCGGACCGCACCGTCGGCGTGGTCCACGAGAACCAGGATCTCAGCCATGATTCCTTGCTCCTGAGGTGGGGTGACGGTGGATCAGATGAACTTCTGGGAGGCGAGGAAGGCGGCGAGCTGCTTGCCGCCGTCGCCCTCGTCCGTGACGATCGTGCCCTGCGTACGGGCCGGGCGGGCGGCCACGGCGTCGACCAGGGTCCAGGAACCGGCGAGGCCGACCTCGTCGGCGTCGATCCCCAGGTCGTCCAGGTCCAGCTCCTCGACCGGCTTCTTCTTGGCGGCCATGATCCCCTTGAAGGAGGGGTAACGGGCCTCGCCGGACTGGTCGGTGACCGAGACGACGGCCGGCAGCGGGGCCTCCAGGAGCTCGGTCGCGGCGTCGCCGTCGCGGCGGCCCTTCACGAGACCGTCCTCGACGGAGAGCTCCGAGAGCAGGGTGACCTGCGGGAGGCTCAGGCGCTCGGCGAGCAGCGCGGGCAGGACGCCCATCGTGCCGTCGGTCGAGGCCATGCCGCAGACGACCAGGTCGAAGCCGGTCTTCTCCAGGGCCTTGGCCAGGATCGCGGAGGTGGCGATCACGTCGGAACCGTGGATGTCGTCGTCGTTGACGTGGACGGCCTTGTCGGCGCCCATCGACAGCGCCTTGCGCAGCGCGTCCTTGGCGTCGTCCGGGCCGACCGTCACGACGGTCACCTCGGCGTCGTCGGACTCCTCCGAGATGCGCAGGGCCTGCTCGACCGCGTACTCGTCGAGTTCCGAGAGCAGCCCGTCGACGGCCTCGCGGTCGGTCGTCAGGTCGTCGGCGAAACCGCGGTCGCCGGTCGCGTCGGGGACGTACTTCACACAGACAGCGATCTTCAGGGTCACGGCCTGTCTCCTTTCGAGAGGCTGGTGGTTACGGGAGGTTGCGGGCCATGACGATGCGCTGGACCTGGTTGGTGCCCTCGTAGATCTGGGTGATCTTGGCGTCGCGCATCATGCGCTC
>NZ_JBIARL010000041.1:0-37841 GCF_042889835.1 Streptomyces sp. NPDC002463
GAGAGCTACGCGGCAGGACTTCACCTTCGAGGATCGATCATGTGGCTGAAACACATCACCGCAGCCACATGATCCGAACCTCGAACAGCTCCTAGGGCAGGAGCGCATGTCGGGCAGCGTTCATGAACGCTGCCCGCTTCTCCAACACGCTCATCGGAGCGTCCTCACGATTTTGTGGGGTGTCGAAGAGGCCCTGACCCAACTCCTCGGTCTGTCCTATGCGGAGGCCATTGAGACGGCCGGCTGTCCGGTCGGCACGATACGGTCCCGGGTCACCTGGGCCCGAGCCTCCCTCATCACGCTCCTGATGACGGATCAGGTGATGGCGAGCGGGTCGTTCGGGGCCAGTGCGGCCGCGATGCGCTGAGCGACCACCTCGGCCATGTTGCCGTCGGGGGTGTCCGGGTCCTTCGTCGCGGAGACCGCGATGGCGAGCCCCTTCGACGGAAGGTACGCCTGGATCGCCGCGTACCCGGAGAACGACGGGTTCTGCAGCACCCACCCGTTGACGACGATGACGCCGAGGCCGAAGTGCTTCGCCTCGGTCTGCTTCAGACAGATCGAGGCGGGGCAGGTGGCGCTCGCGCCGCCAAGGCCGACCGTGCCCGGGTTGAGCAGCGTGCGGTAGGAGCGGTACGACAGGAGTTCGCCGCTGCCGATCGCCCGCGCCGATGTGGCCAGGTCGCAGATGTGGGTGGTGATGACCGCGCCGGGCGCGGTGGTCCACGAGGGGTTCCAGAAGGTGGATTCCTCGTAGAGGCCGCGGTCCGAGGTGAAGGCGTGCAGGACCGGGCGCGGGATGTCGGGGGTGAAGTTGTTCTGGGTGTTGCGCATGCCGAGGGGGCCGGTGACGCGTTCCTTCACGAGCTCGTCGATCCGGGTGCCGGTGATCTTCTCGAGTGCCTGGACGAGGAGGAGGTAGTTGGCGTGGGAGTAGCTCCAGCTCGTGCCCGGCTCGTACCAGAACGAGTGGCTGTAGGGGTACGAGAGGAGCTGTGCCGGGGTCCACTGGCGGAACGGGTGCGGCTCCAGCTCGGCGAGGAACGCCGGGTCGGTGACGTAGTCGTGGAGGCCGGTGGTGTTGGTGGCCAGCATCCGCAGGGTGATCCGGTTGGCCTTGGGCACGGTGGGCAGCCACTGCTCCACGGTGTCGTCGAGGTCGATCCTGCCCTCCTCGACGAGCTGGAGGAGGACGGTGCCGATGTGGGCGAAGGCGACGGAGCCGGCCCGGAAGTGCATGTCCGGCTCGGCGGGGACGCCGGTCATGGACTCGCCGAGGGCGTCGGTGACGACCTCCCGGCCGTCGATGGTGACCCGCAGCTCGACGGACTTCAGCTTGAGGTCGCTCTTGGCCTTGCGGGTGATGTCCAGGATCCGGCGGGCCTTGCCGCCGAGGGGCCGCTCGGTCCGCACGCAGTCCCGACCGCCGTGTCCGGGGCCGCCGGGGCTGCCGGGACCTTCGGGTCGCGAGGCGAGTGCCGGGGCGGCGGCGGTCTGGACGGCGAGGGCGAGGAGCGCGGCGCAGAGGAGGGCTCCGCGGGATCGGGTCCGGGTCCGGGTGGGGGGTGGCATCATGGCCCGCACTATGGCCGGAAGTGCCCCCGCGGCTGGTCGAACACTCCACAGCCGCGACGAGAGGCATCCATCTGGGGCACACGGAAGAGCCGGTGCCCCGGGGCACCGGCTCTTCCGTGTGGGTGAGTGTCAGGCGGCGAGTTCCTTCTCCCGGGTGTCGGCGGCGGCGGGCTTGGTGTCGCGCATGACCAGGGTGGCGAGGACGGCCGCCGCGAGGACCCCGACGGCGCTGATGGTGAAGGTGGTGGACATCGAGGAGGTGAAGGCGTCCCGGGCGGCGGCGGCCAGTCCGGAGTCGCCCTGAGCGGCGGCCAGTGCGCCGCCGATGGACTGCTTGGCCTGCTCGGGGGCGTCGGCCGGCATCTCGGAGGAGAAGGTGCTGGTGAGGAGCGAGCCGAGGATGGCGATGCCGAGCGCGGTGCCGGCCTGCTGGATGGTGTCGTTGAGGGCGGATCCGACGCCGGCCTTGTCCTCGGGGATGGTGCTCATCAGCGCGCCGACGGCGGCCGGCATCGCGAGGCCGGCGCCGAGGCCGAGCAGGCCGAGGGCGATGGCCGGGACGGTGAAGCCCGAGTGGGCGTCGACGGTGGTGAGCAGGGCGAAGGAGGCGGCCATGACGAGCATGCCGGCGAGGATCAGGAGCCGGTTGCCGATCCTGGCGGCGAGGCCGGCGCCCGCGCCGTTGCCGATGAGGGCGGCGACGGCGAGCGGGACGAAGGCGAGGCCGGCCTTGACGGGCGAGTAGCCGAGGACGAACTGCAGGTACTGGGTGAGGACGAGGAGCAGTCCGCCGTTGCCGATCTGCACGAGGGTCAGCGAGAGCGAACCGCCGCTGAAGTTGCGGTGCTTGAAGAGGACCAGCGGCACCATCGGCTCGGGGGTGACGTTCTCCCAGATCACGAACCCGCCGAGGGTGACGAGGGCGACGGCCAGGGTGAGGAGCGAGCGGCCCTCGAAGGCGCCGTGCTGCGGGATCTCGATGATCCACCAGATGAGCGCGGTCATCCCGACGGCGGAGAGGATCGCGCCGAGCGGGTCGGGCTTCTGCCAGGGGCCCTTCGACTCGGGCATCAGGGCGAGGGCGGCGAGGACGGCGAGGGCGACGACCGGGACGTTGATGAAGAAGATCGAGTGCCAGGAGAAGTGGTCGATCAGGACGCCGCCGAGGACGGGGCTGCCGACGAGGCCGAGCATGGACACGGAGCCCCAGGCGGCCATGGCGCGGGGCCGCTCGTCCTCGTCGAAGACGGTGATGAGGATGGAGAGCGTCGAGGGCATGATCAGCGCGCCGCCGACGCCCATCGTGATGCGTGCGGCGATGACCTCGCCCGGGCTGGTGCAGACGGTGGCGGCGAGTGAGGCCGCGCCGAACAGCAGCAGTCCGACGACCATGACCTTCCGGCGGCCGAAGCGGTCCCCGAGGCTGCCCGAGGTGAGCAGGAGTCCCGCGAAGACCAGGATGTAGGAGTCCAGGATCCACTGGATGTCCTGGGCGCTCGCCCCGATGTCCTCGGTCATGGACGGTACGGCGACGGTGAGCGCCATGCTGTCGACGACCAGGACCAGGGTGCTGAGGCAGAGCACGACCAGGATCCACCAGCGGCGTGGGTTGCGGGTTTCCATCGGGAGTTCCCCCTCGGGTCTCGTTCGCTCCCCTCGGAGCGCCCTTCGTTGCGAACACTGTACGCAGCTGCGCACAGTGTTCGCAACACCGGAGACCTGTACGCTGGATGCGAACGTCGTACGCAGCGAAGGCAGGAGGACCATGGCCGCCAAGGCGAACCCCGTCCCGTCCGTGTGGGCCCGCGAGCAGGCCGCCCCCGACCAGCCCGCGCTCAGCCGGGCCGCGATCGTCCGCGAGGCGGTCGTCATGCTGGACGCCGACGGCATCGAGGCGCTCAGCATGCGCAAGCTCGGGGCCCGCCTGAACGCCGGGGCGACCTCGCTCTACCGCCATGTCGCCACCAAGGACGAGCTGATGGAACTCGCCGTGGACGAGGTCGCCGGCGAGATCTCCGTCCCGTCCGCGGGCGGCCCCTGGCGGGCCGCCGCCGCCGAGGCCGCCGAGTCGTTCCGCGCGACGGCCCTGCGCCACCCCTGGCTCTCGTCGACCCTCGGCCAGGCCGGCCTCGCCTATCTGGGGCCCAACCTGATGTCGTACTCGGAGCGGCTCGCCGCCCTGTTCACGGACGCCGGGTTCCCCGAGCCGAGCCGAGCGATCGACACCCTCCTGTCGTACGTCATCGGCATGAGCACCACGGAGGCCGCCTGGCTCACCACGGTCGCCCGCTCCGGGGAGACCGAGGCCGGGTTCATCGCCCGGCTCATGCCCGCCGCCCAGCAGGCGGCGGCCGGCCACGACCACCTCGCCGAGTCGTACGCCGCGGCCGCGACCCACGCGGTGGTCGACCCCGTCGCCATCCGGGACTCCAAGTTCGCCTACGGCCTCGACGTGGTCCTGGACGGTCTGGAGATGCGGCTCCCGCGCTGACGGGACGCCCGGTCCGGCGTCCGCGGCCACCGCCGGTGCGGCGTGTCGATGCGGTACGCGTGCGGGTGGTGCCCCCGGCCCCGGCCAGGTGCGGGTGGCCGGCCGGGAGTTCGGGGTGGACGTGCTCCAGCTCGGCCGGGTCCTCGCGGGGCCAGAGGTACGCCGCCCCCACGGCCCCGGGGAGGGCAAACGAGGCGGGCGCGGCTGCCGAGACGGCGGGTCCCGCCCACGCGGCGAGTCCGCCTCGGCGCCGCTCCGGTCGAGCTTCCCGCACCCGTCGCTGACCTGGCCCGACAGCAGGTCACGGCCCGCCGCAGCCATGCCGTCCTCGGCCGGACAGAGTCACCCTGCCTCTTCCCAGGAGGCCGGCCCGGCCGGCCGATCAGTGCCTGGGCCATGAGCGAGAGGCTCCGCGAACTCGGCATCCGGCTCGCGGAAGCACGCTCGACCGCCCTGTTCCAGCTCGCCACCGAGCTGCCTGCCGCGGTCCTCGCCCGCACCCTCGACATCACCGTCGCCGTCGAATGGCAGCGAGCCGCCGCCGGAGACTGGGCCGCCTACGCAGCGGAGATCAGCCAGCGCGCCACCCACCACCTCCAAGGAGAAGACGCACATGCCCCTCGATGACCAGAGCATGTGGGCTCTGCTCCGACAACTCGATGACCCGCAGCACATGGAACTTCCCCGCGGCTACGACCACCACACCACCCGAGCCCGGTTTGAGCAGCTCGCAGCCTGTTCGGACGCGCGGTTCCCGTACACATGCACTGAGCGACTCTGTCAGGGATCTTGGATGCTCGGGGTCACTTGCCTTGCCGCCACCAGTTTTCCCAGGTCAAGTCCCATGCGTCGAGGTAGAGCTGAAATGCTGTGAGTGGCCGTGGGTGGTCGATGGCTGGAGGGGCGTGGGTCGCGAGGCGTTCGAGGTTGATGGCAATGGCGGTCAAGACATGCTGCACGTGGGTCTTGGCAACACCGTGGTAGCGGCTGCGGGCCTGGAGTTCGTGCAGGTGACGGGGGAGGAAGTTCACTGTGCGTGCTGAGGCGCCCCTCGCGCAGAGGGACCGGTCGGGGCAGGGATCGCACTGGTGGGCTGCGAGGCGGACCACTGAGCCTTTTCCATCCTCACTCTGAGCTGGCCAGATGCAGGCTGAGGACGGCCTGGACAAGGCTCGTGACGCGGGTGGTCGAGCAGCGGAGCTTGCGGAGAAGCCGCCAGGACTTGAGGGTGGCGACGGCCTGCTCGACCAGGGCCCGGATCTTCGCGTGGGATCGGTTGACGGCCTGCTGGCCTGCGGGCAGCGTCTCCCACCGGCCGCGGTAGGGAACACGGACCGTGCCCCCGGCTCCTTGGTATTCCTTGTCGGCCCAGCAGACGATGTCGGCCCCTGCGAGAGCGTCGATGACACCGTGCTCGCGGGCCGCACGGACGTCGTGGACGGCCCCGGGCAGAGCGGGAGACGCCCATGGCAGCCGGCCGAACGGATCGGCGACGACCTGCACGTTCATCCCGTGTTTCTTGTGTTTGCCCGAGTAGAATGGTCGGTCGGCGGCGACGCGGTCGATCGGCAGCGGCGTCCCGTCCAGCAGGACGAACGTCTTCGTCGACGCCGCCCGGACCGCATCGGCGAGGGTCGGGGCGAGGGCGGCCAGGACGTCGACGGCCTCGGTGATGTAGCGGTAGGCGGTGGTGGTGCCGATCCCGAACCCGGTCGCGAGCTGGGTGTACGGATGACCGTTGCGGAGATGAGCGAGAGCGAGCAGGGCCTGCCGCCCCGCACTCAGGCGCCGCCATCGGGTGCCGAGCCGACGACGGTGTTCCCGCAGACGAGCGGTGAGGAAGCGCAGGCAGAGCTGGACACGTCCAGCACGGACGGGTAGACAGGCATGCGAAGCCTCTGGTGGGCACGGGTTCTTCTTGGTCGAAAACCCATCTACCAGGGGCTTCACCCGTCTGTCAGCCGAACTGTCCAGCCCGGCCAACAGGTTGGAAAAGGGTCACTGTGTCCTGGCTTGCCGGCCTGAACCCCTAGCTGTTGCGGGTCATGACGTTGATGACACAGGCCGACAGCCGTGAAATCGATGTGCCTCGACGGGCATCGGTCGGGTACCGTGCGGGCCATGTCGAGTCCTGAGTCAGACAAGGTGGGGGCTTTCGGTCACGCCGTCAGCCCCCTGAACCACTGAGTTCGTAGTCCTGCCGTCTCGCCGCGTTCTGCGGTCGGACGAGTGCGCCCCTGGGGGCTGACCGCGGTGACGAGATGACCTTCTCGTGCTTCTCCTCACCTCGGAGCCACTCGATGCCTCTCCCGCTGTATCTGCTCGCCGTGGCGGTCTTCGCCATGGGAACCTCGGAATTCATGCTCGCCGGCCTCTTGCCGGACATCGCCTCGGACCTCGACGTGACAGTCGGGACAGCAGGCATGCTCACCTCGGCTTTCGCGATCGGAATGATCGTCGGCGCCCCGCTCATGGCCGGGCTTGCCCGCAACTGGCCTGGACGGTCCAGCCTTCTGGGGTTCGTCCTCGTATTCATGGCAGCCCACGTCGTGGGCGCTGCCACCTCGAGCTTCCCGGTCCTGGTGGTGACGCGGGTGGTCGCAGCACTCGCGTACGCGGGGTTCCTCGCCGTAGCGCTGACGACCGCCACCACGCTTGTCTCGCCCGACAAGAAGGGACGCGGGCTCGCCGTACTGCTGTCGGGCACCACGGTGGCCACGGTCGCCGGTGTACCGGGCGGATCGGTGCTCGGCACGCTGTTCGGCTGGCGGGCCACTTTCTGGGCCGTCGCCGCTCTCTGTCTGCCCGCAGCCATCGGCATCGTCAAAGGGATCCCGGCACGACGTGTGCAGAAGGTCGCTGCTGACGGGCCGGCCTTGCGATCGGAACTCGCGCAGCTCAAAAGGCCGCGGTTGCTCCTGATCATGCTGCTCGGCGCCATGGTGAACGCGGCGACCTTTGCCGGCTTCACCTTCCTCGCCCCCGTCGTGACCGACACCGCCGGGCTGGGCGAGCTGTGGATCTCCGTCGCCCTGGTGCTCTTCGGCGTCGGCTCCTTCGCCGGGGTCACCGTCGCCGGTCGGTTGTCCGACCAGCACCCCGGCCCGCTCGTTGCGGTCGGAGGTCCGCTGCTGCTCATCGGCTGGCCGGCCCTGGCCGTCCTGGCCGACAAGCCGGCCGCTCTGCTCGCCCTCGTGTTCGTCCAGGGCGCGCTGTCGTTCGCGCTGGGCAGCACGCTGATCACGCGGGTCCTCTACGAGGCGGCAGCAGCGCCCACCATGGCCGGCTCCTACGCGACCGCCGCGCTCAACGTCGGCGCCGCTGTCGGACCCCTCATCGCCGCGACGACCCTCGGCACGGCAGCCGGGGACCTCGGGCCGCTGTGGGCGAGCGGACTGCTCGTCCTGGTCGCGCTACTCGTCGCGTTCCCCTTGCGCGATGTGATCGCAGCCGGCCGCAGCAGCGAGGTACTCCAGTGACGCACGCGAACGCCCCCTTGACCATCGAGGGACGACGAAGGCTCGTCGCACGCTGCCGCACCCGACCGATCGCCCACATCGCCGCCGAGGCCGGCATCTCCCGCGCTTGCCTGTCCAAGTGGAAGAACCGGTACGACAAATGCGGCGAGACCGGGCTGCTGGACCGCCCGAGCGTCCCGCGCTCCTCACCGGCCCAGACCCCGCCCGAGATCGTCGAACGGATCGAGCGACTGCGACGGGACGACAAGTGGTCCACCCGCAGGATCGCGTTCGAACTCGCGGGCCAGGGTGTGCGGATCAGCGAACGCACCGTGGGCCGGTGGCCGGCGCGGCTGGGCATCAACCACCGCCGGTTCCTCGACCCCGACGGGTCCGCCAACCGGCGCCCGCCGGGACGGATCGTGGCCCGCTACCCGAGCCACATGGCCCACCTGGACGTCAAGAAGGACGGACGCATCCCCGACGGCGGCGGGTGGCGGGCCCACGGCGGCGACTCCGATCAGGCCAAGGCGGCCCAGCGTGCGAAGACAGCCGGAGCCAAGGCGGGTACGTCTGCCTGCACTCCGCCGTGGACGGGTTCTCCCGCCTCGCCTATACCGAGCCCCTTCCCGACGAGGAGGCCGCTACCACCGTGGCGTTCTTCAGTCGCGCTCGCGCGTTCTTCGCCGCCCACGGCATCCACCGGGTGGTTCGCGTGGTCACCGACAACGGTGCCCACTACCGCGCCGCAGTCTTCGTGCGCTCAGTGACCTCGCGGGCCTCCCGCCACCAGCGGACCAAGCCCTGCACACCCCGACACAACGGCAAGGTCGAGCGGTACCAGCGCATCCTCGCCGAAGAGCTGCTCTACTCCCATCAGTGGGCCTCTGAGGAAAGAGGGGCCCGGGCGATCGCAATCTGGGAACATCCACTACAACTATCACCAGCCTCACGCCGCCGCGGGGAACCGTCCTCCAGCAGCACGCCTCCACGCGAGCTTCACCAACGTCATGGACAGCAACACCTGTTCCAGGAAGACTCGTTGCCGCACCCGTACGCGATTCGTTTTAGAGATGCGCTCGGTAGCCAGGGTGAGGAGGCTGGCTTCGGGACGCAGGATGATGCGATCGAGCGTTTGATGCGGATTTACGCGGAGAAGAAGCGGACGGCGCCTTCCGTGGCCGAGGCGCGCCGTGAGCTTGGTCAATGGACGGCCGCGGGACGCGAAGCGATGGCGACCCCGGCAGCGGAAGATGAAGGAGCACTCCACGGGCTGGCACGTGGACAGCTCGATCAGTAAGGATCTTCAGCGTTGCCTCTCCAGGGCGAGGACGGCCTTGGTGATTGACGTGAGCCGGTTGGGGCTGATCCGGGCTTTGCGGAAGATCCGCCAGGCCTTGAGCGGGCGAAGGCCCGCTCGACGGGGAAGCGGAGTCGGGCGTGTGCGCGGTTGACGGCGGCTTGTCCGGGGGTGAGGGGTCTTCCAAGGCGGCGTTTGAACGGCACCTGGAACGTGCCGTGGGCGCCGGCGTAGGCCTTGTCCGCCCAGCAGTTGATGCCGGTCTTGGTGAGGGCGTCGATGATGCTGTACTCACGGGCCGCACGGATGTCGTGGACGGCCCCCGGGCAGGGCTGGTGAGGCCCAAAGGAGTCGACCCACGGGGTCGGCGAGGACCTGTACGTTGCCGTGTTTTTCTATGCTTGCCCGATTAGAAGGGCCGGTCGGCGGCAATCCGGTCGATCGGCAGCAACGTCCCGTCCAGGATTATGAAAGCCTTCAACGAGGCAGCCCGCGCAGCCTCCGCGAGGGTGGGTGCGGCTTGGTCCTTCTCCGAGTGGCAGGTGATCAGCGTGGCGTCGAGATCCAGGACCAGTCCGGGCAGTGCACGTCCCCCGACCCGGGCTGCGGGTATGCCCTCGCCCCGTTCAGCGGCCTGCAGCCAGGCCACCTCCCGGGCCTGAGCGCGGGCTGATCGCAGCCGGTCCAGCACCTGTTCGTCGATGGCTGCCCGCAGCCGCCAGGCCGGCGGCGTGGAGGCCACGGGGCCGAACACCTCGCGCTGGTCCCGCAGAACGGCCAGTTCCGTGATCGCCTCGCCGCCGTCGGCGAGCATCACCGCGAGATCGGTGGCGATCCGGCCCGGAGCATGGCCAGTGCCGCGCGGCCGAAGGTGTCTCAACGCGGTGGAGCACGCGGTGGTCAGCCCGGTGGCATCGGCAAGATCGGCCAGCAACCGTGCACCGGCGTGCCCCACCACCCCTGCACCGTCAGCGGAGACGTGGAGCTTGGGACGCGAACCAATACCCTGCACGCAGAAAGTGCCTTCCGTCTGGACCGACAGAACCCCTCGAAAAGGTTCATCGTCCCAGCTCAGAAGGCGCTTTCGCGTTACCGCACAGAAACCGGCCCCACACCAAGTGAAACGGCGAGGCTAGGGTTTCACTCATGACGGATTCGTATGCCGATCCGGAAACCCCGGATCATCGAAGTGCTGCGCGTTACCTGTGGTGGCTGACCATGAGTCAGCGCCGACGGGTGACGGGGGGTGCGGTGATCGGCACCCTCTGGATGGTCTGCCTCCTGCTGCCGCCGTACCTCATGCAGCGTGCGATCGACGACGGGCTCCAGCGGGGGAAGACCGGCGTCCTGGTCGGCTGGGTGGCCGCACTGGTCGGCGCCGCGCTGCTCAACGCATGGCTCGGCATCATGCGCCACCGCATCATGACACGGGTCCGGATGGACGCCACCTTCCGGACCATCAAGGTCGTGGTCGCGCACTCCACTCGGCTGGGTGCCGAACTGCCCCGAAAGGTGACGGCCGGCGAGGTGGCCAGCATCGGTGTGGGCGACGTCGCGCAGATGAGCCAGACACTGACGATTACCGGCCCGGGCGTCGGCGCTGTCGTCGCGTACCTGGTGGCGGCCGCGCTGCTGCTGTCGGTCTCCGTCCCGCTCGCCCTCGTGGTCCTGCTGGGGGTGCCGTTGCTCGCGGTCGTGGTCGGGCCGCTGCTGGAACGCCTCCAGGGCGCGGAGTCCAAGTACCGCGAGCAGCAGGGGGCGCTGACCGCCCGGCTCGGCGACATCGTCGGCGGCATGCGCGTACTCAACGGCATCGGCGGTAAGGAGATGATGGCCGGACGCTACCTGCGCGGATCGCAGGACCTGCAGGCCGAGGGCTACCGGGTCGGCGCCGTGACCAGCTGGATCCAAGCGCTCTCGGTCGGCCTGCCCGCCCTCTTCCTCGCGTTGGTGACCTGGCTGGCCGCCCGGATGGCCGCCGAGGGCACCATCACGATCGGCACGCTGGTCGCCGTCTACGGCTACGTCGCCGTCCTGGTGGTACCGGTCTCCAACTTCATCGAGGGCGGATACGACCTCACCAGGGGTCTGGTGGCCGCTCGACGGGTGGTCCGGATGCTCGACCTGAAGCCCGCCTTCGAAGACACCGCAACACTTCGGCCGACCCATGACGAGCCATCAGTCCTGTACGACGCCGACACCGGTGTGGAACTGGTCCCGGGCCGGCTGACCGCGATCGTGAGTGCTCGCCCGGCCGATTCCGCGGCCGTGGTCGACCGGCTCGGCCGGTACAGCGCGTCCGCTGCGACCTGGGGCGGCGTGCCGCTCGCCGAGGTCGCCCTGGCTGAGATCCGCAGCCGGATCGTGGTGGCGGACAACGACGCCGACTTCTTCTCCGGCACGCTGCGCACCGTGGTCGGCGGCCGGTCCGAGTACACCGGCCCGTCCATCGCCCAGGCCGTCAGAGACGCCGCGGCGGAGGACATCGTGCAGGCACTGCCCGATGGCCTGGACACCATGATCCAGGCCCAGGGCAGCAACCTCTCCGGCGGTCAGCGCCAGCGGCTGCGGCTGGTCCGTGCCCTGCTGGCGGACCCGGAGGTGCTCCTGCTGGTCGAGCCCACCTCCGCCGTGGACGTCCACACCGAGGCCGCCATGGCCGCTGGGCTGCGCCGGGCGCGGACCGGGCGCACCACCGCCCTCACCACGACCTCCCCCGTCCTCCTTGAGCAGGCCGACACCGTCTGCTACCTCGTCGACGGCCGTCTGGCGGCGGCCGGCCCGCACCAGGAGCTGCTCGCATCAGAGCCCGGCTACCGCGCGCTGGTGGCCCGCGGCGAAACCGCCACCGAGTCCACGCCCGCCGAGGAGACCGTCCGATGACTGCTCAGACCGAGACCGCCCCCGGGCGGCTCCCGATCGCCGGTCCCGCCGAGGTCCGCCGGGCCGCCGTGCGTCTGATGGGGCAGGATGGCCGTGCGGTCGCCGCGATGCTGACCCTCAACGGACTGGCCGCGGCCGCCGGTCTGGGAGGCCCCTGGCTGCTGGGCCGGATCATCGACGACGTCCGGGGCGGCGCCGGGGTCGGACACGTCGACCGACTCGCCCTCGGCATCCTCTGCTTCGCGCTCGCGCAGCTGCTCCTCGGCCGCTTCGCCCGCTACGCCGCTCACCGCTTTGGCGAGCGGACTCTGGCGCGGATCCGAGAGCGGTTCGTCGACCGCTCCCTCGCCCTGCCCGCTTCGGTGGCCGAACGAGCCGGCGCCGGTGACCTGCTGACGCGCGGCACCGCCGACGTCGCCACCGTCGGCACCACCCTGCGCGACGCCGGGCCGGAGGTCTCCGTGGCCCTCGTCCAGATCCTCCTGATCCTGGTCGCCATGCTCGCGGTCAACCCGCTGCTCGGCATCTGCGGGTTGCTCTGCCTCTCCGGGATCTGGTTCGCCACTCGCTGGTACCTGCACCGTGCACACGCGGGTTACCTCGCCGAAGGCGCCGCCAACTCCGCGCTGATCGAGATCCTCACCTCCACCGCGACAGGGGCCCGCACCGTCGAGGCCCTGGGCCTCCAGGACCGCCGGATCGCCGCCGCGGCCGAGGCGGTCGAGCACTGCCGGGTCACCCGTACCTACACCCTCAACCTGCGCACCGTGCTCTTTCCCGTGGTCGAGTTCTCGTACATCGCCCCGGTCGCCGGCATCCTGCTGCTCGGCGCCGCCCTGCGCGACACCGGCGCGGTCACCACCGGCGCGGTGGTCACCTGTGCTCTCTACTTCTGGAAGCTCTCGGAGCCGCTGGACAAGGTCCTGCTCTGGCTCGACCAACTCCAGCGCAGCAACGCCTCCTTCGCCCGAGTCGAGGGCATCGGCCAGGTGGACGCCCCGGCCGTGACCGGCGGCGGCCGGCCCGAGGACGACCGGATCGACGTGGTCGACGTCCGGTACGCCTACCAGGGCGAGCGGGACGTCCTGCACGGCGTCGACCTCACCGTCCGTCCGGGCGAGCGGCTGGCGGTCGTCGGCCCGTCCGGAGCCGGCAAGTCCACTCTGGGCCGGCTGCTGGCCGGGGCGGAGACGCCCCGCACCGGACGGGTGACGGTGGGGCAGGTGCCTGTCGCCGAGCTCGACCCGGCCCAGTTGCGCCGACACGTCGTCCTGGTCTCCCAGGAGCATCACGTCTTCCTCGGCACCGTCCGGGACAACCTCCTGATCGCCGCGCCCGCCGCGACCGACCAGGACCTGCACGCGGTGCTGGCCGCCGTCGATATCGACTGGGTGGACGAGCTGTCGGACGGGCTGGACACCGAACTCGGTGCCGGTGGGCTCCGTCTGGACGCCCAGCAGGCCCAGCAACTCGCCCTGGCCCGGGTGGTCCTGGCCGATCCGCACACGCTGATCCTGGACGAGGCCACCTCCCTGCTCGACCCGACCACGGCCCGGCACACCGAGCGCTCGCTGGCGGCTGTGCTCAAGGAACGTACCGTGATCGCCATCGCCCACCGCCTGCACACCGCCCACGACGCGGACCGGGTCGCGGTCATGGACGGCGGCCGGGTGACCGAATTGGGCAGTCACGAAGAACTGCTGGCGGCCGGCGGCGGGTACGCCGCGCTGTGGCAGTCCTGGCACGGCGCCTGAGCGCGCCCCACCCCTCTCGACCTCTCTCGACCAGTATTGATCAGAAACGGTTCGGGTTCTGGGTCGGTGGTGGGGTGTGAGTGATCTGGTGGGGGACGCGCGGCATCTGTCGCCGTAGCCGCAGGAGGCCCTGCGGCTACGGGCGGTGGCCGCACTGGTGGCGGGGCGGGACCGCGAGGACGTGGCGGCGGCGTTCGGGGTGTCGCTGAAGGCGGTCGACATCTGGTGCGCGAAGTGGCAGGCCGGCGGGCGGGAGGCGCTGGTCATGCGGCCGCGGGGCAAGCCGGTCGGGGTGCACCAGGTACTCGGGGAGGCCGAGCAGGCCGCCGTGCGGCAGGCGGTCCTCGATCAGGACCCTGAAGCCGTGGCGCGCCGGCACGAGGAGACCTGGCCGAAGATCCGCGTGAAGGCGAGGAAGACGGCGGTGAGATCCTCTTCGCCGACCAGGTCGGCATCCGTTCCGACCAGGTCACCGGCCGCACCTGGGGCGAGAAGGGCGGGACACCGGTGGCGCGGCGGAGCGGGAACCGGTTCTCGGTCAACGCGATGTCGGCGATCAGCACCAGGGGCCGGATGCACTTCATGGCCTTCACCGAGAGCTGCACCGCCGAGGTGATGTGCCGCTTCCTGGACCGGCTGGCCGGCCACTTCGACCACAAGGTCCATCTCGTGGTCGACGAACACTCCGTCCACCGTTCCAGGAAGGTCCGCGACTGGCTCGCCGCCCACCCGACGACGTCAAGCTGTGCTTCCTGCCCCCGTACTCACCCGAACTCAACCCCGACGAGCTGGTCAACGCCGACCTCGAACACAGCCTGCCCAAACAGCACCGAGCCCGCGATCAGGCCGAACTCGCCGCGGAGACACGCCGCTTCTTCTGCAGACGTCAGCGTCAGCCGCACATCGTCCGCGGCTACTTCGGCGGCCCACACGCCCGCTACATCCTGGACGAGAACCTCATGAGTTTCTGATCAATACCGTCCGGCGGCCAAGGGCAGCATTGCTCACACATGACCGACGCGGTCTGTGCGCACCAAGCGGGGATTCCGGCGTTTCTGTATGAACCAGTGCGCGCCAAACCATGGAGCCTAGACGCAGCCACCGGGGCGTATGCCCTCAAAGCCCCTGCTGGGCCGATCCGGCAGGGGCTCGCCCATGCGCCCCCGCGTCCGTCAACCGGCGCGAGTCCAACTCACTCCGGAAACTCACCTCTGTGGTCCGCCCGGTCCGCGTTCTCGTGTACAAAGCCGTACGGGCGGCCGCTGCCGCGGACGGTCATCCGGGGCCGGGCCACGCCGGAGGCCATTGGCTTGTCGCGGCCGGTGGGGGTTCACCGTTGCGGATCGCGGTGACGTACTCATGCATTGCCTGGGCCAACAGGGGCCTGATCCGGTTCGCGTGGGCGAGGGCTTCACCGGATTCCACGTCCCATTGCCAGTGGTAGCTGGCCCCTTGTGCCGCAACGCGCCTTCTCACCAGGCTTGTGGCGTGGGTCAGCGTGTCGTAGACCGCGGCGCCCAGTACCTCGACCTCCAGTTGGTACTGAGGGTGCTGGGGCCAGTGGTTGTAGCTGTAGCGGGCGGCCTTTCCCCCGGCCTCTTTGATGGCGGCGTCGAACTCG
Source organism: Streptomyces sp. NPDC002463 (assembly GCF_042889835.1). Lineage (NCBI taxonomy): Bacteria > Bacillati > Actinomycetota > Actinomycetes > Kitasatosporales > Streptomycetaceae > Streptomyces > Streptomyces sp. NPDC002463. Next base: position 15,083 of record NZ_JBIARL010000041.1, read on the forward strand.
GCGAGGTCCACCGCAACGTTCATGTCGAGACTCTGCTCTGCCCGTTCGAGGATCTGGGCCCATTCGCGCCCGGCCTCGCGCAGGGAGGTCAGCCGGTCGAGTTCCCGGCTGATGGCCTCCTCGCTCTTCGCCCGCTGGTTCGCCGTCTCCTGCTGGGCAAGCTGCGCCGCTGCGCGGCGGTGCTGGCGGGCGGAGACGAAGACCGTGGCAGCAGCGGCTATCCCGGCGGTTCCTAAGCCTCCGATAAGACCTAGACGGCGCTGGCATCGACCATGGCCTCACTATCAGGTATCACCAGCGACAGGGGAAGCGCCTGCGGCCGCGCTCGCCTTTGCCTCCCTCGCCGCGACCTCTCCCGCGCACGCCGATACACCTGCTGAAGTGCGGACCCTTCCCGACGCCATCGCCGTCCTGCCAGTCGACGAGGAGTCCCAGAACGAGACCTACGACAGGGCCCGCTTGTGGATGCCACCGGCGCCGAGCGCCCGCTGCCGGTACGCCACGGAGTGGACCGGGACCAAGCTGTGCTGGGGCCTGAGCGTGGATCCGGCGGAGGTCGACGCGATCCAGGCGCTCGCAGTCGAGTGCCCTGCTCGCGGCCCCGCAGTTCGCCCCGCAGAAGGTCTGACCTCTGCCCAGGTGGCCCCGCGCACGTGCGGGGACGTGGAACCGGCCGAGCGGGCGCCCGTCCTGCCGGGGCCGTGACGACGGTACGGCGCAGCTGGGCCGTACGCAGGTTCTGGTCCGCCATCAGGGCGAGCTGTTGCTCTGTTGGTTCGGTGGAGTGGCGTCGGTGGTAAGCCGTTGGGTCGTGGCCGGCGGTGGGGAAGGGGGCAGGATCAGTGCGGTAGGGGTGCGGGTACGGACATGCTTGATGTGATGGTGCGGGCGGATGACGCGAGCGGGCTGATGGAGCGCCTCTGCGTCGAGCCGCCGCGCGGCAGGCGGGGCTCCGAGGGTCGGTGGCTGGCGGCATGGCGCATGTTCGAGGTCGCGTGCCAGAACTATGCCGGTGACTCTGGGGCGCTGCCGCTGGAGCGGGCGGCGGGGCTCGTGGCGGCGGTCAGGCGTGCGTGGGAGGCACTTCCGCATTATCCGACGCTGGGGTTCATGCCGTTCCTCTACGACGAGCTGCTTCCGAGCCGGGGGGATTCGACCGAGGTTCCGGTCGAGGTGGAGTGGGCGGCGCGTTGCTTCGATGCGGTGCGGGCGGGGCTTGCGGACAGGGACTCCGGACGGTGGATTGCCGCGCTGGAAGGGGCCGTGAGCAGGCCTTGGAGGATCGCATGGCGACGGTCTGAGAGGCCTCGGCGCGCAGGTTCCTGGCGGCGAGGGGCAGCAGCGCTGGACTACGGGGCGTTGATGTCGCTGATCTGCCAGACGTCACCGGTGCGGGTGAGGCCCAGCCATGTGTAGCCCTCGGGACAGTCGATGGAGATGCGGACCGAGTCCGCGGTGTCCTGCTGCTCCTCTTCGTAGTTGGCAGCCGAGTTGAGGCAGTCGGGCTGGGTGAAGACGTACCTGTCGTCCGCCGCGAGCTCGGTGAGGGCCTCGGCGCACGGGAGGCCGCGGCCGAAGGTGCGAAAGCGGTCGTCGGCCAGCCCGCAGGCCACCTCTGCCCGGTCTTGGGCGAGGGCCTGGGCGAACTGTTGCGCGGTACCGCGAGCAGTGGCCGGCGACGTCAGCTCTGGCGGCAGGCCGCTCGGAGAGCCTGAGGAAGTCGTGCACCCGGTGAGGGCCGCGGCTAACAGGGTGACGGTGAAGGCCCGGCGAGATGCAGGCGTGGTGATCATCTTTGCAGCGTAGAGGGTTCGCCCTGGGGGCGGAGCGGATCGGCTGGAAAGGGCCGGGGTGCTTCCTTGGGTGGCTGAACTGCCGCGGGGATCGACCACCGCCCGGTGCCCCTCCTTGCCCCAGCCGTGTGAGGAAGGGTGCCGGGCGATCGGTGCCGTACCTATGACGGCATGGTCGAGAACACACTACGGGCAGGAGTAACGAAGACGGCTCAGCTGGGTACTGACCCGAAACCCCCCCGGGCTTTCCGTACAACCATTCGATCTGTTCGCGAGTCTGAGTCGGACACGGAAATTCCGTGTCCGACTCAGACTCGTGGGGGCTTCACCTTGCAACTCCGTTCCACCAGCAGCCGTCTCGCCACCGCCGTCACGGCCGTCCTCGCGGTCACCGCCCTCGGCGCCGGCACGCTGACGGCCGCCCCGGCCGCGTTCGCGGCGACGTCGGCCTCGTCCGAGCAGGCCGACGCCACTCTTCCCGTCTACCCCGAGGGCTCCTCCCTTGCGGGTGCGGGCACCAGCGGGTTCTTCACGTACGACTACGACTCCGTCGACCGCATCACGGACCTGGTCTGGACGCCGTACGACGGAGGAGCCTCGAAGCGGCTCCGGCACCCCAAGGACGGCGGTTACGCCCTGACAGGCAACGACGTGGCCGTCGTCGGCGATGACAGCTGGCCCGAGGCCATGCAGTCGATCACCTTGTGGAACATGGCCGACCCGGCGGCCCCGGGCGTGGACATCGACCTCGGCACGCTGAACGGCACCTACCTGGCCGTGCTGAGCCCGACGAGCGTGCTCGCGGACATCCGGAAGGCGGACGGCACGAGTGAACTGCGCGTCGTGACCAAGGACGGCGCCACCACGACCACCCGGAAGATCACCGGTCTGCCCGCGGACGCCACCGAGATCAGCGGCTCGACGGTCCTCGGGGGCTCCGTTCTCGTGAGGTACGCGGCGGGCCCGCCGGACGCGCGCACCGGCCACCGGGCCCTGGTCGACGTGACGGCCGGGACGGTGACCGAGACCTACTCCTCCGCCAAGTCCGGGTACAACGCCGACTCCGGCCACCTGACGTTCTCCGCCTCGCAGGTGGCCTGGCTCGACCAGACGGACGACAACGAGGTGTACGTCACGTCCGTCGACCGCAAGACGGGCGAGGAGAAGAAGACCGTCCTGGGCGACAGCGTCGACGAGTGGTACTACGAGCTGGTGGGCGACTGGCTGGTGTACGGCGCCTACTGGACACCCGCCAAGGCCGTCTCCCTGACCAGCGGCGAGACCCGCGACCTCGGCGTCACGGGACCGGAGTCAGCGCCCTCGGCCGACGGCAGCGCGGTGCTGCGGGGCAGCCGGGACGCCGACGGCGACGGTCTCTTCCGCGTAGCCGTAGCCGAGAACGGCACCCCGACGGTCACCAAGGTGGCGGAGACGGGCAAGCCGGTGGCCCCGCTGGCGATCGATGAGGTCCACGTCCCCGACGCGGTCGACCTCGACCAGACCGGCGGCAAGGTGACCCTGGGCTGGACGCTGTCGCGGGCCGACGCCGTCGTGGACGTCACCCTCACGCACACCGCCACCGGCAAGGAGTTCACCAAGCGCCTGACCGCCCCCGCGAGCGGCACCCGGTTCTCCTTCGACTGGGACGGCGTCATCGCCGGCCTGGACGCGCCGAACGGCACGTACGCCGTCGAGGCCGAGGCGACGCCGGTCGACGGCACCGGCGAGCCGGCCTCCCAGGGCTGGCTCATGAACGTCACCCGGACGGCCGACCCGCACGACTACACCAACAACGGCTCCACCGACGTCCTCGCCCGGGACGCCGCCGGCGTGCTGTGGCGCGACGACCTGCGGGACCGCCCGGTGAACGGCCAGGTCAAGCCCGCGCTGCGGACGAAGATCGGCGCGGGCTGGGGGGTGTACAAGCAGATCGAGGCCGTGGGCAACGTCGGCGGCGCCGCCACCGGCGACCTGATCGCGGTCGACACGGCCGGCGTGCAGTGGCTCTACCTGGGCAAGGGCGACGGCACGTTCGCCGCCCGGCAGCAGGTCGGCACGGGCTGGCAGATCTACAACAAGATCGCCGGCGGTTCGGACCTCGACGGCGACGGCCGTGCCGACCTGGTCGCCACGGACGGCGCCGGCACCCTGTGGTTCTACAAGGGCACCGGCAACTACGCGAAGCCGTACGCGGCCCGCGTGAAGATCGGCGGCGGCTGGCAGGTCTACAACCAGCTCACCGCCGTCGGGAACATCGCCGGTTCGGCGGCTGGGGACATGGTCGCCCGTGACACCTCCGGCGTCCTCTGGCTGTACCAGGGCAACGGCGCCGGCGGCTTCTCGCTCCGCGTGCGGATCGGCGGCGGCTGGGGCGCCTTCTCCCAGCTCGTCGGCGCCGGCGACCTCGACAACGACGGCCGCCCGGACCTGATCGCGTACGGCTCCGGCGGCACCTACGTCTACCGTTCGACGGGCGTCGCCACCGCCCCCTTCAGCCGTCAGACGACGTCGCTGTACGCGGGCGAGGGCAGCAAGTTCAACAGCGTCCTCTGAGGGCTGCCCGTACCTAGAACGGACCGGTTCGCCTGCGGTGCCCCTCCTCGCCCCAGCCGAGCAGGGAGGGATGATGACGCCCTGAATTCCCCACTCCCAGCGGAGAGCCTCTCCTGTGGCCGGGGCCCTACAGCCCAGGATCGCCTGGCCTCAAGCTGTCAGCCGTGGTCCTAACCGGGGGGTACCTGGCTGTGCTGGACCGGCCCCTTGTTTCCAAGCCGAACAGCCCCGCCCGGAATCCGGGCGGGGCTGTTCGGGGACTGGCGTACGCGCCTGGGCTTAGAGGTCCTAACAAAGGCGTTGGACGTGCCGGTGGGTGATGAGGCAGGCGGCGAGGCCGAGGAAGGCTTCGTGGATGTCGTCGCGTCGTTCCCAGCGGACGCGGAGCCGGCGGAAGCCGTGGAGCCAGGCGATGGTGCGTTCGACGACCCACCGGTGGACGCCGAGTCCGGAGCCGTGCGGGACACTACGGCGGGCGATGACCGGTTTGATGCCTTGTGCCCAGACGAGACGGCGGTACTTGTCGTGGTCGTAGCCCCGGTCGGCCAGCAGCGCGTCCGGACGTCGCCGCGGTCGTCCGACCAGGCCGGCGACGGACGGGACCTACGCGAGCAGCGGCAACAGCTGAGTGACGTCGTTGCGATTGCCGCCGGTCAGGGACACGGCGAGCGGGATGCCCTGCCCGTCGACGAGGACGTGATGCTTGCTGCCCGGCCGTCCTCGGTCGACCGGGCTGGGACCGCTTTTGGGCCCCGCCGCGCGGCCCTGACGTGGGAGGAGTCGATCACCGCCCGCGACCAGTCCAGCTTCTTCGCGACCCGCAGTTTCTTCAGCAGCACCAGGTGCAGCTGGTCCCAGACACCGGCCTCGTTCCAGGCGGCCAGATGCCGCCAGCAGGTGATCCCGGAGCCGAAGCCCAGCTCCTGGGGCAGGTAATCCCACTGGATCCCGGTGTGGAGCACGAACAGGATCCCGCACAGGGCCTGCCGGTCCGGCACCCGCGGACGGCCCTCCACCAGCTTCGGTGCCGGGACCGGCAGCAACGGTTCGATCAGCGACCACAGTTCATCCGACACGATCCATGGCCGCGACTGACGTTTCCCCACGGCCAGACCAACGACCATCCGAACCGAAAGTCACATGATCAACAACTTCTGTTAGGACCTCTTATGCCAGCGGCTGGGGCTTGATCATCGCGAACGGAGCGCCCTGCGGATCGGCGACCGCCGTCATCCGGCCGGCCAACATGTCGTACGGCGGCGCCAGCACCTTGCCGTCCCGCTTGACCAGCTCGTCCACGGTGGAGTCCACGTCGTCGACGGCGAAGTACGTCAACCAGTGCGCCGGGGTGCCGGGCGGGTCGTTGGCCAGCAGGGTGACACCGCCGACCGAGCGGCCGCCGACCCGCAGCTCCCAGTAGGAGTCGGCGCCGTCCAGCGGCTCGATCTCAACCCCGAACACCTCACCGTAGAAGGCAGTGGCGGCCGGCACGTCGCTGGTGTGCAGCTCGTTCCAGGTCAGCGCGCCCGGCTCGTTGACCACCTGCGCGCCGAAGAACTCGCCGGGCTGCCACACGCCGAACACCGCGCCCTGCGGGTCCTGCGCGACCAGCATCCGGCCCAGGTTGCCGACGTCGATGGTCGGGACAAGCAGCGTGCCGCCTGCCGCGACGATCGCGTCCTGGGTGGCCTCGGCATCAGTGGTGGCCAGGTAACTGGTCCAGACGGTCGGCGGCTCCGGCATCCCCTCGGGAGCCATCGCCGGGCCGATGCCAGCCACGGCCATGCCGTTCAGCTCGCAGAGCGCGTACCCGCCGAACTCCTCCGGGCCGGGCTTGCCCTGCCAGCCGAGCAGGTCACGGTAGAAGTCCAGCGCCGCCTGCTGGTCCTTCGCCATCAGATCCACCCAGCACGGGGTGCCAGTCGCGTAGGGGGTAGTGACTTCGGGCATTCTCGCTTCTCCTTCTGGATCTGACTCCCCACCACCCTTCCGTGATGAACGGAGCCGGCTGCGCAACACGCCACCACGAAAAGGGGAACCGAGAGCAAGTCCGGGGATTTTCGGTCGTGGGCGCGGCCGGGTGTCGCACGGGAGAACCAGAGCGGTGTCCGGTCGGGGCGGGCGATGACCTGCACGTTCATGCCGTGCTTGCGGTGCTTCATCGAGCAGTAGGGCTCGTCCGCACGGATCCGGTCGGTGGGGATCAGGGTGCCGTCAACGATGACGTGGTCGCCTCCACCGAGGCCGGTGAGGGCTTCGTGGAGGCCGGGCGCCCAGGAGACCAGGACGTCCAGGGTCTCGTCGACGTACCGCCAGGCGGTGGCCTGCGATATCCCGAACCCGGTTCCGAGCCGGGAGAACGTCTCGTTCTTGTGCAGGTGCGCCAGCGTGAGCAGCGCCTGCTCGAAGCAGCCGAGCTTGCGCCAACGTGTGTTGCGGGTCCGGCGGTGCTCGTACAGCGGCCAGGCGACATGCTCGACGAGCTCATGCGGGACGTCGAGCATGGCAGGACACGGAACCAACAGGGCAGTGGGGATGGCCCCAGGCCCCAGGCGCCTGGCCGACGCCTCGTCGTACCGGTCCTTCTCGCGTGGGGATGATCCCGGCGCGTACTGCCTCGACTTTTCTGTACCAGTTTGATGAGCGCAAGAAGGAGCGGGGCTCAGGCGTGAGTGGGGTCGAAGTCGATCACGACCATCTTCTCCAGTTGGTACCTGTCGAGGTCCGGGTAGTTCCAGAACTCGCCGGGACGGATCTGGTGGAACCTGAACGTTGCGTTGGTCTCGTTCGCGGCGACAACGCAGCGCACCGGGCCGGGCTGGTCGAGCCCGTAGACGAACTGGCCGAACTCCAGGGCGAATGAGATGCCGTGGAGAAGCAGGGTCCGCTGGTCTTCCTCAGTGAGCTTCTTCAGCTGGACCTCGGAAGGGTGATGGTGCTGCTCAAGCTGACGCGACCAGGACCACGGCCTTCGGGCGTCCTCGGAACTCTGTGTCAGCCACCCATGTCATCCGATCGGTGGCCGGGTTGAAAGAGCTCAGTGATCCGTGGAACGCCGTCGACGAGAGCGACAGGAACGGGGACGTGGTCTTCCAGGTGGAAGGAGCTGTTGGCACATTCCCAGCCGGTCAGGTCGCCAAAGACCGAGGGAGCTCCAGTGACGTCAGCCGGGGAGTCGGCCCAGGTGAGCACGTCTCCTCGGCGGCTGATCCCGCTACCAAGCTGCACCCGTAGGTCTGGCGCGAGCCCTCCAGGCGGTGCCGCGGCAACCAACCCGGACAGTGCTCCCAGCGCACGCACAGCGGCGTCGTTCATTTTCAGCGACAGCATGGCGCATGATCGCAGCCGCTGCCTCATCTCATCAACGCAAATCAAGTGGACCAGGGACTTCACCGCCGGGTCTCGATTGTCTGCGACGGCGTATGGCGCGTACGCGGTCTCCCGCTCGATGACGGAGACGATTCGGACACGGAGATCCGCCTTTTCGATCCTGACGAGCCGGAGAAGGCGTGGGTGACAAGGCTTCTCTGCACCAGGCAAGGCCGCCAGTAGGGCATGGCTTTATCGAGCAGTAGTGGGTTCTGGCACAGATCTTGGGGAACCGTCACGGAGCGTCCCAGCGTTCGATAGCGAGGACCTCATGAGACCGCCGCGTGCCCTGTCCGTCTCCCCAGTACCCGTCCACGAGCCGGGAGCCTGCCGGGTCCGGGCCGAGGGGAGGGGCGGGAGGAGCGGCTGGGGCGATGCCGGGCCGGCCGGGGGCGAGAGCGCCGAGGCAAGGCCGACGGCCCCGGCCCGGCGGGGCCCGGGGCGGTTCGTACGGACGCTGGTCACCCTGACGGCCTTCGTGGGCATGGTGGCGTTCGCCGTGGTCCTGGCCAGACTCACCCTGGAGGCCTCGCCGGCATCCGAACCCCTGACCCACAGCAACCTGACACCGGGCCGGTCGATCGAGAACTATCTCAACCGGCCCGGGTTCGTGGAGACCGTCAAGCAGGTCGGGGGAAACATCGCACTCGGCGTCCCCTTCGGGATCCTGCTTCCGCTGCTGTCCCGCAAGGCCCGCGGGCTCCTCAGGGTCGCGCTCGTCACCGCCGCCACCATGCTGCTCGTGGAACTGGTGCAGGGCGCGCTCGTCGCAGGACGTGCCTTCGACATCGACGACGTCCTCCCCAACACGACGGGAGCGCTCCTCGGTTACGTGCTCGTGGGACGGCGGCTGGGGCGCGCCGTACGCCCCCGCACCCGCCCCCGCCGGTGGAAGCGACGCCCGGGCGACTCGTCGGCCTGACGCCGTGACGGGGGAGCGGGGAACCGGTGCGGTCGGCGTGTGTCGGCGCTCAGGCGTGGCGCCTGATGGTCCTCCGGATCCAGTCGGCGTAGGCCGGCACGTTGGTGTAGAGGCCCGGCCCGGCCGAGCACGCGACCCCCGGGACACCGGGACCCGAGGTGGTCCCGACGAGCTCCCACCGTCCCTGCCCGTCCTTCTGGAGCTGCGGCCCGCCGGAGTCCCCGAAACACGCCATGGCCCCGGGCACACGGCTGACCGTGCACAGCCGGGTCCGGCCCGCATAGCCGGGGGCGCACTCGGCCTCGGTGCCCCTGCGCGTCTTGAGCTCCTGCAGTCGCTCCGCGAACTTCAGCCCGGTGTCGACGGTGGTTCCGAACCCCAGGATCCGTGTCGGGGTGCCGGGCTGCCCGACACGTTTCGCGATCCGTACGGGCTTCTCGGTCACCGGGCGATCCAGACGGACCAGCGCGATGTCATCCTGGTTGGCGGCCTGCCCATCACCGTTCACATAGCCCGGGTGGACGACGGTGCGCACGATGGCCCGGACAGTCCCCCCGGACTTCCGCTCCTCGCTGCCGATCCGGATGATGCCCTCCAGTTCGAGCCCGTCGCCCTGCACGCAGTGAGCCGCGGTCAGTACCCACTGAGGATCGATCAGCGACGCCCCGCAGTTGCCGTCGTGCACCCCCTGCTCCGGAGCCGATTCCGGGATCACCGCCATGAACGGGTAACGCTCGGTGGAATCAGTTCCGTTGACGATCGCTCCGGCGTTGTCGGTCATCAGGGTGGTGCACATGGCGACGGCGAGAGCACCGACGGCGGTGGTGCGTGCCGCGCGGCGGCCGACGGACTGCAAGCTGAACATGAGGGCCTTCCCGTAGGAGTCCGGTGGTGTACGTCCACCCTGCTCGTTTCAAGATCCACCGGACTATCCGGGTAGCGGTCCGAGCTCAGTGGGGGTATCCCCCTCGTGTTCCTCGGGCGAGTGCCGGGGGGTTAACCCCCGGCACGTACCAGGGACGACCCCTGGAGGAAGTCGGTGGACCACCCCAGCGCGGTCCGCCCCCCAGCGCACGAAGATCACTTCATCGGCGCGGAAAGCCGCCGCACGCAAGGAGCGATCAGCATGCACGGGTACAGGAAGAGGACCGGCCGGCGAGGGGTGCTCGCACTCACGGGAGTGGTCGCCGCCACGACGTTGGCCACCACAGTGGCTTCCGCGGCACCGGCCGTACGAGCGGCCCCGACCGCACCCGTCGCATCAGCCGTCTCGATCGACACACCCGTCACGCCGGCCGTATCGGCCGATCTTGTGGCAGCAGGCCGGGAAGCAGCTGTCGTGCGGTCCCTGGAACGGGTCGCACACCCGCTGAGTGCCACGGACCCCGGCGGCCGGACCGCGGATCTCCGGGCGCTGAGCAGTATGGTCGGGGACGCGAAGGTGGTGGGGTTGGGCGAGGCCACGCACGGTTCGCACGAGTTCTTCGCCATGAAGGAACGCGTCTTCCGGTACCTCGTCGAGGAGCGCGGCTTCACCACCTTCGCCCTGGAGATGAGCTGGTCGGCAGGGCTCCGGATCGACGAGTACCTCCAGGGCGGGCCCGGCGACCCGCGGCAGATCGCGGAGGCGACGCTGGCCGGATCTCCCTGGGAGCGCGAGGAGTTCGTGAGCCTGATCGGCTGGATGCGCGAGCACAACCACCGCCACCCCGATCACCGGGTCCACTTCATGGGGGACGACCTCGGAGCGCCGAAGCTCGGCGACCCCGTCTTCGAGCGCGTGCTGTCGTCCGTACGCGAGACCCGGCCGGAGGCGCTGCCCCGGCTCACCGAGCTGTACAGCCGGCTGCGTCCCTTCGACGACGTGTTCTCCTACCTGCGCAAGCCGGTCGCCGAGCGCCGGGAGAACGCCGCACACGCCCAGGAGGCGTTCGACCTGGTCGCCGGGCACCAGGGAACCGACGGCGACGACGACTACGCGTGGACCGTGCAGCACGCCCGGAACATCGCGCAGACCTTCGCCTTCGCCACCGTCGACCTCGCCGACCCGGCCTCGGTCACCGCCGCCGAGCGCCTGCGCGACCAGGCCATGGCCGACAACGTGCTGTGGTGGCAACGCCACACCAGCCACAAGATGCTGCTGTCGGCCCACAACGGCCACGTCGGACACCTCTCCACCCATCCGGACATCTACCCGCGGACCCAGGGGGCGGTACTGCGCGACCGCCTGGGCCGCGACTACACCGCGATCGGCTTCAGCTTCGCCGCCGGCTCCTTCCTCACCAAGGACACCTCCCTCGACGGGGACTGGAAGCCGGTCACCGTCCTCGCCGCGCGCCCCGGCATGAATGAGCACACCCTGGACCGGGTCCGGTACCGGGACTTCTACCTCGACCTGCGGACCGCACCCGCCGCGGCCCGCGCCTGGCTCGACCGCGCCCGCCCGGTCTACGACGCCGGCTCGACCTTCACCCCGAACCCCCTGCCCACCCTGGCCCTCGGCCGGGCCTACGACGTGCTCATCCACCTCCACCGGGTCCGCGCGGCCGACAAGCTCGAATCGCTGCCGTACGAGCCAGCCGGCTGACCACGCCGGCCTCGACGGCGGCGGACAGGACCTGTGTGGAGTCGGTCCGCCGCCTTCCGCGTTCCTTGATCATTCCTGCCTCGCGTAACCGGTCCAGGGCCAGAGACAGGAGCTGGTCGACGCGGTCGTCCCGGCCGGGGCGGTCACGGAAGTCCGTGAGCACGCTGTGGTGGAAACGGGGGTCGTCCAGGTTCATCGCGAGGGCGTACGTGAAGTCGATCCGGCACCACACCGCCTCGGCCGCCTGCCGGTCGGAGAGATTGAGCAGAAACTGCAGCACGCAGACCGTGGCCAGTTGGGCCGGTGAAAGCCCGGGCCGTCCGTCACGTGGGCACCAGGACAGGAAGTCCTCGTCACACCACAGTCCGTCGAGGTGATCACGCACCCACATGGCGGTGGTCCCCCGAGGATTACTCGCGTGAGCCGTCCGAGCCGTGAGCTCTGGCACTACCGCACCGGACCGAGGGCGAACGGACGCTGATCACCTCATGAGGACAGGACTGCACCGAACAGCCGAAGCATCCCGAACCGCCAGCGCTCCTGTCTGCGGAACATCAAGATCCCCGACAGAGTCGCTCACTGGGACAGGCGGTCCCAGAACGAGCATTGGTGTGCGGAATACGCGTCGACAGGGTGGATCCCGCCCGGGCCCGGAGCCAGCGACTGCACCGACGGCGCGTGAGGTGACGAAGCGCGGAGGGCGGGCCAGAGCGGGGCGTCGACAGTGTTCGGGTTTCCGGTGCGCGCGAAGTTCGTCCAGTAGCCGACCATCCGGTCCGACAGGGCGCGCTGGCCGTCGTTCAGCGGTCGTTCGGTGGGGAACGAGGTGAACAGGAACGGCATCTCGAAGCCGTGCGCCGCACCGTAGGGGAATCCAGGATTCGCCGGCAGGCCGGAGAGGACGGGAGCGTCCGGTTCGTTGAACTCGTAGCCGTAGAGGGGGAGGCCGGGGGCGTGCGCCGCGATGGCCCGGCCGGCCGCCAGCGTGGTGCACGTGAAGGATCGATCGGTCAGCACCGCCGCCCAGGCCAGCGCGGGAGAGGGATGGTGCGCTGCCGGATACCGCGCCTCGACGGCCGGGGCCGCAGCCCCGAAGGCCTCCGCCAGACGGGCCCGGTAGTCGCCCTCAGTGCGGATCGGGAAAGCGGCGAGCGACAGGCCGACGAACATCCGCATCTCGTCATGGTTGGTGCCCAGGATGACCGGCAGGCGGTGGAAGCGTCCCGACGTCAACGCCTGGGCAGGCGCCACGGGCAGCAGCCCGTTGCCGAAGGCGGGCCGGTTGAAGGACTGCATCAGCTGCGCGGTGGCGAGACGATCCGTGCTCTGCCCGCGCAGGCACGCCAGAACCTCGTCCCTGCCGCCCTCGGTACAGCCCAGTTGCCGGGCGGCTTCCGCACCGGCCTTCTGGACATCGGCCTGTGAGGCAAACGGCTCGTACGCCGGTGTTCCGGGGGCGAGCGCGCCGCGCGGGAAGGACGTGTGGCAGGAACCGCTCTGGAGGACGGCCCGCTGGAAGAGTCCGGCGGCTGTCGGCGAGGTGAGGTGGGCGCAGATGCCGAGGGCGCCCGCGGACTCACCGAACAGCGTGACATTGCGCGGATCGCCGCCGAAACGCGCGGCGTTCGCCCGTACCCAGCGCAGGGCGGCCTGCTGGTCTGCCAGGCCGAACGGCGGGGCGGCGCCCAACCCGGAGTGGCCGAAGTAGCCGAAGATCCCCAACCGGTAATTGACCGTGACGACGATGGCGTCACCCTGGGCCGCCAGCCGTTCGGCGCTGTAGTCACTGCCGGAACCGCCCAGGAACGCACCGCCGTGCATCCACACCATCACGGGCCGCTTCTCCGCCGCCGACTTGGTCGCCGGCACCGTGACGTTGAGGTAGAGGCAGTCCTCCGAGCCGATGACCCCGCTCGCGCCCGGTGTAGGCATCTGCACACAGCGCTCAGCCGGCGTCGTGGCGTCCCGGACACCCTGCCACGCAGCGGCGGGCACAGGGGGACGCCAGCGCAGCGGTCCGGTCGGCGGCGCGGCGTACGGAATGCCGTCGAAAGTGGTGTACGAGTCGTGGGACGCGCCGCGTACCAGGCCCTGCTCCGTGCGTACGACCGTACGGTCCTGTCTCTCGGAGTCAGGGGACCCGCGGCCTGTGCCGGCCGCGGGTGCGGCGGTGGCGGACAGCAGCGCCACCGCGCACAGCAGGGGGAGGAGCGCCACGCGGAGTCCGGCCCTTCCGTACGGACGCGGGGCTGACATGGTCGGGGGCATAGCTACCACCGTTCTTGGTCGGGGACGGGACGGGACGGCACGAGACGCGGTGGCACGCGGCCACACCGGTCCAGGCAGGACGGAACGAGATCTGAACTGTGAGAACGGCGAGGACCGGTCCGTCGGCGATCAATACGCTAGAACCTCCCGCGCACTGGAGGTTCAAGAGGCTGTGACGCAAGACACGTGGAGCATCGGTGAACTCGCGGCCGGAACGGGCCTTCCCGTCAAAACGCTCCGCTACTACTCCGACAGCGGTCTGCTGCCGGTGGCCGCTCGTAGCACCGGTGGTCATCGGCGCTACGGCCCCGAGGCGTGGGAGCGGATCCGGCTCATCAGACGCCTGCGGGCGCTGGACACCCCGATCGCAAGGATCACGCAGGTGGTCACGGGGGAGTGCACACTCGGCGAATTGATGGCAACCGAGCTCGAAGCGGTGCAGGAACGACTGACCGAACTGCGGTGGCGCGAGGCTACGCTCAAGGCACTGGACGACTGCCCGGGTGAGGAACGGCTCCGGCGCCTGGAGATACTCTCCCGCGTGCAGCGGCTTCCGGAGGCGCACCGCACGCTCACTGATCACTGGTACCGCGAGCTGTCCGCGGCCATGCCCAAGCCTCGGCTCGACATCATGGTCGCCATGCTGGCCCCCGCCCCACCGCAGGACCCCGTCCCTGCCTCGGCCCTGGCCTACGCCGAGCTGCACCTGCTCATTTCCACGCCCGGTTTCACCCGCTGGACCCAGGACCACGACGAAGAGATGAGGGACGGCCCGGCCTTCTACGCGGAGATCGACGAAGCCGCCGCGCTGACGGCCGCCGCTCTGGCCCAAGGCATGCCGCCGGGCGCGGGCGACGCCGTGGACGCGTTCGTGTCCGCCCACGCGCGAGCCCGGCGGGAGTCGGACACCCCCGCCTTCCGCGCACACCTCCACGGACTGGTATCACGGTCATCCGGTTTCGACCCCCGACTGGAGCGGTACTGGGCCCTGGTCGGCACCGCTACGGCCGGGCGCGTCCTGAACATGACCGTGGCGCATCGATGGCTCACCGACGGCCTGTCGATGTCGATCGCCGCAACGAACACCTAGCTTGACTCTGTCGGGGGGCTTGGAGTTTTCCCGGTGTGCCGGCCTGGTCAGTGGGCATGCTCGGGGCTGATCGAAAACCGTGCAGTTGTCGAGGTGTCAGTTGTCGCTCCATCCCCGCTCTGGTGAGCGAGTCCGCTCTCTGACCACGCAGATAGCGCGGGCGAGCAACCCGGGCGGTACGACGGCGATGTGGGTCAGAGACCGGTTACTGAGGTTTTCGGGTTGTCGTCGGGTGGTGACGGTTCATGATCCCCGCGGTATGCCGGTGGGATGAAGTATCCGGAGGATGGGGCCTGACCGCTGAGCGTCGGGCGTTTCGTGAGGGGATCCGGCTTCAGGCCGGCCAGAGGTTCGCGACGGGTGAGAAGACCGCGGTGATCGCGAGGGACCTGCGGGTGAGTGTGCGGTCGGTGGAACGCCGGCGCCGTGCCCGGCGCGAGGGCGGACTGGAAGGCCTGCGCTCTGCAGGTCCGGCGAACTCCCCGACCATCAGCGACGCCCAGTTCGCCGTACTCGAGGAAGAACTCGGAAAGGGACCTGCAGCTCACGGCTTCGAAGACGAACGCCGGACTCTGGCCCGGGTCCAGGCGGTGATCCGCCGGCAGCTGCGGGTGAGCCTGTCGGTGGCGACGGTGTGGCGGCTGCTCAAACGGCACGGCTGGTCCTGGCAGGCGCCAGTCCGCAGAGCACTCGAGCGTGACGAGCACGCGGTGGAGCTGTGGAAGAAGGAGGTGTGGCCGCGGGTAAAAGCCTCGCGGCGGCATGTGGCGCCTGGATCGTCTTCGAGGACGAAGCCGGCTTCTCCATGACGCCGCCCCGGGCCCGTACCTGGGGCCGACGCGGGCACACGCCCGTCATCCGCGTCCGTGGCAGGGCCCGCCGCCGGACCTCGGTCGCCGCGCTGTGCTGCTACAAACCCGGCGAGAAAAGCCGTCTCATCCACCGGCCCCGCACCCACCTTCTCCTCAAAGGCGCACGCAAGAGCTTCTCCTGGAAGGACTACCGCGACCGAGGAAAGGCTCCACAGCTACGCCAACAGCGAGCCCACACCCCACGGCGGCACGCACGTGACAGGGTTCCGCGACGGGGTGGCGGCCGCGGTCAACGCGTACCTGCGGGAGTGCCGGCTCCTCGCGGAGGCAGCGCCCGATCTCAGCGCCGCCCAGATCGGCGACGGTCTGACGGCGGTCGTGTCGGTGAAACCGGACCGGCCCGAGTTCTCCGGCTCCACGCGCGGCATGCTGGCCGGCACCGCAGTACGCGTCAGCGTCGCCGAGGCCGTACAGGACCGCCTCCGCACATGGCTGGACAAACACCCAGAACACGCCACGGCCATCACCGACCGCATCATCCACGGCACCCGTCAGGACTGAACAACACGAACCGCCTTGCCGGAGCCATCCCCGCACGTACGGGGAGCAGGACATGGTCGAACCACCGGGCCGGCCGGGGGCGGGACCATCCCCGCGTGGCTATGCGCACGAGAACCGGTTTTGGCACAGATCCCGGGGAGCGGTCGCGGAGCGTTACCTCGATGTTCGAATGGGTTCGTCGATTGGCTACTCAAGGGCTGGGTAGTCAGGTGACGGATGAACCAGCTCGGGGTGTTCCACTACGTACCGATCGCCGTGGATCGACAGCATTGCCCAGTGCCATGCCTCGTCGTGAAAGATCAGCCCGCGGAACGATGCCTCAGCCGACTCGTATGGGTAATGCACCAGGACAGCCTCCCTCGCCTCCTCCGGCGCCAGCCCGCCGTGATGCTGCATTACCCATGCGTAGCCACGCCGCTCGGACCGCAGGTAGTCGAGATACTCAGTTTCGTTCCATGCCGCGGCGTAAGGGTAGACCGGTCGCCGAAGGGGGCGGTGCGTCACGGGCGTGTCGATCGGGCGGGCACGTCGCCGCCCAGGACCCAGCCGCCCGTTGACGGATCTGCGAGGCTCTGTGTGCTCATACGTCGCGGTGGCGGAGGGCCGTCACCGCGACGGCGCAGGCAGCGACGGACCAGGCCGGGAGCGCGATCCACGCCTCCGTGTCGGACGGATGGTGGCCCATGATGTGCCCGGTGCCGAGGTGGGTGAGCTGGAGGAACGCGGAGAACGGCAGGGCGTTGCTCAGCTGCTCGAAGAGGTTCCCGGTGTGCAGGACCCTGTCGTCGGGCGCCAGCAGGCCCATCGGCACGATCATGAAGTTGACGAAGAGGACGAAGACGGTGGCCGGACCATTGCGGACGAGCGTGCCGACGGCCATGCCGATCAGGCCGGACACCGGGAACGTGATCGCGACGGCCGCGAGGAGGCCCGGCAGACCGGGGGTGCTCCAGTCGAACGCGGTGATCCGGTCCGAGGAGACGGCCATGGCGATGGCCCAGGAGCCGACGCCCACCAGCAGGCCGGTGAACGCCAGCACCGCTGCGACGACGGCGGCCTTGGCCAGCACCACGCGGCTGCGAGCGGGCACGGCGATGAACGTCGTACGGATCAGCCCATTGGCGTGCTCGCCGACCACGGTCTGCGCGCCGATCACGCCGGCGACGGTCATGAGCAGGAGATACGCCGGCGGGTAGAGGGTCTCGTGTCCGGGGTCGAAGATCCGTCTGAAGTCCTCCTCGAAGCCGGGCCAGGCGGTGTAGGCCTGGTGGGCGCCGTCGTAGGCGACGTACCAGGCGAGGAGGACGGTGCCGACCAGCACGATCGAGGTCGAGCGCAGCGACCGGAGCTTGATCCATTCGGCGCCGAGCAGATCGCGCCAGCGGGGCGTGGTCCGGGCGGTGAGTCCGGGTGAGGTGGTGAGTGCGGTCATCGGGGGTCTCCGGCACGGTACTGGACACTGTCGGCGGTGAGCTGCATGAACGCGTCTTCCAGCGATCCGCCGTGGGCGGTGACCTCGTGGACCATCACGCGGTGCGTGAAGGCGAGGGCGTTGACGCGGTCGGTGGTCAGGCCGGTGACCTTGAGGGTGCCCCGGGGTCCCGCGAGCACCGACGCGCCGGCCGCGCGCAGGACGTCGGCCAGGGCGTCCGGGGCGGGCGTGCGGACGGTGACGCCGGCGTGAGCGGCACGGGCGGCGAAGTCCCCGACCGGCTCGTCGGCGATCAGCCTGCCGCCCCCGATGACGATCAGGTGGTCGGCGGTGTTCGCCATCTCGCTCATCAGATGGCTGGAGACGAACACGGTCCGCCCCTCGGCGGCCAGACGGCGGAACAGCTCCCGCGCCCACCGGATGCCCTCGGGGTCGAGGCCGTTGACCGGCTCGTCGAACAGCAGGACGGGCGGGTCGCCGAGCAGGGCGGAGGCGATGCCGAGGCGCTGCCGCATGCCGAGGGAGAAGCCGCCGATCCGCCGGTGCCCGGCCTCGCCCAGGCCGACCGTCTCCAGGACGTCCCGGACGCGGCGCCGGGCCAGGCCGTTGCTGCGGGCCAGTGCGGCCAGGTGCGCGGTTGCCGTGCGTCCCTTGTGGACGTCGTTCGCGTCCAGCAGGGCGCCGACGCGGCGCAGTCCGGTGCCGAACCCGCGGAACGGACGGCCGTCGATGGTGGCGCTGCCGCTCGTGGGGGAGTTGAGGCCCAGCAGCACGCGCAGTGTGGTGCTCTTGCCCGCGCCGTTGGGGCCCAGGAACCCGGTCACCTGCCCGGGGCGCACGGTGAAGGTCAGGCCGTCGACGGCCAGGACGCCGCCGTAGCGCTTGGTGAGTTGATTGATGTCGATCACCCGGCCAACGGTGCCCCGGGCGGACCCGGTACGGCGTCCGGTCACGGGCGGACCGCCCGTGACCGGACGCGTCCCCTCCCGGGCGTACGCTCCTGGGCGGACGCCCGGCCGTGGACGGGCTGGCTACGATCGGCCGGTGGATCGAAGAACGCCGCGGCTCCCGCTGCTGAGACGGATGTCGCCCCAGGCCCGGACGGCGGTCGCCCGGGGCGCGGCCGCCCTGTTCGCGCTGGTCCTGTTCACCGGGATGAACGCCTTCTTCCACCTCTCTCCGCAGCCCCTCCTGCGCTGGGGGCTCTGGGCCGGCGCGGGAGTGGCCGCTCTCATGGCGTCGCCGGTCGGAGTGGCTCGCCGCCACCCCTTGCCCGTGCTGGGGCTGATGCTCGCCGAGTCGATCGCCGTCATGGTGCTCACGGGGCGGACCTGGCCTCTGTTCCCCGCCATGGACGTGCTGATCTGCTGGATCGCGGCCACCAGGTCGCGCCGGACGGGGATCGCGGCCGCCGGCGCCGTGACCGCCGTCTGGACCGGTACGTTCGTGGGCGGTTGGCTGGTCGGGTCTCAGGGGAACGAGACGGTCGGCGACGTCCTGTCCGAGGTGTCGGCCGCCGTGCTGACCGTCGTCCTCGCCTGGCTGATCGGCCACTCGATCCGCCAGCGGCGGGAACACGGAGAGGCCCTGCACGCGGAGGCGGCGGCCCGGGCGGTGGTCGCCGAGCGGCTGCGGATCGCCAGGGAACTGCACGACATGGTCGCCCACAACATCGGCGTCATCGCGATCCAGGCCGGCGCCGCGAGCCTCGTCATCGACACCCAGCCGGACGGCGCGCGCAAGGCTCTGCACGCCATCGAGGCCTCCAGCCGCGAGACGCTGGCAGGCCTGCGGCGCATGCTCGGCGCGCTGCGCCAGACGGAGGCGGACGAGGCGGAGGCGGGTCCGGGGAGGGCCGCCGCACCGGCGGGCCTGGAGGCCGTCGACCGGCTCGCGGAGACGACGGCCGACGCCGGGGTACGCGTCGAGGTGTGCTGGCTGGGACGGCGGCGTCCCCTGCATCCGGAGACCGACCTGGCCGCCTTCCGGATCATCCAGGAGTCGGTCACCAACGTGGTGCGCCATTCGGGCAGCGGCCACTGCCGCGTGTCCGTGGAGTACCGCGACGGGGAACTGGCCATCGACGTCGTGGACGACGGGGGACGCGGTGCGGTGCGGACGGGTGGTGCGGGGACCGGTCACGGAATCTCGGGGATGCGCGAGCGGGTCGCCCTGCTGAACGGCCGGTTCAGCGCCGGGTCCAGGCCCGAAGGCGGCTTCAGAGTCACGGCTAGGCTGCCGGCATGACGATCCGTATCGTGCTCGCCGACGACCAGGAACTCGTGCGCACCGGCCTCGCCATGGTCATCGCCGACATCCCGGACCTCGACGTCGTGGGGATGGCCGGCACGGGCGCGGAGGCGGTCGAGCTCGCTGCGGACCTCGGACCCGACGTCGTGGTGATGGACATCCGCATGCCGGGTATGGACGGCATCGAAGCCACCCGGCTCATCACGGAACGATCCGACACGGCGCGCGTCGTCGTCCTGACCACCTTCGACGACGACGACAACGTCTACGCCTCGCTCCGCGCGGGTGCGAGCGGGTTCCTCGTCAAGGACATGGCGCTGGTCGACATCATCGCGGCGATCCGGGTGGTCGCCGCCGGTGACGCGCTGATCGCGCCGAGCGTCACCCGCCGCCTCATCCAGGAGTTCGCCGGACGGCCCCCGGCCTCCGCCGGCCGTCGACCAACCGGACCGTTCCCGTCACGGGGCCGGCAGGTCGACGGCATCACGGGGCGGGAACGCGAGGTACTGACCCTGGTCGGACGCGGCATGTCCAACCACGAGATCGCCGCCGAACTCTTCATCGGCCCCGCCACCGTCAAGACCCATGTGGCCCGGCTCCTGACCAAGCTCGACGCCCGCGACCGGATCCAGCTCGTCATCGCCGCCTACGAAGCGGGCCTGGTGTCGGCGGCCGGCTGAGTCCTGGTCGGACTCGCCGCAGGGGGACTGAATCGTTCGGCGTAACTCCCGATCATGGAGGATGCCCCGAACGATTTACAGTCCCCCGGCCAATTTGGCTGCCTCGTAGCGGGCCGGCACGACCGTCCGGGGTCTCTTGGCCCACCTCGCTCCCGCGATCCCGTCCGGATTCGGTTCGCCCTGCGGCTGTGTCACAGCCGGCCTGATCTGCCGCCCTCCCGGCAGGAAGCCATTGGCAGGTAGCCCCGAAAGTCTTGTATGGTTCCCCGCGAATCATCCAGAGGGGTGGAGGGACCGGCCCTACGAAGCCCCGGCAACTCCCCGATCGACTCGGCGTTCCATGTTCGCGCCGCGCCGTCGGGATCAGTGCCAACTCCGGCCCGCGCCAACGTGGCGCGGGAAAAGATGAGGAGACACGGTGCTCTCTGTGCTGCCTTTCGCCCCGGCTCTGTCCGCCCCGGGCTTTCCGCGTACCCATCTCGTGATCGCCGCGGCATATCGGCCGACCGCTTCGGTCCTTTCCCGCTGATCATCCCTGCCCTCCCCTGGGTGAGGTCACCGCGGGCCTCGGCTCGCGGACCGAGACTGGAGTACCCCCTTCATGGACATTTCGGATATTTCTAGTGGTGTTGGCGTCCTCGACAAGGCCGCAGTGATCCTCGGCGCGCTGGCGTCGGGCCCGGCCACTCTGGCGGGGCTGGTCGCCTCCACCGGCTTGTCGCGGCCCACGGCCCACCGACTCGCCCTCGCACTCGAACGCCACCGCCTGGTCGGCAGGGACCTGCAGGGTCGCTTCGTCCTCGGCCCTCGACTCGGCGAGCTCTCGGCCGCCGCGGGCGAGGACTGCCTGCTGGCCGCGGCCGGCCCGGTTCTCACCTCCCTCCGGGACGCCACCGGCGAGAGTGCGCAGCTCTACCGGCGCCAGGGCGAGATGCGCGTCTGCATCGCCGCCGCCGAGCGGACCTCCGGCCTGCGCGACATCGTGCCGGTGGGGTCCACGCTCCCCCTGAAGGTCGGCTCCGCCGCCCAGGTCCTGCTGGCCTGGGAGGAACCCGAGCGCTTCTACGAAGGTCTGCAGGGTGCTCGCTTCACGGCCACCGCTCTCAGCGGCGTACGGCGCCGGGGCTGGGCCCAGTCGATCGGAGAGCGCGAACCCGGCATGGCCTCCGTCTCGGCACCGGTCCGCAACTCGTCCCACCGTGTCGTGGCCGCCGTCACGGTCACCGGCCCGATCCAACGCCTCACCCGACACCCCGGCGCCCGGCTCGCAAAGGCCGCCGTCGACGCAGCCGACCGCCTCACCGAAGCCGTCTCCCACCCCTGACCCGGCAGCACCACGTGGGGTCCTGGCTCTCCCTGCTGGCGTGCTCAGACTTCCTCGGCCGGATCATCGACGATCTCTGAGCGGTGTATGCCGCGCCGAGGAGGTCCGCACCACTGTCGTGGCCTATATCCCTACCCGGGCGGTGCCCTGGAAGGCCTGTACAGGCTCTCGCTGAACTACGTGGCCGCCTGCAGGAACGGGCATCGGACAGATGTACTCAGGGAGAGCGACGGCGGCGCGGCACCAACGACGATTCTGCGAACCAGCCGGTCACGGGCATGGGCGTTGCCCAACGCCCAAGCCGGAGTGGACGGCCAGGCAGGCAACACCGGGCGGCCGCGCCTGTCGTCAGATCAAGCGGGTTCGGCCGCTGTGGCTTCGGGGATCTCGATCTGCACGCCGCGTGTCTCCTTCAGGCGCAGCAGGTACAGGGTGCTGATGACGCCGAGTGCCGACAGGTACCAGGCGACTCCCATTCCGCCGTAGCGTTCGGCCAGAGGCGGGGCGAGCAGGAGCGGCGCACCGCCGCCAAGGATCCCGGCGAGGTTGTATCCCATACCTGTGCCGGTGTAGCGGTAGCGGGTCTTGAACAGTTCGGGCAGGTATGCGGCGGCGGGGCCGTAGGGGATGCCCAGGGCGATCATCAGAATGCTGACGCCGGCGAAGAAGGACGCTGCGCTGCCCGGCTGCATGATCTGGAAGGCCAGCAGGCCTGCGGCGATACCGAACACGGTTCCTGCGATGAGGACTCGGCGTCGCCCCATGCGGTCGGAGAGGACGGCCGAGGTGATCGTGGTCAGGCCGAACACGAACGCAGTGAGGATGTTGACCAGCAGAATGCTTCTCCGGGTGGCTTCGTCGATGAGAACGGGCCCTGGTCCACTTTCCGTGGAGGCTCACGGATAGTGATGCTAACGAGCTCGTGCACGGTAAGCGGTGAGGCGTCGAGCCCCGGATGGTTGATCATGGTCGGGTGGTGGGAACCGTGACTCGTGCAGCGATCGTCGTCAATCGCCGGATCACGGGGCTGTCGGCCGATGTGATCGCTGAACTCATCGCCGAATTGGGCCCGTTACGGCATGAGCGTCACCAGGCCAAGCTGGCCTCTCGGTCGCGGA
>NZ_JBIARL010000042.1:0-35554 GCF_042889835.1 Streptomyces sp. NPDC002463
GGGGGGGGGCGCTGGGGGTGGGGGGGGGGTGGTCGGGCGGGGGGTGCGGTCATCACCGGAGCATCCGGGGGGGCGGGGCCCCGGCTCCCGGGGGGGGCGATCGCCCCGCAGGGCGGGACGATCGCCCCCACGGAGGCCTCAGAGGTACCGCGCGTACGCGTCCAGCACGCCCAGGACCTCCGCCTCGTCCCCCGGTGGCAGCTGGAGGACCACCTCCTCGCAGCCCAGTTCCTCGTAGTGGGCCAGCTTGCCCGGGTTCGGGAGGACCGCGTACGGGACCAGTTGGAGGGTCTCGGGGGTGCGGCCCGCCTTCTCCCAGGCCTCGCGGAGGACCGGGAGGGACTCCGTCAGGCCGCGGCCGCCGATCGGCATCCAGCCGTCCGTCTGCGCCGCGATCTGCGCGAACAGCTTCGGGCCCGCCGCCCCGCCCAGGAGGATGCGCGGCGCACCGCCCGCCGGCTTGGGCCAGACCTCCGAGGCGCGTACCGAGACCCCGGACTCCCCCGCGTACGCCGTCGGTTCGGGCGCCCACAGGGCCCGCATCAGGTCCAGGCGTTCGCGGCCGAGCTCCCGGCGGGTGGACCAGTCGACGCCGTGGTCCGCGGCCTCCTCCCGGTTCCAGCCGAAGCCGACGCCCAGCGTGAACCGGCCCCCGGAGAGGTGGTCGAGCGTGGCGACCTGCTTCGCCAGCCCGATCGGATCGTGCTGGGTGATCAGGGTGATGCCCGTGCCGAGGCCGAGCGTCTCGGTGACCGCCGCGGCCTGCCCCAGGGCCACGAACGGGTCGAGCGTCCGGGCGTACTCCCGGGGCAGCTCCCCGCCCGCCGGGTAGGGCGTGTCACGGGAGACGGGGATGTGGGTGTGCTCGGGGAGGTAGAGCCCCGCGAAGCCGCGCTGCTCCAGCTCGCGCGCGAGCCGCACCGGGCTGATGGTCTCGTCGGTCAGGAAGATCGTGGTCGAGATCCGCATAGCCGCACGGTAGGGGGTGCGGCGCGGAATTCCGAGGGGTACGAGGGGCCGGTCGTCAGGAACGCGCCGGGTCCACCGCCCGCTGCACCGCCGCCAGGTCCCCGTACCCGCCGTGCTCCCAGACCCTCTCCCGGAAGCGCTGGAGCGTGAGCGGGGTCCGGTCCTCGCCGGGGACGCCCTCGAAGTGGACCGTGCCGCAGCGGTGGCAGTACCAGCCGTGCGACCAGAGTTCCTCCGCGCGGTGCCGTCCGCGCGTCAGGCGGGCGAAGGCGGCCTTGCGTCGCCGCAGCTCGACGACGACCAGGACGGTGACGACCAGGGCGAGGGTCGAGATCCAGCCCAGGAACCCCAGGTCAGGGCCGAGATGAGGCGACGGCGGCGGCCCGAACTGCGTGAAGTCCGGCACGGGCTCGGGGTCGTCCCTGAACCACTTGCCCGCGAGGACCCCGACGAGGAAGGTGCCGACGCAGACGAACCCGGCGACGATGCCGACGCAGCCGATCGCGTGCGTCGGCGACTCCGGCACCGGCGCGAGCGCGTCCGAGAGTCCGGTCGTCACCGTCCGCGTCACGGTCCGCATGTCCCCGTCGCGGTTCCGCTCCCGGCTGGTGACCGCGTCCCGGCCCGCGAGGTACACGGCGGGCACGGCCTGCACCCGGTCGTCGCGGTCGCAGCCCGGGCAGGTGTACGTCGTGCGGCTCATGGCTCCCCCTTCTTCCACGGTCGCGCTGTGGGACGGGAGACGCCACCGCCCGGTTCCTGCCGGCCCGTTGGAAAACCGCCTGCGGCTTCCCGCACCGCCCCCTACCGTGTCCGGGTGCTGAAACGAATCGAGACGTACTACGACTCCGTCCCCCGTTCCTCCGCCCGCGCCGAGGACTTCGGGCCGCTGACCCTCTTCGTGCAGGAGGGACAGGGCTGGCCGTACTACGCCCGCCCGGCGCTCGGGCACGAGGGCGAGGTGTCCGCCGGGGACGTGGAGAAGGTGCGGGCCCGGCAGCGGGAGCTGGGCGTGCCCGAGGCCTTCGAGTGGGTCGCCGAGACGACGCCGGGGCTGCGGGCCGCCGTGGAGGCGACCGGGCTCACCGTGCACGAGCACCCGCTGATGGTCCTGGAGGGCGCGCCGCTCGCCGTACCGGAGCCCGAGGGCTTCACCGTACGGATGGTGGGCGCCGACGACCCGGCCCTGGAGGGCGCCGTCGCCGCCCCGTACGCCGCCTTCGAGGCGGAGCCGCAGCCCGGCACCACCACGCGGGTCGCCGACCGGATCACGGCGGGCTGGACCCGGCTCGCGGCAGCCCTCGACGGCTCGGGGGACGTCCTCGCGGCCGGCCAGCACCAGCCCGTCGGGGCCGTCTCCGAGGTCGTCGGCGTCGGCACCGTCCCGGCGGCGCGGCGCAGGGGCCTCGGGCTCGCGGTCACGGCCGCCCTCGTCGCGGACGCCCGCGCCCACGGCACGGAGCTCGTGTTCCTCACGGCCTCGGACGCGGACGTGGCCCGCCTCTACGGCCGGCTCGGCTTCCGCACCGTCGCGACCGCCCTCATCGCGGAGGCCTGATCGCAGCTGCTCGGTCCCGGGTCCGGAAGAAAATCTCGAAAAACTTCTCCGGCCGTGTCACATCCTCGGCGCGCGCTCCGTCAGTGCAGTGAAAGCGACGCACGAAGCGAACCGAACCGAGGAGCAGTCACCATGGCGCACACGCCCCAGGCCCGCATGACGAACCCCGCCTACCTCCTGGCCGACGCCGCTCCGGCGATCCAGAACCTGGTCAAGGCCACCCGTCGGGGCGGCGTCGACGAGTCGATCCTCGAGCTGGTGCACCTGCGGGCCAGCCAGATCAACAGCTGCGGCTTCTGCGTCGACTACGGCGCCAAGAGCGCCAGGAAGAACGGCGTCAGCGACGAGAAGCTGTTCGCCGTCGCCGCCTGGCGCGAGGCGCCGTACTTCTCCGACGAGGAGCGCGCGGCCCTCGCCCTCGCGGAGGCGGCGACCCGGCTCGCCGACGTCTCGGACGCCGTGCCGGACGAGGTGTGGGACGAGGCCGCCGACCACTTCGACGAGAAGCAGCTCGCCGCGATCGTGCTGATGGTCGCCGTCACCAACCTGTTCAACCGGATCAACGTCACCGTGCGGCAGCCGGCCGGCGTGGGGTTCTGACCATCAGCACGTCCACCGGGTCCTCGGACTCGAGCCCGAACCCCTCCCTCTCGTAGAGACGGCGGGCCGCGCTTCCCTGCAGGACCACGAGCCGGACGGGTACGCCCGCCGCGTCGGCCCGGTCGAGCAGGCCGCGCAGCACCGCCGTCCCGAGGCCCCGGCCCCGGGTCGAGGGGGCCAGGTAGAAGTGCTCCAGCCAGAGCCCTTCGCCCTCCTCGTACGGGCGCACCGTGACGCACCCGGCGAGGGCGCCGTCCACCTCGATCACCGAGGTGTGCTCCGGCGAGAAGCCGTCCCGGAGTCGCTGGCGCACCCGGTGCTCGTCGTAGCGGCCGAGGCGCACCAGGTCCTCGCGCATGACCTCGGCCCGCAGCTCGGCGATCGGCTCGACGTCCTCCGCGCGGCCGGGCCGCAGCGCCCAGTTCGTTTCCCCGTACATGTACGCATCCTAAGGAGCCCTCCGTGTCCGCACGCATGCCCAACCCCGCCACCGTCCTGCCCGACGCCGGTCCGGCGATCTTCCAGCTGATCAAGGCCGTCCAGTCGGGCGGCGACGTGCCCGGCACCACCCTGGGCCTGGTCCACCTCCGGGTGAGCCAGATCAACGGCTGCGGGTACTGCGTGGTCGGCGGGGCCCTCATGGCGCAGAAGGAGGGCGAGACGGACGAGCGGCTGCACGCCGTCGCGGCCTGGCGGGAGACGCCGTACTTCACGGAGGCGGAGCGCGCGGCGCTGGCCCTCGCCGAGTACGCGACCCGGCTCGCGGACCGCCCGGACGCCGTGCCGGACGAGGTGTGGGACGAGGCGGCCCGGCACTACGACGAGAAGCAGCTGGCCCAGATCGTGCTGTGGATCGGCGTCAGCAACCTCTTCAACCGGCTCAACGCGACGACCCGGCAGCCGGCCGGCGGGACCTGGTAGTCGTAACCGGACCCCTGCCGTCCGCGTTGGTGCGGGCATGAAGAGGATCCTCACCGCAGCCGCCCTGACCGTCTTCGCCGCCGCCGGTGCCGCCGGCGCGGCCGCCGGGACCGCGTCCGCCGACACCGGCGGCATGAACCTTCCCTCGGTCGTCCCGCTCAGCGGCGTCCTGACCCCCAAGGCGAAGCCCGCCGGCACGCCGAACCTGCCGCCCGCCAACGCGGCGGTGGAGCGGCTGCTGCCCGGGCATCACTGACAGGTACGAAAAAGACGAAGGTGGCGGACCCCCCACGGGCCGCCACCTTCGCGTTTCTCGGACGCCCCGGCAGGGCGTCAGTCGGCGATCACCATCGACGGGGTCTCCTTCGTCAGGACCTCGCCGCGGAAGAACGCGGGGCTCCGGCGCTGCATGACCAGCATGATCACCACGCCGAGGAGCAGCAGCCCGACGCCGATCACGAAGACCGAGCCGACGCCGAGGACCGCGGAGCCGGAGCCGTACGCCGGGTCCCACATGTCGTAGAGCGTCTTGCCGAAGACGGCGGTGAGCATCAGGCCGCCGAGGAACGGGATCACGCCCTTGAAGGCGAGGTCGCGGACGGAGGTGAAGAGCTCGGCGCGGAAGAACCAGACGCAGGCGAAGGCGGTCAGCGCGTAGTAGAAGCAGATCATGAGGCCGAGCGCGTAGATGGTGTCGACCAGGACGTTCTCGCTGACCAGGGTCATCACGGTGTAGAAGACGCCGGTGGCGACGCCTGCCACGATCGTGGCCTTGCCGGGGACCTTGAAGACGGGGTGGACCCGGGCGAAGGACGGCGGCAGCGCCTCGTAGCTGGACATGGCGAGGACCGTGCGGGCGACCGGGATGAAGGTGGTCTGCAGGCTCGCGGCGGCGGAGGCGAGGACGGCGACGAAGAGCGCGATGCCGAGGACGGGGCCCATGACGGGGCCCGCGAGGGCGGCGAAGACGTTGTCGGAGGTCTCCGGGTTGGCGAGGCCGAGGCCCTTGTCGCCGGAGCCGACGACCATCTGGGCGGCGACGCCGGTGGCCAGGTAGGAGCCGACCAGGACGACCATCGAGATGAGCGCGGCGCGGCCCGGGGTCTTGTCGCTGTCGGTGGTCTCCTCGTTGGCCGTGAGGCAGGTGTCCCAGCCCCAGTACATGAAGATCGACAGCGAGAGGCCGGCGGTGAAGGCCGCGAAGGAGCCGACGGAGAACGGGTTCAGCCAGGACCAGGAGAAGCTCGCCCCGGTCGGGAAGTCGACCGAGCCGGCCTTCGAGAAGGCCATGACGACGAAGACCGCGAGGACGGCCAGCTGGAGGCCGACGAGGGTGTACTGCACGCCCTTGGTGGCGGTCATGCCGCGGTAGCTGATCGCGGTCGCGGCGGCGATCAGGGTGAGGCAGGTGAGGATGTGGACGGCCTTGTTGTCGTCCAGGGCGGCGATCGAGGGGTTGCCGCTGATCTCCCCGGCGAGCAGCCAGAAGTACGAGGTCGCGACGCCGGCCAGGTTGGACAGCACGATGATCGTCGCGATGACGAGGCCCCAGCCGCACATCCAGCCGACCTTGGGGCCGAAGGCCTTCACGGTCCAGGTGAAGGAGGTGCCGCAGTCGGGCATGCGCTTGTTGAGCTCGCGGTACGCGAACGCGACGAGCAGCATCGGCAGGAAGCCCGCGAGGAAGACGGCGGGCATCTGCAGGCCGACCTCGCCGGCGGTGGAGCCGAGCGTGGAGGTCAGGCAGTAGACGGGGGCGACGGTCGAGATGCCGATGACGGCGCTGCCGAGGAGGCCCACGGAGTTGCCGCCGAGGCCCTTGCCGCGCACACCGGAGGTGTCGTCCGGGGCGCCGTTGCCCCTTGCCGTGTCTCCGGCCTGCGGCCGTACGTCCACCTGAGTCATGAACTCGACGTTAAATGCTGCGGTTTCCATATCCGGAGGATCGGACTCCGCTCATTTGATCGATCATCGCCTTGTATTGCGCGGGTCGAACCGGACACTCACCATTGATTGAAAGATCGACCAACCGGACGGGTCGGTCAACCGACAGGTCCGGTGGCGAGTGTCCGATATGCGGGAACCGCAGCAGTGTCCTGAATGTCCGGTTTGAAAATTTCCCATGAAATTTTCGAGACGGTTCTCACCCCGGTCGTCCCCCGGCCGTCACCCCGGCCAGACGACCGCCTGGAGCTCGCTGTACGCGTGCAGCGCGTACGAGCCCACGTCCCGTCCGACACCGCTCTTCTTGAAGCCGCCGAACGGCGCCTCCATGTTCCGGCCGATCGTGTTCACGCCCACCCCGCCGGCCCGCAGCCGGGCCGCGACGCGGAAGGCGCGGGCCACGTCGCCCGACCACACGTAGTCGATCAGGCCGTAGTCGCTGTCGTTCGCGAGCGCGATCCCCTCCTCCTCGTCGTCGAAGGGGACGACCACGACGACCGGGCCGAAGATCTCCTCGCGCACCACCCGCATCTCGTTGGTGCAGTCGGCGAGCAGCGTCGGGGCCACGTAGAAGCCCTTCGCGAAGTCCGGACGCTCACCGCCCGCGACCACCCGGGCCCCTTGCTTCCTGCCCAGGTCGATGTACGACTCCACCCGGTCGCGGTGGGCCGCCGAGATCACCGGGCCGACGACCGTCCCCTTCTCCGCCGGGTCCCCCACCTTCATGAAGGCCAGGTAGCCGGTCAGCTTCTCGATCAGACGGTCGTGGATCCCGCGCTGGGCGAGGACCCGGGTGGGAGCGGTGCAGATCTGGCCGCTGTAGAAGGCGAAGGTCGTGCCGATCCCCATCACCGCCGAGTCCAGGTCGGCGTCGTCGAAGACGAGCGCGGCGCCCTTCCCGCCCAGCTCCATCAGCTGCCGCTTGAGCGAGCGGCCGCAGACCTCGCCGATCGCCTGCCCGACGGCCGTGGAGCCGGTGAAGGAGACCATGTCGACGTCCGGGGAGTCGACGGCCGCCTCGCCGACCGCCTGCGCGGAGCCCGTGACGACGTTCACCACGCCCGCCGGGACCCCGGCCTCCTCCAGGGCCCGGGTCATCGCGTACACGGAGAGCGGGTCCTGCGGGGCGGGCTTCACCACGACCGTGTTGCCCATCGCGAGCGCCGGGGCGATCTTGCCCGCCGGGTTGGCCCAGGGGTTGTTGTACGAGGTGATGCAGGTGACGACGCCGACCGGGCGCCGCACCGCCACCGCGCCGAACACCCCGGCCTTCCCCATCGGGCCGGCCTCGTTGATCTGCGGGGGCAGTGCCTGCTCGACCGGTTCCATCGCCCCGCGCGCGTACCGGCGGAAACGGGAGGCGCCGACCGCGACCTGCATCCCGCGCGCGGTGCCGGTGGTGGCGCCGGTCTCGGCGCGGGCGAGGAGCGTGTTCGCCTCGGCGTCCCGGGCCATCAGGTCCGCGGCCCGGTCGAGGATCGCCGCCCGCTCCTCCGGCTTCGTGCGGGACCAGGTCGCGAAGGCTTCGCGGGCGGCGGCCGCCGCCTCGTACACCTGCGCCCGGGAGGCCTCGGGCGCGAGCCCGACGACCTCCTCGGAGGCCGGGTCGACGACCTCGTAGTGCCCGCCGTCGGGCTCGACCCACTGCCCGCCGATGAAGAGCTTCTCCGTCTTCGTGCTCCGAGTCGTCACTGCGTGCTCACCGTCCTCGTGTCACGGCCCGAGCGCAGGACGCGCCCCGGGATCGCGCCGGTCACCTCGTCGTCCCGTACCGTCTCCACGCCGTTGACCCGCACCGACACGATCCCGACCGCGCGCGAGTCCAGGCGCGGGCTGTCCCCCGGCAGGTCGTGCACGAGGGTCGCCGGGCCCGCGTCGATCCGCTCCGGGTCGAAGAGGACCAGGTCGGCGTGGAAGCCCTCCGCGATCCGGCCGCGCTCCCGGAGCCCGAAGAGCCGGGCCGGGTCGTCGCTCAGCATCTTCACCGCCCGCTCCAGGGGGACCAGCTTCCGGCCGCGCAGGCAGTCGCCGAGGAAGCGGGTCGTGTACGGGGCTCCGCACATCCGGTCCAGGTGCGCGCCCGCGTCCGACCCGCCGAGCAGGACGTCCTCGTGCTGCCAGGTCCCGGCGCGCAGGGCCCAGGATGCCGGGTCGTTGTCGCTGGGCATCGGCCACAGGACGGTCCTCAGGTCGTCGTTGGCGCAGATCTCGACGAGGGCCTGGAAGGGGTCCTGGCCGCGCTCGGCGGCGATGTCGCCGACGACGCGGCCGGTGAGGCCCTCGTTCTCCCTGCTGTACGTGTCGCCGATGACGTACCGGCCGAAGTGCGCGAGCCGCCGGAAGACCCCGGCCTCCCTGGAGTCCGCGCGCCGCAGCATCTCCGCCCGTACGCCGGGGTCGCGGAGCTTCGCGATCCGCTCGGGGACGGGCAGGCCGAGGACCTCGCCCCAGCCCGGGATGAGGTTGAGCGCGCAGAAGGTGCCGAGGGACATGTTCATGGGGGTGAGGATCGGCATCGTGAGCGCGACGATCCGGCCGCCGGACTTCCGGGCCCGCTCGGAGGCGGCGAGCTGGCGCGGGACGCGCTCGGGGACGGCGGCGTCGATGGTGAGGACGTTCCAGTTGAGGGGACGGCCCGCGGCGGCGGTCATCTCGACGAACAGGTCGATCTCGTCGTCGGAGAACTGGTCGAGGCAGCCGGCGAGGATCGCCTCGATCTGGGTCCCCTCGTGCTCGCCGACGGCCCGGGAGAGGGCGATCAGCTCGGCGGGGCCGGCGTGCCGGGAGGCGACGGGGGCGCCGTCGCCGTCGGAGTGCGTGGAGGACTGGGTGGTGGAGAGCCCCCAGGCTCCGGCGTCCATGGCCTCCTTGAGCAGGGTCACCATCTGTGCGAGCTGCTCGGGGGTGGGCTGTCCGCCGACGGCGTCGGCACCCATCACGTACCGGCGCAGGGCGCAGTGGCCGACCATGAAGCCGGCGTTGACGGCGATCCGGCCGTCGAGGGCGTCCAGGTACTCGGCGAAGGAGGACCAGCTCCAGTCCACTCCTTCTTCGAGGGCCTTGAGGGCCATGCCCTCGACCTTCGACATCATGCGGCGCGTGTAGTCGGCGTCCTCGGGGCGGTCGGGGTGCAGCGGAGCGAGGGTGAACCCGCAGTTGCCGCCGGCGACGGTGGTGACGCCGTGGTTCATGGACGGGGTGGCGTACGGGTCCCAGAAGAGCTGGGCGTCGTAGTGGGTGTGCGGGTCGACGAAGCCGGGGGCGAGGACGAGGCCGGTGGCGTCCTCGGTGGTGCGGGCGGTCGCCCCCGGTTCGGGGAGGACGATCCGCCCGTCCCGTATGCCGACGTCGGCGACGCGGGCGGGGGCGCCGGTGCCGTCGACGACGGTGGCGCCCTTGATCAGGTGGTCGAGCATGCCGGTCCCTCTCTGTGGTGCGTGACCGTGGACGTGGGTGTGCCCCGGACCGGGGCCGCCGCGGAACGGCCTCCGGCCGGGGCAGGTACGGGGCGGCGATCCGGGAAGACACCGCCCCGCGCTTCGTCGTGCGCCCGCCTCAGGACCCCGCCGACTGCCTCATCCGGGTCGTCCGGTGGACCGGGTCCGTGTCGATCTCCGGGATCACGTGCTCCCCGATCAGCTTGATCGAGTTCATCGTGTCCTCGTACGAGATCCCGATCGGGAGGCCGAAGGACAGCTGGTCGGCCCCGGCCTGCTCCCAGCGCTTGCACTGCGCCAGGACCTCGCTCGGGTCGCCGCAGATCATCAGCTCCTCGGCGATGAGGAGTTCGATGATCTCCGCGGAGTACTCGGGCAGCAGCTCGGGCCACTCCGGGATGCCCTCCGGCCGCGGGAACGTGTCGTGGTAGCGGAAGAGGAGGGACTGGAGGTAGTTCAGTCCGCCGCCGACCGCGATCTCGACCGCCTTCTCGTGCGTCTCCGCGCAGATCGCCGTCGACGTCACCATCACGTTGTCGTTGACGAAGTCGCCGACCGCCTTCGCCTCCTTGATCGCGTTCTTGTAGGACTCGACGACCCACTCCATGTCGGAGACCTTCTGGACGCTGAAGCCGAGGACGCCGAGGCCCATCTTCCCGGCCATGGCGTACGAGGACGGGGAGCCGGCCGCGTACCACATGGCGGGGTGGGACTTCCCGTACGGCTTGGGGAGGACCTTGCGGGGCGGGAGCGACCAGTGCTTGCCCTGGAAGCCGGCGTACTCGTCCTGGAGCCACATCTTGGGGAACTCGGCGATGGTCTCCTCCCAGATCTCCTTCGTGTGGTTCATGTCGGTGATGCCCGGCATGAACCCGAGGATCTCGTGGGAGCCCGCCCCGCGCCCGGAGCCGAACTCGAAGCGGCCGCCGGAGAGGTGGTCGAGCATGGCGACCTTCTCGGCGACCTTGACCGGGTGGTTGACGGGCGCGAGGGGGTTGAAGATGCCCGAGCCGAGGTGGATCCGGTCGGTCGCGTGGGCGAGGTAGCCCAGGTAGACGTCGTTGGCGGAGAGGTGCGAGTACTCCTCCAGGAAGTGGTGCTCGGAGGCCCAGGCGTACTTGAAGCCGGACTTGTCGGCCTGGATGACGTACTCGGTCTCCTCCATGAGCGCCTTGTGCTCGGCCTCGGGATCGGTCTCGGCACGCTTGCCGACGTATCCCTGTACGAAGATCCCGAATTCCAAGGAAGTTCACCGCCCTCTTTCATGTTTCTGACGATCCGTCAGATTCATCGATGTGCCCGACTCTCGCACCGCCGTGCAGGTGCGTCAATACCTGATGGGACGTCAGAAAAGGCTGACGCCCGCCAGCCAGCCGCCGTCGATCACGAACGGCTGGCCCGTGATGTACGCCGAGTCCGCCCCGGTCAGGAAGAGCGCCAGGGCCGCCACCTCGTCCGGCCGCCCGATCCGCCCGAGCGGCACGAGCTTGCGGTAGAGCTCGGCCGTGGCGGCCGGGTCCACGCCCTCCGGGTTGCTCATGGGGGTGTCGATCGCGCCCGGGCACACGGCGTTCACCCGGATCCCCTTCCCGGCCAGCTCGAGCGCCGCGACCCGGGTCAGACCGAGGACGGCGTGCTTGCTCGCCGCGTACGCGCCGACCCCGGCCATGCCGGTGAGACCCGTGTACGAGGCGGTGTTGACGATCGTCCCGCCGCCCGCCGCGGCGATCTCGGGCGCGACCGTGCGGATGCCCAGGAAGCAGCCGGTCTGGTTCACGGACACGATCGCCTGGAACTCGTCGAGCGGCGTCGAGACCAGCTCGTTGAAGCGGAGGATGCCCGCGTTGTTGACGAGGCCGTCGATCTTCCCGAACCGCCGCTTCGCCGCCGTCACGGCCGCCGCCCAGTCGTCCTCGCTCGTCACGTCCAGACGGACGTACGCCGCCCTGCCCTCCCCCAGCTCCTTGGCCAGCGCCTCGCCCGCCTCGTCGAGCACGTCCCCGAGCACCACCCTCGCGCCCTCGGCGGCGAACAGCCTCGCCTCCTGCTCGCCCTGCCCGCGCGCCGCCCCGGTGACGAGGACGACCCGCCCGTCGAGCTTTCCCATGTCCGCACTCCCTGCTTCCTAGAGATGGGGGGCGACCTCCGTGCCGAAGGCCGCGATCTGGTCGATGAGTTCGGTACGGCTCCGGGACCGGAACCGCACCTGGATCTGGTGCACGCCCATCTCCCCGTAAGCGCGCAGGGAGGCGGCGAGCTCCTCCGGCCGGCCGCTCAGGGTGCGCCGGCCGACCTCCCAGCCGGGCGTGCCGACGTACAGCGCCTCGGTGATCGCGCCGACGGTGACCGGCTCAGCGATCCCGGCCTCCGTGCGGAGTCGCAGCAGCCTCTCGATCTGCGCGGGGAGCCTGTCGCGCGGGTCGCCCTGCGGAAGCCAGCCGTCGCCCTTGAGCGCGGCCCGGCGCACGGCGGCCGGCGAGGAGCCGCCCACCCAGAGCGGCACCCGCTCCTGGGCGGGCCGGGGCAGCTGCCCGAGGTCCTTGAAGGCGAACCGCTCCCCCACGTGCTCCGGGTACTCCTCGGGCCCGAGGGCCGCCCGCAGCGCGTCGACGGTCTCGTCGAGCACGGCGCCGCGCCGCTCGAAGTCCACGCCGAGCGCCTCGAACTCCTCCTGGACGTGCCCGGCGCCGACCCCGAGGACCAGGCGGCCGCCGGAGAGGTGGTCGAGCGTCGCGTACGCCTTGGCCGTGACGAGCGGATGGCGCAGGCCGACGACGGCGACGTGCGAGAGGAGCCGGACCCGCTCGGTGGCGGCGGCGAGGTAGGAGAGCGTGGCCACCGGGTCGTACCAGACGGTGCTCATGGGCCCGGCGAGCCGGCGCGGGATGGCGACGTGGTCGCAGCTGGCGAGGTAGTCGAAGCCGTGGGCCTCGGCGGCCCGGGCGATGGCGACCAGATCCGCCGGACCCGCAGCCGCCTCCCAGGCCTCGGCGTAGAGGGTGCTCTGCGACTGGACCGGCAGCTGCATGCCGTAGACCACCATGAAAACCCCCTTGTACCGGGCACACGGCCCGCATCTGACGGATCGTCACTTCTACGAGCAGGCCCATGCTCGTACCTGACGATCCATCAGGCAAGGGGTGGGGGCGCACCGGAGCGCTCCGGGAACACGACACGCCCCCGCCCGGGCGGCGCGGGGCCGCCCGGGCGGGGGAACGGTCTTCGTGCTCCGGCGCGTCAGGCGCCGTCCGCCGCGCCGGTCGCCCGCACGTGGCGCACCAGGGCCGAGGCGGCCAGGCAGACGATGCCCACGGCGCTCAGGAGCGCCACCGCCTTCGCCCAGGCGAAGGCGGTGCCGAGGCTGCCGCTCAGAAGGTCGACGGTGCGCACGCCCGCCACGCCGTGGAGCGCGATGACGAAGACGGCGACACCCGCGGCGGCGGCCCAGGCGATCAGGGTGTCCCTGGCCGCGAGCCACACCGCGCACGCCAGGCAGAGCACGGTGACGACCACGGACAGCGCCTGCGCGTCGCCGCCCGAGCGCAGACCCGAGAGGTCCGTCGGGAGATGGATGAGGCCGCAGGCGAAGAGCGCGAGCGCGGCGGGCCAGCGCAGTGCCGACCGCAGCGCGGGCGAGGAGGCGGTGTGGCTGCCGGGGCCCGAGGCCAGCGCGGCGTCCAGGGGGGACTTCCGGCCCTTGGGGGCGCTCCGGACGCGCTTGGGGGCGGTGACGGTGGCGGCCGGTGGGGCTTCCCCACCGATGCGTTCACGGCTCTCGCCCTGGCCGCCCGTGGTGGACTGCCAGTCGCCGCCGTCGGCGCCGAGGATGCCGACGAGCTGCACCACGTCCTCGACCGGACGGCCCACCGCCGCGGCGCGCAGCGTGGTCTCGGCCTGGTGGAGGTCGTAGCCGGAGGCGTTGAGGAGGGCGAGCAGCTGGCGCACTTCGCCCAGGGGTCGGGTGACGGCCGCGGCGCGGAGGGCCACGTCCGCGGGGCTGGAGAGTTCGCCGGTCTCCTGGAGGCGGGCCACCAGCGCGGCGACCTCCTCCACCGGCCGCTCGGTCGCCGCGGTCCGCAGCAGCGTGTGGACCGCTTCTTCACCGGTCTCGTCGTGGGCGGACGTCTCGGCGGCGGGCTGGGGCTGCGGGGGCTCGGAGGCGGTCGGGGACTCGGGCACGGTCGGGGACTCGGGCACGGCCTGTGCCTCCGGATCCGCCGGAGAATCCGGGCCGACCGGGGCCTTCGGTGCGGTCTGCGGGAACGCCGCCCCGAGCGGGACCGCCGACACGACGGGGGACTTCGCCGCGACGGGGTACTTCGGGGCGGCGGGGGACGTCGACACGACACGGGGTGCCGTCGGCGTCGAGGCCAGGGGCGGGGTCGGCGCCGGAGTCGGGGTCGGGGTCGGGGTCGGGGGAGAGGAGACAACCGGCTGGCGGGACGGACCCGGGCGGGGCTCTGTGGTGGTCGGTTCTATGTCGTCGTCCGCGGAATGGATGTGCGGGAGGGGGGCGGGGGTCATGTCACAGGCTCCGTTCGTGAACGTCCCCTGGGGGACATCCACTGGCTGTCTCGTGATGTGCAAGAAACGCACACTTGACTACCATTTGTGCGCAGTCCACGACACTCCGCCATCAGGGGGCCGTCCCGTTGGGCCGTTCGGGCGACAAACGGCCGGGCCCCTCCGGAGAGGAGCCCGGCCGCGGTCATGGGACTACGCCCGCCAGAGCCCCTCCGGCGTCAGCCCCAACAGCTCGATCGCGTTGCCCCGCACGATCCGCTCGACGACGTCCGCCGGCAGGTGGCCCATCTGGGCCTCGCCGACCTCCTTCGACTTGGGCCAGGTGGAGTCGGAGTGCGGGTAGTCCGTCTCGTACAGGACGTTCCCCGCCCCGATCGCGTCGAGGTTGCGCAGCCCGAAGGCGTCGTCGAAGAAGCAGCCGAAGACGTGGCCGGCGAAGAGCTCGGAGGGCGGCCGCGTGACCTTGTCGGCGACGCCGCCCCAGGCGCGGTTCTCCTCCCAGACGACGTCGGCGCGCTCCAGGATGTACGGGATCCAGCCGATCTGCCCCTCCGCGTACATGATCCGCAGGTTCGGGAAGCGCTCGAACTTGCCGCTCATCAGCCAGTCGACCATCGAGAAGCAGCAGTTCGCGAAGGTGATGGTGGAGCCGACGGCCGGCGGTGCGTCGGCGGAGGTCGAGGGCATCCGGCTGGAGGAGCCGATGTGCATCGCGATGACCGTGCCGGTCTCGTCGCACGCGCGGAAGAAGGGGTCCCAGTGGTCCGTGTGGACGGAGGGGAGCCCGAGGTGCGGCGGGATCTCGGAGAAGGCGACGGCCCTGACGCCGCGCGCGGCGTTGCGGCGGACCTCGGCGGCGGCGAGCCCGGGGTCCCAGAGCGGGATGAGGGTGAGCGGGATCAGCCGCCCGTGCGCCTCGGGCCCGCACCACTCCTCGACCATCCAGTCGTTGTAGGCGCGGACGCAGAGCAGCCCGAGCTCGCGGTCGCTCGCCTCGGTGAAGGTCTGCCCGCAGAAGCGGGGGAAGGTGGGGAAACAGAGCGCGGACTGGACGTGGTTGACGTCCATGTCGGCGAGCCGGTCCGGGACGGAGTGGGAGCCGGGCCGCATCTGCTCGTAGGTGATGACTTCGAGGCGTATCTCGTCCCGGTCGTAGCCGACGGCGGTGTCGAGCCGGGTGAGGGGCCTGTGCAGATCCTCGTACACCCACCAGTCGCCGATCGGCCCTTCGTCCCCCTTCTGTCCCATGACGGGGGCGAACTTTCCGCCGAGGAAGGTCATTTCCCTGAGGGGGGCGCGGACGATCCGGGGTCCGGTGTCGCGGTACCGGGACGGGAGCCGGTCCCGCCAGACGTGCGGGGGCTCCACGGTGTGGTCGTCCACCGAGATGATCTTCGGGAAGGTCTCCATGCCTTTCACGGTAGCGCCGATCTGACGACCCGTCAGCTAGTGGGGCTCAGAACGACCGGGTTGCGGCCTCACAACGGCTTCACAACGGCCGACCCGATGCTGACGGACCCCCTCCGGACAAGGCAGACTGTCCTGGGCGAAACCAGCGGTAAGGGCAGGGGGAGCGATGGACCGTGAGAACGGGCCGCGAGTTCCGGCACGGATCCCGGACGGGAGCGACGCCAAGGCCGCACCCGGCGTGCCTGCGCAGCGGAACGGCCGGAGGACGGCAGCTCCCGGCGGTGAGCAGCACAAGGCCACGACCGGCACCGAGACCGGCACCGAGGAGACGACCCTCGCGGAGGAGCCCTCCGGCGGCGGGTTCCGCTTCGGCGTGCTCGGGCCCGTCCGCGCCTGGCGCGACGGCGAACCCGTCCCCACCGGCTCCCCGCAGCAGCGCGCCCTGCTCGCCGCGCTGCTCCTGCGCGGCGGCCGCACCGCCACCGCGCACGAGCTGATCGACGCGCTGTGGGGCGAGGAACCGCCCTCCCAGGCGCTCGCCGCGGTCCGTACGTACGCCTCCCGGCTCCGCAAGGCCCTCGACCCGAAGGTCCTGGTCAGCGAGTCCGGCGGCTACGCGCTCCGTACCCCCGCCGCCGCGCTCGACGTGACCGCCGCGCAGGAGCTGGCCGCCGAGGCCGAGAAGCTCCGCGCGGCCGGGGACCGCACGGCCGCGCGGGCGCGGCTGGCCGAGGCGCTCGACCTGTGGGACGGCGAGGTGCTCGCCTCCGTACCCGGTCCGTACGCCGAGACGCAGCGGACCCGCCTGGAGGAGTGGCGGCTCACCCTCCTCGAGACCCGCCTGGACATCGACCTGGAGGTCGGCGCGCACGCGGAGGC
This sequence comes from Streptomyces sp. NPDC002463, assembly GCF_042889835.1. Classification (NCBI taxonomy): domain Bacteria; kingdom Bacillati; phylum Actinomycetota; class Actinomycetes; order Kitasatosporales; family Streptomycetaceae; genus Streptomyces; species Streptomyces sp. NPDC002463. The sequence continues at coordinate 16,243 of NZ_JBIARL010000042.1, forward strand.
CGTCTCCGAGCTGACCGCGCTCACCGCGGCGCACCCGCTGCGGGAGCGCCTGCGCGAGCTCCTCATGCTGGCGCTCTACCGCAGCGGACGGCAGGCGGAGGCGCTCGCGGTCTACGCCGACACCCGCCGGCTCCTCGCCGACGAGCTGGGCGTCGACCCGACCCCGGAGCTGTCCCGGCTCCAGCAGCGCATCCTCCAGGCCGACGCGGAACTCGCCCGTCCGGTGGAGGAGCCGGCGCCCGCCGCCGCGCCCATGGCCCGCCCGGCCCAGCTCCCGGCGACCGTCCCGGACTTCACGGGCCGCGCCGCCTTCGTACGGGAACTGGGCGCCCGGCTCGCCACCGCCGAGGGGCACGTCATGGCGGTCTCGGCGCTCGCGGGCATCGGCGGCGTCGGCAAGACCACGCTCGCCGTGCACGTCGCCCACGAGGCGCGGCCGCACTTCCCGGACGGCCAGCTGTACGTGGACCTCCAGGGCGCGGGCAACCGCGCCGCCGCGCCCGAGACGGTCCTCGGCTCCTTCCTGCGGGCCCTCGGCACACCGGATTCGGCCATCCCGGACTCGCTGGACGACCGGGCGGCGCTGTACCGCTCGACGCTGGACGGCCGCCGGGTCCTGGTGCTCCTGGACAACGCGCGGGACGCGGCGCAGATCCGCCCCCTGCTCCCCGGTACGGCGGGCTGCGCGGCCCTGGTCACGAGCCGCATCCGCATGGTCGACCTGGCGGGCGCGCACCTGGTGGACCTGGACGTGATGTCCCCGGAGGAGGCGCTCCAGCTGTTCACGAGGATCGTGGGCGAGGAGCGGGTGCAGTCCGAACGGGATGCCGCCCTGGACGTGGTGGCGGCCTGCGGCTTCCTCCCCCTGGCGATCCGCATCGCGGCGTCCCGCCTGGCGGCGCGCCGGACGTGGACGGTCTCGGTCCTGGCGGCGAAGCTGGCGGACGAGCGTCGCCGCCTGGACGAGCTCCAGGCGGGCGACCTGGCGGTCAAGGCCACCTTCGAACTCGGCTACGGCCAGCTGGAGCCGGCCCAGGCGCGCGCCTTCCGCCTCCTGGGCCTGGCGGACGGCCCGGACATCTCCCTCGCCGCGGCGGCAGCGGTCCTGGACCTCCCCCTGTGGGACACGGAGGACCTCCTGGAGGCCCTGGTCGACACGTCCCTGGTGGAATCGGCGGCCCCCGGCCGCTACCGGTACCACGACCTGGTCCGCCTCTACGCGCGTGCGTGCGCGGACCGCGACGAACAGCCCCCGTCGGAGAAGGAGGCGGCGCTCTCCCGCCTCCTGGACTTCTACCTGTCGACGGCGGCCCGCGTCTACGCCATCGAGCGCCCGGGCGACCGCCTGGTGGACCACCTGGAACCCACGTCCTACGAGGGCCTCACCTTCACGGACCGCCACGAGGCCCAGGACTGGCTCTACGCGGAAGCGAACTGCCTCCTGGCGACGGTCCGCCAGTCGGCCGCGACGGCGGGGACGCTGCGGCGGGGGGTGGACCTGCTGTGGGCGAGCCTCGACCTGGCGGAGTCGGGGGCGAACTCGAAGGAGTACGAGGCGGTGGCGACGGTGCTGCGGGAGGCGGCGAGCGGGGCGGGTGACTCCCGTGCGGAGTGCCGGGCCTCGATCACCCTCGCGTACGGCCACCACGTCTCGGGCCGCTTCACCCAGGCCGACGAGGAGGCCCACGCCGCCATGCGGCTGGCCACCTCCGTGGACGACCCGCTGCCCCTGTGCTGGGCGCCGAACATCCTGGGCGTCATGGCGTTCTACCAGAACAACCACACCGATGCGGAGCAGCACTTCGCCCGCGCCATCGAGCACTTCCGCGGCTGCGAGGACCTGGCCGGCGAGGCGAGCGCGCTGTGCAACCTCTCCCGCATCCACCTGATCACAGGACGCACGGACAGCGCGGTGCGCCTGGCCCAGCAGGGCACGGACACGTACGACGCCCTGGGACACGCCCTGAAGGGGGCCAACGGGCGCTACGCGCTGGGCATGGCCCTGGCGCAGAGCGGTCAGTTCGGCGCTGCCGCCGAGCGGCTCAGGGAGGCCCTCTCCGTCTTCCGCGACAGCCGTCAGCGACTCTGGGAGGGGATGACGCTGTACCGGCTCGCCGAAGCCGAGGTCACGGAAGGGCGCTACGCGCAGGCCGCGTCGAACGCGGAACTGGCCCTGACCGTCCTGCGCGGCATCGGCGGCGAGTGGAGGCGGGGCAACGTCCTGACCGTCCTCGGCCGCGCCCTCACCGGCATCGGCCAGACAGGGCGCGCCGAGGTCTGCTGGCGCGACGCGCTGGAGGTCTTCGACTCCCTCGGCTCCCCCGAGGCCGAGGCTGTACGGGTACTGCTCAACCCGGCGGCGGTTGCCTGATCCCCCTGGCCTGGGCGTTCATCGTTCGTTTATCGCTGTCCGACATGCTCTGAAGCAGTCGATCCGTCGCGTCGGGGGGCAGACGGGTCGCCCAGGAAGCCCTCACTCGGACGCACTAGGGTGAGCGGCCCTGCAGAAGGAGCCCGTCCGGCAGTCCACGGGGGAACAGCCGGACGGGCCCTTCAGCACCGACTCACCCGATTCTGCGAGAGGTTGCACACAGTGAGTGACACGGTCAGCCCCAACAACATCCACATCACCGGTGGCGAGACCACTGATGTGACCACCAAGAACATCCACATCACGGATGGCGAGGACGGCGCCGCGATCGCCGAGAAGATCGGAATCCACGTCGCGAACGCTGACGAGGCGCCCACCGCCGGCACCGGCACCGCCTCGACCGACAACATCCACATCACGTCCGAGCCGGCCAACTAAGCCACTCCCGACGGGGAACGGCCGCGGCGGCGACTTCGGGGGAGCCGCCGGGGCCAACCAGGGAGGTCCGGTCGACGGGGGAGCACACGGGCCCGGGGGACACCCGGCGGAACCAGGGGGGATCCGTCCGGGCAGGGCCCGTGCGCAACGCGATCGGACCACCGCACAACGGAGGGGCCGGGCAGATGCCCGGCCCCTCCGCTCGTTCGGGCGCCGGGCGTCGCCTCGCACACGACCCGGTCGCCGGAGCCGTGGTCGACGACCTCCCCCGGCGTGGCGCAGGCCGACGAGCCCCGGGTCGCACTCCTACCGCGCCCGCAGCTCCCCCTTCACCACCTTCCCGCTCGCGTTCCGCGGCAGCTCCGCCACGAACTCGACCTCCCTCGGGACCTTGTAGTTCGCCATCTCGCGGCGTGACCAGGCGATGACGTCGTCCGACGTCAGGGTCGAGCCCGGGCGGCGGACCGCGAAGGCCTTGCCGACCTCGCCGAGGCGGGGGTCCGGGATGCCGATGACGGCGACGTCCGCGATGTCGGGGTGGAGGCCGAGGAGCTGTTCGATCTCGGCCGGGTAGGCGTTGAAGCCCCCGACGATGAACATGTCCTTGATCCGGTCCGTGATGCGGAGGTTGCCCGAGGCGTCCAGGACTCCCACGTCGCCCGTGTGCAGCCAGCCGTCCGCGTCGATCGCGGCCGCCGTCGCCTCCTCGTCCTCGAAGTAGCCGCGCATGACGTGGAAGCCGCGGACCAGGACCTCTCCCGACTCCGACAGGCGGACCTCCGTGTCGGGGATCGCGCGGCCCGAGGTGTACGCGACGACCTCGGCCGGGTCGCCTCGGCGGCACATCGTGACGATGCCGCTCGCCTCGGAGAGGCCGTACGCCGTGAGGACCGTGCCCACGCCCAGTTCCGACCGCAGGCGTTCGACCAGCCTCAGCGGGACCACCGCCGCGCCCGTCACGACCAGGCGGAGGGTGGACAGGTCGTGGGACGTGCGGGCCGGGTGGTCCAGGAGGGACTGGTGGAGGGTCGGCGGGCCGGGCAGGACCGAGATGCGTTCCGCCGCGATGTTGGCGAGGACCGTGTCCACGTTGAAGACCGGCTGCGGCACCATCACCGCCCCGCGCAGCAGGCACGCGACGATCCCGGCCTTGTAGCCGAAGGTGTGGAAGAAGGGGTTCACGATGAGGTAGCGGTCGCCCTCCCGCAGGCCCGCGAGCTCGCTCCACACGTCGTAGCAGCGCAGGGTCTGCTCATGGGTGATGACGGCGCCCTTGGGACGCCCCGTGGTGCCCGAGGTGTAGATGATGTCCGAGGGGTCCGAGGGGGCGACGGCGTCGGCCCGCGCCCGTACCCGCGCCGGATCCACCCCGTCGCCCTCCGCGAGGAAGGCCTTCCAGGTGGTGTAAGCCGGGTCGTCCGGCACCGTGTCGCTGAACACCACCACCCGCCGCAGGTCCGGGAGTCCCGTCTCGGCGCGGCGCAGCGAGGCCACGTACGAGGTGCCGAGGAAGGTGCCGGTGACGAAGAGCAGCCGGGCCCGGGAGCGGGCGAGGACGTCGGCGGCCTCGGCGCCCTTGAAGCGGGTGTTGAGCGGGACGAGGACGGCGCCCGCACTCACCGCGCCGAGCGCGGCGACGATCCAGTCGAGGGTGTTGGGCGCCCAGATCGCGACCCGGTCCCCGAGCCGTACGCCGGCCGCGAGGCACGCGGCCGCCGCCCGTTCCACCCGGGCGCCGAGCTCGGCGTACGAGACGCGGGTGCGGCCCTCGACGACCGCCTCCCCCGGCCCGTACCGCTCGGCCGCCCAGCGCACCAACTCCGGTATCGAGCCGTGCTCCATCCTGACCCCACCTCCCGTAGCTGACTATCCGTCAGATTAGTTGTAGCCTGACGCGCTGTCAGCAGTGCTGCCCCATGAGGAGGTTCGGTGCTCAAGGACGCCACGGCCATCGTCGGGATAGGACAGACACCCTTCGCGAAACAGCTCCCCGAGACCGAGAAGACCCTCGCCTGCCGGGCGATCCTCGCCGCTCTCGACGACGCCGGGATCACCCCCTCCGAGGTCGACGCCTTCGCCTCGTACACGATGGAGGAGACCGACGAGGTCGAGGTGGCGAAGGCCATCGGGGCCGGTGACGTCACCTTCTTCAGCAAGGTGGGGTACGGAGGGGGAGGCTCCTGCGCCACCATCGGGCATCTCGCCGCCGCCGTCGCCACCGGACAGGCGAGCGTCGGCGTCGCCTGGCGGTCGCGCAAGCGGGGCTCCGGCCCCCGGCCCTGGACCAACACCGCCGTCCAGCTGCCCACCCCCGGCCAGTGGACCCGGCCCTTCGGCCTGCTGCGGCCCGCCGACGAGATCGGCATGCTCGCCCGCCGCTACATGCACGAGTACGGCGCCACCCGCGACCACCTCTTCAACGTCGCCCTGGCCTGCCGCAACCGTGCCAACCAGAACCCCGCCGCGATCATGTACGAGCGGCCGCTGACCCGCGAGATGTACATGACCGCCCGCTGGATCAGCGAACCCCTCTGCCTCTTCGACAACTGCCTGGAGACCGACGGGGCGCTCGCCTGCGTGATCGTGAGCGCCGAACGCGCCCGCGACTGCCGGCAGAAGCCCGTCTACGTGCACTCCGCCGCCCAGGGCCTGCCCGCCCAGCACCACGGCATGGTCAACTACTGGAACGACGACCCGCTCTCCGGCCCCGCCTGGACCGCCGCCCGGCATCTGTGGAAGACCGCCGACTTCGGCCCGGCCGACGTCGACGTCGCCCAGATCTACGACGCCTTCACCCCGCTCGTCCCGCTCTCCCTGGAGGGCTACGGCTTCTGCGGCCGAGGCGAGGGCGCCGCCTTCACCGAGGGCGGCGCCCTGGAGATCGGCGGCCGGCTGCCGCTCAACACCGGCGGCGGCGGGCTCTCCGAGGCGTACGTGCACGGCTTCAACCTCATCAACGAGGGAGTGAAGCAGCTCCGCGGCACCTCCACCGCCCAGGTCCCCGACGCCGCCACCTGCCTGGTCACGGCCGGCGAGGGCGTCCCCACATCGGCCATCCTGCTGAGGAGTTGAGATGCTCGAACCTCTCGTCGACGAGGACGGCGCGCCCTTCTGGGAGTACGCCGCCCAGGGCGAACTGCGCGTCCAGGCCTGCGCCGCCCCCGACTGCGGTGAGCTCCGCTTCCCGCCCCGGCCCTGCTGCCCGCACTGCCAGTCCTTCGACAGCGAGTGGCGGCTCATGTCCGGACGCGGCCGGATCTGGTCGTATGTCCTCCCCCACCCGCCGCTCCTCCCCGAGTACGCCGCCCAGGCCCCGTACAACGCGGTGCTCGTCGAGCTCGCCGACGCCCCCCGCGTCCGCCTCGTCGGGAACGTCGTCGCCGCCCCGGACGCGCCCCTGAACTCGGTCGACCCGGCCCGGCTGCGCATCGGCGCCGCCGTACGGGTCGCCTTCACCGAGGTCGACGGCGTCACCGTCCCCCGCTGGCTCCTGGAGCGCCCGTGAGCATCCGGGTCGAACGCGACAAGGAGGCCGGGGTCGCCGTCGTCACCCTCGACCGGCCGGAGAAGCACAACGCGATCACCCTCGACATGGCCCGCGAACTCGGCGCCGTCTGGCGGGGGTTCCGGTACGAGGACGAGGTCCGGGCGATCGTCGTCACCGGGGCCGGCGGCCGCGCCTTCTGCACCGGGATCGACCGCTCCGTGGACGTGCCGCAGCCCTCCTCCCCGTACACGATCGACGACCCCCTCCTCGCCCTCGGCCCCAAGGCGAACGACCTGTGGAAACCGGTCGTCGCCGCCGTCGAGGGCATGGCCTGCGGCGGGGCCTTCTACCTGCTCGGCGAGGCGGAGTTCCTGATCGCGGGCGAGGGCGCCACCTTCTTCGACCCGCACACCACCTACGGGATGGTCTCCGCCTTCGAGACCATCCACATGGCACGGAAGATGCCGTACGGAGAGCTCGCCCGGATGGCGCTCATGGGCACCGCCGAGCGGATCTCCGCCCGGCGCGCGTACGAGACGGGGCTCGTCGGCGAGATCACGGAGCCCGGCGGGGCACTGGAGGCCGCCCGCGAGGCCGCCGCCGTCATCGCCTCGTACCCGACGGAGGCCGTCCAGGGGACGGTACGGGCGCTGTGGTCCGCCGGCGAGGCCGCCCGCGCCCAGGCCCTCGCCCACGCCCCTCACCTGGTGGCGCTCGGGAACCTGCCGCCGGAACGGCAGGCGGAGCTGTTCACCCGAAGGAGAACACGAACGAGCGCAGGCCACCGGCTCCGATAGCAGATGCGAAGGTCTGTTTTAATGGATCTTCGTTTGATGATTCACCGTCAGCAGCGGTGGCACAGCCCCGCGTTCACGGACGGAACGGGCCATGCCCGGCCGCTGTGACACGCAACGGGGAGCTGTGATGGCACAACGCATCGTCAAGGCCGGACTCGCGGCCGGAGCCGCACTCGTGCTGGCCGCCTGCGGCGGCGGGAGCGACCCGACGACGGTCGCCGGGAGCGCCGGAGCCGAGGGCGGGGCCGGCGGCGAGGCCGGACAGGACGGCGGTGCGAGGACCGCGTCGCTCGCCCAGCCGGACAGCCTCACCGTCGCCTTCTGCAAGCCCGTCGAGGACGGCACCGGAGGCAAGAGCTACCAGGTCGTCCTGCGCTCCTTCGCCGCGAAGGACGGCGCCTTCGCCGGCGAGCGCAGCGCCGCCCTGCCGCCGGCCACCGAGCCGTCCGGCTGCGACGAGGACGGCCCCAGCTACAGCGCCGACCTGGCCTTCAACAAGGACCTCACCCTGGTCGCCGGCCTCGTCAAGGGCGACCGCGCCGCCGCCTTCGACATGGCCACCGGCCATGAGGTCGGCGCACCCGACCCGGACTCCTTCTCGAAGCGCCTGGACAACGGCAGCGCCGTCTTCCACCCGGTGACCGGCCGCCTCTGGTACGACATGGGGCGCATCGACGACGGCGCCCAGGGCGACCTCGGCTCGCGGGACCCCAAGGGTGGCCTGAAGACCGAGGAGAACACCGCCTTCGGGAAGATCCCGGACCTCCTGCGGAAGGACGGCCCCACGGCGGAGACGGCGCTCGCCACGGACGACGTCGACGCGGCGGCGGTCCCCGCGGGCGGAGTCGTGGCGACGGGCAACACGACCTACGGCGTCCGCCTGAGCAAGGTCGGCCCCGAGAGCGGGGGCATCGGTGCCGGGGTCTACCTGACCGAGATCGCCACCACGGGCCTCGACGAGAACAGCAAGGTCTTCTGCGAGCCGGCCTTCTGGCGCAACGCCACCACCCTGGTCTGCGACCTCCAGCAGCTGACGTTCTCCGCCGACTACACGAAGCTCCTGAAGACCGAGAACCTCGTCCCGGAGAACGACCGGATCAACGGCCAGCCGGTCCTCTCCCCGGACGGGAAGAGCTTCGCGTTCCTCTCCAGGGGTGAGGACGGCCGCAGCGGCCTCTTCCGCGGGGACTTCTCCGGCGGCGAGCCGAAGAAGATCACCAGCGTGGACCCCCCGGTGCCGGACCCGGAGCGCGAAATGCGCACGACGCTGATCCGCTGGAACTGACGGGCCGGACGCTCAGCCGGTCGGGGAGGCGCTCGCGGACGCGCTCGCCTTCCCGACCACGTCGTACACGTAGCAGTTCCTCACCTGGTCGACGACCTTCGGGTTCTTCATCGCGACCTCGAAGGTCTTGTCCTCGTAGGCCCCGACCGTGACGGTCGTCGTGACCGAGTCGACCGCGGAACCCGTGGCGCCCTTGAACTCCAGGGTCACCTCGTAGGTGCCCTCCAGCGCGTCGTGCGAGCTGATCCTCAGGGTCGCCGTGGTGTCCGCCTTCCGGGCCGGCCTGCCCTTGCGCTTCTTCTGCGCGGGCTTCACGCAGTCGACGACCACGACCTCGGCCTTCGCCGACGTGGGGGACGGGCTGGCGGTGGCCGTGGAGCCGCCCGAGTCCTCCGTATTGATGTAGTCGTCGTTGCCCTGCTCGTCGCTGGAGCAACCGCCGCCCGAATCGTCGTCGTCGTGGGAGCCCTTGTGGCTCCGGCTCTTGCCGCTCTTGCTCTTCCCGCTGCCGCCACCGCCGCCGTGGCCGCCCTTGCCGCTGTGGAAACCGGTCAGCGCGAGGACCACCACCGTGAGCGTCGCCGCGAGCTTCAGGCGCGTCCGTACCATCGCCGCCACCCCTCCCTGTGTGTCGTGTCCGCGCCACCCTAATGGCGGGGCCGTGCCACGTGGCGGGGCCCCCACACCCGGCGTAGCGTCGGGAACGAGGGCCGGACCGCCGAGGAGGCCGCACCGATGATCCGCAACATCGCCGGCTCCGTCCTGGCTCTCGCCGGAGCGACGGCCGCCGTCTGGAGCCCCTTCCGTGCCTGGTACGACGGCCGTCACGGTCGCGACTACGCCATCGGTGACCTGTTCACCGGCATCACCGACGTCAAGGCCGACATCGCGGGCTCGATCCTGCTGCCCCTCGCCTTCGCGGCCCTCGTGACCGTCGTCGGCGTCGTGCTCCGCTCCCGCCTGCTCGTCGCCTTCGCCGGGATCGTCGTCCTCGGCTTCACCATCCTGTGGATGGTGCGGGTCGGCGAGGCGGAGGGCAGCCTCACGATCGACGCCGACGGTACGGGGCTCGGCGACGGGCTCGCGTTCGCCTTCGGCGGCGGGGTCCTGCTGCTCGTCGGCGCGCTCGTGATGTCGGGCCGGAGCCACACCCACCGGGTGGACCGGCCGCGCAGGCCCCCGCGGCCCGCGGAGCCTGCCGGGACGGAGGCGACCGACCGGACGCTCACGTACCCGAGCGCGCCGGGGCCTTCCGGGACGGACCGGACGCTCACCTACCCGAGCCCGCCGGAGCCGCCCCTGGAGGACGGCCCCGAACGCTCGCAGGGTCCGGACCGGACCTAGGACGTCAGGCCCGCGCCGCCGCGCCCCGTCCCGTCGCCGTGCCCTTGACCGCGTCGAGCGCGTACACGCAGCGGTCCTTGCTGCACGCGTACACGACCCCGCCCTTCGCCACCGGCGAGCCGGTGATCTCGCCGCCGGTCGCGAGCTTCCAGCGGAGCTGGCCGCCGGTCGCGTCCAGGGTGTACAGGACGTGGTCGGCCGAGCCGAAGTGCACCCGGCCGTCGGCGACGACCGGAGAGCCGACCAGCTCGCCGCCGGCGGCGAACCGCCACCGGGGGGTGCCGGTGACCGCGTCGAGCGTGTAGAGCGCGCTGCCGCTGCCGACGTGCACGTTCCCGTCGGCGACGAGCACCGGCTCGGTGGACTGGCGCGGCTCGGTCGCGATCCGCCAGCGGTCCTGCCCGGTGGTCGCGTCCAGCGCGTACACGGTGCCGAGGTGGTCCGAGAGGTACACCCCGCCGCCCGTGACGGCCGGTCCCGGCGCGAACGCGGGCGGGGAGAGGAACACGGCCGGCGCCTCGAAGTGCCAGCGGACGTGCCCGGCGGCGATGTCGATCGACAGGACCCGGGTCCCGGCGGAGACGTACACGCAGCCGTCCTCGGCCGGGGACACCCGGACCGGCACGTTGGCGCAGGAGGCGGCGTCGCCGATCGGGTACGACCAGCGCTCCACGCCCGTGCGGGCGTCGAGGGCCTGGAGCCGGGCGTCCCGCCAGACGTACACGGTGTCGCCGTGCACGGCGGGCCCCGCCTCCGGGGTCTCGAAGTCGGTCTGCGCGCCGGTCAGCTCCCACAGCTTGGCGCCGTTGGAGGCCTCCCAGGCCTGCACGCCGCCGCCGCGGGTACCGGTGACGACCGTGCCCCGGTCGACCTTCAGCGAGTACACCCAGGCGTCCGTGGGCAGCCGCCAGCGCTCGCTGCCGTCGGCGGCGTCGAGGGCGTACAGGGTGGGTCCGTCGGAGGCGTGGATGCGGCCCGAGGCGACGGCCATCGACCAGGCCACGTCCCGGGTCTTGAACTGGCGCCGGCCGCTGCCCGTGTCCAGGGCGTGCACCTCGAAGGAGGTCACGTACAGCAGGTCGCCGTCGACGACCGGGGTGCCCCAGACGTCGTTCGACATCCGGAAGCGCCAGGGCCGCCAGTGGCCGGGCTCCGGCGGGGGCTGCGGGGCGGCGGCCGCCTGGCCGTTCCCCTGGGCCGGGACGTGCTGGGACCCGGGCCCCGGTGCCGTACCGGGCTCGGCGCCGTGCGGGCCGCCGCCGGGCGGGCGGATCCAGCCGGTCGCGGGGCCCGCGTCGGCGCCCCGGCCGACGGCGATCGCCGCGCGGGTGTCGGCGACCCGGGGGCCGGGGCCGATCGGCACGGTCGCGCCGCCGAGGCGCACGGGGCCGCCCGCGCTCTCGGGGTGGCCCGCGTGGCGGCCACCGGGGGGCGCGTGCTCCGGCGCGCGCTCCGGCGTGTGCTCCGGGAAGCGGGGGTCCTGGCGGGGGCCCGGCGGGTCCGCCGGCGGCGGGGGCGGCGTCGGTCCCGGCACCTGACGGCCGCCGCCGCGGCGCCGCTCGATCATGGCGGTGGCGCTCAGCGGCAGCCACGCGGAGGCCGTGCCGCTGTCGTCGCTGCCGGGGCCGAAGAGGTGCGGGGCGAGCTGCGCCTGGAGGTCGGCCGGGGTGGGCCGGCGGCTGACGTCCATCTGCATGCAGGAGTCGATGAGGGGCCGCAGCTCGTCCGGCAGGCCCTCCAGGTCCGGGCCCTCCCGCAGCAGCATGAACACGGTCTCGACGGGGTTGGCGCCGTGGAAGGGCGCGTGCCCGGTGGCGGCGAAGACCAGCATCGAGCCCAGCGAGAAGACGTCGCTGGCGCCGGTGACGCTGCGCGAGTCGCGGGCCTGCTCGGGCGACATGTAGGCGGGGGTGCCGACGGCGACGTTGGTCATGGTCAGGCGCGTGTTGGAGACGCCCGACGCGATGCCGAAGTCGATCACCCGGGGGCCGTCCTCGACGACGAGGACGTTGGAGGGCTTGAGGTCGCGGTGGACCAGGCCCGCGCCGTGGATGGACTGCAGGGCCTCGGCGACGCCCGCGGCGAGCCAGCGGACGGCCTGGGCCGGGAGCGGCCCGCACTCGTTCACTATCTCTTCGAGGGAGGGCGCCGGCACATAGGCGGTGGCCAGCCAGGGCACGGCGGCGCGCGGATCGGCGTCCACGACGGCGGCCGTGTAGAAGCCGGAGACCGCCCGGGCGGCCTCCACCTCCCGGGTGAAGCGGACCCGGAACAGCTGGTCCTCCGCGAGCTCCGTGCGCACGGTCTTGATCGCCACGCGCCGGCCCGAGGCCGAGCGCGCGAGATAGACCAGGCCCATTCCGCCCGCGCCGAGCCGGCCCAGCACCTCGAAGGGCCCGATGCGTCTCGGGTCGTGCTGCGTCAGCTGTTCCACTTGCCTGCCACCTCCCCGTACGGGCCATGAGGGTACGGCCCCGTGGCCACTGATTCTTCCTGTCCGAGGGCCTGGTTGCGAACCCGGGGGCGGATCGGGGTGTCATACCTCATATCGGTGGCGGATCGGCGGCGACGGGTCAGCTTCCGGCGGCGGGTTCCGCGAGGACGGCGAAGCGGGCGCCCTGGTTGTCGTGGAGGACGGCGATGCGGCCGTGCGGGGTGTCGAAGGCCGGGGTCGCGACCCGGCCGCCGAGCCGGACGGTGGTCTCGCAGGCCTCGTCGCAGTCGGCGACGGCGAAGTGCACGAGGACGTGGCCGGGCATCTCGGCGGGGAAGTCCTCGCTGATGACGGCCCGTCCGCCGAAGGCGCTGTCGTCGCCGGGGCGGGAGCCGGGCGGGGACCAGACGCGGTAGTCGAAGCCGGCGTCCCTGCCCTCCTCCTCGGCGTCGGCCTGGCGGCCGAGGTAGCCGAAGACGGTGGCGTAGAAGGTGTCGACGGCGTCGGGAAGGCGGGTGTAGACCTCCATCCAGCAGAAGGCGCCCGGCTCGTTCGTGACCTCGAAGCCGTCGGGGTCGCCCTCCTGGCGGATGCCGAAGACCGCGCCGCCGGGGTCGGCGGCGAGCGCGTAGACGCCGAAGGGGCCGACGGGGTAGGGCTCCATGACCATCTGCCCGCCGGCGGCCTTGATCCGGGCGGCGAGGGTGCCGGCGTCCTCGGTGGCGAGGTAGAGGGTCCAGGTGGTGGGCATGCGCCCGTCGCGCTTGGGCACGAGCCCGGCGACCCGGCGGCCGTCGAGGAGGGCCTCGTCGCGGTCGGGGTCGAAGGTCCAGCCGAAGAGCTCGCCGTAGAAGCGCTTGCCCGCTTCCAGGTCGGGGAGCTGTGCGTCCACCCAGCAGGGGGTGCCCTCAATGCGTACGGCCATGTCAACACGCTAGGACGGCGGGGGCCGCCCCGCACGCCCCGACATGGGAACAAAATGCCGATTCATCGGGCCGGAGCCCTTGGGGCGCCTGGGTTGTCCACCGAAGTTGTCCACAGACTGTTCATAAGCCGATCCGGGTACCTCCGGGTACGGCGGTCCGGGGACCCCGGGTACGGGCGTCCCGGGTCCGGCGCCGAGGTGGCCGGAACCCGCCCCTCCCCTCCGTCGGGGACACGCGTGCCGACCTCGGAGAACGGGGTGCACCCCATTTGCACTCGGCCGAATCGCGCGCCGAAGCCCCCTCGGTAAGCTGACGGCATGACAGGACAAGTACGCACCGTCGACGGCCGCGTGGCCGGACGACGCGGCCAGGCGACGCGGCAGAAGCTGCTCGACTGCCTCGGTGAGATGCTCAGCTCCTCGCCCTACCGGGACGTCAAGGTCATCGATGTGGCCCGGAAGGCGGGTACTTCACCCGCGACGTTCTATCAGTACTTCCCGGACGTCGAGGGAGCGGTCCTCGAGATCGCGGAGGAAATGGCCAAGGAGGGCGCCGCGCTGACCGAGCTGGTCTCCGGCCGCTCCTGGGTCGGCAAGGCCGGCTGGCAGACCTCGGAGGAACTCGTCGAGGGCTTCCTGGACTTCTGGCGCAAGCACGACGCGATCCTGCGGGTCGTGGACCTCGGTGCCGCCGAGGGCGACAAGCGGTTCTACAAGATCCGCATGAAGATCCTGAACTCGGTCACCAACTCCCTGACGGACGCGGTGAAGGAGCTCCAGGCCAAGGGCAAGGTCGACAAGGACGTCAGCCCCGCCGCGATGGCCGGCTCCCTGGTGGCGATGCTGGCCTCGGTCGCCGGCCACCAGAAGGGCTTCCAGACCTGGGGCGTGAAGCAGGCCGAACTCAAGCCGAACCTCGCGCTGTTGGTGCACCTGGGGATCACCGGCAAGAAGCCGACCAGATAGCGCCACCCTCTCCTTCACCCGTCCTGTCGACCACGCCGGCGGCGGCCCGCTCCCCGGGAAACGGGGGCGGGACCGCCGTCGGCGTCGCCGTGTCGGGCCCGGGAGCACCCCTACCGGCGGGTGAGCCGGAAGAGCCGGATCTCGCGCTCGATCCGTGCCTGGTACGTGGCGTACGGCGGCCAGAACTCTAGGGCCGCCTTCCAGGCCGCCGCCCGTTCCTCGCCCGCGAGCAGTTCCGCCCGTACGGGTACGTCCTCGCCCCGCCAGTTGACCTCGACGTCCGGATGGGCGAGCAGGTTCGCCGTCCAGGCCGGGTGGCCGGGCCGGCCGAAGTTGGAGCCGACGAGGAGCCAGCGGCCGTCCCCCTCGGGCATGCAGGCGAGCGGGGTGACCCGCGGCTGCCCGCTCTTCGCGCCCCGGGCGGTGAGGATCACGCCGGGCAGCATCCGCGCGCTGAGCAGCACCTTTCCCTTGGTCAACCGGTGCACGGCCCGGTCCATGGCCGGGATGAGGTGCGGGGCGACCTTGGCGAAGGTCCGGGTCGAGGACACCTTCTGCACGAGCTTCCGTCCGACGGGCATCTACGCCGCCTCCTCTCCGAAGAGTCCGGTCCGTTCCGCGGCCCGTGCGCGCAGCCGCCGGGCGGGCCCGAAGAGCAGCTCGTCGGAGGCCGCCCTCTTGAAGCAGAGGTCGTCGAGCTGGAGGCACTCGCCCGCGGTGGCGCGCAGCGCCTCCAGGGCGTGGGCGAGGGCGAGCGGTCCGCCGTCGGGCTCGCGGGCCGCGCAGTACGCCAGGGAGCGGGCCACCCCTACCTGGACGTGGAGGTCGGCGAGGCGGTGCCGGGAGCCTTCGCGGGAGCCGAGGCGCCCGGCCGCGCGGTCGAGGGCGGCCGCGGCGGCGCCGACGGCCTCGGCGGCCAGCATGACGGCGGCGGTGCGGCCGGTGGCGGCGAGGGCGCCGAGGACGTCGGCCGGTTCCTCGCCGAGGAGTTCGGCCCCGGTGTCCCGGAACTGGACGGTCGCCAGGGGTCGGGTGGGGTCGAGGGCGGGCTGCCGGGTCCGTACGAGGCCGGGGGCGTCCGCGGGGACGAGGAAGAGGAGCGTACGGCTGCGGGCGAAGCCGCCGGTGTGGGCGGCGACGAGGAGCAGTCCGGCGCCGTGTCCGTCGATGACCTGGGCGGCCTCGCCGTAGAGGCGCCAGCCGCCGTCCGCCGCGCGGGCGGCCTGGATGCCGCCCGCGCGGCCGTCGCCCGACCAGTTCCCGTCGGTGTTGTCGCCGGTGAGGCCGAGGGCGTGGGAGAGGCCGGCGGGGACGGCGAGGGCGCAGGTGAGTGCGCCGGCGGCGACGCGCGGGAGGTGGGCGGCGCGCTGGGCGGGGGTGCCGAGGGCGGCGAGCAGCGGGGCGGCGAGGACCGTGGTGGCGAGGAGCGGGGAGGGGGCGAGGGCGCGGCCGGCCTCCTCGCAGACGAGGGCGAGGTCGGCGGGGCCGCGGCCGGTGCCTCCGTACTCCTCGGGGATGGCCAGCCCGGCGAGGCCGAGGGTGCCGGCGAGGTGGGCCCAGAGTTCGGCGTCGTACCCGTCGGGGCCGGCGGCGGCCGCCCGGCTCCCGTCCGGCCCGACCCGCTCGGCGAGCAGCCCCCGCAGGGCGTGCCGGAGCTCCCGCTGCTCCTGGGCGAGCGCGGAGGCGGACCCGCCGGAGCCGCCGGGGGCGGGTGGGTCCGCCCGGCCGGCCGGCGGGTCCGCGGCCGGCGCGGGCGCGCCGGCGAACGGTGCCGCGGGTGGGGTGGCGCACGGGTCCGCTCGGCCTGCGGCCGGGGCGGCGAGCGGTCGCGCCTCCGTCGCGGCGGGCGGTTCCGCCCTCGGGGCGTCGAGCGCAGCGGAATCGGCGTCCATGGAGCTCCCTCCGTATCTGACGGTCCGTCATGCTAGGGCGGTGCGGGCCCGGTTGCCCAGATAGACGCCGGTCCCGATTCAAGGAATCTGATGTACCGTCAGATTCATGCCCACCACCACACGCAGCTCCCGCCGCGTCGCCGTCGTCGGCGTCTCCCTCTCCGACTGCGGCCGGGTCGACGAGGCCACCCCCTACGCCCTGCACGCCCAGGCCGCCCGCCGCGCCCTCGCGGACAGCGGCCTCGACCGCTCGCTGATCGACGGCCTCGCCTCGGCGGGCCTCGGCACGCTCGCCCCGGTCGAGGTCGCCGAATACCTGGGCCTGCGCCCCCGCTGGGTGGACTCGACCGCCGTCGGCGGCGCCACCTGGGAGGTCATGGCCGCGCACGCCGCCGACGCGATCGCCGCGGGCCGCGCGAACGCGGTCCTGCTCGTGTACGGCTCCACGGCCCGCGCCGACATCCGGGCCCGGCGCCGCACCTCGAACCTCTCGTTCGGCTCACGCGGCCCGCTCCAGTTCGAGGTGCCGTACGGGCACACCCTGATCGCCAAGTACGCGATGGCCGCCCGCCGTCACATGCACGAGTACGGCACGACCCTGGAGCAGCTCGCGGAGGTGGCCGTGCGGGCGCGGGCGAACGCGGCGCTCAACCCGGAGGCGATGTTCCGCGAGCCGATCACCGTCGACGACGTCCTGGACGGGCCGATGATCGCGGACCCGTTCACCAAGCTGCACTGCTGCATCCGCAGCGACGGCGGCTGCGCGGTGCTGCTCGTGGCCGAGGAGTACGTGAAGGACTGCCACAAGGCCCCGGTCTGGGTGCTCGGCACGGGCGAGCACGTCTCGCACACCACGATGTCCGAGTGGGAGGACTTCACGGTCTCCCCGGCGGCCGTCAGCGGCCGGCTGGCCTTCGAGCGGGCGGGCGTCCGGCCGGCCGACGTCGAGGTCGCCGAGATCTACGACGCCTTCACCTACATGACCCTGGTGACCCTGGAGGACCTGGGCTTCTGCGCGAAGGGCGAGGGCGGCGCGTTCGTCCAGGAGAAGGACCGGCTGCCGGTGAACACGGACGGCGGCGGCCTCTCGGCCTGCCACCCGGGGATGCGGGGCCTGTTCCTGCTCGTGGAGGCGGTACGCCAACTGCGCGGCGAGGCACCGGGGTTGCAGGTGCGGCGCCCGGACGGCTCGCTGCCGGAGCTGGCGGTGGCCTCGGGGACGGGGGGCTGGTTCTGCTCCTCGGGGACGGTGGTGCTCGGCCGCGGCTGACCACGCCCCGAAGGATCTATACAAGCGTCATAGACAATCGTGTAGGACATCCGTATAGTCATGTCTGCGGGCAGGGGAACGGCCCGCAGACACACGACAAGGAGTCCTGCCATGACCAGCACCACGAAGACCGCCAAGACCGTCCTGATCTCCGGCGCCTCGATCGCCGGCCCCGCCCTCGCCCTCTGGCTGCACCGCTACGGCTTCGTCCCGACCGTCGTCGAGCGCGCCCCCGAACTGCGCACCGGCGGCTACAAGGTGGACATCCGCGGCACCGCCATCGAGGTCTGCCGCCGGATGGGCGTCCTCGACGAGATCCGCGCCAACTCCACCGACATGCGCGGCGGTTCGTACGTCGACGACGCCGGCCGCACCATCGGCGAACTGCCCGCCGACATCTTCGGCGGCCGCGTCGAGGAGGACGACGAGATCATGCGCGGCGAGCTCGCCCGCATCCTGTACGACCGGACCCGCGAGGACGTCGAGTACGTCTTCGGCGACTCGATCGCCGCCCTCGCCGAGGACGCCGACGGCGTCACCGTCACCTTCGAGAGCGGCACCGTCCGCCGCTTCGACCTGGTCGTCGGCGCCGACGGCCTCCACTCGAACACCCGGAGGCTCGCCTTCGGCCCGGAGGAGCGGTACAAGCGCCACCTCGACGCGTACATCTCCATCTTCACGGCCCCCAACCACCTGGGCCTGGACCGCTGGGAGACCTACCACGCGCTCCCCGGGAAGCTGACCTGCGTCTACAGCTCCGCCGGCGAGACCGACGCCAAGAACCTCTTCGTCTTCTCCTCCGCCCAGGAGCAGCCCGACCACCGCGACACCGCCGCCCAGAAGCGCTTCCTCGCCCGCACCTTCGAGGGCGACGGCTGGGAGATCCCGCGCCTGCTCGGACACGCCGCCGAGGCCGACGACTTCTACCTCGACTCCATCGCCCTCGTGGAGATGGACCACTGGTCCACCGGCCGGGTCGTGCTGCTCGGCGACGCCGCCCACTGCACCTCCCCCGCCTCCGGCCAGGGCACGGGCCTCGCCCTCACCGGCGCGTACATCCTGGCGGGCGAACTCGCCCGGGCGGGCGGCGACCACACCGTCGCCTTCGCCCGCTACGAGGAGCGGATGCGGCCCGGCGTGGAGCGCAACCAGCGGATGGCCGAGCGCTTCGTCAAGGAGATGGTCGTCGACCGGAAATGGAAGATCGCCCTGCGCATGCTCATGGTCCGGACGCTGCCGAAGACCCCCTGGAAGAACCTCATCGCGAAGAAGATCCGCGACGAGATCCAGGCCACGGCGAACGCCGTCGCGATCGAGGACTACGACACCACCGCACGGCCTACGGTGGCGGCATGACCGACTTCCACCACGCCCTCCACTCGCTCAGGGTCTGGGACACCGAACTCCCCTCCTTCGACCCGGCGAGCGCCCCGCCCGAGCCGCTCCCCCTCTTCCACGACTGGTTCACGGCGGTGGCCGCGGCCGGCCAGACCGAGCCGCACACCCTCTCCCTGGCCACCGTGGACGAGGACGGCAGGCCCGACGTCCGCACGGTGATGCTGCACGACGCCGACGACCGCGGCTGGCACTTCGCCTCGCACGCCACCAGCGCCAAGGGCCGCCAGCTCGCCGCCCGCCCCGAGGCCGCCCTCGGCTTCTACTGGCCGGTCCAGGGCCGCCAGGTCCGCATCCGGGGCCACGTCACCACCGGCACCCCCGAGGAGGCGTACGAGGACCTCCACGCCCGCACCACCGGCGCCCTCGCCTCGGCGCTCGTCGGCCGGCAGAGCGAGGTCCTCGACTCCCCCGGGACCCTCGCCGAGGCGAGCGCCGCCGCCTGGCGCCGGGCCGAGGACGAACCGGACGCCCCCGCCCCGACCTGGACCCTGTACGTGGTCGAGCCGGCCGAGGTCGAGTTCTTCCAGGGCGACGCCCGCCGCCGCCACGTCCGCCTCCGCTACCGGCGCACCGCGGGCGGCTGGACCCGCGAACTCCTCTGGCCCTAAGACTTGACTCTGTCGGTGATCTTGATGAGCGAGGTCAGGTTCCGAGGGTCCGCCAGGACTTGGACCGGGGGATCTGATGCTGGTCGAGGTAGGTCTG
>NZ_JBIARL010000043.1:0-33277 GCF_042889835.1 Streptomyces sp. NPDC002463
GAGCGCATGATGCGCGACGCCAAGATCACCCAGATCTACGAGGGCACCAACCAGGTCCAGCGCATCGTCATGGCCCGCAACCTCCCGTAACCACCGGTCCACGGGCGGAACGGGAAGACGGGAGCAGCCCCCGGCACCACGCGGTGCCGGGGGCTGCTGGCGTCGTGTCGCCGTCAGCGGTCCGAGGTGACGGTCACCGGCTCGTCGTTCTTGATCTGCTCGACGAGCTGCTTCACCTTCGGCATGTCCCACTTCAGGGAGTTCTGCGGAGCGGTGCCGTTGATCGGCATGTTCATCGACTTGCCGTCGCCGCCGCTGATGCCCTTCATCGCGAAGAACATCTTCCCGAGGTCGTACAGCGACATGTCCTTGTCCACGATCAGCGTGTCCAGACCGGCGCCGAGCGTCGGGTACAGCGCGAACGGGTTGAGGATCGTGCCCGGCGTCGCCGCCTGGTTGGCGAGGGCGGAGAGGAACTTCTGCTGGTTCTTCGTCCGCTGGAGGTCCGACTGGGCGAAGGCGTACCGGGTACGGACGAAGGCCAGGGCCTGCTCGCCGTTGAGGGTCTGCGTGCCGGCCTGGAAGTCGGCGCCGGACTTCTTGTCCTTGAAGCCCTTGTCGATGTTCAGCTCGACGCCGCCGAGCGCGTCCACGATGTTCGCGAAGCCGGCGAAGCCGATCTCGGCGTAGTGGTCGATGTGCAGACCGGTGTTGAACTCGACGGTCCGCACGAGCAGCTCGGGGCCGTCCATCGCGTAGGCCGCGTTCAGCTTGGAGCCGCCGCGGGCCGGGTACGACTTGCCCGACTCGGAGCCGACGAAGTTCGGGATCGTCACCCAGGAGTCACGGGGCAGCGAGACCATCGTGTTCCCGCTGGAGCAGGCCGCGAGGATCATCATCGAGTCGGTCCGCTTGCCCTCGGCGGAGCCGGTGTGGAGCTTCTTCTTCTCCTCGGCGGTCATGCCCTCACGGCTGTCGGAGCCGACGATCAGGTACGTCGTGCAGTCGCCCTCCGCCGGCCGCTCGATGACCTTGGAGAGGTCGACCTCGTTGCGCATCTGCGAGCTGGCCCAGGCGTACGTGCCGACGCCCCAGCCGACGACCACCACGGCCAGCACGATCGAGCCGACCTTGATGCGCTTGCGCCAGTCCGGCGCGGGCCGCCCGGGGCCGGGAGGCGCGTACTGCGGGGGAATGCCGCCCCCGCCGTTGCCGCCCTGGTTCTGGGGACCGCCGTACACCTGGCCGGAGCTGTAACCGGAGTCGTACCCCTGGTTCTGAGCCTGCGTGAAGTTCGGGTTGTACCCCTGGCCACCACCCTGGCCGTAGCCCTGCTGGGAACGCGGCGGCTGCTGCGGAACCTGCGGGCGCTGCACGTGGCTCATCCGGCGGGGTCCCTCGGGCTGATCGGGCCAGTCATTCATACGGACCAGTGTGCCGGGAGGCCCTTTCCGGACGACAGTCCGGGTGGAGGATCGGACCGGTGCTGTTGCCAAGCTGATGCAAAGCGGACCCGACGGGGACGGGGGCCGGACCCGGCATAAGGTGGAGGACATGACAGACCAGGGCGATACCCCGGGCGACATCCCGGGCAAGCCGACCTCCGCGTCCCGCACCACCCTCAGCCACATCATGACCAGTCATGACACCAACCTCCTGGGTACGGTGCACGGCGGCGTGATCATGAAGCTGGTGGACGACGCGGCGGGCGCCGTCGCCGGCCGCCACTCGGGCGGGCCGGCGGTCACCGCGTCGATGGACGAGATGGCCTTCCTCGAGCCCGTGCGGGTCGGGGACCTGCTCCACGTGAAGGCCCAGGTCAACTGGACCGGCCGGTCCTCCATGGAGGTCGGCGTACGGGTCATGGCCGAGCGCTGGAACGAGTCCACGCCCGCGACGCAGGTCGGCTCCGCCTACCTCGTCTTCGCGGCCGTCGACGCGGACGGCAAGCCGCGCCGGGTCCCCCAGGTCATCCCGGAGACGGAACAGGACAAGCGCCGCAACCAGGAAGCCCAGATCCGCCGCACCCACCGCCTGGCCCGCCGCCAGGCCATCAAGGAACTACGCGAACGCCGAGCGGCCGAGGGCTACGAGGACTGACCCCGCGCCCGTTGTGGGCATGCGTTCCGCCGGGGCGGAACGGGTGGGCACAACGGACGGCGCCCATGCCGGCGCCAGAGGCTCCCGAGCCTGGACCCGCACCGCGAGTGACGGCACCCTGGTGGTGCGGGTCAAGGCGCGGAACGTGGAGGCGCCGCTAGGGGCGCCGTCCCGTGTGCCCACCCGTCCCGCCCTGCGGGACGACTGCCCACACGGCGGCCCGCACCGCCGTCACGGGCAGACGACCTGGTCCCCCGTGACCGCCTCGAACGAGGCACCGCCCGTCTCCGCCCGTACCGCCGCGACCCCCTTGTAGTCCCCGCCCACCGTCACCCGCATCGTCGGCCCCCGCCCCGCAACCGCCCGCAGCTCGGCCCCGGGCAGGGCCGCCGCCAGGGACTTCGCCGACCGGTCCCACCGCGGGTCGTACTCGACCACCGTCCGCCCCCGCTCCCTCCCGGCCTCGGTCTGCGGCGTGCGCGTCGTGTCGAAGCCGGTGGCGCGCAGCGCGTCGTCCACCTTCCGGCCGAGCCCGTCCGTCCGGGTCCCGTTGTAGACCTGCACGCGGATCGTCCGCGGCGGCACGTCCACGACGGCGGCCTTGGGCGCCTTCCCCGACGTCGGGGTCCCCGCGCGCGCAGCCGCCGCCAGCGGCCGATCGTCCCGTACGGCCTGGAACAGCTTCTGCGCCTTCGGCGCGTCCCACTTCACCGTCGAGCCGATGCCCTTCACGGGGAAGCTCATGTCCCCGATCGGCACGGACACGAACTCGGACGAGGCCGGCGTGAAGCCGTGCATCGCCTTGGCGAGGGCGAGCAACTGATCCGTACCGAACTCCTCGTCGGCCCGTACGGAGCTCAGCATCGTCGTCGCGACCTCACGGAACCGCACCGGGTTGAGCAGTACCCCGCCCGTCGTCATCCGCTCGATCAGCGCCGCCAGGAACCGCTGCTGCCGCTGCATGCGGCCGAGGTCGGCGGCCCCGTCGATGTGCCGGGAGCGCACGTACTGCAGGGCCTGCCCGCCGTCGAGCTCGTGGGTGCCGGGGGAGAGGTCGAGTCCCGTGTACGAGTCCTTCAGCGGCCGCGTCGTACAGATCTGCACGCCGCCGACCGCGTCGACGGTCCGCATGAAGCTGGTGAAGTCGACCTCCAGGTAGTGGTCGATCTTGACGCCGGTCATCGACTCGACGGTCCGTACGGTCAGCCCGGGCCCGCCCTCGGCGTAGGCGGCGTTCAGCTTCACGGGGTGGGCCCGGTGCTTCCGGCCGCTGTTCACGTCGGTGTGCTCGGGCATCTCGGCGTACGAGTCACGGGGGAGGCTGACGACGCTGGCGCGCTCCCGGTCCTCGGAGATGTGGACGAGCATGACGGTGTCGGTGCAGTGGCAGGGCGCACCCCCGAGCCGGTACTTCTTCTTCTCCTCGGCGGTGATCCGGTCCCGCCCGTCCGTCCCGACGACGAGGACGTTCATCCCGTGCCCGGCCTGCGGCCGGTTCTTCATGTCCTTGAAGGGGTCGACGCGGGTGATCCCGGTGTCGAGGCCGGTCACCACGGCGTGCCCGATCCCGCCGGCCGCGAGGACCGTCACGGACAGCGCCGTCGCCATCCGCATCCCCCACCGGGGGCGCCTCCGCCGCCGGCGGACCGGTGCGCGGCGGGCGGCGGGCCGGGGGCGGGGCGTGCGGGGCGGTGTGGGCACGGACGGACACCTCCGCGGTGGGACAGGGGAACCGTGAGCACGGTAGGCCCATACGATCAGCGCAAGGGCGCACCACCCGCTCGGCGCGCACCGGTGTCCCCCATTCGCGGTAACGTGGCGGGCAATGAACGCCACGCCCCCCGTCTCCGTGATCATGCCGGTCCTCAACGAGGAACGGCACCTGCGCACCTCGGTTCGTCACATCCTGGAGCAGGAGTACGACGGCGAGATGGAGGTGGTGATCGCCCTCGGCCCGTCCACGGACCGCACGGACGAGATCGCCGCCGAGCTCGTCCGCGAAACTGCCTCGGACAAGCGCCGCGTCCAGACGGTGCCGAACCCCACCGGCCGTACCCCCGCCGCGCTGAACGCGGCGATCCAGGCCTCCACGCACCCGATCGTGGTGCGCGTGGACGGCCACGGCATGCTCTCCCCGAACTACATCGCCACCGCGGTCCGGCTCCTGGAGGAGACCGGCGCGCAGAACGTCGGCGGCATCATGCACGCCGAGGGCGAGAACGCCTGGGAGGACGCGGTCGCCGCCGCCATGACCTCGAAGATCGGTGTGGGCAACGCCGCCTTCCACACGGGCGGCGAGGCCGGCCCGGCGGAGACGGTCTACCTGGGTGTCTTCCGGCGCGAGGCGCTGGAGCAGCAGGGCGGGTACAACGTGGAGTTCATCCGCGCCCAGGACTGGGAGCTGAACTTCCGCATCCGCGAGGCCGGCGGCCTGATCTGGTTCTCGCCGGAGCTCCGCGTCCAGTACCGCCCGCGGCCCTCGGTGAAGGCGCTGGCGAAGCAGTACAAGGACTACGGCCGCTGGCGTCACGTGGTGGCCCGCTACCACCAGGGCTCCATCAACCTGCGCTACCTGGCCCCGCCGACCGCCGTCGTCGCGATCGCCGCCGGCCTCGTCGTGGGCGCCGCCCTCACCCCGCTGGGCTTCGTGATCCCGGCGGGCTACCTCGCCGCGATCACGGCCGGCTCCCTCCCGGCGGGCAAGGGCCTGTCCCTGAAGGCCCGCCTGCAGATCCCGGTGGCCCTGGCGACCATGCACATGTCCTGGGGCTTCGGCTTCCTCACCAGCCCCCGCTCCCTCGCGAAGAAGGTCATCGCGAGCCGCCGCCCGGCGGTGAAGGCGGAACGCGTCTGACGCGCCGCGCACGAACACGGCGAAGGCCGGGCCCCTTTCCAGGGGCCCGGCCTTCGTGTGTATCGCGTGGGGTCAGCTCTTTCCGTCCCACTTGTAGGGGTCGAAGATCTCCATGCAGTCCTTCTCGTCGCCCCGGATCACCTGCGCGCCGTCCGGGATGTCACCGGCCTCGGTGGCCGGCTTCTTGTAGACCGTGCCCTCGCGCCAGTCGGCGCCGACGACGAGCGTGAGGTTCTCGGCCTTCGCGTCCGCCCGGACGGCCGAGTCGGGCAGCCCGAGCGCCTTGGCCACGGACTGGGCGTTCGCCTTGCCCTGGTCGCCGTCCCCCTTGGGGTAGGTGACCACGGTGTCCGGGCGGTTGCCCCCCTCCTGGGAGGACTCGGCCTGGGCGAAGCCCTTGCCCTGGAGGAGCTCGGCGATCGCGCGGGCGCGGCCCTCGGCGGCGGGCTCGGTGTCGCTGCCGGTGCCGTTGACGACCGTCACGCCGAGCGAACCGGGCGCCTCGGCGGTGGCCTTGGGCTTGGCCGAGGCGGTCGGCTTCGGCTTGCTGCCGGCCGGGTCGCCGTTCTTGTCGAAGGCGACGTCGTCGCGGAGCATCCGGAACATCTTGTCGGCCGCGGACTTGACCAGGATGTTCTTGTTGCGGTCCTGCGGCCACTCCGCCGTCGGGATGTTCGCCGTGGTGAGGCGGTTCAGCTTCACGTTCTTGAGCTGCATCGACAGATCGAAGAGCCCCTTCACCGAACGGATCTCGTCGGAGACCTGGAGCGCGTTGGTGGCGGTCTCCGCCAGGCCCATGAGGCGGCCGGTGTCGGTCCAGGCGTTCTGCTTCTGGAGCTTCTCGACCATGCCGTTCATGTACATGTGCTGGGCCTTGGCGCGGTTCTGGTCGCTGCCGAAGGCGTGCCGGGTGCGCAGCCACTGGAGCGCCTGCACGCCCTTCACCTCGTGCGTCCCCTCGGGCAGCTTCAGGTGGGAGCCACCGGGCTGCGCCTTGGTCGGGTGGTCGCTGACACCGGACTTCACACAGACCGGGACGCCGCCGACCTCGTCGGCCATGGCCACGACACCGGCGAAGTCGACCATGATCCAGTGGTCGATGTAGACCCCGGTGAGGCTCTCCCAGGTGGTGAGGGTGCAGCCGGGACCGCCGCGCTGGAGCGACTCGTTGATGGGCCGGTTGTCGGTGGCGGCGTAGGGAGTGCCGTTATCGTCCTTGCACTCCGGGATGTGGAGGACGGTGTCGCGCGGGATCGAGACGACCGAGGCGTTCTTCCGGTCGGCCGAGACGTGCAGCAGCATCTGCACGTCGGCGAGGGGCTTGCGGTTCTTGTCGTCCCGGCCGCCGCCGAGGGCGATGTTCTTCTCGTCGTTCCGGCTGTCGGAGCCGATCAGCAGGATGTTCAGCGGGGTGTCGCCCAGCGCGTTCGGTGCGGCCTTCTTGACGCCGCTGTCGCCGCCCGCGCGGCTGCCGCCGCGGATGTTGTCGTTCAGGTGCTTGTAGTACAGGAAACCGGCGCCGGCCGTCCCGAGTATCAGTACCGACAGGGTGATCGCCACCCAGCGCATGGCCTTGCGCTTGCCGGTCTTCTTCGCCTGCCGGCGCGTCGCGGCGCGCCCGCTCGGGCCCGTACCGCCGCCGCGTCGGCGCGAGGCGCGGGTCGACGCGGGTGCGTCGCTCTCCGCTGCCTCCTCGGACGGACCGCCGCCCGCGCCGGTCGCCGCGCCGGCGCCGTGCAGATCGTCGTCCCAGCCCAGTTCACGGGCGCGTGGAACGCGTTTCCGCGTTCCCTCCCCACGCACGCTGTTCTGTCCCACCCCAGGTCCCCTCGTCGGTCAGAGTAACGTCAAGCCCCGGTGTTTCCGGGTCACTTGGCGCACACCTGCTTGTCAGCTTCCACCTTCACCAGATCCTTCGGCGCCTTTGCCGGTCCGGCGATGGGCACCCCCGCGCCCTTGAAGTCGGCACCGAGGACGAGCGTCATGGGCTCGCGCTCCCCGGCGTCCTGCGTGCCCGGCTTGAGAGCCGTGGCGGGCAGACCCATCATGTCCGCGAGCTTGCGGGCCTGATCGGCCTGGTTCGGTGCGTACGTGAGCGTGGTCTTCGCCGCCTTCTCGGGGGCGTTGCTCTTGTTGCTGGAGCGGGTCACGCCCTCTTCGTTCTGCAGCCAGTTGATCGTCGACTGGGCTGCGCCGGTGATGCCGCTGCCGTTGTAGACGTCGACGCGCACCTCGGCGGCGGTGGACCGCGTGCCCTTGAGGAGCGCGGCCTGCGCGTTCTTGGCGTCCTGCTGCTTCTTCTTCACCTCGGTGAGCGAGGTGTCGGACTGGAGCATCGCGAACAGCTGCGGCGCCTTCACCGGGTCGGGGACGACCGTCGCCCTGATCTTCTCGGCGGGGTTGTCGATGACCGGCAGGGTCGTGAACGCGATGTTCTTGGTGTCGATCGAGGACAGCTCGCGGGCCAGGTCCTCGAGCTTGGTGAGCGAGCCTATGCCCGAGTCGACGGTGAGGGCGCTCGTCGCCGCGTTGGCGAGGTCGTACAGCTTCCCCGGGTCCGTCAGAGTGTCGTCCGACTTCATCTGCCGGATCATCGAACTCAGGAACTGCTGCTGGACCTTGATGCGGTCGAGGTCGCTCTCGTTGCCGAAGCTGTGCCGGGTGCGGACGAAGGCGAGGGCCTGCTCGCCCTTCACGACCGACTCGCCCGCGGGCAGCTTCAGATGGGACTTCGGGTCGTTCACGGCCTTCTCGACGCAGACCTTCACGCCGCCGACCGCGGTCGTCATCTCCTTGACGGCGTTGAAGTCCGCCATCATGAAGTGGTCGACCTGGACGCCGGCCAGCTCCTCGACCGTGCGCATGACGCAGCCGGGGTCGCGGCCGTCCTGCCCGAGGCTCACGTTGAAGCGGACGTCCGTCTCGGCGGGGATCGTCTTGATGGTCCCGTCGGGCTGGCGCGACTGGCACTCGGGGATGTCGGTCTTCATGTCGCGCGGGATGGAGAGCGCAGTGGCGTTCGTCCGGTCCTTGGAGACGTGGAAGAGGATCGTGGTGTCGGCGTGGCCGGGGCTGTTCTTGTCGCCGTAGCCCGCGTTGCCCTCGCCGGTGCGCTTGTCGGTGCCGATGACCAGGATGTTGAAGGCCTTGCCCTTGGCGAACCCGGCGTTGGTGTTCTTGCCGACGACGTCGACGACGTCGAGGTTGTTGTTCAGCTTGTTGTAGAGCGCGTACGCGCCCGCCGCGCCGCCCACGAGGACGAAGGCCATCGTGCCGCCGGTCCACAGCAGGACCTTCTTCTTGCGGCTCGCGCCCTGCTTGCCCTGCTTGCGCTTGCGGCGGCTCTGCGGCGGGACCTGGCCGGCGTCGGCCGGTTCGGGGGCGCGGCGGCGGCGCTGGCCGGGGACCGGTGCCTCGGCGGGGCCGTCGGCCGGCGCGGGTGCGGGGGCGGTGGTTCTGCGGGGGCGGGACGGAGCCTGCGGCCGCGACTGCCCAGCGGAGCGGTCCAGTCGCAGTTCGTAGTTGCCGGTCCGCGGGTTGAGGACCCACTGGTCGGCGGGGTCGATCTCGTCCGCCCGTCCACGGCTGTGCGCGTCCACGGTTACTCGAGTCCTCCGTCGGTGCCACGCGAGGCGCCTCCCCCACAGGGCGCCGCTCTCTCGGTCTTCGATCCTTATGAGTGCGACCACGCGGTCGGGGTGCACCGGATCGCGTCACACTATCCGCCCAGTTCAGCGTGGGGCGACGTCCGTGACAAATTCCACGCACCTTACAACCGGGCAATTTGCCCAAACCTCATCGCTGTCCGCTCTCCCCTTGGTTCGCGCTTTACTCGCACACCCCTTCCGCCGCGTTTCGTCCCGTGAAGGTCGGCGTCGCGGAGGGTCCCGTCGTCTCCGTACCGTCGGGCTTCCCGTCGCCGCCCTTCTTCTCGCTCTCGGGCGTCACCAGGACGGGCTTGTCCTCGCGCAGTTGCCGGAAGAGGTCGCTCGCAGCGGGTTGTACGAGTTCGTCCCGGTTGGCGTCGTATCGGTAGGACCGGCGGGGGACGGTGAGGAACTGCACCTTGTCCGTCGGGATGGCCCGCATGGCCCGCGCCAGGTCGTACAGGTCCCGCAGCGAGTCGAGGCCCGGGTCCGTGGTGATCGCCTTCGTGGCCGCGTCCAGGACCGGGTAGAGCTTCGCCGGGTTGAGCAGCACCCCGTTGCTCTGCACCTTGTTGACGAGGGCGCCGAGGAACTGCTGCTGGCGGTCCATGCGTTCCGTGTCGCTGCCGTTCCCGATCGACTTGCGGGCCCGTACGAAACCGAGGGCCTGCTCCCCGTGGAGCGTCTGGCGGCCCGCGGGCAGCTTCAGCTTCGCGTCCCGGTCGTCCACGGGCTCCTTGAGGCAGACCTCCACCCCGTCGACGGCGTCCACCATCTTCTTGAAGCCCCGGAAGTCGATCACCATGTGGTGGTCGATCCGGATCGCGGTCAGCTTCTCGACGGTACGGATCGTGCATGCCGTACCGCCGAACTCGAACGCCCAGTTGAACTGCGCGAACTGCTCCCGGGTGCGGGTCCCGTCCGCCTTGCGGCAGCTCGGGATCGTCACCATCAGGTCGCGCGGCAGGGAGACGGCCGTCGCGCTCGCCTTCCCCGCCGCCAGGTGCAGCAGGATCGTCGTGTCGGAGCGCTGGGTGCCCTGGTCCTTGCCGTACTTCCGGTTGCCCTCGCCGGCCCGGGTGTCCGAGCCGATGAGCAGGATGTTCCGCGCGGAGGTGGTGCCCGCCGGAGGGCGCTCCTTCTCGTACTTCTCCAGCTCGGCGGCGGCCGTGGTGTCGGTGGTGATGTTGTCGTCGAGCTTCCGGTAGAACCACCAGCCGACCCCGGCGGCGGCCAGCACGACGACCGAGCAGCCGAGGGCCGTCCAGCGCAGCCAGTGGCGCCGTCGTCGCGGCTCCTCCTGGGCGTCGGGAGCCCCGTCCTCCGCTGCCGGGGGATCCGGTTCGGCGGGCGTGCCTGCACGGTCCGTCACGTCTGGTCCGTCCTTCGGGCGTCGGCGGCGCGCCGGGCGTCCGCCGGTCACTGAAGGAGACGGCCGAACCCGACGCATGGTTGTGCGGAAGGAGTCGACTCCCCCCGGCCGATCATGTACCGGAGGCGTCCCCCGGACCGGAGGACTCGGCGTGTCTCTGGGCCGAACGGGTTCGGCCGGGGTCCTGATGGTGGGCCTCCGCCCAGCTGAGTGGGGGCTGGTGCCGGAGGGTGTCGGTCGGGCGCTCGGCTGGTGTGGGATCCCCCGCGCAGGCGCGTGGGCGGACGGGTGCGTTTGTCGGGCAGGAGCCGGGACGGGCCAGAGCGCCGTCCCGGTCTGGCCGAGGCGCCTCAGAGCGCGGTGTGCGTCACCCGCTCGCTCTCCACGCGCTTCTCCAGGCGGTCCTGGTGGTGGGCCGAAGCCCAGGTCGGGTGGGGCTGGTGCCGGGGTGTGACGGCCGGGCGCTCGGCCGGTGTGGAGGGAGTGGTGCCGGCGCGTGGGCGGGCAGGTGTGCTTGTCGGGCACGCGCCGGTACGGCTCAGAGCGCGGTGTGCGTCACCCGCTCGCTCTCCACGCGCTTCTCCAGGCCCTCCGGGGCGAGCGCGTCCAGGTTCCGGCACAGGACCACGGAGCCGCCCGCCGCGAGCGGGGCGTACAGGCCGGACGAGAGGCCCTGCCAGTCCCCGTAGTCGAGGCCGGAGAGCAGGCGGGAGCCGGGGGTGAGGCCGAGGGCCGCCGCGTCCGTGCGGGCCTGCTCGACGAGCTGGGCCCCGCTGCGTTCCGTACCGTCGACGACGAGCGCGGGAGCCTCCGGATCGACCGGTACGAACGGGGCGAACCGGTCGCCCTGGCTCGGCACCTCGACCGCGTAGTCCGCGTATCCGGCGGGCGCGGCCGGGAAGCGGCGGCCCAGCGGGGCCAGGGAGAGCGCGATCCGCTCCCCGGAGCAGGCGAGCCCCGCCTCCAGGGTGTCGGGACCCGCCACCACGACGTCCGCGTCCGCCGGGTCCCCGCCGATCTCCGCGGTCACCCCGACGGACGCGCAGGCCAGCAGCCAGACGGCGCTCTGCCAGTGCGCGGGCAGCAGCAGCGCGAGCCGGTCGCCGGGTCCGGCGGACAGCTCGCCCTGGAGCAGGTTCGCCGTCTTGGCCACCCAATTGGCGAAGGTGGCGACGGACAATTCCACGCGCTCACCGGTGGCGTCGTCGTAGAAGGTGACCAAGGGGCGGGCGGGGTCCGCGGCGAGCGCGGATCGCAGCAGGTCGGCAGGGGTGCGGTCGCTGGCGTTCACGCCCGACAGCGTACGCGCGCGCGTACGCCGGGGTCCGCCGTACCGGTGACGCCGTCCTCCGGTCGGCCCGACGGCCCGTCAGTTTCCCGGCCGGATCCCGGCGCGCGGAACGCCCCGGCGGTACGCACGATCGGCCCATGCGTGCCTCACTCGCCTCCTCGATCGCCGTCACCTGCGCGGCGGTGCTCGCCCTGCCGGTCTCCCTCACCGTGCCGGCGGCGGCCTCGGCGCCACCCGCGGCCGCCTTCGCACTGCCACCCGCGCCCGAACTCCCTGGCTCCACCCAGTCGCTGCCGCTCGAACCGCTCGGCGCCGCCAACCGTGCCCTCGGCGGCGCGGCCGGCTCCGGCGAGCAGGGGCTCGGCCGACGGGACGTCAGACCCTTCTCGCTCGTCGGCGTCGTCTGGAACGACCCGAAGGCCCCGCTGCACGGCACCGTGCAGGTCCGCACCCGGGCCGCCGGCGGCGGCGCCTGGTCGGAGTGGCAGGACGTGGAGACCCACAACGAGGAGCACGGTGCCGACCCGGACACCGCCGAGGGCTCGGCCCGGGCGCTCCGCGGCTCCACCGCCCCGCTGTGGGTCGGCGACTCGGACGGCGTCGAGATCCGCGTACGGGGGGAGGAACGGCTCCCGGCGGGCCTCCGGCTCGAACTGGTCGACCCGGGCGAGGCCCCGGTGGCCGCGCCGGAGCGGACCGCACCGGAGCGGACCGCGCCGGAAGGGACGGCTCCGCGGACCCGCGGCGTGATGGCCCCCGCCGCCCTGGCCGGCATGAGCGCGGCGGAGGTGGAGGCGAGCGCGGTGAACGCCCGGCTCGCCCCCTACGGAGCGACATGGATCCCGGCGCTCTCCAAAGAGGAGACCGAGCGCGAAGTCCGGAACATGCCGCAGTCGCAGGCGGTCCTCGCCGCCCCGGCGGCCGCCGCGGCCAAGCCGTACATCGGTCCCCAGCCCAAGATCATCACCCGGAAGGGGTGGGGCGCGGACGAGAGCATCCGCGAGAAGGGCTTCGTCTACACGAAGACCATCAAGGCGGCCTTCGTCCACCACAGCGCCACCGGCAACAACTACACCTGCAAGCAGGCGCCCTCCGTGCTCCGCAGCATCTACCGCTACCACGTGAAGAGCAGCGGCTGGCGGGACTTCGGCTACAACTTCGCCGTCGACAAGTGCGGAAACATCTACGAAGGCCGGGCCGGCGGCGTCGCCAAGCCGGTCATGGGAGCGCACACCCTCGGCTTCAACACCAACAGCATGGGCATCGCCGTCCTCGGCACCTTCACCAAGAGCACCCCGCCGGCCGCCGTCGTGACCGCAGTGGCGCGCCTGACGGCCTGGAAGCTGGGGCTGCACGGGGTGAACCCGAAGGGGACGTCGTACCTGGTCTCAGGTGGCGGAAACCTGTTCAAGAAGGGCACGACGGTACGTTTCAACTCCATCGCCGGCCACCGCGACGGCTTCGCGACGGAATGCCCCGGCGGCCGCCTGTACAGCAAGCTCGGCACGGCCCGTACGAGCTCGGCCAAGTTCCAGGGAAGGCCCTGACGGCGGCGCGGACGTCGCGGATGGGGTCATGGAGGCAACCATCTGCATAAACTGACCGGTCATATCGCACGGACGACCGAGACGGGCGAGACGACCGGCCCCGAACAGGAAGCAGAGACGACAAGGTGACAGAAGCGATCCTCCTGGTCGGTGGCAAGGGCACACGGCTGCGACCCCTCACGGTCAACACGCCCAAGCCCATGGTCCCGGCGGCGGGCGTCCCCTTCCTGACCCATCAGCTGGCCCGGGCCCGCGCCGCCGGCGTCGAGCACATCGTGCTCGCCACCTCCTACCTGGCCGAGGTCTTCGAGCCGCACTTCGGTGACGGCTCCGCCCTCGGACTCAGCCTGGAGTACGTCACCGAGGAGGAGCCCCTCGGCACCGGCGGCGCGATCCGGAACGTCGCGTCCCGGCTGCACTCGGGCCCCGACGAGCCCGTCCTCATCTTCAACGGGGACATCCTCACGGGCCTGGACATCCAGGCTCTCGTCGCGACCCACTCCTCCTCCGGCGCGGACGTCTCGCTCCACCTCACCCGGGTCGAGGACCCGCGTGCCTTCGGCCTGGTCCCCACGGACGCCACCGGCCGCGTCACGGCCTTCCTGGAGAAGCCGCAGACGCCGGAGGAGATCGTCACGGACCAGATCAACGCGGGCGCGTACGTCTTCAGGCGCTCGGTCATCGACACGATCCCGACGGGTCGTCCGGTCTCGGTCGAGCGCGAGACGTTCCCGGAGCTGCTGTCCTCCGGGGCGCACCTCCAGGGCATGGTCGACTCCACGTACTGGCTGGACCTCGGCACCCCGCAGGCCTTCGTCCGCGGCTCCGCCGACCTGGTCCTGGGCCGCGCCCCCTCTCCGGCCGTCCCGGGCCGCTGCGGCGACCGCCTGGTCCTGCCGTCGGCCCGCGTCGCCCCGGACGCGAAGCTGACCGGCGGCACGGTGGTCGGCGCGGACGCGGTGGTGGGCGAGGGAGCCCGGGTGTCCGGCTCCACCCTCCTCGCGGGCGCGGTCGTCGAACCGGGCGCGGTGATCACGGACTCCCTGATCGGCGCGGGGGCGCGCATCGGCGCCCGTACGGTGGTGAGCGGGGCGGTCATCGGGGACGGGGCGCAGGTGGGCCCGGACAACGAACTCCGCGAGGGCGTCCGCATCTGGTGCAACGCCACCCTCCCCGCAGGCGCGGTCCGCTTCTCCTCGGACCAGTAGCCCCCGCGGGCGCGACCCGCGCCCCCGTTGTGGGCGGCGCTTCCGCGCCCCCGTTGTGGGCCCGCGCCTCGCCGTTGTGGGCATTCGTTCCGCTGGGGCGAGGGGGTCCCCCCTGCTCGAGCGAAGCCGAGAGCTTGGGGGAGGGTGGGTACAACGGACGGCGCCCCTTGCCGGCGCCAGAGGCTCCCGAGCCCGAACCCGCACGTACAGAGCGGCGCACAACGTGGTGCGGGTCAAGGCGCGGAACGCGGAGGCGCCGCCAAGGGCGCCGTCCCGTGTGCCCACCCGTCCCGCCCCAGCGGGACGATTGCCCACACGGCAGCGGGCACGGGTCCACCAGGGCGCGGGCGCCGCCTCGCAAGGGCGCGGGCCACACGGCGCGCCCCGCACCGCCCGGCCCCGCGCAGCTACGCTCGTACCCATGGCCGGCCGTTTCGCTCCCAGATCGACCCGCACCACCGTCCGCGGCGGCCACATCGTCCTGCCCGTCACCGGCGACGCCCTGGGTCTCACCCTCGGTCCCCTCCGCCGCGGCCCCGCCGATCCGACCTTCCGGGCGACCCCGGACGGCTCGGTGTGGCGGGCCAGCCGGACCCCGGACGGCCCCGGCACGGTCCGGATCGGCACCGACGGCGCCGAGGCCTGGGGCCCCGGACGGGAGTGGCTCCTGGAGGCCCTCCCCGCACTCCTCGGCGCCGAGGACGACCCGACCGCCTTCGTCCCCCGCCACAAGCTGCTCCTGGCGACGCACCGCCGCCGCCCGGGCCTGCGCCTCACCCGTACCGGCCTGGTCCTGGAGTCGCTGATCCCGTCGGTCCTGGAGCAGAAGGTCACGACGAACGAGGCCTACGGCTCGTGGCGGACGCTCGTCCGGAAGTTCGGCGAGCCGGCCCCCGGCCCGGCGCCGGACGGCCTGTACGTGATGCCGGACGCGCGCGCGTGGACGCAGATCCCGTCCTGGGAGTGGCACCGCGCGAACGTCGACGGCAAGCGCTCGGCCACGATCGTCCGCGCGGCGCGGGTCGCGGCCCGCCTGGAGGAGGCCGCGCACATGGACCCGCCGGCGGCCCGGAAGCGCCTGGAGCTGATCCCGGGCATCGGCCCGTGGACGAGCGCCGAGACGATCCAGCGCAGCAACGGCGCCCCGGACGAGGTCACGACCGGCGACCTGCACCTGCCGGGCATCGTCGGCTGGGCGCTCGCGGGGGACCGCACGGCCGACGACGAGGCGATGCTGGAGCTCCTGGCGCCGTACGCGGGCCAGCGCCACCGGGCGGCCCGTCTGATCCTCCTCAGCGGCCGCATACCGCCGCGCCGGGCCCCCCGTACGACGCCGGGAAACATCGCAGCCCTCTAGAGGACCCGGACGAACTCCGCCGCCGGCCGCGCCGGACGTTCCTTCGGCGGCGCCGCGGGGTGGCCGATCGCGACCGCGCCCATCGGGTCCCACCCCTCCGGCAGCCCGAGGACGTCCCGTACGACGTCCCGGCAGAACATCGTCGAGGACACCCAGGCCGAGCCGAGCCGCTCACCGGCGAGCGCGACCAGGAAGTTCTGCACGCCGGCGCCGGCCGCCACCACGAACATCTCGCGTTCGGCGGCGTCCCGGCGCGGGTCGCCGTAGTGGTGGGAGCCGTCCATGACGAGGCAGGGCACGGCCAGGTAGGGCGCGTCGCGCAGGACGTCCCCGCGCCGGACCCGCTTGGCGATGGACTCCTCGGACCTGCCGTCGCGCCGCAGGTCCGCGATCCACGCGTCCCGCATCGCGTCGAGGAGCCGCGTCCGCGACGGAGCCGACTCCAGGAGCACGAACCGCCACGGCGTGGTGTGGTGTGGCGCCGGGGCCGTCACGGCGGCGGCGACCGCGCGCCGGACCGCACCCGGGTCGACGGGATCGTCGGTGAACTCCCGTACGGTACGCCGCAGCGTCACCGCCTCCCGTACGGCCTCCGAGGTCCCCAGCCGGAACATGTCGTCGGCGGCGGAGCGTACGAGCGCCCGCGCGCCTTCCTCTCCGTCGCCGCCCACCACATGGGGCAGGCCCCGGACGACGGCGACCGGGAGCCCGGCCGCCTTGCCCTTCACCAGGTCGCCGGCGGCGGCGAGCTCGTCGGCGGTGGCGACCACGGTCGCGCTCAGCGGGTTGCCGTGCGCGTCGGTCCCGCCGCGCAGGTCGTCGAGGACCCGCACGCCGGCCGCCCCGATCGCGACGTCGGTGAGACCGGCGCGCCAAGGCCGTCCGAAGGTGTCCGTGACGACGACGCCGACGTCGACGCCGAGCGCCTCGCGCAGCCCCGAGCGGATGCGCCGTGCCGAGGCGTCGGGGTCCTCGGGCAGCAACAGCACGGTCCCGGAAGGGGTGTTGGAGGCGTCGACCCCGGCGGCGGCCATGACGAGCCCCTGCCGGTTCTCGACGATACGGAGGGTGCCGCGCCGCGCCACCACCCGTACCGTCTCGGCGTCGATGGCCTCCTCGCGGTCGTCGGCGGCGACGACCCGGCCCTCGGCCTTGCTGACGATCTTGGAGGTGACGATCAGGACGTCCCCGTCGACGAGTTCCGGCGACACGGAGGCGATCAACTTGGCGAGATCGTCCCCGGCGGCGACCTCGGGCAATCCGCCGAGCGCCCAGACCCGGTACGAAGGGGTCGTCCCGCTCACCCCCGCACCACCTCCGCCAGGGCCAGCGCCTCGCGCGCCATCGCCGCCGTCGCGTCCACGTCCGTCATCATCAGCGGCACCGCGCGGCACGCGATGCCCGCCGCCTCGACCTCCGCGACCGCGCCCGCGTCCACGGTGTCCACGAGCCAGCCGCCGACGAGTTCGGCGCCGTAGTGCAGGGCGACCGCCGCCGCCGTGGACTCCACGCCCACGGCCGCGAGCACCTTGTCGGCCATGCCGCGCACGGGCGCGTCGCCGACGATGGGGGAGAGGCCCACGACCGGCGCCCCGGCCGCGACGACCGCCTCACGGATCCCCGGCACCGCCAGGATCGTCCCGACGCTCACCACCGGGTTGGACGGCGGGAAGAGGATGACGTCCGCCTCGGCGATCGCCTCGAGCACGCCGGGCGCGGGCTTCGCGGCCTCCGCGCCGACCGGCACGACCGCCTTCGCGTCGACGGAGGCGCGCAGCTTCACCCAGTACTCCTGGAAGTGCACCGCGCGCTGCTCGCCGTCCACCTCGATCGCCACGTGCGTCTCGACGCGGTCGTCGGACATGGGGAGGAGCCGGACGCCGGGCTGCCAGCGGGCGCACAGCGCCTCGGTGACGGCGCTCAGCGGGTAGCCCGCGCCGAGCATCTGCGTACGGACGATGTGGGTGGCGAAGTCGCGGTCGCCGAGGCCGAACCACTCGGGCCCGACCCCGTACGCCGCGAGCTCCTCCTTGACGGTGAAGGACTCGTCCGTACGTCCCCAGCCCTGCTCCTCGTTGATGCCACCGCCGAGGGTGTACATCACCGTGTCCAGGTCGGGGCAGACCTTCAGCCCGAAGAGATGGATGTCGTCACCGGTGTTGCCGATGACCGTGATCTCCGCGTCCGGCGCGGCCTGCTTGAGGCCGCGAAGGAAACGGGCACCACCGATGCCGCCGGCCAGAACCACAATGCGCATGCACAGCAGTTTGTCAGGCGGACAGAACCTCCGGGGCGGCCGGGGCGCACTGACCCTGGAGGGACTCGTGCATCGGCATCTCGGTCAGACCCGGGAAGTAGACGTGCAGGCTGACGGCCGGTTCGAGGGAGTCGTTGACGACCT
The DNA here is from genome assembly GCF_042889835.1 of Streptomyces sp. NPDC002463. Lineage (NCBI taxonomy): Bacteria > Bacillati > Actinomycetota > Actinomycetes > Kitasatosporales > Streptomycetaceae > Streptomyces > Streptomyces sp. NPDC002463. The sequence goes on from NZ_JBIARL010000043.1 coordinate 17,778, forward strand.
CGTGGACGTATCCGGGCGCGAACACCCGCTGCGCGCCGCCGTCGAGCGTCCGCACGCCCCGCTCCGTGCGCTCCGTGAGCTCGCCCTGCAGGACGGTCAGGACGCCGGAGGAGACGCCGTGGTCGTGGAGCCCGCTGCCCTGTCCGGGCACCCAGGAGAGCAGCCAGACCTCGTAGCCGGGGCCGGTGCGCAGGCGGTGGTACCAGCGGGTGGTGGCGTCGTACTCGACGTACGGGGCCCACTGGGAGCGGTCGTCGGCGATGGAGCGCGCGAGGCCGGCGAACTCGGCCACGGTGACGGGGTGGGCGCGCTCGGGCTGGAGGAGGTGCGGGACCTCGAGGATGTCGCCGGCGATCTGAAGGTCGCTGTCCATGTTCATGGGGTGGGGAGGTTCCTCAGCAGAAACAGAAGCGGTGGGGGGTCACGGAAGAGAGGTGACACGGGTGACGCGGGGTGACGCTGGGGGAAGGAGCCGGAGCCCTGCGGCACCGACGGCCGAAGCTCTGCGGCTTCGGCGGCTGGAGCGCTACGGCATCAACAGCTGGGACAGCAACAGCAACAGCGCGCCTGGACAGCGCGGCGGAACCCACGGCTGTGGGTCGCGGAGGGCGCTGTGGTCGCTGGCATGGCATCCAAGGTGGCCGGAGGGGCACCCGACTGTCAACTCAATGCCCGATTTGGGGGTAATGTTTCACCTCATCCGGTTACTGTGCCCGGAGAAAGGTTTGTTCAGGCGCGGACCAGGAGAGATGGCGCATCGACCGCGCCCTTAAACATCCCGGGGGCGTGATCGGACTGTGATCCAAATCGCTTCCGTGGCCGGATCGCAACAAGATCCACGTCCTCGACGTCCTCCTCCGTGAGGCGGCGCGGCGCGGTCGGGTCGACGGCATGTGTCACGTTTTTTGGTGATTTGAACACTTTCCGCATAGGCTTGGTTCCGCAGAGTGAATACGGGGCCCAATAGCAGATCTCGGCTTGACTCGCACAGAGCACGAACTTGTAATTTCACTCGTGTCGTTCGGCCGGGTTTCGCCCCGGCAACATCACGGGGACGCACAGAACAGACGAGGGGCGCACATGACCGAGTTGTTCCAGGAACTGCTGGTCGAGGACGCGGACGAGGAACTCGGCTGGCAGGAGCGCGCGCTGTGCGCCCAGACCGATCCCGAGTCCTTCTTCCCCGAGAAGGGCGGCTCGACCCGCGAGGCCAAGAAGGTCTGCCTCGCGTGCGAGGTCCGCTCCGAGTGCCTCGAATACGCCCTGCAGAACGACGAACGGTTCGGTATCTGGGGCGGCCTCTCCGAGCGCGAGCGACGCCGTCTGAAGAAGGCCGCCGTCTGAGCGGCACCCGGCCCCGGACCACGTCCGGGCCCGCGACCACCTCGAACGGTCCGCCCCCTGTGCACCGGCCACAGGCGGCGGACCGTTCTGCGTTCCCGGGCCGAAGCCTCCGGTACGGAGCCTCCGGTACGAGGCGTGTCCGGTACGAAATCCTCCCGCCCCGGCCGTCCACGGGCAGGTGCACGCTTCCGCACGGTCTGTCCACAGGGCGGCGGACCGCCCCGCGTACAGCCGTTAGTGTGGGCCTCCGTCCGAGACGCTCCCCACGCCCCCCGCGGGCGACCCCGGCCGGAGGGCCCGTAGCTCGATGTCCTCAACTCCTGAGTTTCCGCGACACGTCGTCACCGCCGTGCTCGTCACCCACGACGGCGCCCGCTGGCTGCCCGACGCGCTCGCCGGGCTGCTCGCCCAGGAGCGCCCCGTGCAGAACGTGGTGGCGGCCGACACCGGCAGCGCCGACGAATCGGCGCAGCTCGTCGCCGACGCCATCGGCGCCGACCGCGTCCTGCACCTCGCGCGCCGCACCGGCTTCGGCGCCGCCGTCGAGGAGGCCGCGCGCACCGCGCCGCTGCTCGGACCCGAGGAACTGCCCTACCTGAAGCGCCCCAGCGGCTGGGACCCCGTCAGCCGGACCTGGAACGACGACGCGTACGACCTCCCCGAACTCCCGCACGGCGAGCCGGTCCAGTGGCTCTGGCTCCTCCACGACGACTGCGCCCCCACACCGGGCGCCCTCGCCGAACTCCTGCGCGTCGCCGAGTCCGACGCGGACGCCGCCGTCATCGGCCCCAAGCTGCGCGGCTGGTACGACAGGAAGCAGCTCCTCGAAGCCGGCGTCAGCATCGCCCGAAGCGGCCGCCGCTGGACCGGACTCGACCGCCGCGAGCAGGACCAGGGCCAGCACGACCAGGTCCGCTCCGTCCTCTCCGTCTCCACCGCCGGCATGCTCATCCGCCGCGACGTCTTCGAGGAGCTCGGCGGCTTCGACCGGCGCCTGCCCCTCATGCGCGACGACGTCGACCTGTGCTGGCGCGCGCACTCCGCGGGCCACCACGTCCTCGTCGCCCCCGAGGCCGTCCTGCGGCACGCCGAGGCCTCCGCCCGCGAGCGCCGCACCGTCGACTGCGCCGGACGCACCGCCGCCAACCCGCACCGCGTCGACAAGGCCGGCGCCGTCCACACCCTCCTCGCCAACACCCGGGGACGCGCCCTGCCGTACATCCTCGTACGGCTCGTCCTCAGCACCCTGGTCCGCACCCTCGCCTACCTCGTCGGCAAGGCCCCGGTCCAGGCCGTCGACGAGGTCATGGGCCTCCTCGCGACCCTGCTGCGCCCCGAGAAGATCCTCGCCGCCCGCAAGCGCCGCAGGAACGGGACCGTCCCCAACAGCGAGTTCCGGTCCCTCTTCCCGGCGCCCGGCGCCACCCTCCGCGCCACCGTCGAGCAGATCGCCTCCCACTTCGGCGGCAACGAGGCCGACACCGGCGGCTCCCGCCACGGCGTCGTCGAGTCCGGACCCGGCGGCGACGACGCCGACTACCTGGAGATCGAGCAGTTCGCCCGGCTCAAGAAGATCGCCCGCAAACCCGGACCGGTCCTCTTCGCCCTGCTCCTCCTCGTCTCCCTGGTCGCCTGCCGCAACCTCTTCGCCGGTGGCTCCCTGGCCGGCGGCGCCCTGCTGCCCGCCCCCGACACCGTCTCCGAGCTCTGGTCGCGGTACGCCGACTCCTGGCACGCCCTCGGCACCGGCGGCACCCAGACCGCCCCGCCCTACCTCGCCGTCCTGGCCGCGCTCTCCGCGCTGTTCCTCGGCTCCACCTCCACCGCGCTGACCCTGCTGCTCGTCTGCTCGGTCCCGCTCGCCGGCTTCACCGCGTACTTCGCCGCCCGCGGCATCGTCGAGTCCCGGCTCCTGCGCGCCTGGGGCGCCATCGCGTACGCCTTCCTGCCCGCCGCCACCGGGGCCCTCGCCGCCGGCCGGCTCGGCACCGCCGTCCTCGCGATCCTGCTCCCGCTGATCGCCCGCGCCGCCGTCGCCGCCCACGGCTTCAACCGGCCCGACCGGGGCAGCTGGCGCGCCACCTGGGCGTACGCCTTCCTGCTCACCTTCGCGACGGCGTTCACCCCGGTCGTCTGGCCGCTCGCCGTCCTCCTCGGCCTCGGCGCGCTCGTCGCGAACCGCTCCGACCTCACCGCGTACGGACTGCGCTTCCTGGCCGCCGTCGGCACCCCGATGCTCGTCCTCGCGCCCTGGTCGCTCAGCCTCCTCACCGACCCCGGCGCCTTCCTGCGCGAGGCCGGCGTCGACGTCCGCACGGGTACGGCCACCGCGCTCGACCTGCTCGGCACCAGCCCCGGCGGCCCCGGCACCACCGGCGGCCTGCTCCTGCTCGGCCTCGTCCTCGCCGGCCTGGCCGGCCTCCTCCGCGAGGAGCGGCAGCTCGCCGTCCGCGCCGCCTGGGCCGCCGCCCTCGCCGGACTCCTCTTCGCGGTCCTCTCCAACGGCGCCGGCGGCACCGGCTGGGCCGGACCCGCCACCCTCGTGTACGCCGCCGCCCTCATCGCCGCCGGCATGATCGGCGCCGAGGGCGGCCGCACCCGCGTCGCCGCCCACGGCTTCGGCTGGCGCCAGCCCGTCGCCGCCCTCATCGCCCTCGCCTGCGCCGTCGGCCCCGCCGTCGCCGCCGCCGGCTGGATGATCGGCGGAGCCGACGGCCCGCTGACCCGCCGCGACCCGGTCCAGGTCCCGGCGTTCGTCGCCGAGGAGAGCGGCACCCGCGACCAGCCCCGCACCCTCGTCCTCGGCGGCAGCACGCCCGGCGAGGTCGCCTACACCCTGGTCCGCGGCTCCGGCGCCCGCCTCGGCGACGCCGAACTCACCGAGGCCGCCGAGGCCGACCCCCGTCTCGACGCGGTCGTCGCCCACCTCGTCGCCGGCTCCGGCGCCGACCAGACGCAGGAGCTCAGCGGCTACGCGATCCGCTACGTCCTCGTACGGGACGGAGCGCCGCGCCAGATGAGCCGCGTCCTCGACTCCACGCCCGGCCTCAGCCGCCTCAGCCAGCTCGACGGCAGCGCGCTCTGGCGCGTCGACCGCGAGATCGCCCGCGTCATGATCGTGCCGCCCGCGTCCAAGGACGCGACGAAGGACGCGGCCGCGGAGGGGACCGCCAAGACGGTCGCCGTCGCCGCCGGGCCCGTCGAGGCGCACACGCAGATCCCGGCCGGACCCGCGGGCCGCGTCCTGCGCCTCGCCGACCGCGCCGACGAGGGCTGGACCGCCACCCTCGACGGCAGGGAACTGACCAGGACCACCGTCGACGACTGGGCCCAGGGCTTCGAACTCCCCACCGGGGGCGGCCGCCTCGACCTCACGTACGACGAGCCGATCGGGCACACCGCCTGGATCTGGGCCCAGGCCGGCCTGGCCCTCGTCCTGCTCGTCCTCGCCCTGCCCGGGCGGCGCCGCGAGATCGACGACGACCTCCCCGAGGAGGAGCTCGCGATCCCCGCCCAGGCCACCGAGGGCGACGGCCGCCGAGCCCGCCGCCTGCGCGCCGCCGCGGAGGCCTCCGAGGCGACGGAGGCGACGGAGACCTTCGGGAACGCCGAGAACGCCGAGTTCCCGGAATCCACGGGGAACGAACCGGCCCCGATCCCTGAGCAGCAGCCCTACGAGCCCCGTGACCAGGAACAGGACTGGGACGGCGGCTACGACCCGGCCTACGCCCAGGCCCCCGCACCGCAGGAGCAGCCGCAGACCCAGCAGTACGCCGACCAGGGCTACTACCAGGACTACGCGGCCGACCCGTACCAGCAGCAGCCGTACGCGTACCCCCAGCAGGGGTACGAGCAGCAGGGGTACGAGCAGCAGGGCTACGACCAGCCCCAGCAGTACGACCAGCAGCAGTACGACCCGTACGGCTACGGCTACGGATACGCCCAGGGCCACGAGACCGAGCAGCGTCCCGACGGGAGCAGCAACCAGTGAAGCGCACGACCCTCTCCCTGATCGCGGGCGCCACGGCCCTCGCCGCCGTCACCGGCTTCGCGGCCCTCACCGCCCCGGACGGCGCCGCCGCCCCCGAGGCGAAGGCCACCACCCGGCTCCCGGTGGAGCGCGCCGGCCTGGTCTGCCCGGCCCCCAGCACGTCGGAGGTGGCCGAGACGCAGTACACCTCGTACACCCCGACGGGCACGGCTGCGGGTAAGGCCGCCGCAGGCAAGGCCGAGCAGCCCACGGCCCTGCTGCGGACCGCCGCGACCGCGGCGACCGCGGACGGCACCGCCAAGAAGCCCAAGCCCGCCAAGGCGCCGGCCACCGTCACCGCCCCCGGCAAGCCCGTCACCGCCGAGGCGGACGGCGGCTCCGTGCCCGCCCTCACCGGCGCCGCGACCGGCACCCTCGCCCCCGGCTGGACCGTCCAGCAGACCACCGTCGTCCCGGCGGGCGGCGCGCGCGGCCTCCTCGGCCTCTCCTGCGGCGCCCCCGACACCGACTTCTGGTTCCCGGCCGCCTCCACCGGCAAGGACCGCCAGGACTACGTCCACCTGACCAACCCGGACGACGCGGGCGCCGTCGCCGACATCGAGCTGTACGGCCCCGAGGGCGTCCTCAAGCCCGAGTTCCCCGACGGCATCCCGGTCCCCGCCCACTCCACCGTCCCGGTGCTCCTCCCGACCCTCACGAAAGCGGCCGGGCAGCGGGACGTCACCGTCCACGTCACCACCCGCAGCGGACGCGTCGGCGCCGCCCTCGCCGCGGCCGACGACAAGCTCGGCAGCGACTGGATCTCCCCGGCCGCCGACCCGGCGAGCACCGCCGTGCTCCCCGGCATCCCGGCCGACGCCACCGCCGTGCGGCTCGTGGCCCTCGCCCCCGGTGAGGAGGACGCCGACCTCAAGGTCCAGCTGGTCACCGCGAGCGGCACGATCGTCCCGGCGGGCGGCGGCTCGCTCCACGTGAAGTCGGGGATGACGGCCGCAGTCGACCTGCCGGACCTCACCCGGGGCGCGGTGGGCTCCCTGCTGCTCACCCCGAGCGACCCGAAGAAGCCGACGCCGGTCGTGGCGGCGCTCGAAGTCGTGCGCGGCAAGGGCGAGAACACCGAGATCGCGTTCGTCCCGGCGGTCGCCGCCGTCTCCGCCCGCGCGACGGTCGCCGACAACCGGGCCAAGGGCACGACGCTCTCCCTGACCGCCCCCGGCGCCGACGCCCAGGTCAAGGTCACCGCCTCGGCCGGTTCCGAGGGGGGTACGCCGGTGTCCAGGACCGTCACGGTCAAGGCGGGCACGACGACCGTCCTGACCGACCTCGTCCCCGGCGGCCTCAAGGGTTCCTACGCACTGACCGTCGAACCGCTCTCCGGCGGCAAGGTCTACGCGTCCCGGACACTGGCCCTCCCGGAGGACGGCACTCCGATGTTCACGATCCAGACGTTCGTGGACGACCGAGGCACGGTGGAGGTCCCAACGGCCCACCAGGACCTGGGCGTACTGGACTGAGCCGTGCGTCACGGCGGCGCCCCGCCCGCGTGCGGGCCCGCGCCTGCGTGGGCGACGCCCCGCCCCCCGCGTGGGTGATCGTCCCGCAGGGCGATGGGGGTCCCCCTGCTCGGGCGAAGCCGAGAGCTCGGGGGAGGGTGGGCACACGGGACGGCGCCCCTTGCCGGGCCTAGGCTCCCGCGCCTGAACCCGCACCGCACCCGGGGCGCGGTCACGGACCCGGCGGGGCCTCAGTCCTGCCCGTACCGAGGATCGACAGACTCGGGCGAGAGCCCGAGGAGCTCAGCGACCTGCTCCACCACGACCTCGTGGACCAGCAGTGCCCGCTCGTCCCGGCTCTTCGACCGAATCTCCACCGGCCGCCGATAGACGACCACCCGAGCCGGCTCCCCCTTCTCGGCCGGCACGGCGCCCCCCAGCGGCACCGTCTCGCCCGGCACCGGCGGCGGCACCTCCATCACCAGGAAGTCGACGTCCGCCAGCTGCGGCCAGCGCCGTTCGAGGCGCTCCACCGAGTCGAGGACGAGATCGCGGAAGGTGTCGGCCCGGCTCGCGGAGAGCGGCACCTGAGGCGGCGCGACCGGTCCCCGCATCCCGCGGCCGTGCCGGTCGCGGCGGCGGACCCGGGGCTCGGCCGGGGGCTCCGCGGGACGGTGCGAAGGGCTCGGCGGCACAGGACTGTCCATCACTGACGCAGCGTAACCCCCATCCGTCCCACAGGACCGTGGCGTATCCACGCCGACTTCCCGGCGTGGCAAGCACTCCCGCCCCGCCCCGGCCGCACCCCCGCCGCGCCCTCTGTCGAATTCTGAACATTCCGGCCGGACCGACGCCCGATTCGACAGCCCGTCGCGATCGGCCATCTGGCCCTGGTTGACCGGATTTGTATCCCAAGGTGTCCGGATAGCTCCCCACCCCCACCCCCTTGCGTCCCCTCCCTCGCAGGTCAGAGCGACCACCACTCGAACGGGGGTGGCGGACGTCACACCGCGACACGGTGGAGTGACCTGAGGGAGAGTCGTCGCGGCCCGCTCAAGAGTGCGGTACCGTCCAACGTCGTGAGCCCTGTACGTCGCTGTTCGCGCACCGCGTGCGGCCGCCCTGCCGTCGCGACACTGACGTACGTCTATGCCGACTCGACTGCGGTCCTCGGCCCGCTCGCCACCTACGCCGAGCCCCACTGCTACGACCTGTGCGCCGAGCACAGCGAGCGCCTCACCGCGCCCCGCGGCTGGGAGGTGGTGCGGCTCTCCGACGGATCCGCCCCCGCCCGCCCCAGCGGCGACGACCTCGAAGCGCTGGCCAACGCGGTCCGGGAGGCGGCCCGCCCCCACGAGCGCGCGGCCGAGGCCGGCGGCAAGGGCGGCGGAGGCCGTGGCGGCGACCCCATGGAGGTCGGGCGCCGCGGACACCTCAGGGTGCTCCGTTCCCCCGACAACTGACGGACGACCGACGCGACGACGGACGACAACGGACGACAACCGGCCACCGTCCGCGTCCCCTCGACTCCGCTCCGGGTAGTTTTGGCGTTCCGTACACGCGCCGCACACGCGTGTCAGAGCACTCAGGAGGGTGGATCCGTGACTGCCGATCTGTCGCAGATCGTGAAGGCGTACGACATCCGCGGAGTCGTACCCGACCAGTGGGACGAGACGCTCGCCGAGCTCTTCGGCGCCGCCTTCGTACGGGTGACGAACGCGGACGCGATCGTCATCGGCCACGACATGCGCCCCTCCTCGCCCGGCCTCGCGGCCGCCTTCGCGCGCGGCGCGGCCCGCCTCGGCGCCGACGTCACCCTGATCGGGCTCTGCTCCACGGACCAGCTGTACTTCGCCTCCGGCAGTCTCGACCTGCCGGGCGCCATGTTCACGGCCTCGCACAACCCGGCCCAGTACAACGGCATCAAGATGTGCCGCGCCGGCGCCGCCCCCGTGGGCCAGGACACCGGCCTGGCGGACATCCGCGCCCTCGCCGAGGAGTGGCAGGAGAAGGGCGCCCCGGAACCGACGGCGAAGCAGGGCACGATCACCGAGCACGACACCCTCGCCGCCTACGCGGCCCACCTCAAGTCCCTGGTGGACCTCACCGCGATCCGCCCCCTGAAGGTGGTCGTGGACGCGGGCAACGGCATGGGCGGCCACACGGTCCCCACCGTCTTCGAGGGCCTGCCCCTGGACACCGTCCCGATGTACTTCGAACTGGACGGCACCTTCCCGAACCACGAGGCCAACCCGCTCGACCCGAAGAACCTCGTGGACCTCCAGGCCCGCGTCCGGGCCGAGGGCGCCGACCTCGGCCTCGCCTTCGACGGTGACGCCGACCGCTGCTTCGTCGTCGACGAGCGCGGCGAGCCGGTCTCGCCGTCCGCGATCACGGCCCTCGTCGCCGCGCGCGAGCTCGCCAAGAACCCCGGCGGAACGATCATCCACAACCTGATCACCTCCTGGTCGGTGCCGGAGGTCGTCCGCGAGCAGGGCGGCGAGCCGGTCCGCACCCGCGTCGGCCACTCCTTCATCAAGGAGGAGATGGCGAAGACGGGAGCGATCTTCGGCGGCGAGCACTCGGCGCACTACTACTTCAAGGAGTTCTGGAACGCGGACACGGGCATGCTCGCCGCGCTCCACGTCCTCGCGGCCCTCGGCGGCCAGGACGGCACCCTGTCGGACCTGGTCTCGGCCTACGACCGGTACGCGGCCTCGGGCGAGATCAACTCGAAGGTCGAGGACCAGGCGGCGAGCACGGCGAAGGTCCGGGCGACGTACGAGGGCCAGGAGGGCATCGGCTTCGACACCCTCGACGGCCTCACGGTCACGGCATCGGACTGGTGGTTCAACCTCCGCGCCTCCAACACGGAGCCGCTGCTCCGCCTCAACGTCGAGGCCCGCGACGAGGCCACCATGGTCAAGATCCGCGACGAGGTCCTCGCCCTGGTCCGGGCGACCGACTGACCCCGCCGTACCGCCGGGGAACGGGGGCGTGCCCCGTTCCCCGGCGGTAGGCTGACCTGGCCCGATCCGTCCGTCCGAAGGGACACCCCATGCCGCTCGAAGCCGGCCTCCTGGAGATCCTGGCCTGCCCGGCCTGCCACGCTCCGCTGAACGACCGCACGGCGGACGAGACCCCCGAGCTGACCTGCACGAGCCCCGACTGCGGCCTGTCCTACCCGGTCCGCGACGGCATCCCGGTCCTCCTGGTCGACGAGGCCCGCAAGCCGGCGTAAGCGCAGGGGGAGACCCCGTCGCCCCAGCCACCGGTACGAACCCGGCGGCCCGGCCGTGACCTGCACCGCGACCCGCGTGGACTATGTCGCGAACGGTGTGGCCGCACCGCGAACCGTGTGGTCCACGTCGCGAACGGTGTGGCCTGCACCGCGCACGGTGTGACCCACGCCCGGCGCGTGTGGACTGCGCTCCGCGGGTGTGGCCCAAGCCCGACCCGTTCGGGCTGCGCCCCACCCGTGCGGCTCACGCCCCACGTGCGGGCTGCGTCCGGCTCGTGTGGTTCACGCCCCGCGTGCGGGCTGCGGTCCGCCTGTGCGGCTCACGCCCTGCGCGTGCGGGCTGCGCCCGCCGGGACGGCGCCCCCCGCCGTGTGGGCAATCGTCCCGCAGGGCGATGGGGGTCCCCCTGCTCGAGCGAAGTCGAGAGCTTGGGGGAGGGTGGGCACACGGGACGGCGCCCCCTGCCGGGCCTAGGCTCCCGCGCCTGAGCCCGCACCATCACGGGAGGGGCACGGACCGGCCCCGCCTTCCGTGGAGGCCCCGCACCACCGAAGCAGCGCCCCGCACGGGCCCCCGCACCACCGAAGCAGCGCCCCGCAGGGAACCCCCGCACCACCCAAGCAGCGCCCCGCACGGGCCCCCGCAGGGGACCCCGCCCCGCACAGGGAGGCACCGCACATGCTCGACGAGACCCTCCTCGACGCCCCGGACGACCTCGCCCTGGCCGACCGCCGCGGCCTCCTCCGCGGCGCCGCCGAGGCCGGCGCCCGGGTACGGACCGCCGCACGGCACGCCGCCGAGGCCGGCATCGCGGACCTCCGCCCGGAGGGCCGCCCGCGCGCCGTCCTGGTCGCGGGCCCCGGCACCGCCGCCGCGGGCGTCGCGGACCTGATCGGCGCGCTCGCCGGCGCCGCCGCCCCCGTCGTACGGCTCCAGCCGACCGGCGTGGCCCCCGCGGCGGGCGCCCTGCGCTGGGCCCTGCCCGGCTGGGCGGGTTCGGTGGACCTGCTGCTGCTCCCGACGACCGACGGCACGGAACCGGGCCTCGCACTCCTCGCCGAGCAGGCGTACCGCCGCGGGATCACGGTCGTCGCGGTCGCCCCGAGGGCCTCCCCGCTGGCCGAGACGGTGAACGGCTCGCATGGCCTGTTCGTCCCGATGGCGATCGCCCCGAACGAGGCGCCCGACGAGTACGCCGAGAGCATCGCGGCCAGCCCGGGCGCCCTCTGGGCGCTGTTCACGCCGCTGCTCGCGCTCCTGGACCGCGTGGGTCTCATCGAGGCGCCGCCGGAGGCCCTGGAGAAGGTCGCCGACCGGCTCGACCGTACGGCGGAACGCTGCGGCCCGGCGATCGCCACGTACAGCAATCCGGCGAAGACGCTCGCCGCCGAACTCGCGGACTCGCTCCCGCTGATCTGGACCGAGGGCAACGCCGCGGGCCCGGCGGGCCGCCGTTTCGCCGCCGTCCTCGCCGAACTGGCAGGCCTGCCGGCGCTCGCCGCGGAACTCCCGGAGGCGCTCCCGGCGCACGGGGTGCTCCTCGCGGGCGACTACGCGGCGGGCGCGGACCCGGACGACTTCTTCCGCGACCGCGTGGACGAGCAGCAGGCGCTCCGCGCGCGCGTGGTCCTGCTCCGCGACCGCCCGGCGGAGGGCCTGACCGCGGCCCCGGCGGCCCGCGAACTGGCCCTCGGCCACGAGACCGCGATCAGCGAGCTGGAGCCGGAGGAGGGCGGCGACCTGGAGACCCTCGCCGAACTGCTCGCCGTGACGGACTTCGCAGCGGTCTACCTGTCCCTGGCCACCCCAGCACGCACGCCGTACTAGCGCCCCCAGAGCGCACACCCCGCACCCGCCCACCCACACCAGCCCAGCGCCCCGCCGACACCCACCGGCACCAGCCCCCCATCACGTTGGCGGACGTTCACCACTAGGACCACCCACCCGTCACCCGCCCCCTGTCACCTGTCTCCCGACACCCGCACGATCCGTCACCACCCCGAGGAGCTGGCAGGCACCATGGACCGCCTCGTCAACACCGTCCGCCCCTACGCCTGGGGATCCACGACGGCCATCCCGGAACTGCTCGGGACCGCCCCCACGGGCGAGCCCCAGGCCGAGATGTGGATGGGCGCCCACCCCGGCGCCCCCTCCCGTACCGGGCGCGGCGCGCTGAACGAGCTCATCGCCGCCGACCCCGTACGCGAACTGGGGGAGCGGGCCGTCGAGAAGTTCGGGCCGCGGCTCCCGTTCCTCCTGAAGCTGCTCGCCGCGGGCGCCCCGCTCTCCCTCCAGGTCCACCCCGACCTGGCCCAGGCACAGGCCGGTTACGCCGCCGAGGAGGCCGCCGGCATCCCGGTGGACGCCCCGCACCGCACGTACAAGGACGCCAACCACAAGCCCGAGCTGATCTGCGCGCTCACCCCCTTCGACGGCCTGTGCGGCTTCCGCAACCCCGTCGAGGCCGCCGACCTGATCGCCGCGCTGGGCGTCGACTCCCTCAAGCCGTACGTGGACCTCCTCCACGCCCACCCCGAAGAGGCCGCGCTCCGCGAGGTCCTGACGGCCCTGCTCACCGCCGATCGCGAGGAGATGGCGCACACCGTCGCCGAGGCCCACGCCGCCGCCGACCGCCTCGGCGGCGACCACGCCCCGTACGCGACCCTGGCCCACCACTACCCGAGCGACCCCGGCGTGATCGCCGCCATGCTCCTCAACCGCGTCAGGCTCCAGCCCGGCGAGGCCCTCTACCTCGGCGCGGGCGTCCCGCACGCCTACCTCGACGGCCTCGGCGTCGAGATCATGGCCAACTCGGACAACGTGCTGCGCTGCGGCCTCACGCCCAAGCACGTCGACGTCCCCGAACTCCTGCGCGTCGTCCGCTTCGAGCCGAACGAACCGAGCATCCTGCGCCCCGAGGCCTCCCCCTCCGGCGAGGAGGTGTACGAGACCCCGATCGACGAGTTCCGCCTCTCCCGGTTCGTCCGCGCGGAGGGCGCCGCCCCGACCGACCTCACCGCCGCAACCCCTCAGATCCTGCTCGCCGTCGCGGGCCGGACACGGGCCGGCGAGGTCACCCTCGGCCCCGGGGAGTCCGTCTTCGTACCGGCGGGCGAGGCCACCGAGCTGACGGGAGCGGGGACGGTCTTCCGAGCCACCGTCGTGGCCTGATGCGACAATGACCGGCCGAACCGCGGCGACCGAGCCGGAGCATCGACGAAGGGACCACGTACACCCATGAGCGCGTCAGGCGGAACCAAGGCGATCGTGGCGGCACTCGCCGCCAACCTCGCGATCGCCGTAGCCAAGTTCGTGGCGTTCCTCTTCAGCGGTTCGTCGTCGATGCTCGCCGAGGCCGTCCACTCGCTGGCCGACTCCGGGAACCAGGGCCTGCTGCTCCTCGGCGGCAAGAAGGCCCAGCGCGAGGCCACCCCGCAGCACCCCTTCGGCTACGGCCGCGAGCGCTACATCTACGCCTTCCTCGTCTCCATCGTGCTCTTCTCCGTCGGTGGCATGTTCGCCATCTACGAGGGCTACGAGAAGATCAAGCACCCGCACCCCATCGAGGCCTGGTACTGGCCGGTCGGCGTCCTGGTCTTCGCGATCATCGCCGAGAGCTTCTCCTTCCGGACCGCCATCAAGGAGTCGAACGAGCTCCGCGGCAACCAGTCCTGGAAGCAGTTCGTCCGCCGCGCGAAGGCCCCGGAGCTGCCGGTCGTCCTCCTGGAGGACTTCGGCGCGCTGATCGGTCTGGTCCTCGCCCTCGGCGGCGTCGGCCTGGCGCTGGCCACCGACAACGGCGTCTGGGACGGCATCGGCACCGTCTGCATCGGTGTCCTCCTCGTCCTCATCGCGCTCGTCCTCGCCGCCGAGACCAAGTCGCTGCTCCTCGGCGAGGCCGCCGGCACCGAGGAGGTCAAGAAGATCGAGGCGGCCGTCGTCGACGGCGAGACCGTCACCCGCCTCATCCACATGCGCACGCTCCACCTCGGCCCCGAGGAGCTCCTCGTCGCCGCCAAGATCGCCGTCCAGCACGACGACACGGCCGCCGAGGTCGCGAACGCCATCAACGCCGCAGAGGAGCGCATCCGCGCCGCCGTCCCGATCGCCCGGGTCATCTACCTGGAGCCCGACATCTACAGCGAGGCGGCGGCCTCGGCGGGCAACAACCCGGCCAAGACCCCGGGCGGCCCCGGCCACTGACATTCGGCCGGACACACGGTCGGACACACCGCACCACCTCAGGCCCCCGGGACGACACGCCCCGGGGGCCTCGCACATCCGCCCGCCGGGCTGCCCGCCCGCCTGCCCACGCGTCCGCACGCCTGCGAGTCCCCGCGCCCCACGCCCGCACGTCTGTACGGGCAGGCGGCAACAGACGCGAGAAACCCCGCTCCTCGGGGCACCGAAGCCCCGCCCGGCCCCGATGCGGACTGTGGCCGCCCGCACCGATCGGTGTAGATTCGTGACCAGCCAGACGTCGCTGCTGATGGCGGTCGGGCGGTCCGCGGACCGGCCGAGGGAGAGAGGGCCTCCGACGACGGCACCGAGGAAGCGCCCGGGCATTCGTATGTCCAGGGGCTTTTCCGTGGTGCCAGGCGCCTCAACCGACCCTCGCACTCGCACACACGAGGAGCAGCCCAGTCATGACGACTGCCGCCCACCAGGACTTCAAGGTCGCCGACCTCTCCCTGGCCGCCTTCGGCCGCAAGGAGATCACCCTCGCCGAGCACGAGATGCCCGGCCTGATGTCGATCCGCCGCGAGTACGCCGAGACGCAGCCGCTCGCCGGCGCCCGGATCACCGGCTCGCTGCACATGACGGTGCAGACCGCCGTCCTCATCGAGACCCTGGTCGCCCTCGGCGCCGAGGTCCGCTGGGCCTCCTGCAACATCTTCTCCACCCAGGACCACGCCGCCGCGGCCATCGCCGTCGGCCCGAACGGCACCCCGGAGAACCCGCAGGGCGTCCCGGTCTTCGCCTGGAAGGGCGAGACCCTGGAGGAGTACTGGTGGTGCACGGAGCAGGCCCTGACCTGGCCGAACACCCCCACCGGCGGCCCGAACATGATCCTGGACGACGGCGGCGACGCCACCCTCCTCGTCCACAAGGGCGTCGAGTTCGAGAAGGCCGGCTCGGCCCCGGACCCGGCCACCGCGGACAGCGAGGAGTACGGCTACATCCTCCGCCTCCTCAACCGCACCCTCGCCGAGTCCCCGCAGAAGTGGACGCAGCTCGCGTCCGAGATCCGTGGCGTGACCGAGGAGACCACCACCGGTGTCCACCGTCTCTACGAGATGATGCAGGCCGGCACCCTGCTCTTCCCGGCGATCAACGTGAACGACGCCGTGACGAAGTCGAAGTTCGACAACAAGTACGGCTGCCGCCACTCGCTCATCGACGGCATCAACCGCGCCACCGACGTCCTGAT
>NZ_JBIARL010000044.1:0-32680 GCF_042889835.1 Streptomyces sp. NPDC002463
CACCACCCACGCCAAGATCCGCTGCGTCGGCGAGCAGGCCATGGCCACGCTGAAGGGCTGGCGCCTGCTCCGGAAACTCCGCTGCAGCACCAACCCCGCATCACCGACATCGTGAAGGCTTTTCTCGTTCTTCACCACGCATCAGCGTGAAGTTGGAAACGGCTCACCGCCTTACGCGGTCGGTTCTCCCCAGGCGCTCCCCAGGGCGGCTTGATTCTCCCCAGATTCTCCCCGGCCGGCACTGCTTCGGCAGGAGCGCAGCCCCTGGTCAAGGCTGGTTCTCGGCTCGGAGAAGCGGCTACGCACAGTGTCAAGTGAGGTGCCGGTTGGTGAGACGAAGGCGGTCTGGCCGGCGAGGAGGCGGGCTGACCGGGCCGCGTAGTCCTCGGCGGCCCAGCCGATCCGGCGGAACAGTACGGCGGACAGCTCCGGTTCGCGGATGAGTGGCGCCGATGCCCGGGGTGGGTCAGAGCGGGCTTCTTCTACGGACGGGCAGGATGCTCAGGGCCATGACGGTGCCGTCCTCGTGGAACGAGATCGGCCCGTTCCACTTCCTGGCTTCTTCGGCGCTGGGCAGGGTGGAGCGGAGTTCGTAGGCTGCCTGCCGGTATTCCTCCACACGCCCTTCGCTGATCAGCCCGTACAGTCTCGCGTCCATTCCGGAGAATGCCTCGATGCGTACGGTCTCCATGCGGAAGACGTGGTCGGTGCCCACGAATTTCCTGCCGGCGACCGTGATCTCGGCGTCGTGCGAGCTGGACGTGGCGGCGAAGGTGGGCACGTCGTAGTGCTCGCGGCCTTGGTGTTTGGTGAGGTACTGGGCTGTCTTCCGGCCGCCACCGGCGAAGGCGGTCAGCCCGGCGGCCCCGGTGCGGGCCAGGAGCTGGCCGAACCAGGGGAGGTCGTCCTCGCCGACCTGGAAGCCGTCGACGTTCCGTGCGCGCCGGCCTTCGCGGGCCGGTATGCGGATGGCGTCGGGATAGGGGATGCCCGACTTGCCGGTGATCTCCTCGTCGGCGTTCCCGGGCGTTCCCGGTATACGGAGAGGGAGCAGGGCTTCGCCGGGGGACTGCAGGGTGTTGATGACGATCCCGCCCTGGCCCATGAGCTCAGTGGACAGCATCAGGCACGGGGCCGAGTTCCACTCGCCGATCTGCATGCCCTCGGCCAGCTCCGATCCCTTGACCAGCTGCTGGATCGTGGTGCTGCGGGTGCGGCCGGACCGCTTGGACGGCTTCTGGTGGTTGCCCCGGCAGACCACGAACGTGACCTTCGACGGCTCTCCCGGTTTCCACGCCTCGATGAGGAAGTCGGGCCGGGGCCGTGAGCCCTTGTCCCGCTGGGCGCCGCCCAGAGCCCAGCCGGCCCGCAGGATCGTGCTCGTGTCCACAGCCGAGACGATGTGATCCGGATACCGCTCCCGCACGATGTGCTCCGCGGCGGCGAGACCGAAGCCGACGGCCAGTTCCCGGGCCTGCATGGACTTGTACCAGCGTTCGGCGGTGCGCCCCTTGTCGATGAGGTCCATGGCTCCGGCGCGGTTGCCGTACAGCGCCTCGCAGTACTTCAGGCTCAGCCAGTGCTCCGCGAGCCCCCGCCCCATGCCCTGGCCGGCCAGTACGTACCCGCGGGCGACGGCGTGCAGCACCTGCCAGGGGGGGCAGGTCAAGGGAGTTGTCGATGTCGGTCTTGGCAACGGGACGCACGTCGGGCTTCCTTCGAACCACCTCCTGGCCCTTCCCCCTGCGCTTTGCGTCGATGGCCGCTGCCGCGGAGTCGACATGGGCGACGAGATCGGCGGTAGACCTGACGTGAACGGTCTGCCGACGGCTGAGTGCGTTCAGGATCTGACGAGCGGTTCTTGCCATGAATCCCCCGTGGTGTCCGCGTGCGCCTGGCCGACCGGGACGGTAGTTCGGCGTGCAGGGGCGTATACAAGTACGCATGGCGCATCACCGTGCGGAACCAGCCACACGGAACGCAGGGCGGAGCTTCCAGCGGTGTGGTGGTGAAGGGGACGGAGGATCGACTGCGGATCCGCTGGCTGCATGCTGAATTTTCCAGCTACTGAACTTGATTGGGTGATGTCGGGGATGTTTGCCTGACGCCGGCCTGTCGGCTGCGGTAGCTGTGGGGCTGTGAGGTACGCGCAGGGCGGCGGGTTGACCGACGCCGAGAGGGCCGCGCGGGAGCGGATCCGGCTGCAGGCGGTGGAACGCTTCGAGGGCGGGGAGAAGAACCGGGAGATCGCTGCCGCGTTGCGGGTGAGCGAGCGGTTGGTGGAGCGGTGGCGCCGGGCCTGGCGCGAGCGCGGAGAGGCCGGGATCCTGTCGAAGGGATCGCCCGGACGTCCCAGGCTCAGCTCGGTTCAGATTGCGAGACTGGAGCGGGAGTTGGAGCGTGGACCACTCGTCCACGGTTGG
Organism: Streptomyces sp. NPDC002463; assembly: GCF_042889835.1. Classification (NCBI taxonomy): domain Bacteria; kingdom Bacillati; phylum Actinomycetota; class Actinomycetes; order Kitasatosporales; family Streptomycetaceae; genus Streptomyces; species Streptomyces sp. NPDC002463. The sequence continues at coordinate 2,424 of NZ_JBIARL010000044.1, forward strand.
GCCGATCAGCGGTGGACGCTGGCGCGAGTCAAGACGCTGATCGGTCGGCTGTTCCACGTTTCGTACACGGTGGAAGGCACGTGGCGGCTGCTGAAGCGGCATGGCTGGTCGTGGCAGCAGCCCACCCGCCGGGCGATCGAGCGCGACGATGCGGCGGTTGAGCTGTGGAAGAAGGAGGTCTGGCCGCGGGTAAGAGCTGTGCGGCGGCGTGTAACGGCTGGATCCCCTTCGAGGATGAGGCCGGCCAGTCGATGACGCCGCCGCGCTCTCGAACCTGGGGACAGATCGGCCGAACCCCGGTCGTCCGGGTTCGCGGCCGGGGCTCCGGACGGGTGTCGATGGCGGGTATGACCTGCTACAAGCCGGGCGAGCGGTCCCGGCTGATCTACGCCATCCGCGAGTACCGAGGGCGCAAGGGCGAGCCGAAGGGCTTCGGCTGGCGGGACCTCCGCGACCTCTTGGTGCGTGCCCGCATCCAGCTCGGCGGACCGATCGTGCTGGTCTGGGACAACGTCCGCCTCCACCTGACCGCTGGGATGCGGGAGTTTATCGCCGCGAATGCCGCGTGGCTCACAGTGTTCCAGCTGCCCACCTACGCGCCGGACCTGAACCCGCAGGAGGGCATCTGGTCGCTGGTCAAGCGCGACATCGGCAACCTTGCCGCAGCCGACCTGGGCCAGATCACCAGGGCCGTGAAGCACAGGCTCAAGCAGATCCAGTACCGCCCGGACTTCGTCGACAGCTGCCTTGCGGGCACCGGCCTCATCACGGACGACTGAGCGGCGCCGCGCTGCAGAATCGTCAGTCGCCGTAGTACCGGTCGTAGGAGGCGGAGCGCTCCTCCACTGAGAAGCCCTCGAATTCACCGTCAGCCTCGAGCTCGCGCAGTCGATCCAGCGCCGCCGCCGCAGCAGGTGCACGGTTGGCCGAGAGGTGGGCCTTCGTCGCGTCGAGCCCGTGCCCAAGCAGGAATTCGATGTCGATCGAGCACGCTGCGTCGAAGCTGGCTCGCTTCGCACTCCAGATCAGGAGCACGTCGTCGAGGTCGCCGCTGTTGAACAGCTGGAAGCAGCAGAGCCTCATCAGCTCAGTGTCGCCCGCGCCCTGGGCGCGTCGCTCACGCACCGTGTGCTCTCTGAGGAGTGCGCGGACCTCGTCGAGGTCCGCGCCGACGGGGCGAAGCCCGTAGCGGCGCCAGCATTCCTTGACATCCATCGCTGGTCTCCTTGATCGTCCGGCCCGGCCCGTGACCTATCGGCCCCGCCCATCGCCGTTCGGTCGGACGACGGCCTCTCAGCCGGTCACAGTATGCACACCGAGGGCCAGCCCATGTGGGTCGGCGGTCACCGGCGCAGGTGACCGGGCCCACACCACCCGACATCACCCAATCAAGTTGAGTAGTGACATACCGCGAGGCTGGGTTTGGAACCAGGCGGTCTTGTGTCAGGGGACCAGTAGCCTCGTCACACGGTGCGATCGACTGACCAGTCGCCGGTGTGTGTCGGCTCGACGGTGACCAGTGGTGCAGCCGGCGGCCGGCTTCAGTGCCGCGGGCCCGGCCCCCGTCGAGGTGAGGGGGGCCGGGCGCGGGAAACTGCTTGAGGTCACGCCGCGCCGCGTCACGGACAGCTGATCTCGGATCAGCGGCCCTGTTCGACCTCCTGCCCCGTCAGGAGCCTGTACTCAACGGATGGAAAATCGGGTTCGGAATCATCCGGCGAGGTGATGCTGCCGAGCCAACCGAGGAGGAACGCTGCCGGCACGGAGAACAGGCCTGGAGTCTGGAACGGGAACCAGTCGAAACTTGCCTGCGGCCACAGCGCATAGTCCGTGCCTGAGACGCTGGGCGAGAAGAACATGAGTGTGGTGCAGAGCAACAGTCCACCGTAGACAGACCACAGGAGCCCCTTGCGGTTGAACCTGCGCCAGAAGAAGGAGTAGACCAGTGGAGGGAAGACGCACGACGCTGCGACGCTCATCGAGAACGTGACCAGGAAGTCGACCGGGTAACGATGGGTGGCGGCGGACAGCGACAGACCCACAGCGCACAGGACGACAACGGTCAGACGGAGCGCCAGCACTTCTCCGGTGTCGGTACGGGGACGCTTGCGCCGCCCGAACACGTCGTGGACGAAGGAGACGGCGGCGGCGAAGGTCACACTGGTCGTGGTCGACAGGACGGCCAGGAAGGCGACACACGCCATGACGGTGATGAGCGCGACGCGCCCCGCCGAGCCGTCACCGAGCACGCCCGAGGCCAGCAGGATCGGGGCGGACTGTCCATTGGTGTCGACCGCGCCGATGACCCTGCTGCCCACCACGGCCGCTGCGGCGAAACCCGTCGTGATCAGGAGCAGGGCGAACACACCGACCAGCCCCACGGCGATGCTCATGGACCGTCGCGCCGCGCGCCCGCTGCGGGACGCGCTGACGCGCAGGAGCAGGTGAGGCGCCACGGCCGTACCGAGGATCACGACCATGTGGTCGCCGAACGCGTTGAGCGGTCCGAGCCCCGCTGTGTACGGCCACAGCCCCGGGCTCATGTACGCATCCGGCGCCACGCTGTTGTCCACCGCGGCGGCCAGCAGGCGTCCGGGGTCCCAAGCGAAACGATGGAGGGCCAGCAAGGTGAGCACCGCCAGCGTCACCAGCGTGACGGGCACCTTGACGACGTGCAGGAGGCTGGTGCCTCGCAGATCGGCCACCGCGGCGAAGCAAGCGACGAGGCAGCCCATCAGTACCGTGCACGCCACCTGGGCCTCGTCGGTTGATATGCCGATCACGAGCGCTGTGCTGATGCCGGCCGCGTGCAGTTGGATCAGGAGAAGAGGGATCGCGATGGTCATCGTCACGATGGTCGCGGCGATTCGGGGTGCCGTTCCTGATGCGCGCAGGGAGAAGAGGCTGCCGAGGGTGTACCGGCCGCTGTTGCGTACCTTTTGAGAAATGAGCAGCGTGACGCCGAGGGTGATCAGGATGTCGATGGCATACCCGAACCCGTCGTAGCCGAACAGAGTGATGGCCCCGGGAATCGCCAGCAGGGTGACGACCGAGATCTGCTCGCCCGCCATGGCGAATCCGTTGAAGACCGGGGAGAGGGACCGATCGGCGATGTAGAGCTTTTCCGGGTGGTCCTCCTGTGTGACGAGGTGGAAGATCCACAGAAGAGAAAGACCGATGAAGACCAGAAAGGCGATGATCACCGGAGCTCTGGCATCGGAACCGATCGGGTCGACCTCGCCCGAGCTCAAGATGTGCAGGGTCACCTGCTTCACCGCCAGGAGCGGTCGACGGAGGAAGCGTCCGACGTCCCGGCCTGGGGCAGGGCGGATGTCAGAGACCGCTCGATGGGATCGCACAGACGCGTCGACTGACGCTCGTGCCACCAGGTGGAGGCGACGAACAGGCCACCTTGCAGGACGCCCCACAGCACGCCCATCGTGAGCTGCCCGTACACGCGCGCCGAGGGAAGACCCGTGAAGGGGAACAGGACGATGCCGGTGGCGAGGGGTACCGCATTGACGACAAGGAATCTGCGTTGGGTGCGATGCACGACTACGCGGAGACTTTCACCGCGGTACGACCGAGGGGCACCTCCTGAAGCGTGGGGCGTCGGTGGGCGACCGGGTGGCGCCGGGAGGAAGTGAGAGCGCATGGAACCTTCCTGAGTTACCATCAGATTTTGCAGTGCTGATTACGGACGAACCCCGTCCTCTCACGGTCGCGTTTCTCGGCGACCGGCATGGCTCTCCGCCGCGCCCCGAGGCCACGGGGTGCGGCGGAGCTCCTGCTTGAGGGCCGCCCTTCGTCACCGGGCCCGGTCAGTTCACCGGGGCCGCGCCGCGTCGGGCGTTCCGCCGGCTTCCGTTGATCAGGTCGTTGAACCGGTCGACGGCCCAGATGGTCCGCAACCCTGGAGCACCCATCATCATGGGGCGTCCGAACTTGGGCTTCTTCACCCAGAGAGCCTTCAGGTCCTCGTGCTGTTCGCCGTCCACGATGTGGTCGGCGATGAGCGAGCCGAGGTACGGCGCCTGGGCCAGGCCGTGGCCATTGCAGGCAACCGAGTAGAAGACGTTGTCGTCGATGTTGCCGGCGAGCGGAAGCCACGACGTCGTGATCCCGATCCATCCGCCCCAGGCTCGAGAGGCTGCGACGTCGGCCAGCGCGGGGAAGCGGGTTTCGAAGCCGCGTGCGAGGTCGGCGACGACCGCCTCGTCCGGCTGCCTCAGGGGAAGCGGGTAGCTCTTCCCCCGTTGGATCCGACGGACGCCGAACACGATCGTGTTGCGGGAGGTGAGCCGGTAGTTCTCCATGAAGTTGTGCTGGGTGACCACCCCCGACCGGCTGGTCCACCCGAGCGCGGCCAGGCGCGCGGGGTCGATGGGCTCGGTCTCCACCTCGGTGACCCAGATGGGCACGGACAGGCGCTTCGGAGTGATCGACAGCTCGCCGCCGAATGCGTTCGTGGCGAGCACGAGCTTGTTCGCGCGCACCTCACCGCCGGGTGTCCTGACGGCGATGCGACCGCCGTCCCGCGTGATGTCGGTGACCCTGGTCCGTTCGAAGACCCGGGCGCTCGACGAGAGGACGGCGCGACGGATGCCCAGGCTGAACTTGCCGGGGTTCATCATCCCGCCGACGGACTCGCGAAAACCGCCGAGGAATCCGCGGGGGATGCCCAGCTCCGCACTCGTACCGAGTTCGACCTTCCCGCCGGCCTTCTGCAGGATCTTGGTCACGCGACGCACGCGACCCATCTGCCCACGGGAAACCGCGGCGCAGACGTTGCCGGTGGCCTCGTAGTCGCAATCGATGTCCAGCCGTTCGATCAGGCGCTCCACGAAGTGCGCGGAGTTCTCGGCAAACCGGACGATGCCGGGGAACTTCCTGGGGTAGAGGATGTTCAGGAACTGGATGTCGCCGCCCGGGGCACCCGCCAGCTGTCCGGCATTGCGCGAGGCGGAGCCGTGGCCGCAGAACTCGGCCTCTAGCAGCACCACGTCCTGGCCGCGCTCGGCCAGCCGCAGCGCCGTCGACATCCCGGCCAGGCCACCGCCCACGACCACTACTTCACAGGTGACGTCCTCCTCCAGGGCGGACTGGACGTTGCCGGGCGGGTCGACCCATCCGGTGAAGGTGGTGTACTCGACGTTGTCCGTCTTCATCTCACGGTTCCTTGCTTCGTGTTGTACGTTGCAGCGGCTCGGCTTCAGACCAGCCGGCGCTTGAGGATCTTTCCGCTGCCGGTCATCGGCAGGCTCGACACGATCTCGACGACGCGGGGGTACTTGTAGGAGGCCATCTGTTCCTTGCCCCAGGCGACGAGCTCGTCGGCGGTGAGGGCGGCGTCCTTCTCGAGGATCACGAAGGCCTTGATCTCCTCGCCGTGGCTGTCGTGCGGGACGCCGATGACCGCCGCGAGGCTCACCGCGGGATGGGTGTGAAGCACCTCCTCGATCTCGCGGGGGTAGACGTTGAAACCGCCGCGGATGATGAGGTCCTTCGCCCGGTCGACGATGTAGTAGAAGCCGTCCTCGTCGCGTCGCGCGAGGTCCCCGGTGCGGAACCATCCGTCGCGGATCGCCTCGGCCGTCGCCTCCGGGCGGTTGTAGTAGCCCTTCATGACGTTGTGGCCCCTGATCGCGATCTCGCCGACTTCTCCGGCCTCGGTGACCTCCGTCCAGTCCGGTCGGATCAGCTTCAGCTCCACACCCCAGATCGGGACGCCGATCGAGCCCGGTCGGGACTCGAACCGGGGGGCGCTGAACGTGGCGACGGGCGATGTCTCGGACAGCCCGTACCCTTCGAGCACGGTGACACCGAGGCGCTGCTCGACCCGGTTGATGATCTCGACCGGCAGGGCCGCCCCACCGGAGATGCCGATCCGTAGGTTGCCGGCGATCCGACGGACGTCGACGTCGTCGGTGAGGGCGTTGAGCAGCCCCCACCACATGGTCGGGACACCCGCGAAGAACGTGATGTCCTCGCGGCTCATGAGCTCGACCACCTCACGGGCGGCGAAGCGCGGCACGAGGTGCAAGGTCGCCGCGACCGAGAACCCGGCGTGCATCTGCACCGTCGCGCCGAAGGTGTGGAACAGGGGAAGGCACACCACGTGGCTGTCGGCGGCAGGTTCGTTGCGGAACAACCGGTTGCTGGCCAGCACGTTCATCATCGTGTTCGCGTGGGAGAGCTCCGCTCCCTTGGCCTGTCCCGTCGTTCCCGACGTGTAGAGGATGACCGCGGTGTCGGTCGGCTCCCTGACCACCGACTCGAACACGGTGCTCATACCGGCGAGTGCCTGACCGAGCGTCTCCGTACCGGCGATCGGGCTGGGAGATTCCTGGTCGGCGGTGATGACGAAGAAGTGCTCGACCGTCTTCGCCTCGAGGTAGCCGGCATGACCCTCTGCGGCCATGGCGAGCTCCGGGGTTCCTTCGAAGCAGAAATACGCCGAGACGTCCGCGTCGCCCAGGTGGTAGGCGATCTCGCGGCCCTTGAGCAGCACGTTGAGCGGGACCACGACGGCACCTGCCTTGAGCACGCCGTAGTAGACGATGGGGAAGGAGGGCAGATTGGGGCAGCTGAGGGCGACCTTGTCACCGGGGCGGATGCCCCGGGACACCAGCAGGTTGGCGACCTGGTTCGCCGCCGCGTCGACCTGGCGGTAGGTCAGCCGGGTCGGGCCGAGCACGAGCGCGTCCCGGTCCGGGAACGTGCGGGCGGAGTCTTCGAGGAGGATCGAGAGGTTCAGCAAGGTGGTTCTCCAGCGGCTCTGGTTTGGTCATCGGGCGATCTCGACGGCTGAGTCGAAGACGTCAGCCGCCAGCCGCTGCGTCGTTCACCCGTGTCCCGAACACGACAGCGGCGCGATTCACAGCGGAAGGTCCGGCGAGTCGACCCCGACCACCCGGTCACCGCAGAACACGCGCACCGACTCGGCGGGGCCGTGACCGCCGATGCCGGACGGTCCCCAGAAGCTCTGCGCGGAATCGTCGCCGAGGTCGGCGAGCTTGGCGCCGTTGACCCGCACCTCGCCGGACAGCACGCGCGAGCCGACCTCGATCGCGCGTTCCGTGTCGCCGCCGAACACATAGGCGTCGAGTCCCGACGGGTGGGCGTTCGCGATGCGCAGCGCCTCCTCGTCGGAATCGACGGCGTGCAGGGACACCACGGGACCGAACAGCTCCGCAGTGGCTTTCGCCGGGTCGGCCCCGGCGGCGACGGTCGGCGAGAGGAAGAACCCGTCGAGCTCGGGCAGCCGGGCCGGCTGGTGGACGCTCGCCCCCAGGGCGCGCAGTCCTTCGATCCGGCTCTCCAGCGTCGCGAAGTGCGGTGCGTTCGAGATCGGACCGAGCTCGGCGCTCTCGTCGAGCGAATGACCGATCACGATCTTGGAGATGCGCTCGGTCAGCGCTTCGAGCAGCGGCCCCACCAGGCTGCTGTGGGCGAGCACCTTGCCCGGCCCCTCACACCACTGGCCGTTCAGCTTGGTCATGCCCTCGAAGATTCCGTCGGCGGCGACCTCGACGTCGGCGTCGTCGAGGACGAGCGCGGGGTTATTGCCGCCGAGCTCCAATTGCAGGACCTTGAAGTCCTCCGCGGCGGCCCGGGCGATCGCCCGGCCGGCGGCCGGACCACCGGTGAACGACAGGACCTTGATGCGCGGGTCACCGGTCAGTGCGGCACCCACGTCGCCCCGGCCGTGTACGAGCTGCAGCGCGCCGCTGGGCAGCCCGGCTTCCACGAAGCACTCGACGACGATCTGCGCGCTGCCCGGGGCGTGCTCCGACGGCTTCAGGATCACCGGGCAGCCCGCCGCGACCGCGCTCACGACCTTCGCCGCGGGAATGAAGCTCGGGCCGTTCCACGGCGTGAGGATCGCGGCCGGCCCCCACGGGACCTTGTACAGGCGGACATCGCGACCGTCCGCCGCCAGAGCGCGTACCCGCGGGATGTTCAGCAGGTCCGCTGCCGTCGCCCGTATCCTGGCGGGCAGAAACGCCGCCACCTTCCGGGTGACGCCGATCGGCACACCGCTGGTCAGGGCATCCGTACGGGCGATGTCCTCGACGCGGGTCTCGATGAGCGCGGCGACGCGTTCGAGCACGTCGGCGCGCTCCTGGCGGGCATCGTCGTCCCACCGGCCGACGCTGTACACGCGTTCGGCGTGCTGCAGCGCCCGCTCGATGTCCTCGGATCCGGTCGTGACCGTGCGGTGCACCGGTTCCCGGGTGTTGGGGTCGACGTTCCATTCGCCCTGGATCGTCTCGCAGCCGCTCCAGGCGTCCGCGATGTAGTTCACCGGCTGGGGAATCGTCGTCTCGCCGCTCGACATGTGAGTCACCTCTGCATCCGTTGTTGGTCAGGCCTTGAGGTCGACGACGACGCGCGTCACGTCACCGCTGCGCATTGCCTTGAAGCCCTCGTTGATCTCGCCGAACGGGATGACCTGCGTGACCATCTCGTCGAGCAACAGCCGCCCCTGCTGGTAGAGGCGCGCGAGCTGGACGATGTCCTGACGCACCTGACCCGATCCCATGTACGAGCCGATGAGGCGCTTCTCGCCGAAGAAGAAGTCCGACGCGGGCACCTTGAGCTCGGTGCCCTCCGGGGCGATGCCCACCAGGCACGCGGTGCCGGTCTCCCGCACCACCGAGAGCGCCGTGGCCGCGGTGCGCGCCGAGCCGACGGCCTCGAACGAGTAGTCGACCCCGTCCCCCAGCAGCTTCCGGACCTCCGCGGCGACGTCCTCGGCGCCCCCGTTCACGACGTGCGTCGCACCGTAGCCGCGCGCGGCCTCGAGCCGCGCCTCGTCCAGGTCGATCGCGACGACGGCGGAAGCCCCCGCCAGTCTGGCTCCCTGGATGATGGCCGACCCGACGCCGCCGCAGCCGATCACCGCCACCGTGCTTCCCGGACGCACCCGGGCACCGCGGAAGACGGCGCCGACGCCGGTGATGACACAGCACGCCAGGAGACACCCCACGTGCAGCGGCACCGCGTCGTCCAGCTTCACCAGCGCGTTCTCCCGCATGAGGGTGTGCCGCGAGAACGCGCCGACGTCGCCGAGCCGCTCGACCGGCTTGCCGTCCGCCAGTTGGAACGCGGGACGCGGGCGCTGACGGACCTCCGCCACGCGCCGACACTGCGTCGACCGGCCGGCCTCACAGTTGACGCACCGGCCGCACGACGGCGTCAGCGCCCCGACCACGCGGTCGCCGACACGCAGTCCGGTCACCGCGGAGCCGGTCGCCTCGACCACACCGGCCACCTCGTGACCCACCACCACCGGTAGGTCGGTCGGCACCGTGCCGGTCATGTAGTGCAGGTCGCTGTGGCACAGGCCCACGTGAGTGACCGCGACGCGCACCTCGTCGGGCTCGGGATCGTCCACCTGGATCGCGGTCATCTCGAGCGGTTCGTTCACCGCGGTGAGCACCGCGGCCTCTGTGTCGATCACGTCTTCTCCTCAGTTGTTCCTTGCAGAAGGGGCCGCACCGACCCCTGTCCGAGCTACTTGCCGGTGCCCTTCGCGGTCCAGAAGCCTTCGATGCCCGCCCTGAACACGCCGCTCTCCCAGGTCTCCCGCGCGGCGGCGTCCTCACGGGCGAAGGCCTGCTCGATCTCGTCGAGCCGCGGCCGCAGGAGCGCGAGGTGGAGCGCCGTCGTGTTGTTCTCCGGCGTCCACTCGACGACCAGGTCGACCGCGCGGTCGACCAGTTCGCCGGGCGCGACGATCTCGTCCAGGAGGCCGATCCGCAGGGCCTCCTCGGCGCCGATCCGCGGCGAGCCGAGGACCATGCGCATCGCGTGGTTCCGGACGATCCGGGCCAGCAGCAGGCTCGACGCGTTCGAGATCGTGATGCCCCGGCCGTTCTCCGGCTGGTAGTACTCCGCCGCCGGGCTGCCGATCCGTGCGTCGCAGCAGAGGGTGATCTCCGAGGCGCCGCCCACCGCGAGACCGTTCACGGCCGCGATGACGGGGACCCGTGTCTCCACGACGGCGCGGGTGATGTCGTGGAAGGTCTCGAACGCTTCCCGCATCTCCTCGTACGAGGTGGGCGGCGCCTGGAGGTCCTCGCCGGCGGAGAACGCCCGGCCCTCACCCGTGAGCACGATGCCGCGCACGCTCTCGCCGGCCCCGAACTTCCGTATGACGTGGGCGAGTCGCCGTCGCGTGGCGACGTCCATGGCGTTCAGCTTCTCCGAACGGCGCAGGGTCAGCACCGCCACGCCCCGTACGACATCGACGTCGAGGACGTCTGCGGACGAGGCGGCGGGCGCGCCCGCAGGGCCGCGCCGGGCGCCCAGATCGAAGGTGACGCCGGGCTCGGCCGTGGCGCGGGCCTTGAGCGCCGGCTTGGACACGCGCTCGGACGGCGTCCGCGGGAAGTCGGTGACGAACTCGACGTAGCGCGGCACTTTGAAACGGGCGAGCTGCCGGCCGGCCCGGTCGACGAGCCGAGCGGCGGTCGTATGGTCCGCCGGCACCCCGGCGGCGAGTTGGACGAAGGCCTTGACCTCTTCGCCGAAGGTCTCGTCGGGTTCGGCGACGACGGCGGCGGCCACGACCTCCTCGTCACGTTCGAGAGCGGCCTCGACCTCGGCGCTCGCGATGTTCTCGCCGCCGCGACGCACCATGTCCTTGATCCGGCCGACCAGCCGGACGCCCCCGTCCGGCCGGCGGACGACGACGTCGCCGGTGTGCAGCCACCCGTCCCGCAGCACACGGGCGGTGTCCTCCGGACGGTTCCAGTAGCCGAGCATCATCGGCCTGCCCGAGACGATCAGCTCGCCGGGCTCGCCGTCGGGCAGATCGACTCCCTGCGGATCGACGACCCGGACCCGTTTTGTCGGCACCGGAAGCCCCAGGCTCCCGCTCCCCACGGAACTCGCGTCATCGACGGAACCGAACAGGTCGACGCCGGTCTCGGTCATGCCGTAGATCTCCCGCCACGGCGCGCCCCAGCGTTCCTCCAGCTGCGCGTGGATCCCGACCGGGATGCCCGAACAGAGCACCAGGCGCAGCTGGTTGTCCAGGTCGTCGGGGCTCGGCGGTTGCTTGAAGAGCAGCGTCGGCATGGACCCGAGCACGTAGAAGAAGGTGGCGCGGTGGCGGCGGACATCGGCGAAGAAGCCCGACGCGGAGAACCGGGGCAACACGACGAGTGGGGCCCCGATCGTCAGGGCGAGAGCGGTGTTCCACTGCGGATCCATGTAGGAGAACGGCTGCGCGGTGAGCAGGACGTCGTCGGACCCGAGGCCGGTCAGGGCGGCGCAGGTCCAGCCCAGCCGCACCCAGTAGTCGTGGGTGAGCATGCATGCCTTGGGGAAGCCGGTGGTGCCCGACGTGTACTGCAGGTTCGCCAAGGTCTCGGCGGCGGCGGTCACCGCCGGAGCGGTCGCCGGGAACGGCGCGGACCCGTCCGCGGCGACGTCGACGATGCGCAGGTCAGCCAACTCGGCTTCGGCGTCGGTGACTTCCTTCAGGAGACCTGCCCGCTCGTGGTCGGTGAACACGACCCGGGCTCCCGAATCCCGCAGGAGGAAGGTGAGGTCAGCCCGCTTGTACGAGGAGTTGACCGGTACCGCCACAGCGCCGGCCTTCAGCGTGGCCAGCCACACGACCGGCCAGTGCACGATGTTCGGGAGCATGATCGCGACACGGTCGCCGGGCTGGATGCCATCCACCTCGATCAGCCGATGCGCCAGCCTGGAGGTCCAGGCGTCGATCCCGGCAAAGGTCCAGGATTCGTCGCCGAAGCGCAGGAACTCCCGATCGGGTGATCGCTGCGCACGCTCGGCCAGCAACCCGGTCAGCGTCGCGATGGACGGGTCCTCTCCCATCTGCTCGGGCCTGACGGTCGGCTGCGGACGGCGAGAGGCCGCGCCTCCCTCTCGCTGAGGCGTTTCCTTCACGACCACGACTGCTCCCCGGCCCCGGCACGGCTCTGCTCGCGTCGGTTCGGCTCCGCATCGACCGACTCGTTGTGCCTGTGCAGGGCGCGGTAGGCGAAGTAGTAGGTGAACATCTGGAATCCCCAGGTGCTCAGCGCGCCGATGTAGAAGAGGGTGTGCGCCGCGTCGTCACCTGGAATGTGGACGAAGTCGTATGTCCAGGCGATCGCACATCCGGCGGCGGTCGCCAGGATCACGCCGGTGGCCATTCCCTTCGCGTCGATCGACCAGAGCCGCCTCGCGAAGTAGATCAGGAACATCGTGGTCAGAACATTGACCACGATGAGGAAGATGGCGACCCCCACGCCGAGCCGCCCGCTGAAGAACAGCAGGAAGAGTCCGACCGCGGCGGCGAACACGAACGCCCCGACATCCGTCCCCACGGACGGCTTGTACCGGTGCGTCACCTGCATCAGGCCCATGACGAGGATCAGCGTGATGCCGACCGACCGGGAGAACTGGTCGAAGAAGAACGCGACGGTGTACATGGGGCTCTTCTCGTCGGCGCCCACGAGCGCATAGACGAGGAAGTTCGACCCGGAGGTGGCGACGATGATCCATTCGAGGCCGAGAAGATAGTTCTTGAAGTTCCGAATGAATTTCCATCCGAAGGTGAATCCGACGACGATCATCCAGACGTCGGCGAGCAGAAAAAGCAGGTCTCTGAATGCCATTTTTTCCTCGGTTCCTTGATCCTCGTCAGAGCGTGGTGGGCAGGCCGGCGTCGATCGAGGTGTAGTCGTCCCGCTTGAGCAGGTCCGAGGGGTCGGACATCTGGCCGGCGACTTCGGCCCAGCCGAGGTAGTGCTCCGACGACCAGTCGAGGGCTCGCTGGATCTCTTCCGGGAGCTTTCGGATCTGTTCCAGGCTGTACGTGAGGAAGTGGTTCTCCTCCGTGCGCAGGAAGGCGAGGTCCCAGCCCATCGAAAGACCGAATCGGTGACCGTCCGTGGTGGTGTTCTCGCCGCCGCCGTGATAGGTCGATCCGATCCAGATGAGCGCGGAGCCCGCCTTCATCTCGGTGGGGGTCGTCTCCTCGTACCGAGGCGCCCGGTGGTCGTCCCAGAGGTGGGAACCGGGAATCACCAGCGTCCCGCCGTTCTCCGCGGTGAAGTCGCTGACCGCGACCATGATCTGGACCCGAGCTTCGCGCTGGTAGTCCGGATGCCGCCACAGCCAGACGGAATCGTCGCGGTGGAGCGGCTGCGCGCCCTGGCCGGGGCCGATCTTGATGGCCATGGTGGCGCCGATGTGCATCCCCGCGGGAGCCGGCACCGCCTCTTCTCCGAAGAAGACGTTGAGTGGCTTATTGAGGATGAGCTCGGCGACCCGGTGGTACAGCGGGTTCAGCGCCACGGTGACCATGTGCTCGGTCTTCGCGAACAGGCCGCCCGCCCGACGGGTGCGGTTTCCGGCGAACACTTCGTCGTACCCCGTGTCCACCGCGTCGAGCACGGGATCCAGGTCGTTCTTGAGGCCTGCGATCACCGTGTCGTCGAAGAGCCCTTCGACGATCACCCCGCCGTCTCGCAGGATGATCTCGACTGCCTCTTCGGGGGGCGTGCTGGCAGTGATGCGAGCGAGTGCTGGATTCGACATGGTCAATCCTCCAGTCGATGCCGGCGGCATCGGGTCTTCGCGTGGGGATGAGAGTCATGCTGCTTCATCTTGGTCATCCGATCAAGTCATGTGAATAACTGTTTCGGCTTGGGTCTGTGAAGTCAGTCGAGACGGACAAACCGCCTGGTAGCCTGGGTGGCGACTTGATCAAACGTCCAACTCAGACAGGGGGCAGATGTGGCACGCGTACCGGCGGCCGAGCGACGCAACGACCTGGTGAACGCCGCCATCCAAGTGATCGCCAGCCACGGCGTCGACGGTGCGACGACCCGCCGCATCGCCGAGCAGGCGAACGCCCCGCTGGCCACGCTGCACTACTGCTTCCAGACCAAGGAGCTGCTGTTCGCAGCCGTTTTCGAGAGGCTGACGGAGCGGTACCGCGACGTTCTGATCGAGAACGATGTGCACGGCGACCTCGTCGCGACCGCGCGTGCGATCCTCCGCGGACTCCTGAACTGGTATCTCGAGTCCGATTCGGAATTCGCGTCCGCGAGCTTCGAGCTGATCAGCTGGGCGCAACGCCAGGAAGAGCACCCGGCGGTGACCGTGTACAACGAGGCGTTCAACGTCGTGCGGTCGATCCTCGCGAGAGCGGCTGCCGAACAGGACGTCCCGCCCGAGACGATCGACCAGATCGGCTATGTCATCGGGACCCTTTCGGACGGCTTCGTCGTGAACTGGCTGACGTACGCCGACCGTTCCCGAGCCGCCGAGCAGGCGGAGACAGTCCTCGAAGTGTTCGATGCGTGGCTGGCCGCGAAGCTCGCCTGATCAGGAGCCTCGGACGGCCCCTGACCGGACCCGAGCGGCGTCTGCCCGCCGGCCACGCGCGGACGCGCTCGGGTCGGCCTCGTCACAGACGTTTCACGGCTTCCTCGACGATCCACGTCATCGTCGGATCGTCGCTCTCCATCCATTCCGGGTGCCACTGGACTCCCAGAACCGGTGCGTCCGGAAGCTCCACCGCTTCGACCACGCCGTCGACCGTCCGACCCGTGACGAGAAGCCCCTTGCCGCAGCGGTCGACGGCCTGGTGGTGCCACGAGTTGGTGACGGCCCGCGCTCCGAACAGTCCTGCCACGATCGAGCCGACCTCGAAGGTCACGACGTGATCGTCCGTACCGTCGGTGAGCGCGGCCTCCTGCGACAGATGCCGTACCTCGCCGGGCGGAAGGTCGGCGATGAGCGTGCCGCCGAGCGCGACGTTGAGGACCTGCATGCCCCGGCACACGGCGAGCACCGGGATCCCCCGGTCGAGCGCTGCACGTACGAGTGCGAGCTCGTACCTGTCCCGTTCGATGTCGTGGACCATCGGGTCCGCACGCGGGTCGACGTCGCGGACCACGGAGGGATCCCCTCCCCAGCACGCCGGGTGCAGGTCCTGCCCGCCGGTGACGACGACACCGGCCAGCCAATGGCAGACCGCCTCCGGATCCGTCTCGTACGCGAGGTGCACGGGGAGGCCGCCGGCCCGTGCGATCCGGATCGCGTAGTCGGACATGTAGCTGTCGGCGCAGCGCTCGCCGTACCGACGGTCCGCACCCTTGATGAGGTCCAGCCGGATCCGTCGGCCGGTGATGCCGATCAGCGGCCGCACCGCGGTCGGCGTGTCGCCCGTCGCGCTCACGGCAGTTCGAAGTATCGGACGGACTCCCACTCGGAGAGTTCGGCGAACGGATCGCCGCCCGCGGTGTGGAACTGCATCCACTCCCACCGACGCGATCCGACCCAGTAGTCCACGAACTCGGCACCGAGGAGGTCGCGAAGGATCGGGTCCGCCTCAAGGGCGGCGGCGGCCTTCGTGATGGTGTCCGGCAGCCGGGTGATCTCCCCGGGCGGCATGCACCACGCCATCTCGGCGACCGGCTCCGGCGGTTCGATCTTGCGCTCCAGACCCGCGACCACACCGGCCAGCACGCCCGCGAGCGCGAGGTACAGGTTCGCGTCGGCGCCGGGGACCCGGTACTCCAGGCGGGAGTACGACGGGTGCCCGCACACCGCCCGGATCGCGGTGGTCTTGTTGCTGATGCCCCAGGTGGCGGTGACCGGCGGGCCGCTGAGGTCCACCAGGCGTCGGTACGAGGTGATCTGCGGGAGCACGATCGAGGTGTTGCCCTCGATCGTCGCGAGCAGACCGCCGACGGCATGGCGCATCGCCTCCGACGGCCCCTCCTCCGCGTAGAACGCGTTGACGCCGTCGCGCTGGAGGGACAGGTTGATGTGCGAGGCCTGCCCGTAGCCCGCGGTGGGCTTGGCCATGAAGGTGACCGTGTGGCCGAGGTCGAACGCGACCTCGCGCATGATCTGGCGGGTCCGCGCCCAGGCGTCACAGACCGCGACCGGGGCGCCGGGCGCCAGGTTGATCTCGATCTGGCCGGCGGCGTCCTCGTCGCTCCAGGCCTCCCACTCGATCCCCACTGCGGAGAGCCGGTCGGCGACGGCGTTCATGTAACCGGTCCAGTCCTTGGACTTCGCCAGGTGATAAGCCGTACCCGCGCTCCCGCCGAGCGGTGTCAGGTCGCGGTATCCGCGTGCGCGCGCCTCGTGGATGGACTCCTCGAAGACGGTCGCCTCGATCTCGACGGCGACGGTCGCGGTGAAGCCGAGCGAGGCGAGCCGGTCGGTCATCTTCTTCGTCAGGTTGCGCGGACAGATCGGGACCGGCGTGCCGTCCTTCAGCCAGTAGTCGCCGATCACGGCGTCGAGACCCGGCTCCCACTCGACCTGGGTCGACATGTCGGGGCGGAAGTAGACGTCGTCCAGATGCCCGCGCCAGTCGGGATAGGCGAAGCCGAAGGCCGGGGCGTTGCCGAGGTCGAGGCCGAACAGGAGGTCGGCGAAGGCGAACCCGGAGTTCACGCCCGAGGCGAACTTCTTCGGCGCCAGGGTCTTGCCGAGGAACGAGCCGTCGTGGTTCGTCGCCTCGATCCGGACGGCCCGAGTCGTGGCATCGAGGGCGTCAACTCCCGTGACGGGCAGGGTGAGTTCAGACATCGTAACGAACCTTCCAGGATGCGCCGACCATGACCGACAGCTGGGAGAGGGTGCCCTGGATCCCGAGCACACCCGTGGAGAGAACGGCGATAAGGTCGTCGGCTCCGGAGAACACGCCGGCGAGCGTCTCGGGGGCTCCGGCGATGAGGTAATGGGTCGTGCCCTCGCCGAGCACGACCTGCTCCAGGCCGTCGGGGCCTTCGGTGACCGCGATGAGCACGTCCGGAATCCCCGGTACGGAGCGGGCGGCGGTCCAGAAGTGCTCGGCGGCCGTCTGCCAGTCCGGCACCGGTGGCGACAGCGCGAGCAGCGCGTCCGCGGCGAGCTCGGCGTCGCCCGAGGGGGCGCCGACGGGTGCGAACCGGGCGTTCAGGTCGACGGTGATCGTGGCATCGGGTTCGACGAGCACTCCGCTCGAGACCTCGATGACGCCTCCGGCAAAGGCGATCGTCGCCGCCTGCGGCGTCTCGTGGGACCGGATCGCCACCGTGGCGGCCGGCTTCCGCAGCACCTGGAGCGCATGGCCCGCGCGGGCGGAATCCCGCAGAGTGCGGCCGATCAGCCGGACGAGGGGAGTCGCATCGTCCTCGATCCTTACGTCGACCTCTGTGGCCGTCGCTGCGCCGGACACCGCAGGGGCCGTCGTGGTTTCGGTCATCCTCCAGTCCTTTCGACTTCGGGAGATCACGCGCGCCGCGAATCGGCTGCTTCGGATCTCGGATGGACCGTGATCATCATGGTCAATTGACTAGATCAGGTGACTAGGATGGTGAGGTACAGCTCGCCACCTGTCAATGACTTCGGGGAGGCCCCGCAGTGAATGAAGTGAATCCCTCGTACTGGGACCGGCTGGACGCTGATGCGCGGTGCGCGGCGCGGATCATCGCCAGAACCCTCGAGAAGCCCGTACGAGAACTGGGTGTGGAGACGGCGCGGAAGCTCCTGGCGACCCCGCCGTCGGAGCAGCCGATCACCCCTCTCGACCGGGTCGAACGCCTGACCCTGCCGGCCCGCTCCGGCGAGCTCCGCGCACGCCTCTACCACCCGGACGGCACGCCGCCGTCGGCCGGACCGCGCCCGGCGCTGGTCTATCTGCACGGTGGCGGCTTCGTCCTCGGCACCCTCGACGGAGTGGACGAGGTCTGCCGCGCGATCGCCGCCCGATCCGGGTGGGCGGTGTTCTCCCTGGAGTACCGACTCGCGCCGGAGAACCCCTATCCGGCCGCGCTCGACGACTGTCTCGACGCGTTCGCCTGGTTGCGCCGATCGGCTTCCGGGCTCGGCGTCGATCCGCACATGATCGCCGTCGGAGGAGACTCCGCCGGCGGGAACCTTGCTGCCGCGCTGTGCCTCAAGCTCCGAGATCTCGAGCTTGCCCGCCCCGTCTCCCAGGTGCTCGTCTACCCCGCCGTCGACGACGCGTTCGCCACCCCGTCCTGGGTGGAGTTCGCCGACGCGCCCCTGCTGACCAGTGCGGATGCCCGCTGGTTCTGGGAGCAGTACCTCGGCCCGGATCATGGGGGAGCGGTCGATCACTACGCCGCCCCGATGCACGCCGAATCGTTGCGGGACCTCCCGCCGGCGCTGGTCCTCACCGCCGAGGTCGACCCGCTGCGCGACGACGCCGAGGTCTACGCCGAGAGGCTGAGGCGTGACGGAGTGGAGGTCACGGTGACCCGCTGCGCCGGCGTCTTCCACGGCTTCTTCACCGAAGTGGGCTTGTTCGCCAGGACGGACGAGGCGATCTCGCAGGTGGCGCGCCACCTGCGGGGCGTCGCCGGCTCCTGAGTGGGCGCGGCCGGGGCGAACCGACTCGCGTTCGGCTGTTGACGGCACCCGGCCCCATGGCTAGATTCCGTTGGTCATACGACTGAGTCGTTTGACTAAGACCCGCGCTCTGATGCGCCGAGGGGCGAACGGCCCCCGCCGAGGCGAAGCCCTGACGGCCAGATGTCATCCGCATTTCGACTATCCGAAGGCACACGCATGACTGAGACCGCTCCACCCACCGCACCCGTCGTCGACCTCCTCTGTGTCGGTGCGGGATTCTCAGGCCTCTACGCGGCCTACAAGGCCGTCGAGAAGGACTGGACATTCGCAGGATTCGAGCTCGCGCCCGATGTCGGCGGTACCTGGTACTGGAACACGTACCCCGGCGCCCGGTGCGACGTCGAGAGCGTCTACTACTCCTACTCGTTCAGTCAGGAGCTCCTGCAGGAGTGGACGTGGAGCGAGCGCTTCGCCCCGCAGGCCGAGATCCTGAGCTACATCAACCACGTCGCGGACCGCTTCGACCTGCGCAGGCACTTCAGCTTCAACACCAAGGTGACCTCCGCGACCTGGCTCCCGGCCGAGCGGCTCTGGGAGGTGACCCTCGACTCCGGCGAGACCCGGCGGGGCCGCCATCTGCTCGCCGCCTCGGGCGGTCTCTCGACGCCCAAGGACTTCGATGTGCCGGGCCTGGAGAACTTCACCGGGGCCACGGTCTCGACGAGCCGGTGGAACATTCCGCTGAGCGACCTGGCGGGCAAGCGCGTCGCCGTGATCGGCACCGGATCGTCCGCGGTGCAGTGCATTCCGCTCATCGCCGAGGTCGCGGAGCACCTCACCGTCTTCCAGCGCACCCCCAACTACGTGTTCCCCGCCCGGAACGCCCCGCTGTCGGCGGACTACGTCGACGAGATCAAGAGCAACTACACGGCGATCCGTGAGGAGTGCCGCCACTCGCTCGGTGGCATCCCGGACCGCATCCCGGACGCCGCGGCGTTCGACGTCTCCGACGAGGAGCGGCGTGAGCGCTACGAGCGGGCCTATGTGCGCAGCGGATTCAACGGCGTCGGCGGCGAGTTCTCCGATCTGCTGACCGATGCGAGGGCCAACGAGACCGCGGCGGAGTTCGTGCGCGAGAAGATCCGCCAGATCATCCACGACCCGAAGACCGCCGCCGTCCTCGAACCCCGCTTCCACCCGCTCGGCGCCAAGCGCAGCTGTTTCGGCACCGACTACTACGAGACCTTCAACCGCCCCGATGTCTCGGTGGTCTCCCTGCGCGACGAGCCGATCGACACCATGACGAGCGGCAGCATCGTCACGAGGGGCGGCTCCTACGAGGTCGACGCCATCGTGCTGGCGATCGGGTTCGACGCCTTCACCGGTCCGCTGTTCGCGCTGAACGTCTCCACCCCGGAGGCCGGCAGGCTGCAGGACGCGTGGAGCGACGGAGTCCGGACGTACCTGGGCATCATGGCCGCCGGGTTCCCCAACTTCTTCATGATCGCCGGACCGCAGAGCCCCGCGCTCGCGAGCAACGTCGTGGTCACGATCGAGCAGGCCGTCGACTGGATCACCGATCTGATCGGGCACGCCAAGGCCGTGGGGGCCGACGTCGTCGAGCCGACGGCCGAAGCCCAGGAGGACTGGGTGAAGATCACCGAGAACACGGTGAACCAGACGCTCTACGCGGCCGCCGACTCCTGGTACCGGGGTTCGAACGTGGCCGGCAAGCCGACGACCTTCCTCGGTTACGTGGGCGGTGTAGGCAAGTACCGCCGGATGTGTACCGAGCTTGCCAAGCGCGGCTACCCGGGCATCGAGCTCGACGGCGAGGCCGGGGCCCGCCGCCTCGGCCGCATCGACAGGGAGATCGCATGAAGGTCGTGCACCAGCGCTACGTCGCCCACTCCGAGGCGCACTACGCGGGGAACCTGGTCGACGGGGCCTTCGGGCTGAAGCTGTTCGGAGACGCCGGAACGCACCTGGCGATCACCATTGACGGCCACGAGAGCCTGTTCGCCGGGTACGCGTCGGTCGAGTTCCTCGCCCCGGTCCACGGCGGCGATGTCGTGGAAGCAGAGGCGCGCCTGGCGTCGAAGGGAAGGCGCAGCCGGACCGTCGACTTCGAGCTGCGGATCATCTGCAGGTCCGTCGACGACAGCGGCCGGGCCGAGGTACTGGCGGAGCCCATCGTGGCCACTAGGGCGCGAGGGACGGCCGTCGTGCCGACCGACGCCGCAACGACGGCACCGTGACCGTCGACGTCGGTCGGCGCCGCCGGTCCGAGACGCACCACGACACGTAGCCGGTCACGGCGGCGCGAAGCAGTTCACGGCGGTGGGCCCGAAGGTCCACCGCCGCACCAGTAGAGGTCGTCCAGGCATCGACGGGACCCAGTCCCGACCGGGCGGCCGTCAGTGCGTACGGCCCGCCGATTCCGGCGGCAGGCCGTACCGATGCATGCGTGGTCCCGCAAACAACCACTTCGGAGACTAACATGACCGAGATCAACGAACCGATCGGCCTGGCAGGGGAGTTGAGACCACGCAGCGCACCGCGGAAGGGGGCGCTCGTCGCGGTCGGTGCCCTGCTCGTCATCCTGACCAACGCGATCATGTTCATCCTGCCCCCGCTCCTGCCGATCATCCAGACGCAGTACGGACTCGCCACCGTGTCCGCCGTCATGTGGATCTTCACTCTGCTCACGCTGGGAGGAGGCGCGGGCTACATCCTGCTTCCGCGCCTCGCCGACGTGTCCGGCGATCGCAACGCGTCCGTGCTGGCCTCCGGCTGTCTTGCCGCCGGGGCGCTCATCCCCGCGGTGGGCGACTCGTACCCTGCCCTGCTCATAGGGTCCACGATCATGGGCTTCGGCAGTGCGGCCCAACTGCTGCCCCTGGGCTTCCTGCGGCGGAACCTGGGGGAGGAGGGGATCATCACGGCGGTCCGCGTCCTGGTCGTCGCCTCAGGAATCGGGATTGTCGTGGGCATGATCGGCGGTGGGCTCATCGTCGAGACCCTGTCCCTGCGCACGTTCTTCTGCATCCTCGCCGCGGCGTGCGTGGCGACGACGATCGCCTCGTTCGCGGTCGTCCCCCATGTCCCGCCGGCGGAGTCCGGCGGTCGCATCGGCCTGCTCGGCACGGTGTGGTTGATCACCTGGGTCGGGGCGGTGCTGCTGACTCTGACGCAGGGCCTGGTGTGGGGCGGCGCGGCCGTCATCCCGTTGATCGCCGGTGTCGTCGGTGGCGCCCTGTGGGTGCGTGTCGAGCGGAAGTCCTCGGCGGCGGTGTTCGACGTGGTGCTGCTGAAGTTGCCCCTCGTCACCGTGGCGTGCCTGTCGATGGCGGTGTTCGGCGCCGTGAACGCGGCCTTCCTGCTGCTGCTCAGCACGTACAGCCAGGTCGTTCCCGCCTCCCTCCCGCCCGGGGACGCGTACGGTCTCGGACGCACCGCGCTGCAGACGGGCTGGCTCATGGTGCCCTTCGCAGTGATGTTCGTGGTGGGCGGCAAGGTGGTCGACCGCCTGGTCGCCAAGGGGCGCGGTGCTTCCGTGCTCGTGACGGGGGCGCTCCTCAGCGCCCTGGGACTCGCCTGGCTCGCGCTGGCCCACGACCGCCCGTGGCACTATCTCGTGGGCGCCGGCGTGATCGGCCTCGGGTGCAGCATGGGATACGCGGCCGGTTTCAGCATCGCCCAGATGGCGGTGCCCGAGGAGAAGGCCGGGATGGCCGCGGGTGTGGCCGGCACCGCCATGGCGATCGGCATCGCGTTCGGATCGGCACTGATCACCGGCGTGCTGAGCGCCTCGGTCGTCTCCGTTCCCGGAACGGACGTCGAGGTCGCCGAGAAGAGCCTCTACGGCACGAGCTACTGGATCTCGGTCGGCCTGGCCATGCTGATCGTGGTCGCCGTGCTCATCTCGCGAGCGCGCAACGGCCGACGCATGCCCGCCGCGGCGTCCTAGACCGACCGCGATTCCCGATGGAGGTGCCGACGTGCCAACGGGCGATCCGCCGGCACCTCCACAAGGTCGGCGTCGAACGTCGGCGGACACGTCTGGAGTCGCGCTCACAGCTCCAGAAACAGATCCAGTGGTATCTCCTGCCCCAACCCGATCTCGGCCCAGATGGTCTTGCCCCGGTCGCTGTAGCGAGTACCCCACATGCCGGTGAACTGCGCCACGAGGAAAAGGCCCCGCCCTCCTTCGTCTTCGCTGCCGGCGCGGCGAAGATGCGGGGAGGTGTGGCCTCCGTCCGAGACCTCGCAGATCAGGGTGGAGTCGGCGGCGCGGAGCAGGCGCAGGGAGACCGGGGGGCGGCCATAGCGGATCGCGTTGGTGACGAGCTCGCTGACGACCAGTTCCGAGACGAACGCCGCGTCGTCCAGCCCCCACTCCTCCAGTTTTGCTCGGAGGAGCGCACGGGCTCCGGCGACTTCGGCCGGGTCGGAGGCGATGTGCCAGAACGCCATGCTGTCCTCGGGGAAGGCATGGATGCGCACCAGCAGCAGTGCGGCATCGTCGTCGGCAGATCCCTGGACCCGTAGAGAGACGATCTCGTCGGCCGCCTGCTCCAGGGATTCGGTCGAGGCGTCCAGCGCGCCGCACAAGTCCGCTACTCCCTCGTCCACGTCCCGGTTGCGCGCCTCGACCATTCCGTCGGTGAACAGGGCGAGCACGGTACCCTCGGCGAAATCGAAATCCTTGCACTCGAAAGGAAGCCCACCGATACCGAGCGGGGGGCCTATGGGCAGGTCGAGCTCTACGGCCTGTCGAGCCCCTGCCCCACGGCCGGTGGCGACCGGCGGTAGGTGGCCCGCGCTGGCCATGGCGCATGTGCGGGACGTGGGGTCGTACACGGCGTACAGGCAGGTCGCCCCCAGTGCCTTGTCCGTCGTCTCGTCGCCAGGTGTCCTGTGTATTCCCACGCGTGCCTGGCTCACCAAGTCGTCCAGTCGGGTGAGGAGTTCGTCCGGCGGCAGGTCGAGGGCGGCCAGCGCCCTCACGCTTGTGCGCAGTCGTCCCATGGTGGCCGCGGCGTCCACTCCCCGCCCCACCACGTCGCCGACCACCAGCCCGACCCGGGCGCCCGACAGCGGGATCACGTCGTACCAGTCGCCTCCGACTCCGAGAGGGCCGGTGGTGGGGATGTAGCGGTGAGCGAGCTCGAATCCGCTCGGTTGTGGAAGCACATGCGGGAGGAGTTCGCGCTGTAGTTTCAGCGCTGTGGCGTGCTCGCGGACGTAGCGGCGAGCGTTGTCCACGCACACCGCGGTGCGCGATGCCAGTTCTTCCGCGAGTGCGCGGTCCTCCTCGGTGAAGGGCGTGCGGGGCGGCTGCCGAATGAGGGTGACCGTGCCGAGCGCAGTGCCGCCGAGGAGCAGAGGCAATGCGAGCAGGCGTTGGTGCTCAGTCGTCGACGGACCGCCGATGACGCCCAACAGCGGATCATTTCGCGCTACGGAAGGATCACCCTTGGTGTGCTCCACCATGAGTCGCAGCCCCGCCGGTGCGCCGGAAGCCGAGGGCGGGGCTTCTTCTCCGGCCAGTACCGACTCCGCGACCTCGATCCGTATGGAGTCGGCGAAATCCGGAACCACGAGCTCTGCGAGTTCCTGCGCTGTCTGCCCGATGTCGAGCGTGGTACCGATGCCGCTGGCTCGGCTGAGCAGCGCCAGGCGAGACTGTGCCTCGTAGCGTTCCGTGATGTCGACGGCCGCCTCACAGACGCCGAGCGGGTGGCCCGCGTCGTCTTGGAGACGGAAGTACGAGCACGAGTAGACCCGGTGATGCTCGGAGCCGGCGGGGGTGGGCCCACGCCAATGGACGTCGAGGACGGTCTCGCCGGTGAGCCATACCCGCTCCACCACCTCCTCCATGTCGCGGTACCCCGGAGGAGAGAGGATGGTGCCGTGCGGATAGATCGCACTGCTGGCTTGTCCGAGCCATTCACCGGCGCGCCAGTGCATGACCTTCTGCACGAGGGCGTTGGCCCATTTGAGGCGGCTGTCCGGGCCGTAGACGCTCAGCGCGACCGGCGCCTGTGTGAAGAGACCGGACAGCATCGACTGGTCGGCGACCCATTCTCGGTAGGAGGCGCCGGCCACCGCCATGACGACCCAGGCGGGCCTTCCCTGCGTCTGTTCCACCGGAAAGATGCGCAGGGCCGTCTCCACCAACGACCCGTCCGGGCGTCGAACGGTACGGGTCTCGCTCCGGGCTTCCTCGGATGCCAGGGCTTCTGCTGCCCCGACCGCTTGCGTGTCGCCCTGGGCCCGAACGTCCCGCAGGACCTCGCTCACCGAGTGGCCGAGCACATCGGGGGTGTCGGCACCGTAGAGATCGCGAGCCGCAGGACTCCAGCCAACGACCTTCCCCTGCGCATCCACCAAGATCATCGCTGCCGCGGTCATGCCGAAAGGGCCCTGATGATCGGTCCCGCGTGATGTATGCGTCGTGACCATGTGACCTGCCCAGTACGGGAGCATCTGAAAATAAGGCTACGCCCGGACGCCTGGATCTGTCTTAGACGTCGTTTCTTATGGCGTGATCGTTCGTTGATCCGTGCATGACGGATCTCGTGGAGCGACTGGTGCCGGACGAGTTGTGGGCACTGTTTCGGCGGGTGGTGCCACCGACAGTGGTCACGCGTCCGCAGGGCGGTGGCCGGCGTCGGACAGGTGACCGCGAAGCCCTGGCCGCGATCATCTTCGTGGCGACCTCGGGCTGCACCTGGCGACAGCTGCCGCCAGTGTTCGGCCCGGCCTGGCCCACGGTCTACCGCCGGTTCGCCCAGTGGAGCCGGGACCGGGTCTGGGCCAGGCTCCACCGCGTCATCCTTGACGAACTCGGAGCGAGGGGCGAGCTGGACTGGTCGCGATGCGCGATCGACTCCGTCAGCCTGCGGGCGGCAAAAGGTGGCCACTGACGGGACCGAATCCGACCGACCGCGGCAAGCTGGGATCGAAGATCCACCTGATCTGCGACCGGAACGGACTGCCACTGTCCCTGGGCATCTCCGGCGCGAACACGCGCGACAGCCAAGCCCTGGAGCCGCTCGTGCGCGGCATCCCGCCCATCCGGTCCCGCCGCGGGCCCCGGCGCCGGAGGCCGGCGAAACTGCACGCGGACAAGGGCTACGACTACGCCCACCTGCGCCGATGGCTCCGCGAGCGCGGTATCCGCCACCGCATCGCCCGCAAGGGCGTCGAGTCCTCACAGAGGTTGGGCCGCCATCGGTGGGTCGTCGAGAGAACCGTGTCCTGGCTGGCCGGCTGCCGACGGCTGCACCGACGCTACGAACGCAAAGCTGAACACTTCCTCGCCTTCGTCGGCTACCGCCGCTTGGCCAGCCTTCTCACGGCCTGAGCCGGTTCTGCTGTACGTCGAAGCAGATCAGGCCCATGGACTCCGCGACGGCCGCCGCGTAGGCCGACGCCTCCTCGGCCATGCTCCACCGCATGGGGAAGTAGATCAGCGGACCGCTGGCCTCGCCGATCAGCGGCCCGGTTGACCAGGGTGAGGTGTCCTCCTCGTCCTCGGTGAGGTCGCACCACCGCTCAAGCAACGCGGCCACGTAGGCCGCGATGCGCTCGGACGGAGGCTCTTCCACCTCGCTGTCGATGTAGCGGTCGTACAGGTCGTCGAAGACCCGGCCGGCGGTCTTGTCATCCGCCGGCCTCTCGCCTTCCCAGACAGCAAGGTCGTAGCTCATGCCAGGAGGCTCTCATGCCGCTCTGACAGCCATAAGAAACGATGTCTTAGCCGTCCAGAGGGCGGCGAACCGTCCGGCGAACGGGCTTGATGGCGTAGGTGCTGCTGACGGCCCGTTCTCCCCAGATCCTCCCCAGCGCTTCCGGATCCCCAAAAGGCCAGCTCAGAGGGCCTGTGGAGGGGAGGGCGAGGAGATCACCCGCATCACTTCTCCCCAAGGACTCCCCGGCATCCCATATGGTCGTTTCGCGCGGGAGGTGCAGGAGCAAACCATGAATGCTGCCCGATCGGAGTCCATTGACCCTATAGCCAGTCCCGGCGCTTGAAAATGGCGTACAAACTGACGCATACCACCCCCATCAAGCCGATCGCGAAGGGGGTACCCGAGGCCCCAGTGAAGCTCCGGCATGTCGTCGAAGTTCATGCCGCAGCTAGTCCCCACGAGTGTGGGAACAAAGAGGATGGCGGCCCACGAGAAGATCTTCAAGAAGTCCTCGCCCGCGGGGCGCTGACCTGCGCAGATAGACGTCTAAAGGGGTGCTGACCTGCGATTTTGCTCCTTTCCGGAGCTTTCACGATGACACCGCCTTACGCGGTCGATTCTCCCCAGACGCTCCCCAAGGCGGCTTGATTCTCCCTAGATTCTCCCCAGCCGGCACTGCTTCGGCAGGAGCGCAGCCCCTGGTCAAGGCTGGTTCTCGGCTCGGAGAAGCGGCTACGCACAGTGTCAGGGGAGGAGCATGATTGTGTCGTGCGTGTTCTGAACGGTCCGTCTCGGCGGGAGCCTTCGGTAAGTGTCCAACGGTTCGTGCCCTTGCCATCCAGGGCGGGTTCGCCCTCGGTTGTTGTCCGAACGCGCGTCGTGGGTTCATGAGCATGCTCCCGGAGGAGTCTTGCTGACACTCGCTGATATGGTGAGGAAGATCGAGGCCGCCGGTGCGGAAGTGAACATCGCCGCCCTCGCCCGAATGACCGCCACCTCCCGGCAGACCCTCCACACCCGCCTGCGTCCTACTCAGTAGAGCCACGCCGAGAAGCCCGCGTCGGAATAGCCCTTCATCCTCGTCTGCATACGCGAGGCTGACCTCGGTCAGATTGTGCGCCTTCTGGCAAGTCTTCCCGGTGTAGAGCGAGACTGCCTGGTGCGTTAGCTGGACGCCGCGCCCCGGCGGGAGCCTGCGGCGGGTACCGAGCAGTTCAGGTCCTTCCCGACCCCAAAGAGACCGCTCCTAGTTGCCGCTCGAACACGCAACGTGATTGCTGAGTCGCGTGTATGCACCGGATTCCCGCTGACGTAGCTCCCGTCCGAGGTGTAGCTCTGGTCGCAATGGCGTGAATTCGCTGGAGGCGGTGTCCTGCTCTCAGAGAGAATCCGCGCGTGGCCCCGTTGCTGACCGAGATGCCGTCTGACCGGTTGGACGCGCTGATCAAGCACCCGTTCCACCGAGAGAACGGTGAACGGCTCGTCGACCTCATCCGGGACCTGCGCCAGTGCAACAGTGCCGAGGACTTCGTGGCGTTCCAGCGGGAACTTCTGCATGCCACGCTTGCGGCGAACCTTGCGCGTGCGGAGCGTTCGCGGGTGATCAAGCGACTCAGGAAAGGGCAGTCGCTTCCTGCGGATGCTCCTGATCTCATCGTGGGTGATCCTCACGACTTGGAGGACTGGCGGCTGGAGTCCGACGTTCTGGAGCGCGTGGCCCGGCAGTTGCGCTCGATCGGGGATGCCATGGCCTGGCGGGCCTTCCGATACGACCGGCGCTACATACTCACGCTGCGCCGCAACGAATCACCAGGGCCGATGACCCTCAGCAAGGAGGGCACGGTCCATGAGATCCAGTTCGCGGAACAGCAGTGGCGCGAGCATGGGCGTTTCGCGTTGCTGCACGACATCACCAACTGTCTGCGTATTGGTGACGTGACCGTCTTCCACGACCGGAACGAGGACGAGCAGGATGTCCTCCTGTACGAGCTGAAGGCGAATCCGAGGCGGCGGGAGAGCGCCCAGCTCACGCGGACTCGCTTGGCGGCTAATGCACTGCACACCGGCGGACCACTGCCAGGAGCGGACAAAGCCGTTCTTGTCGAGACCGGCGTGCCCTACGCCACCCATCTCTCTGCGCTCGGCGACGCCTTCGCGCGAGCCCATCAGGACGGGCTGAAGACGATGCGCGTGCCGGGGCAGCGCGGCCTCCTCGCCCTTGACATCGTGGCAGCCGGCAACAGGTGGGGAGAGCAGGAAGCGACCCAGCAGTTCCACAGCTCGTACACGGCGCTGCTACGCCGTATGCGACTGACTGGACAGATCATCAGCTTCAGTAGCGGGGACAGCGCCGCCCGCAACACCATGGCTCCGCCGTGGGGCATCTATCCGCTTCAGCCCGCGCAGTGCGCCGGCCTCATTGCCGATGTCCTGGTCTTCAGTGTGACGCTGTCGGCCGACAACTTCATCGAAGAACTTCGCAAGACCGGGCTGAACGCCAACTGGGTTCTGCCGGACGGGGCTGAGATGGGGCCAGCCCAGCCCGTCGTGACCGTTGAGGGCCATGGCCGCCGGGTCACGATGGCCAGAGCAGGTATCGAACAGCTCATGCTGGAGCTAACTGACCTGCGAGCCTGGGCCGATGGCATGGAGCAGCTGCTCCGGAAGGGCACGGCCGGATGGCAGCCATGGCCGTACTTCATCGACGAGCACAAGGTGTGGGTTTGACACCGGCTGCGCCAAGGGCCTGCCCCTGCCTCCCAGTCGCTCCCCAGCCGACGTGATTCTTATGGCCGCACACGTCAGGGTGTTGTCCTTGATCGCGGTGAGGTCGTTGCCGGTGCTGCTGACTTTGACGATCGTGTTGTTCCGGAACGCATGTGTGACGCCGGCGTCGGGCGACGATCACCGCGGCGATGGCGAACACTGTCAGCGGCACGAAGAGAAGCGACGCCCCGTCGATCCCGGCAGACAGGCACAGGACCGGACCCACACCGGCAGCGAGTGCCGCGCCGGTGAACACCTTGGACAGGCCCCGGCCGTCCTCAGCTTCAGGCTCGGGGTCAGCCGGCAGGTCAGCCGGATCCAGCAGCGCCCCGTACGAGGCCTACGCCTGACGGACGGGGTATATGCGACAGGATGCGCGGTAGAGGCGCGAGTTTCCGGAAGCTGCGAGCGTATCCCCCAGGCCCCCGAGGTGCGTTGCCCCGCCCGGCTAGGGACCGCCCAGAGGTCCCCTCTGGCTCCAACCGTCCGAAGCAACGACTCGCGAAATCGCAGGACTAGGATGATCCCCATCGTCGATCCATCCGGGGGGATGTCTTGTCGAACAGTGGTGACCTGCCAGATGATCAGTCGGCCGGGAATTCACCAGGGCTGATTCAAGGTCTGGGTGATCTTGATGGAGTGCAGGTCAGACCAGGCCGAGCAGGTCCAGTGGGCGGGTGAAGGGCGCGTAGGAGGCCTCGCTCAGGCCGGCGGCGATGCTGTTGTGTCCTGCGGCGCGGAGGGTGTTGATCGCCGTGTTCCGCAGCGTCGCCATGTTCTCCGGTCCGCGCCCGGTGCGGATCTTCGAGGCGTCCTCGGCGAATGCGGTGTCCCTGACGAAGTGGACCCGGTTCTCGATCACCCACTGCGACCTGGCCAGCTGTCCGATCCGCTGCGGTGATGCCTGGCGGGCCGTCAAGTCGCTGATCACGTAGACGGTCTGCCGGGTGACCTTGCCGGTTCTCAGGTCGGTGCGGTGCCGCAGGATCTTCGCGGCCTGCACTGCGTACGGGAAGTCCAGGCCGAGTCCGGTCACGGTCAGCACCCGGGTCGAGCGGGTCTCGCGGCGACCGTGTCCGCGCTCGCGGTCGTAGCGCCTGGCGGTGACCTTGTTCCATGGCAGGGACCGCAGCGCGGCGGACAGGCCCGGCTGGTTGGCCTTGACCACGAACAGGTAGTGCGCGTGCTTCTTCTCGACGAGGAAACGGGCATGCTCACGCTGCGTGTGCAGGGCGTCGGCGGTGACCACGGTGCCTGCCAGGTCGAACGGGGCCAGCAGGCGGGCGAAGCCGGTGATCTCGTTGGTCTTGTCGGGGACCCGCAGCTGGGTGACGGTGTGTCCGGCCCTGGTGACCGCAGACAGCAGGTGGGCGGCCGGGACGTCCACGGTGCGCGAACCACGCGCACTCTTGCCGTCCAGGGCCAGGCTCTCGACCCCGTCCG
>NZ_JBIARL010000045.1:0-20552 GCF_042889835.1 Streptomyces sp. NPDC002463
CGCCCGGTTACATTCCGAACCCGGAAGCTAAGCCTTTCAGCGCCGATGGTACTGCAGGGGGGACCCTGTGGGAGAGTAGGACGCCGCCGAACAATCATTGTGGGAAAGCCCCGCACCTCATGGTGCGGGGCTTTTCTGCGTTTACGGCCGGGACCGACCCCTTTCGGGGAAGCGGGTTGGTACTGGTCCCTCAGAGGCGGCCGGCCGCCTTCAGGGCGAGGTAGGCGTCCGCCAGGGCCGGCGCGAGGGTGTCGGGGGTGGCGTCGACGACCGTGACGCCGTGGCGCTGGAGCTGGTCCGCGGTGCGGGCACGCTGAGACTGGGTCTGGGTGGCCGCGGCGGCCTCGTAGACGGCTTCGATCGTGCCGCGTGCCGCGGCCATGCGCGTGACGTGGGGGTCGGCCACGGAGGCCACCAGGAGCGTGTGGCGCTGGGCGAGCTGCGGGAGGACCGGGAGGAGGCCCTCCTCGATCGGGGCGGCGTCGAGGCTGGTCAGGAGGACGATCAGAGAGCGGCGCGGCGCGCGTGCCAGCGCGGTTGCGGCCAGACCGCGGGCGTCGGTCTCCACGAGTTCGGGTTCCAGTGGGGCGAGGGCCTCGACCACGGCCGGCAGGACGTCGCCGGCGGAGCGGCCCTGGACCTGGGCGCGGAGGCGGCGGTCGTACGCCAGGAGGTCCACGCGGTCGCCGGCTCGGGAGGCGAGCGCGGTGAGGAGGAGAGCCGCGTCCATGGAGGCGTCCAGGCGCGGCACGTCGCCGACGCGGCCGGCCGAGGTGCGGCCGGTGTCGAGGACGATCAGGATGTGCCGGTCGCGCTCGGGGCGCCAGGTGCGGACCGCGACGGTGGTCTGGCGGGCCGTGGCCCGCCAGTCGATCGAGCGGGTGTCGTCACCGGGGACGTACTCGCGGAGGCTGTCGAACTCCGTGCCCTCGCCGCGGGTGAGGACGCTGGTGCGGCCGTCGAGCTCGCGGAGCCGGGCCAGGCGCGACGGCAGGTGCTTGCGGCTGGTGAAGGGCGGCAGGACGCGGACCGTCCAGGGGACCTCGTGGTGGCCCTGGCGGGCCGCGAGGCCGAGAGGGCCGAACGAGCGGACGGTGATCCGTTCCGCCCGGCGGTCGCCGCGGCGGGTCGGACGCAGGCTCGTGGTCAGGCGGCGGCGCTCTCCGGCGGGGACCGTCAACCGTTGGCGCGAGGAGGCCTGTTCGGTGCCGGGGAGCCAGCTGCTGGGCGGCCAGGCGTCGCGGAGCTGGGCGCGGAGGCGGCGGCGGGACGGGTTCGTGACGGTGAGCTGGACCTCGGCCCCGTCACCGAGTCGAACGGATGTATCACCACTTCGGGTGAATTGGAGCGTTCGTACTGGCGCCGCCAGGGCGTAGTCGCACAGAATTGCGAGGGAGAGGGGCGCGTTCACCGCGAGCATTCCCGCCCAGCTGGGGGCGAGGATGCCGACGGGAAGCGATCCGAGGGCGGCGAGCAGCGCGGTTCGTCCGGTGAGGGCCATGGGGCGCCGTTCTCAGCGGGGTACGGGGACGTGGGCGAGGATCGAGTTGATGACGGAGTCGGGGGTGACCCCCTCCATCTCGGCCTCGGGCCGCAGGTGGATGCGATGACGCAGGGTGGGGAGAGCGAGGGCCTTCACATCGTCCGGGGTGACGTAGTCCCGGCCGGTGAGCCAGGCCCAGGCGCGGGCGGTGGAGAGCAGGGCGGTGGCGCCTCGGGGGGAGACCCCGAGCGTGAGCGAGGGGGATTCACGCGTGGCACGACAGATATCGACGACGTAGCCGGCGATCTCGGTGGAGACCGAGACCTTGGCGACGGCGGCCCGGGCCGCTTCGAGCTCGGCGGGGCCCGCCACGGGGCGGACGCCGGCGGCCTTCAGGTCGCGGGGGTCGAAGCCTTCGGCGTGACGGGTGAGGACGTGGATCTCGTCCGCGCGTGAGGGCAGAGGGACCGTCAGCTTCAGCAGGAACCGGTCCAGTTGGGCCTCGGGGAGCGGGTAGGTGCCCTCGTACTCGACGGGGTTCTGCGTCGCCGCGACCAGGAAGGGCTCCGGGAGGGGGCGCGGGCTGCCGTCGACCGTGACCTGACGCTCCTCCATCGCCTCCAGGAGGGAGGACTGGGTCTTCGGGGGTGTGCGGTTGATCTCGTCGGCGAGCAGCAGGTTGGTGAAGACCGGGCCGGGCTGGAAGGAGAACTCGGCGGTGCGGGCGTCGTAGACGAGGGAGCCCGTGACGTCGCTCGGCATCAGGTCGGGGGTGAACTGGACGCGCTTGGTGTCGAGTTCGAGCGCGGCGGCCAGCGAGCGGACCAGGAGGGTCTTGGCGACTCCGGGGACGCCTTCGAGGAGGACGTGTCCCCGGCAGAGCAGGGCGACGACGAGACCGGTGACGGCGGGGTCCTGGCCGACCACGGCCTTCGCGATCTCGGTGCGCAGGGCCTCCAGGGAGGCGCGGGCGCTGTCCGAGTCCGTGGCGGTCTCGGGGGTCGGGGCGCTCATGAGGTGCGTACCTCTCTTTCGAGGGCGTCGAGTTGGTCCGCCAGGCGGATGAGGGTGGCGTCGTCGGCGGGAGCCGGGCCGAAGAGGAGGTTCCTGGGATCCGCGGTGGTCTCGGGGAGACGGGCGGAGAGTGCGGGGAGGAGGAGATCGGGGGAGTGGGCGTCCTGGACGGGGACGCCGAGGAGCGGGGCGAGCCGGGTGCGGGTCGCGGTGCGCAGGACGGAGGCGGCGCGGTCGCGGGCGTTCGCCTTGCGGTAGAGGCGGGCGCGGCCTTCGGTGGCCTCGGAGGCGCGGAGGGCGACGGGGAGTCGCTCGGTGACCAGGGGGCCGAGGCGCCGGCCGCGCCAGAGCGCGGCGAGCAGGGCCGCGAGGGCGAGTTGGAGGGTGGCCCACCGCCAGCCGGAGGGGATGAGGGCGAGGAAGTCGCCCGTGGTGCCGTCGGCGGTGGCCGAGGTGTCGGAGAGGGAGGGGAGGTACCAGACGAGATGGGGCCGGGAGCCGAGGAGTTGCAGGGCCAGCGAGGCATTGCCGAGTTGGTCGAGACGGGAGTTGTAGAGGATGTCGGGCGAGCCGAGGAGGACGGTGTCGGCGCTGCCGGTGCCGGGAATGAGGAGCAGGGTGGGCAGGCCTTCGGCGCGGTAGCAGGTCTCGGCGGTGGTGCCGGGGGAGAGTTCGTAGCGTTCGCCGCCCAGGTCGACGCTGCCGGCGCGGGTGGCGGCCGGGAGGGTGCAGGCGGGGGCGCGTTCCGTCACGAGGGTGCTGGGGGCGCTGGTGACTCCCGGGGCCAGGGTGTCGAGGGAGGCGTGGCCGGCGCCGACGAGGACCGTGCGGGCGGCGGAGGCCTTCATCGCCGTGCGGAGCGCCGACTGTTGAGCGTCCGTCAGCAGGTCGGGGGTCGTCACCAGGAGAGTGGTGTCGGTGTCCGTGGCCGTCGTGGCCTCGGCCAGGGTGGTGGCGAGGGTGACGGTGACGCCGCGGGCCTTGAGGAGTTCGGCGACGGCGCGGCTGCCGTGGGGGTCGGCGGAGCGCGGGTCGAGGGCGCCGTGGGCGTCGGTGGACCGGACCGTCGCGAGGGCGAGGCCGCCGGTCAGGATCAGGGCGACGACGAGGACCGCACCGCGGACACGGGTCCACACCTGGCGGGCGGAGGGGGCGGTCGAGGTGGTGCCGGTGACCGGGCGGCTCATGCGGACGTCCCCGTGGAGGCGGTGTCGAGGGTGGGGCGGGTCCGCTCCAGGGCGGTGTCCAGTGCCTCGATGCGACGGTACGCGGGCTCGTCGGCGGTGCGGCCGCCGTACGTGACGTCGTCGAAGGCGCGGGCCGCGAGGCGCAGGTCGTCCGCGTGGACGGGGAGGGAGCGGCCGGCTTCGGCGGCCGCCTCGTCGGCGGTGCGGCCTGGGCGCGGTTCGAGGAGGGCGCGCTCCTCCAGGGAGCGGACGATGGCGCGCATCCGTTCCTGGACGGCCTCGTTCCAGCGGCCGGCGGAGGCGTGCTTGGTGGCGGCCGTCCGGTGGTCCCGGGCGGTGCGGGGGCCGTCGGCGAAGAGGGAGTCGCCGGTGGTGCCGGGCGCCCGGTGCGGGGTGCCGAGGCGCCACCAGAGGGCGGCGACGAGGGCGGCCACGAGCACGACGATGACGACGAGGCCGAGGACGCCGCCCGGTGTGGCCGTCGAAGCGGCGCCGAAGAGCTCGTCGACCCACTCCCAGAAGCGGTTGAGGCCGCGCTGGAGGAGGTTCGGGTCGTTCTCGTGGTACTTCGGATCGGACAGCTCCCGCTCCGCCGCCTCGCGGGCGGGGACGCGGGAGATGTCCACCGGTGTGTGGCCGTCGCCGTGCAGCCGGGCCAGTGCCGCGGCCGCTCCCCCCGTGAACGTCACCGCATCAGCCCCCGACGGCGTCGGTGCCGGGTGTGGGGCCGTAGCCGGGGAGGCCCGCCGCCCGGGCCAGTTCGAGGTCCAGGGCTTCGCGGCGGATGCGCTGGTCGACGTAGAGGAGGACGGTCACACCGGCCGAGATCGGGTAGGTGATCGCGCTGGTGATGACGCCGCCGATGCCCGTGACGATCAGGAACGGCCAGCCGAACGTGGTGCTGTTGCCGGAGAGCAGACCGGTGAAGCCCTCGCTGTCGACCACGAAGCCGATGATGGTGAACGGGATCGCGATGATCATGCCGAAGAGGAAGAGCAGCAGCTGCGTCAGCAGGGTGATGCCGAAGATCCGCCACCACGAGCCCTGCACCAGCTTCGCCGAGCGCTTCAGGGACTGGACGACACCCCGGCGCTCCAGCATCAGGGCCGGGGACGAGAGGCTGAAGCGGATCACCAGCCAGACGTCCGCCACGATGGCGCCGAGACCGCCGAGGAGGGCCAGTGCCACGCCGGGGGCGCCGCCGATCAGGAGGCCCGGGAGCAGGCCGACCGTCATGACGGCGACGGTCATCGCCGCGAGCAGCAGGGTCAGGCCGAGGAGCTGGAGCAGGCGCGGGCGGGCCTCCTGCCAGGCGGAGCCCAGCGAGACCGGGCGGCCGAGGACCGCGCGGCTGATGACGACGGTCAGCAGGGCGGCGCTCACGAGCGACGCCATCATCGTCACGAGGAGCGAGGGGCCCAGGGCGATCACGGAGGACTGCGCGGAGTCGAGGGACTGCTGGAGCTGCTCGGCGGGCGTGGCGTCCGGATCGAGCTTCGGGGCCGCCGGCACGAGGTACCGCTGGGCCAGGATGTTGGCGATCTGGGAGATCACCGCGACCGTGACCGTGATGGAGAGGACCGTGCGCCAGTAGGTGCGGAGGGTCTTCACCGCGCCGTCGAGGATCTCGCCCATGCCCAGCGGGCGCAGCGGGATGACTCCGGGCTTCGCGGCCGGAGGTCCGCCCCAGTTGACGTTCGGGGGCGGGGTTCCCCAGTTCTGGCCGGGCGCCGGGGGCGGGGTCCCGTGGGACGGCGGGGACCACTGGCCGGCGGGCGGCTGGTCCTTGGACCACTGGACGGCGGAGCCGTTCGCGTCGGCCGAGGAGGCGGGCCCGGGGGTCCCCGAGCCGTCCTGGCCGCCGGAGGGGGCGGATCCGGGCGAGGTCCAGCCCGGAGTGTCGTTCACGGTCGTCCACCTCGGAGGAATGGTCGCGGTGCCGGATCGGCGAACCGGCTCGGTCACGGCGGCCGACACCTGGCGCGGCGGCGGGCCGGGTGCCATCGTGCCACGCGGGGCCCGCCCGTGGGCCGGAGCCCGCATCTCCTTCGTACCTTTGTCCGGACCTTCATTGTGCGAGCGACAGACGGCACACTGTGCGGATGCCCGATCGGACCGCACGAACCGTGTGCCGGCGGGCCGAGCGGGCCCTCTCCCACGGGGGCGGGGCCCGGGCAGGGGGAGGGGCTGTGGGACAGGTCACGGCAGGTAACGATTGGCTAATGGGATGATGTCGATATGAAGGGACGCGTTCTTGTCGTCGACGACGACACCGCACTGGCCGAGATGCTCGGCATCGTGCTGCGGGGTGAAGGGTTCGAGCCGTCGTTCGTCGCGGACGGTGACAAGGCGCTTGCCGCTTTCAGAGAGGCCAAGCCCGATCTGGTGCTGCTGGACCTGATGCTGCCCGGGAGGGACGGCATCGAGGTGTGCCGGCTCATCCGGGCCGAGTCCGGGGTGCCGATCGTCATGCTCACGGCCAAGAGCGACACGGTCGACGTGGTCGTGGGCCTGGAGTCCGGGGCCGACGACTACATCGTGAAGCCGTTCAAGCCGAAGGAGCTCGTCGCCCGTATCCGGGCGCGGCTGCGGAGGTCCGAGGAGCCGGCTCCCGAGCAGCTCACCATCGGCGACCTGGTCATCGACGTGGCCGGGCACTCCGTGAAGCGGGACGGGCAGTCCATCGCCCTGACTCCGCTGGAGTTCGACCTGCTGGTCGCGCTGGCGCGCAAGCCGTGGCAGGTGTTCACGCGTGAGGTGCTTCTGGAGCAGGTCTGGGGCTACCGGCACGCGGCCGACACCCGCCTGGTGAACGTGCACGTCCAGCGGCTGCGCTCGAAGGTCGAGAAGGACCCCGAGCGCCCGGAGATCGTGGTGACCGTCCGCGGTGTCGGCTACAAGGCGGGGCCGAGCTGACATGAGTGTGGGCAGCGCTGCTCCGAAGCCCGGGAATCCGGGAGTCCGTACGGGGCGGACTGCCGGTCCGGGGCGGGGGGGCTCGCGATTCGGCCGTCTGCTCCGCAGCAGGGCGGTCCTGCGGCTCTTCGCGCGCTGGGTGCGCCGGCCGCTGCTGCCCGCCGTGCGGCTGTGGCGGCGGAACATCCAGCTGCGGATCGTCGCGGGCACCCTGCTCATGTCGCTCGGGGTGGTGCTGCTCCTCGGCTTCGTCGTCATCGTGCAGGTCCGCAACGGCCTGCTCGAAGCCAAGGAGAAGGCCGCCCAGAGCCAGGCCGCCGGAGGGTTCTCCGCCGCCCAGGACCGGGCGGCGACCACCCCTTCCGCACCCGGGCAGCAGGACGGTGCGCGGACCGGTGTCTCCGTGAACTGGCGCTCCACGCTCGTCGAGCAGCTCGCCAGCGGTGGCCAGAGCGCGTTCAACGTGGTCGCGCTCTCCCTCGACAGCGGTGACACCGCGAGCCGGGGCGCCCGCGCCTCCGGCGAGGTCGACCCGACCACGAGCATCCCGGCCGACCTGCGGCACAACGTCGCGCAGGGCACCGGCACGTTCCAGAAGTTCTCGCGGATCCACTACACCAACGGCAAGGCGTCCGAGCCCGGCCTGGTGATCGGCAAGCGGCTGAACGACGCCGACGGCGACCAGTACGAGCTGTACTACCTCTTCCCGCTGAGTCAGGAGGAGGACTCCCTCACCCTGGTCAAGGGCACCCTGGCGACCGCCGGGCTCTTCGTCGTCGTCCTGCTCGGCGCCATCGCCTGGCTCATGGTGCGCCAGGTCGTCACGCCCGTGCGGATGGCCGCCGGGATCGCCGAACGGCTCTCCGCCGGCCGCCTCCAGGAACGCATGAAGGTCACCGGCGAGGACGACATCGCGCGCCTCGGCGAGGCCTTCAACAAGATGGCCTCCAACCTCCAGCTCAAGATCCAGCAGCTGGAGGAGCTCTCGCGGATGCAGCGGCGCTTCGTCTCCGACGTCTCGCACGAGCTGCGCACCCCGCTGACCACGGTCCGGATGGCCGCCGACGTCATCCACGAGGCCCGCGTCGACTTCGACCCCATCACCGCGCGCTCCGCCGAACTCCTCGGCGACCAGCTCGACCGCTTCGAGTCGCTGCTCTCCGACCTCCTGGAGATCAGCCGCTTCGACGCGGGCGCGGCCGCCCTGGAGGCCGAGCCGATAGACCTGCGCCAGGTCGTACGGCGGGTCATAGGCGGCGCCGAGCCCCTCGCCGAGCGCAAGGGCACCCGGATCGTGGTCCTCGGCGACCAGCAGCCCGTGGTGGCCGAGGCGGACGCCCGCCGCGTCGAGCGGGTGCTGCGCAACCTCGTCGTCAACGCCGTCGAGCACGGCGAGGGCCGCGACGTCGTCGTGAAGCTCGCCGCCGCCGGCGGGGCCGTCGCCGTGGCCGTACGGGACTACGGTGTCGGACTCAAGCCGGGCGAGGCCACCCGGGTCTTCAACCGCTTCTGGCGTGCCGACCCGGCACGCGCGCGTACCACCGGCGGTACGGGCCTCGGCCTGTCGATCGCCGTCGAGGACGCGCGGCTGCACGGCGGCTGGCTCCAGGCCTGGGGCGAGGCCGGCGGCGGCTCGCAGTTCCGGCTCACCCTGCCGCGCACCGCGGACGAGCCGCTGCGGGGGTCGCCGATCCCGCTGGAGCCGGAGGACTCCCGGCGCAACCGCGAGCAGGCGGCCGCCGGACGCGACCGGGACCGGCTCGCGGCGGTGCCGCCGCAGTCCGCCGGCGACCGGTCGGCTCTCTCCGTACCGCCGAGGCTGCCCGAGGCGCCGCGGGCGACCGTCGACCCGACGGCGCTGCCCGGCAGCGGCGCACGGGTCGTGGCGCGAGCGGTGACGGACGGCGACGGCGGCGGGGCGGGCCCGGCGACGGCCGGGGGGAACGGGCATCTGGAGCGGGAGGACGGGACACGTGGGCGCTGACTCCCGAGCGGAGCACGCGGGGCGGGGACGGAGCACACGCGCGGTGGTCCTCGCCGCGTGCGGCGGACTCCTGGTGACCGGGTGCGCGACGATGCCCGACAGCGGGGACGTACAGGCCGTGAAGGGGGCCGGCACGGGCGACTCGCAGGTGCGGGTCTACGCCGTCGCGCCCCGGGAGAACGCCGACCCGGACGAGATCGTCGACGGCTTCCTGGAAGCCATGACCAGTGACGACCCCGGCTTCGCCACCGCCCGCAAGTACCTCACGAAGAAGGCCGCGCAGGGCTGGAGGCCGGAGCAGAGCATCACCGTGCTCACCACGGCGCCCGACCGCGAGCAGGCCGACCGCAACGCCGACCCCGACAACCAGGGGCGTGCCTTCCCGCTCTCCGGCCGGAAGATCGCGACCGTGGACGCCCGCCACGGCTACCAGCCGAACAGCCCCGCCGAGTACCTGCAGTCGATCCACGTCGTGCAGCAGCCCTTGGCGAACGGCAAGGGCAAGGAGTGGCGGATCGACAGCCTCCCGCCCGGCCTGATCCTCGGAGAGGCGGACTTCCTCCGCAACTACCGGTCGGTCAACAAGTACTACTTCGCCTCCGGGGAGGACTGGGTCGTCGCCGACCCCGTCTACATCCGGCAGCGGCAGGACCCCGTCACCCGGATGGATCCGGTGACGCAGACGGTCAAGGCGCTGCTCGAAGGCCCGACGAACTGGCTGAAGCCCGCCGTCGACTCGCAGTTCCCCTCCGGCACGGAGCTGAAGGCCGGCGTCACCACCCTGACCACGGACGACCAGTCCACGCTGCGGGTGCCGCTCAACGCCAAGGCGGACCGGGCCGGTGGCGAGGCGTGCCGGCGGATGGCGGCGCAGCTGCTGTTCACGCTGGGCGACCTCACCTCGGTACGGGTCGAGCAGGTGGAGCTCCTGGGCTCGGGCGGGCAGTCGCTGTGCCGGCTCGGCAAGGGGCAGGCGGTCGAGTTCGCGGCGGTGCGGGACACCGACCGCGAGGAGCACCCGTACTTCGTCGACGAGCACGGCAAGCTGATGATGCTCCTCGTCGGTGGCAAGGAGGCGAACGCGCCGGTCGAGGTGCCGGGCCCGTTCGGCAAGGGCACGGTGCCGCTCCGCTCGGTCGCCGTCGACCGGGGCGAGACCCGGGCCGCGGGCGTCGGGCAGACCGGCCGCGAGCTGATCGTCTCCTCCATCACCACCGAGCAGGACCCGCTGCCGCCCGTCCTGACCAGCAGGGCCGCCCGGCCGGCCGACCGGCTGTCCGCGCCCAGCTGGGACGGCAGGGGCGATCTGTGGGTCGCCGACAGGGACCCCGTCGCGCCCCAGCTGTGGATGGTGCCGGGCGGCACCGGCCACCCCGTGAAGGTCCGCACGCCCTGGCTCGGGGACGGCGCCCGCATCGAGTCCCTGCGGGTCTCCGCGGACGGTGTACGGATCGCCCTGGTCGTCACGCGGGGCGAGCGCACGACCCTGCAGATCGGCCGGATCCAGCGGCAGACGACCGACGAGGAGCAGATCGTCTCCGTCCTGGACCTCCAGCCCGCCGCACCCCGGATGGAGTCGGTCACGGCCGTCTCCTGGGCCGGGCCCAGCCGGCTCGTCGTGGTCGGCAAGGAGGCGGGCGGCGTCCAGCAGATCCGCTACCTCCAGACCGACGGCTCGACCTCGACGACCTCCGTGTTCCCCGGCCTGAACGGCGTGACCTCGGTGGCCGCGCCGCACAAGGAGACCGTGCCCGTGGTGGCCGACTCCGGGGACGACGGGATCGTGCGGCTCGCGCCCGGGACGAACTGGCAGCCGGTGGCCAAGAAGGGGTTCTCGCCGGTCTACCCCGGATAGCCGTCGAGCGAGGGCCGTGAGGGCCGCACCTGACGTACTTCGGGCTCCGCAGGTGGTTTTCCACAGGGGTGGCCTGGAGGCGCCCGGAGGCGCACAGTGGAGCCATGCGGGGGTGGTGGCGCGAGATCGCCGGGCTGGTGCTGCCGGTCGCCTGCGGAGGCTGCGGCAGGCCGCGGACGGAGCTGTGCCCGGCCTGCGCCGACGCGCTCGCGGGCACGCCGCCGCGCAGGGTGCGGCCCGCGCCCGAGCCGCCCGGACTGCCCGTCGTCCACGCCGCCGCGCCGTACGCCGACGCCGTGCGGCAGCTGCTCCTCGCCCACAAGGAACGCGGGGCGCTCACGCTCGCCGGGCCCCTGGGCGGTGCCCTCGCCGGGGCCGTGGAGGCCGCTGCCCCGCCCGGTGCGGGTCCCGCGGACGGACCGCTGCTCCTCGTACCGGTGCCGTCCTCGCGGCGCTCCGTACGGGCGCGTGGGCACGATCCGACGCGACGGATCGCTCTGGCCGCCGCGGCCCGGCTGCGGCGGGCCGGGCGGCCGGCGCGGGTCGTCCCCGTGCTCCGGCAGCGGCGGTACGTGGCGGACCAGGCGGGTCTCGGGGCGCGCGGGCGCCTCGCGAACCTGGCCGGGGCGCTGGAGGTCGTGCCGGGCGGCGCACGGCTCCTGACTGCGGGACGGGTGATTCTCGTGGACGACCTGATGACCACGGGCGCCTCGCTCGCGGAAGCGGCGCGCGCTCTCGGAGCCGTACACCTTCCGTTCATTCAGGGAATACCGCATGGCTTACCGGCCGGTTCGGCGCAGCGCGAAATCGAACAGCGGGCGGCGGCTGTGATCGCATCCTCTCCCGCCTCGTTCGAAATAAACCGGAACTCGCCGGAAACTTGGATCGTTGCAGGTGGTGAGAGGTGAAAGCACCCGTCCGGAGGTATGTCGCGGTAGAGGGTGCCGACACCCGTCCGAAGGGGCTATGTTCGGTTGTGAGGAATGGCGAATGCCATCGCCTCACCGAATACATGGTTGCGCCTACAGGACAGGAGTTCAGGGCGAATTAACCTCTTGTCGATGGGGTGGAGATCTTGTCGACTGGGGAGGAGGAGGTCGAAGTCGCCAAGTCCGAGCTCCGGTGACCACCGGAGTCTGGTGCAAAGGGAGATGCCCTGCGGCCAAGGAGCCGATCGGGGCGATCCGGGAACGGAGTTCTGCGTGGACATCGTCGTCAAGGGCCGCAAGACCGAGGTGCCCGAGCGGTTCCGCAAGCACGTGGCCGAGAAGCTGAAGCTGGAGAAGATCCAGAAGCTCGACGGCAAGGTGATCAGCCTCGACGTCGAGGTGTCCAAGGAGCACAACCCGCGGCAGGCCGACCGGTCCGACCGCGTGGAGATCACCCTCCACTCCCGAGGCCCGGTGATCCGGGCGGAAGCGGCGGCAGCCGACGCGTACGCAGCGCTCGACCTCGCCAGCGACAAGCTCGAGGCACGACTGCGCAAGCAGCACGACAAGAGGTACACCCGCCGTGGCAACGGCCGGCTGTCCGCGGCGGAGGTCGGGGACGTGGTGCCCGGCGCCGCGAAGCTCAACGGCGACGGCCAACTGGCCGTCGACGAGGCCGACAAGGTGCCCACCACGATGATGGGCTCCATCGAGGTCCAGGGTGAAGGCCCGCTCGTGGTGCGCGAGAAGACCCACCGGGCCGCACCGATGACGCTCGACCAGGCGCTCTACGAGATGGAGCTGGTCGGGCACGACTTCTACCTCTTCGTCGACTCCGACACCAAGCAGCCGAGCGTCGTCTACCGGCGACACGCGTACGACTACGGCGTCATCCATCTGGAGAGCGACCCGCTCGCCGAGGGCGGCGGCGCCGGCGGTGCGCTCGGCGGCTGACCCGCCGCACCGCATCGCACACTTCCGAACAGGTGTCCTTCTCGGTGCCCCTGGAGCGCAGTTCGCGCCCCCAGGGGCACCCCCCGTGCGCCCGCGGAGCACCCCCGGCGCCGCCCGGACGTGAAATCATGGCGTGCACGCCAACCGGTGCCGATCGCGCACGGGTTGGAGGACCGGAAACGACTTCAGGCCACGGCCTTCAGGGGGAGGAACGATGGCGGACAGCTTCGGGCCGGTGCTCAGCGGGCACGAGCACGGCGGTGCGGTCCCGGAGGGATCGGAAGGCACGGGACCGGACGCGGAGGGTGCGTTCCGCAAGGAGCCGATCCGGGTCCTCGTCGTGGACGACCACGCCCTCTTCCGCCGCGGGCTCGAGATCGTCCTCGCCCAGGAGGAGGACATCCAGGTCGTCGGCGAGGCCGGTGACGGTGCCGAGGCCGTCGACAAGGCCGCCGATCTGCTGCCCGACATCGTCCTGATGGACGTACGGATGCCCCGGCGCGGCGGCATCGAGGCGTGCACCTCCATCAAGGAGGTGGCCCCCAGTGCGAAGATCATCATGCTGACGATCAGCGACGAGGAGGCCGACCTCTACGAGGCGATCAAGGCGGGTGCCACCGGCTACCTCCTGAAGGAGATCTCCACCGACGAGGTCGCCACCGCGATCCGCGCGGTCGCCGACGGGCAGTCGCAGATCAGCCCCTCGATGGCGTCCAAGCTCCTCACCGAGTTCAAGTCGATGATCCAGCGCACCGACGAGCGCCGGCTCGTCCCGGCGCCCCGGCTGACCGACCGCGAGCTGGAGGTCCTCAAGCTCGTCGCGACCGGGATGAACAACCGGGACATCGCCAAGGAACTGTTCATCTCCGAGAACACGGTGAAGAACCACGTCCGGAACATCCTGGAGAAGCTGCAGCTGCACTCCCGGATGGAGGCCGTGGTGTACGCGATGCGGGAGAAGATCCTCGAGATCCGCTGAGGCTTCGCCGCGGGACCCCTCTGCTGGGGGCCCGGGGTCGTCCCCCGGGGGATGCAGTGCGATGCGGGAGAAGGTTCTGGAGGTCCGCTGAGGCTCGGGCGAGGGCCCCCAGCAGTTCGGGCGAGGGCCCCCAGCAGTTCGGGCGAGGCTCAGGAAAGGGCCTTGAGCAGGTCGGGAACCAGCTCCGGGTGGTCCACCCGCTCCACCGTCACCGCGTCGCATCCCACCCACTCGGCCGCCTCGCGCAGGGCCTTCGCCACCGCCGGTACGGCCTTCGGCCCGTCCAGCGAGACCTGCTTCGCCACCAGCGTCCTGCCCTCCCGCGCCGGATCCACCCGGCCCACCAGACGGCCGCCGGCGAGCACCGGCATAGCGAAGTAGCCGTGGATCCGCTTCTGCTTCGGTACGTACGCCTCCAGGCGGTGCGTGAAGCCGAAGATCCGCTCCGTGCGGGGCCGCTCCCAGATCAGCGAGTCGAACGGCGAGAGCAGCGTCGTGCGGTGCCGGCCGCGCGGCTCGGTCGCCAGCGCCGCCGGATCCGCCCAGGCGGGCTTCCCCCAGCCCGCCACCGTCACCGGCACCAGACCCGAGGCCTCCACCACCGCGTCGAACTGCTCCGCCTTGATCCGGTGGTAGTCCGCGATGTCCGCGCGCGTGCCCACGCCGAGCGCCTCGCCCGCCTGCCGCACCAGGCGCCGCACGCACTCGGTGTCGTCCAGGTCGTCGTGGAGCAGGTCCTGCGGGATCGCCCGCTCGGCCAGGTCGTACACCCGCTTCCAGCCGCGCCGCTCCGTGACCACGACCTCGCCGTACATCAGCGCCCGCTCGACGGCGATCTTGCTGTCGGACCAGTCCCACCACTCGCCCTTGTTCTT
This sequence comes from Streptomyces sp. NPDC002463, assembly GCF_042889835.1. Classification (NCBI taxonomy): domain Bacteria; kingdom Bacillati; phylum Actinomycetota; class Actinomycetes; order Kitasatosporales; family Streptomycetaceae; genus Streptomyces; species Streptomyces sp. NPDC002463. Next base: position 14,177 of record NZ_JBIARL010000045.1, read on the forward strand.
GGCGCCGCCCAGCTCGGTCGCCGTCAGCGGGCCCTGGTCCCGCAGCTGGTCGATGACCTTGTCGTAGGCCCCGGCCGACAGCTCGTGCCCCCAGTGCGGGCGGTCGCGGTAGGCGCGGCGGCGGAAGGCGAAGTGCGGCCACTCCTCGACGGGCAGGATGCAGGCGGCGTGCGACCAGTACTCGAAGGCGTTGTGTCGTGCCGGAGGCGCGCCGTCGGATCCGGTCGACCAGTACGCCTTCTCCACCGTCGGGCGGCCCACCGCGCCCAGGCGCGCGTACGGGATGAGCTCGTGCGAGCGGGCGAGGACCGAGATGGTGTCGAGCTGGACCTGGCCGAGCGACCGGAGGACCCCGCGCACGCCGGCCCTGCGGTCGGGCGCGCCCAGGAACCCCTGGGCGCGCAGGGCGATCCTGCGGGCTTCGTCGGCGGACAGTTCGGCGGCGGGGCGCGGCGCAGTCGTCATGGACCGCACCCTAGGCCCCGGCACTGACATCGGGCCCGGCCGCAGGCGGGCTCGGGCGCCCGGCAGCGGGCCTCGCTCCGGTGCGCTCGGGCGCCCCGGCAGCGGGCCCCGCCCCCGTGCGCTCAGGCGTCACGGGCCGGGAGGTACGGCAGTGGGCTCGGCAGGCCGAAGTCGGAGGGGAGCAGGGCGCCGACCCAGGCGTCCCGGAGCGTGCCCTTGTTGGCCAGGGCGGCGCGCTGCACGCCCTCGACGACGAAGCCGGCCCGCTCGGCCACCGCGCGCGAGCCCGCGTTGCCGACCTCGGCGCGCCAGACCAGCCGGGTGCAGCCGAGTCCGGTGAAGGCCCAGTGGGCCAGGGCCCGCACGATCTCCGTCATGTGGCCGGCGCCGCGGGCTTCCTTCGCCAGCCAGTAGCCGATCTCCCAGACGCCCGCGCCGCGACTGGACAGGGTGGCCGCGGCGAGCAGCGGGCCGCCCTCCACGGGCTCCGCGGCGAAGGTGTACTCGGTGTCCTCGCGCCAGCCGTCCGGGACCAGCCGGTGCACGAAGAACTCCGCGTCCTCGCGCTTGTAGGGGTCGGGGACGGTGGTCCATCGGCGGATGTCGGGGTCCTGGCAGACGGCGTACACCGCGTCGACGTCCTCGGGGACGGGGGTCCGGAGTCGCAGCCGGTCGGTGGTGAGGGTGATGGGTTCCATGCCGGGATTGTGGTGACCGCGCGGACCGGAAGCGAACACTTTTCGGGTGGGGCGGCACCTTCCGCCCACCTCGTGCGTTCTCTTTACGGGCGGACGTACGGCTCGGGTACTGCGGGCCTCCCTGTGCGAGGGCGGTCTCGCTTACGATGGCCGTTGCGGTGGGGACCACCTGCCGTGCCCGCGCTCGCGTCCATCACAAGACCCAGTGCCAGGCCCGACCGGCAAGGAGACCAGCCTCAGTGTCCGTCTTCAACAAGCTCATGCGTGCAGGCGAAGGCAAGATCCTGCGCAAACTGCACCGCATCGCGGACCAGGTCAACTCCATCGAAGAGGACTTCGTCAACCTCTCCGACGCCGACCTGCGGGCGCTCACCGAGGAGTACAAGCAGCGGTACGCCGACGGCGAGAGCCTCGACGACCTGATGCCCGAGGCCTTCGCGACCGTCCGCGAGGCCGCCAAGCGTGTCCTCGGCCAGCGCCACTACGACGTCCAGCTGATGGGCGGCGCCGCGCTCCACCTCGGCCACGTCGCCGAGATGAAGACCGGTGAGGGCAAGACCCTCGTCGGCACCCTCCCGGCGTACCTCAACGCGCTCTCCGGCAAGGGCGTGCACCTGATCACGGTCAACGACTACCTGGCCGAGCGCGACTCCGAGCTCATGGGCCGCGTGCACAAGTTCCTCGGCCTGACCGTCGGCTGCATCCTGGCGAACATGACGCCGGCCCAGCGCCGCGAGCAGTACGCCTGCGACATCACGTACGGCACGAACAACGAGTTCGGCTTCGACTACCTGCGCGACAACATGGCGTGGTCCCAGGACGAGCTCGTCCAGCGCGGCCACAACTACGCCTGTGTCGACGAGGTCGACTCCATCCTCGTCGACGAGGCCCGTACGCCGCTGATCATCTCCGGCCCGGCCGACCAGGCGACGAAGTGGTACGGCGACTTCGCCAAGCTCGTCACCCGGCTGAGCAAGGGCGAGCCCGGCAACCCGCTCAAGGGCATCGAGGAGACCGGCGACTACGAGGTCGACGAGAAGAAGCGCACCGTCGCCATCCACGAGGCGGGCGTCGCCAAGGTCGAGGACTGGCTGGGCATCGACAACCTCTACGAGTCGGTGAACACGCCGCTCGTCGGCTACCTGAACAACGCCATCAAGGCGAAGGAACTGTTCAAGAAGGACAAGGACTACGTCGTCATGGACGGCGAAGTCATGATCGTCGACGAGCACACCGGCCGTATCCTCGCCGGCCGCCGCTACAACGAGGGCATGCACCAGGCGATCGAGGCGAAGGAAGGGGTACAGATCAAGGACGAGAACCAGACGCTCGCCACGATCACCCTCCAGAACTTCTTCCGCCTCTACGACAAGCTCTCCGGCATGACCGGTACGGCCATGACCGAGGCGGCCGAGTTCCACCAGATCTACAAGCTCGGCGTCGTCCCGATCCCGACGAACAAGCCGATGCAGCGCAAGGACCAGTCCGACCTGATCTACCGGACCGAGGTCGCCAAGTTCGCCGCCGTCGTCGACGACATCGCGGACAAGCACGAGAAGGGCCAGCCGGTCCTCGTCGGCACGACCTCCGTCGAGAAGTCCGAGTACCTCTCGCAGCAGCTCGCCAAGCGCGGCATCCCGCACGAGGTCCTCAACGCCAAGCACCACGAGCGCGAGGCCACGATCGTCGCCCAGGCCGGCCGCCGCGGCGCCGTCACCGTCGCCACGAACATGGCCGGCCGCGGTACGGACATCAAGCTCGGCGGCAACCCGGACGACCTCGCCGAGGCCGAGCTGCGCCAGGCGGGCCTGGACCCGGTCGAGCACGTCGAGGAGTGGGCCGCGGCCCTGCCCGGCGCCCTGGAGCGCGCCGAGAAGGCCGTGAAGGCGGAGTTCGAGGAGGTCAAGGACCTCGGCGGTCTGTACGTCCTCGGCACCGAGCGCCACGAGTCGCGCCGTATCGACAACCAGCTGCGCGGCCGCTCCGGCCGTCAGGGCGACCCGGGCGAGTCCCGCTTCTACCTCTCGCTCGGCGACGACCTGATGCGCCTGTTCAAGGCGCAGATGGTCGAGCGCGTGATGGCCATGGCCAACGTGCCGGACGACGTGCCGATCGAGAACAAGATGGTCACCCGTGCCATCGCCTCCGCCCAGTCGCAGGTCGAGACCCAGAACTTCGAGACCCGTAAGAACGTCCTGAAGTACGACGAGGTCCTCAACCGGCAGCGCGAGGTCATCTACGGCGAGCGCCGCCGCGTCCTGGAGGGCGAGGACCTGCACGAGCAGGTGCAGCACTTCATGGACGACACGATCGACGACTACATCCGCCAGGAGACCGCCGAGGGCTTCGCGGAGGAGTGGGACCTCGACCGCCTGTGGAACGCCTTCAAGCAGCTCTACCCGGTGAAGGTCACCGTGGAGGAGCTGGAGGACGCGGCCGGCGACCGGGCGGGCATCACCGCCGAGTTCATCGCCGAGTCCATCAAGGACGACATCCACGAGCAGTACGAGACGCGCGAGAAGCAGCTCGGCTCCGACATCATGCGTGAGCTGGAGCGGCGCGTGGTCCTCTCCGTCCTCGACCGCAAGTGGCGCGAGCACCTCTACGAGATGGACTACCTCCAGGAGGGCATCGGCCTGCGCGCGATGGCGCAGAAGGACCCGCTGGTCGAGTACCAGCGCGAGGGCTTCGACATGTTCACCGCCATGATGGAGGGCATCAAGGAGGAGTCCGTCGGCTACCTGTTCAACCTGGAGGTCCAGGTCGAGCAGCAGGTCGAGGAGGTCCCGGTGCAGGCGTCCGCTCCCTCGCTCACCAAGGAGGACGCGGTGCCGGCGGGTGCCGGGCGGCCGGAGATCCGCGCCAAGGGGCTCGACACCCCGCAGCGGCCGGACCGGCTGCACTTCTCCGCGCCGACCGTGGACGGGGACGGCGGTGTCGTCGAGGGCGACTTCGCCTCCGACGACCTGGACGGCGACGGGATGACCCGTGCCGAGCGTCGCAAGGCGCAGAAGAACGCGGGTGGCGGGCGTCGCCGCAAGAAGTGACCCGTTCGAAGTGACGTGACGGAAGGGGTCGGTCGCCCGGGGCGGCCGGCCCCTTCGTCATGGGGCGGACCCGGTGGGAGCAGGTCCCTCGTCATGCGTGCGGGGACGTGCCCAGGCCGTCCAGTTCCACCGCCGCGCAGCGCCAGCGCTGGTCCTCGCCGCGCTCCAGGCGGAACGCCATGGCCCGTACGCGGGTGCCGGTGGCGATGCTCGCGAAGGCCTCGACCACGGACTGCGGGGCGTGCACCTGGACCGAGCAGCGGCGCAGGACCGGCCGGGGGCCGTGCGAGCGCAGGGGCGTCTGCGGGGCGAGCCGGACCAGCTGCTCGTACGCGTCGCCGACGGTGTGGCCGAGCATCCAGTGGACGGGCCGCTCCCCGCTCAGCACGGCGAGCAGGCGCTCGGCGAACACCGTGTGCGGGGGGAGCGTACGGGGGCGGGTGCCGGCCGGGCCGCGCGGCCGGGCTCCGGCGGAACCGCGCGGGCGGGTGCCGGCCCGTCCGCCGGGGGCCGTGCGGGGGCGGGGGAGCGGGGAGGGCGTGCTGGTGAGCGTGGCGTTCATGGCGATCCCCTGTCGTTGCGTAACCGAGTGGTACCAGTCGGTAACTTTCGTTGGGGATCTTGTACGGGGGTGCTCCGAGGCCCCGCAAGGACCCCGCCGCGGCGGGGCGGTCCCGAAACCGGATCACCTATCAGGGTGACGCGATCGGAAAACGGGTCTCCGGCGCCTCGGCGGACGGCCTTCCACGGTGGACGGACGGCGAGTCCGGCCCGCCGCCCCGAAGGGGGACTCCGCACGTATCCTGAGGGCCTCTCCGTCTACGAAAGCGGCCTGCCATGCGCGTCTACATCCCCCTGACCCTCCCCGGTCTCGCACAGGCGCACAAGGCGGGCGAGCTCGGCCCCGGTCCGCTGACCGCCTACGCCGTCACCCCGGCGCTGCGCGAGTGGTACGTCTCCGACGACATCGAGGAGCTGGAGTACGCGGCGCTCAACCGGGCCGCCGCCGCCTCCCTGCGGCTCCTCGCCGGCGACCCCGAGGCGCCCCGGCGCCGGATCGTCGTCGCCGTCGACGTGGCCGACAAGGACGCGACCGTCGACCCCGACCGGGGGCTCGACTCCGGCTCCATCGGCGAGGTCCGCGTCGCCGGCGCCGTACCGCTGGCCAAGGCCGCGGCCGTGCACGCCGACGCGGACGACGCCGAGGCGGACGTCACGGCGGCGGCGGGCGCGCTGGGCGCGGCGGACCAGGGCGACGACGACGCCCAGTTCGTCGTGGACGGGGCCGAGGACCACGAGCTGCTGTGGTTCGGCGTGCAGGAGATCCCCTCCCTGCTCGGCTGAGCCGCCGGGTACCGTCTCTCCATGGGGAAGCACGGAAAACACCTGGTCTGGGACTGGAACGGCACACTGCTCGACGACATCGACGCGGTGATCGGCGCGACGAACGCGGCCTTCATCGAGCTCGGGCTCGCGACGATCACCCTCGAGCAGTACCGCGAGCTGTACACGGTGCCGGTGCCGAAGTTCTACGAGCGGCTCATGGGGCGGCTGCCGACGGACGCGGAGTGGGTCGTCATGAACGGGACCTTCCACCGGCACTACCGGGAGCGGGCCGGGTCCTGCGGGCTCACCGTCGGCGCGGCGGAGCTGCTCGCCGCGCGGCAGGAGGCCGGGGTCACGCAGTCGCTGCTGTCGCTCGCGCCGCAGGCCGAGCTGATACCGCTCGTGCGGCACCACGGGATCGCCGAGCGGTTCGTCCGCATGGACGGGCGCCTCGACGACTCCAGCGACGGGAAGTCCGGGCACATGGTGCGGCACCTGGCCGCGCTGGGGGTTCCGGCGGAGCGGATCGTCGTCATCGGTGACGCGGCGGATGACGCGGTGGCGGCGCAGCACGTGGGGGCGCGGGCGGTTCTCTACACCGGCGGGTCGCACAGCCGGGTGTCGCTGTCGCGGGTCGGGGTGCCGGTGGTGGACTCCCTGGAGGAGGCGGTCGCCGTGGCGGAGGAGCTGGCCTAGGGAACCGGGGTGGGGCGGCGGGGCGCCCGCCCCCCCCCCGGGCTAGCCCGTCGCGCGCAGGACCATCAGGAATTAGCGCAACCAGGGGGGGTGGTGCGGCCCCGCCCCGGCGGAGACCCGGAGGCCGGCGACCCCCGCCCCCCG
>NZ_JBIARL010000046.1:0-17878 GCF_042889835.1 Streptomyces sp. NPDC002463
TGTGAACGTCCTGTGGGCCCTGATCCGTGACGGACGGTGCTACCAAGATGGACTCCCGGTCACAACGGCGGCTTGACAACAGCATTAGGAGGTGGAGCGCCGCCACAACACCACCCACGCCAAGATCCCGCTGTCTCGGCGAGCAGGCCATGGCCACCCTCAAGGGGTGAAGCCTCCCGCGGAGGCTCCACTGCGGCACCAACCGGATCGCCGACGTCGTGAAGGCCGTCCTCACCCTTCACCTCGCATCAACGTGAGGTGGGAAAACGCTCACTCGCTGATCTCTGTCCCTACGGCAGCGCCACATGGGCACAGCCGGTTCAGGCCCCGCTGGCATGCCAGCCGCAGCCTGTGCGGTCTCCCTCAAGGTCGGGCAGCAGGTCGGGCAGTAGGTCTGATGCGTCGTCGGGATGGAGAACGATCGTGTTTCGAGGCCCCCGGATGTCAGGAACCCGTCTCCGTTCGGATCGCCGACACAAGGCCCGCCGGGAAACACCGCGACGGGTTCGTCGGTCGGCAGGAACGGGGGTTCCCATGGCTCAGGCTCCAGGGCATAGCACCCATAGGCATCGTGGCCAGGGTCCGGCGATACCCGTCGGGTCCGATTCGCCCGTCGAACTCTGGTCTGACCAGAGTCTCGGACAGCTGCACAGCCCTGGCCAGAGGGCGGGCGCAGGCGGCACACACAAAAGTGATCACACAAGGTTCCAGCCCGACGAACCCGCATCAACAAGATGCCTGGATTGAAGAGGCGTCGTCAGGGGGTTCTGGTCTGAGGTCTTCACGCCGCACGCCCCCACCAGAAGTGGTGCGGGCGTGCGGGTCCCGGGCCGAATCCGAGGCCGTCAGCGGGCGATCCTGCCGAACAAGTGGTTGGCAGGAGCGTCCGGGTCGTTGCCGTAGAAGAACTCTGCGACCGCCTGGTGGAATTCGGCGCGGTCCAGCGCGCCGGAGCCGTCCCTGTCCAAAGCGGCGAAGACCGCGATGCAGTCCTCGCCGGGAACGCCGGCGACCGAGTCGAACATCTGCTGGAACTCGGCCCGGTCGATCTTGCCGTCTCCATTGAGGTCGACGAGGTCGAAGAAGCAGTTGGTCACCGGCTCGACCTGTTCCGGGTACAGGGCAGGGTCGGTCAGGACCCGCCTGAACCCTTCGGTCATCTCTCGCAGGTCGACCTTCCCGTCACCGTCCTGATCCATCGGGGCGATCACGTTCGTCCAGAACACGTCCATCCCCTCGGTGAGCAGGCGGGCGGTCGCGGAGTCCGGCGCGGTACCGCGGGCAGTGATGTAACGCTCGCTCATCATTCGGACGTCCCGCTGGGTGATGAACCCGTCACCGTCGACGTCGGCGCCCCTGAACCACTGGGCGTATTTGAGATCTTGAAGTGCAGTCACGACTACGAAAGGTATTCACACCATTACGCAAACGCAAAACGGGTAAGTGGAGAGTCCCTCAGGCGTCAGGGCCCTGCTATGCGCTTGATGGCGCTGTACACGAAAACACGCCCGGAGAATCAGAGAGCTTTCGTGTCAATGTTCGATATCTGGTGTTGCAAAGGCGCGCACATCGGGAAGAGGACCGCTGTACGACTCGACGTCGACCAGCGCACTGTGAGCACTCGGCCCTTGGGACAGGCGCGAGCACGGTCGATCACCCGTGAGAACGTTCGGGTTGCCGTGGCGGTCCAATGTTCCGCTCAGGCCCGGCTGGACGGGATCCCACCACGCTCCCGTGGACAGCTGTACGACGCCCGGCATGACATCGTCGGACAGGACGGCACCCGCGAGACAGCTACCTCGGTCGTTGTAGACGCGTACGATCATGCCGTCCTCGATGCCGCGCGACGCGGCGTCCAACGGATTGATCGTCACGGGCTCACGGCCACGGATCTTCGAACTGAGGCTGTGGCCACCGTTGTCGTACTGGCTGTGCAGACGCGAGGCGGGCTGATTCGAGATCAAATGTAGCGGGAATCGGTCCGACAGATCGGCACCAAGCCACTCCGCTGGTTCAAACCACGTCGGATGCCCGGCGCAGTCGTCATAGCCGAACGAGTCGATCTCCTCGGAGAAGATCTCGATCCGGCCCGACGGCGTCGACAGGGGGAAGCTCTGCGGATCTGCGCGGAGCGCCTCGAAGCTGCCGGGAAACGGTCCGGTCAACGCCGGCAGCTCAGCGGCGGAGGTTCGCCAGAAGTCCTCGAAGCTCGGCAATACGGCAGCGTCGCCGAGCTCGGCACTCGTCTGCTCGTAAAGGTGCCGGACCCATTCGATCTCGGAACGTGACTCCGTGAACTGCTGCCCGTATCCGAGCCGGGAGGCCAAGGCGGCGAAGATCTGGTGGTCAGTGCGCGACTCGCCCGCCGGCTCGCGGACCTTCGGCATCGCAACGAGGTGGGGGTCCGAGAATCCGGCGGCAAAGTCGTCGCGCTCCAAACTGGTGGCGACGGGAAGGACGATGTCCGCGAACTTGGCCGTGGCGTTCCACCAGGCTTCGTGAACCACCACCGTGTCAGGGGTCTGCCAGGCACGGGCCAACCGATGCAGGTCCTGATGGTGATGGAACGGGTTGCCTCCACACCAGTAGATCAGGCGAAGCTCGGGCAACGTGAGACGCCGGCCGTCGTAGTCGATGGTCTCACCCGGATGCAGCAGGGTATCGGCGATCCTGGCGACGGGGATGAAGTCCGGAACGGGGTTGGAGGCCTCCGGTACCTTCGCCACAGAGGGGCGTCCTCTGGCCACGCCGGTCGCGTCCATCGTCGCGTAACCTGCGCCCCAGCCGCAGCCAGGCCGGCCCATCGAGCCGGCCATGGCAGCCAGCACGACAGACATCCAGATCGGTTGTTCGCCGTGGTCTGCCCGCTGCACCGCGTAGTTGACCATGATGAGAGAACGCCGGGTGGTGAGGCGGCGAGCGAGGTCAGTGATCGCCTCGCGGCTGATGCCCGTGATCTCCGCTGCCCAGGCAGCATCCTTCGCGACGCCATCGTGCTCGCCGACCAGGTAGGAGGCAAAGCGGTCGAAGCCGATGCAGCAACGGCGAAGAAAGTCCTCATCGTGCCAGCCGTTGACCAGCATCGTGTGTGCGATGCCGAGCATGGCGGCCGTGTCGGTGTTGGGGATGACGGGCAGCCACTCGGCATCGAGGAAGCCGGCGACGTCGCTGCGGATGGGGCTGACGTTCACGAACCGTACCCCTGCCTCGCGGCACTGGCGCTGCAGGTTCTGCGTCTGGTGTCTGGCCAGCCCGCCCGGGTTGATCTGGCTGTTCTTGAGGGCCAGCCCTCCAAACGCCACCACAAGCTCGCAGTTCTCGGCGATCTCGTCCCACATCGGCATCCGGGACTGGTAGCTCCACGGATGCCCGCCGATCACATGGGGGAGGATGACCTCCAACGCCGCGGTGCTGTACGTATTGCGAGAGTCCGTGTATCCCCCGCCTAACGCCAGGAACCGGTGGAGTTGGTCCTGCGCGTTGTGGAACGCGCCCGCACTCGCCCAGCCGTAGGATCCGCCGAACACCGCGCTGTCTCCGTGCTGTGAACGCACTCGGCGCAGTTCATCGCTCACCAGCGTGATCGCGTCGTCCCAGCTCACCTCCACGAAGGCGTCCGCGCCTCTGGCCGTGGTGTGGGCGCGCGGCAGACCGTTCAGCCAGCCCCTGCGCACCGCGGGGCGCAACACGCGAGCGCTGTCGTCGGCGGCTGTCACCATTCCGGGGCCGATGGGCGACGGCGCGGGGTCATCGTCCCTCGGTTCGATTCGAACCAACCGACCGGAATCGACCACCGCGACAAAGCTGCCCCAGTGCGTCGCAACCGACATGCGTCGTTCCACCATGCATCAACTCCACCCCTGAAGTTTCCCCCGATCTCGAACCGTGATTGCTCACGTCGCAGGGGCCCACTTCAGCCGACGATCCGGGAAACGGAGACTTCCCCTGTGACCGCCCACCCAACCCCGCTGCCGAGCGCGGCTGCCCATGGCCGGACAACACCGGCCGGGTAGGGAGCGCTTGTCGGCAAACGACGGGCGACACCGTGCACATCTCCGAGATGTTCCGCCTCGTCTGTGAACGACTGCGGATCCCGGTCCTGGCGGACCAGGCCTACGCCGGCGCCGGCGGAACCTTCCAGGTGTCGTTCAAACGCCGCCTCGGACGCCCCCTCACACCCAGACAAGCCGCCGTCAACCGAGCACACCCGACTCCACTTCCCGCTCGAGCGGGCCTTCGCCCGCCTCAAGGCCTGGCGGATCTTCGCAAAGCCCGGATCAGTCCCAACCGACTCACGTCAATCGCCAAGGCAGTCCTCACCCTCGAGAGGCGGCGCTGAAGATCCTTACTGAACGCATGACCTTCTCTTCTCCCCTGCGACTCCGTGGTTCGCCCCGCCGTAGAAGAAGCCGACCGGCCTGCCCGTGGCCTGGTCCACGCGGAAGGAACGAGCTGGGCCTGCCAGTCGTCCGGGGTGCGACGCCGTCTTCGCCGGTGACCGCGCGGCCGGGTTCGGTCGTGAACGGGGCAAGCACGGGGAAGATGGCGGCCATGACCACTGATCATCCCGCCAAGCGGGGCGGTGCCGGACGGGACTGGTTCGCCGCGTTCTCGGAGCGGGCGTCGAACGTCACCAGCTCCCCGTTGTTCTACGGCCTGTGCGTGCTCCTGGTTATCGGCACGATCGTCCTGCACCTCGTACACCCACCGCTGTCCTGGCTGATCTTCGCCGGAGATCTCATGACGTCGGTCAACCTCCTGCTGCTCGCTCTGCTGAAGAACGCAGAACGGCGCGACACTCACGCCGTCCAGCGCAAGCTGGACGCGATTGCCATGGCGCTGCTGGAGCAGCATGCGGGCACGAGCCATGAAGCAGCGGACGAGTTGCGGCGTGCCATCCGCATGGACGAGCGTCAGTGAGGAACCGGGTCCACCCCGAGCCATCCGGTCGCGTGGCGTCCAGACTGCCCACGGTGCGCCATCCGTGTCGATGCATCCGAACGGGAATGCTTTGCACGCGCATGGGAGCGGGCGACGGAATCTGCCGTCGAGCGATTCTGGGGGCCGTTCCCGCTGCGGGACTCGCGGTGGCGTCTGGCGGAAGCCGACCCGGCAGTACGCGGCGGCGGCGCCGGTAGCCTTCCCGCAACCTGCCATAGGGGCTTCTCGATCGGTGCCCGACTCCGCGTCGGCGGTGGTCCAGACGTTGGACGTCCGGTACACGGACGCCTTCGTCCCGGGGTGGGGCCGGGTCACCACACGCCTACGACGAGCTCCCCGAGATCAGAACGGCCGCCGACCTCGTCGGGTGCATCACCGAACTCAAGGTCAAGGGCGGAAGCCTGCCGCCCCACGAGGTCGCACAGGACGGTCCTACGCTCCCGAGACCCGTCACCGTGGGCCGTGAGGGCCTGGCCATGAGCAGCCGCGCCGACGTCCTGATCCGGGGTGGCGCGCCCGGCCGGTACGAACTGCGGTCCGACGGAATGGCTTGCCCCTCTGATGACGGTCGGGGTAGCGGGAGAACCCGTGCAGCCGCCGATGGCCCTTCCGGCATCTCTGCCGGCGGGCGGCCCGTTCCTCGACGAGAGGGACATCGCCAACCCGGGCAGCCGACCAGGAGGTGCTCTTCCACACCGACCCGGACGTCTTCTCCGGGGCGTTCCCGAGCGCCTTCCGCGTCCTGGGTACCCACCCGACCCCCGCGGCGACCTCACGCGGGCCCCCGCCTACGGCTTGGTCGATCCCGATTTCGTCAACCACACCCTGCGTCTCGGCGCCGTCGAGCGGTGGACCGTCCGCACCGACGAGACCCTGCCCGCGCACAGCCGCCCGTTCCACCCGCACACCAACCAGGTCCTCCTCACCCACCGCAAGGGCCGACGGCTCGATCCACCGGTCCGGCACGACGCCATCCGGCTGTCGGGCGGCAGGGCGGCCTCAGGCACGAGGACTTCACCGGCCCGCACCATCGCCCACTGCCACCAGCTCCAGCACGAAGACCCCTGCATGGTGCAGACCGTCCACCACGTTCGAACACGAGAGCTCAGCCGCGTGCCCCTCGGCCACCGGACGATGACGACTCCCTGAGGGGACTTGCCTTGCGTGCAGCTCGGCCGCTCAGCCGTCAGCGGGCTCCCGGTCCGAACCACAGAGGTACGGCGGCGCCGGCCGTCGAGGAGGGTCCGACACCGCCCTGGACGGTTCAGCCAGGCCACGTCCCGGTCAGGCGTCGGAAGCCGATGGCTCCCGCCCGGTCGACAGCCGTCTTGACGACCGCGAAGATCGCACCCTGCAGGGCTGCGGAGACGAGAACCTCCCGCCAGGTGCGGCTCTCGTCGGTGGCGTCCGGGACGTCGTCCTCGTGGCCGATCATCCTCCACGCCTGCTTGAAGGCCGTGCCGGCAACCATGCCGCTCGCGACGCCGAGTGCCAGGCCGACCGGCTTGTACACGATCTTGGCTGCTTTCATCGTCGCCTCAGGCTGCGACGCAGGAGCAGGAGAACGACGAACGCGGTACCGGCCGCGAGCAGAGGGGCACGCTTGGCCTGAGCCATGGTCGCGACGGATCCGGCCTTCTCGCGGACCGGCCGCGGGGTCCTCTCGGCGGCGAGACGTCCGACGCGCGTCGCTGTGTCGTGCAGCTGCACCGCGGCATGGGACGCCTTGTCCAGGACTGGATCCGGAGTCTTGTCCTTGAGCGACTGGACGGCATGCGTCGTCTTCTCCCGAATCCGGTCGGTGACGACAACGGGCTCTCCGGCGGCCTGCTTCTTCAACTCGACGGCCCGCTGCTCGAATTCGGCCGCCTTCCCCTTGGCCTGTGCCTTGACGTCGGCCTTCGCCGCCAGCGCCTCCACCGTCACGCCGAACTCGTCACGGGTGCGCTTGAGCTGCTCGCGCAGTGCCTCGGGTGTGGGCGCGGCTTCGTCGCCGCCCTTGGAGGAAGTGTTCATCGGTGTGCTGCCTCCTTGATCTCGGCCATGTCCGCCTTGACGCTGTCGATGGCTTGTTCCGGCACGGGGGTACCGGCCTTGACGATCTGCTTCTTCCCCGTAGCGGCCACCAGGGCCGCGACGGCCGCCGGCAGGAGGGCGGCGGTGATCAGGCCCGCAGCCCACACCCGGAGGAGCAGTGCGAGGGCCGCGATCAGGGCGACGCCCAGAGCCTGCGCGGCAAGGAAGCCGAGCAGGCCGGCTCCGCCGAACAGGCCGCCGCCCACGCCGTAGCGTCTGCCCTTCCGGCTCATCTCCGCGCGGGCCGGCTGCATCTCCTCACGAACCAGTTCCGAGATCTGCTGTGACCCTCGGGAGACGAGGTCACCCATTGATTCCTCGGTGTGGTCCGGGTCCCGTCCGACCGCGCTCATCGGCTCCTCACTCTTTCCGTGTACGTGCCCGTCACCTGCCGCGATGACCGTCGTTCGTTTCACCTGCGCAGTGCCGCTCCGCTCGCGGCCCGAATCGGTACCGGGGGCGGTCGGTCGGCACGTACGTCCGGCTTGTCACGGCCCCGCGCACCCCGCAAGTGACGGCTCATCCACTCGGAGGGGCCTGCCGAACCGCCCGCGGGCGTCATACGCGCCGCTGCCCCTTACCGCGATGGTCCACGTCCCTCCATTTCTGGGTATCCCTGGGTTCCACATAGGGCTCCTCGTCATCCGGATGCCCGCCGGCGACCGCGCGTTGGCGGGACATCTCGGCATCGAACTCCAGGCCGAGCAGAATGGCCACGTTGGTGATCCACAGCCAGATCAGGAAGATGATCACGCCTGCGAGGGTGCCGTAGATCTTGTTGTACGAGCCGAAGTTCGCGACGAAGAACGTGAAGCAGGCCGAGGCGGCCATCCAGATCACCAGCGCCAGGAAGCTGCCGGGGGTGACCCACCTGAAGCCACGGCCCTTCGCGTTGGGAGCCGCCCAGTACAAGATCGCGATCATGATCGTCACGAGCAGGGCGAGGACCGGCCACTTCGCGATCGACCACACCGTGAGCGCGCTGTCGCCGATGCCGAGGGCGGCACCTGCCTGGCGGGCCAGACCACCCGTGAGGACGACGATCAGGGCGCTGACGACGGCCAGGATCATCAGGGTGACGGTCAGGGCCAGCCTCAGCGGCAGGATCTTCCACATCGGGCGGCCTTCGGGCATGTCGTAGACGGCGTTCGACGTACGGATGAACGCGCCGACGTACCCGGAGGCCGACCAGACCGCGACGATCAGACCCACGACGGCCAGCAGCGAGCTGGTGCCCGCATGGCCCTGGAGCTGGTGAAGGGCGCTGCTGACCACGTCGCGGGCCGAGCCGGGTGCGAACTTCTGGAGGTTGTCCAGGACCTGCTGGGTCGCCGACTCCCCCATTGTGCCGAGCAGCGACACGATCACCAGAAGAGCCGGGAAGAGGGCCAGCACACCGTAGTAGGTCAGCGCGGCGGCCCGGTCGATGAGCTCGTCGTCCTGGAACTCCTTGAGCGTGCCACGCAGGACAGCCTTCCACGACCGTCTCGACATCTCCGACAGTCGGTCCGGAGCCCGCTCCTCGACGTGTTCGTCGGGACCCACGGTCGCGGGCTTGGTCGTGGTGGACTGGAGGTCGTCGCCCTGCCCTGATTTCGGCCTGCGTGCCATAGTCGGCGGCTTTCCACTCACGCCCCGCTCATGCGTCCCGAGACCGCGCGGCAGGGCGGGCACTCCGACGAGACCGGACGCCTTGTCGCCGCGCGTGCCGTCCAGGGGGTCGGAGGCCCGGTGACCGGCCCGCGTCATCTAGAGTCGGGCGGCACGCGCGGTCGTCAGCCTGTTCGGCCGACGCAGGGTGTTCGTACGGGGACTGACCGTCTTCGGGCTGTGCTCCCGGGCGGGCCGGCACAGGATCCTTGGCGACTGATCGCCGCACGCGCCGGGCAGGGCCTGGGAGCCGCGGCAGCTGCGCCCGCCGCACTGGCGGTGCCCACCACCACCTTCACCGAAGGTCCTCGGCGCGTCCGGGCGCTGGGGGTGTGGAGCGCGGTGAACGCCGCGGGTGGCGCGCTGGCGGTGGACTGCTGACCGGGTACGCCGGCCGGCGCTGGGACATGCTGGTCAACCTGCCCGTCGTCGCGGTGGCTCTCGCAACGGTTCTGGCCGATGTGCCCGCCGGAGCTCCGCCCGCCCGGCGCGAGAGGCTGGACGCGCTCCGGCTCAGCCCACTCGCACGGGCCCTCGCCCAGTGTCCGAGCCTGGAAGCCGCCGAAGAGGTGTCACACACCCTCTGCGGCTTCTCCGGGAAAGCCCGAGGACGGCAGCGTGCCGCCCGCCTCCCAGCCCCCGCCCGTCCCACGGCCCGTCCGGGGAACCCGGAACCGTCCTGGAGCGGTACCTCGCCTTCGAGCGCGCCTGTCGCGCCGAGGACCTCGCCCATGTCACGCCCCGCAGGATCATCAAGGAACTCGACCTCGCTCCGACCGAGGCCGACACCCTGCGCCGTTCCCTGGCAGCGGGATCTCCGGCCCGGCGCGTGGCACCGCTGTGGCGGAGGGCCGAGGAGCGCGAACGGTCGGATCCAGAGGCGCTGAGCCATGACCTGCGCTCCGATCCCGGGACGGTGCCCTCCAGCACCGCCCGCGCCGCCGGCCGGCGGCGCGTGTTCATCGGCAGGCGGATCAGAAGCACCGCGCCCACATGGCAAACGTTGCCTGGTGCAGTACTGGACTCCCCCACCACGGTCCCGCGCGGAGAGCCGTCCCGGGTCTCGCCGAAGGGCGCCCGACCTCGGCCTCGGCCGTGTCGGACGCCCCTCGATCCCTTGTTGCCACTGCCGACGGGCGTCAGCAGGTGACGGTGCCCTTGCGGATCGCGTGACCGCTGGTGTTGCTGTCGTCCGCCCAGTACACGGGCTTGGTGCCGCCCACGCACTCGTCGGCGGCAGCGAGCGTGAAGCCCTCGTTGTTCAGATTGGCCATGCCGGTCGGACGGTTGTAGACGCCGGCCGGGGCGAAGGTGCCGTTGGTGCCGATCTTCAGGGCCCGGTGCTGCCCGGAGCAGGTGTCGTCGCAGACGAGCCACAGGCGCGCGGCCTGCGGCTCCCACTGGAGCTCCATGACTCCGGACATGCCGCTGCTGATCGTGGCGACCCGGGTGGCCGTGCCGCCGTCCTCGAGAACGTAACCGTAGACCGATCCGGTGCCCTCCACGCCGACGAAGAAGACGCCGCCGGTGTGCGCGCCGAAGCGGTTCGGGTCGTAGGCAGCGCCGGTCGACTCGTCCTTGAAGCCCGCCGCGGTGAGCGTGGCGTCCGGGATCCAGCTGATCGCCTCGAAGCCGGCGTTGGAACCGACTGCCGGCAGGCCGGCGGTCAGGTTCCACTCCTTCGTGGCGGTCAGGGTGGTGCCACTGCCCGTGTCGACGTCGTAACGGAGAACGGACAGACGGCTGGTGCCGGAGGCGTCGCCGTTGCGCTCGCTCGCCACGTAGGCGCCGCCCGTCGCACCTGCGGCCGTCAGCGTCACGGCCTCGCTGTCGGGGGTGCCGCTACCGCCGGGGAACCGGAGGGTCTTGCCCGAGGTCCATCCGTTCGTGGCGTCCGGCCGCCAGCCGCCGGAGCCGTCACGCACCAGGCGCCACAGCTTGCCGGAGTTCTGGGCGCCCCACATCACGGAGCCCTCCTGGTACAGGCCGCTGAGGTCCGGGCCGAAGACGTCGGAGCCGTCAGCCGCGGCCACGGAGCTGCCGCCGGGCCAGGCCTCCGGCCCCGTACCGCCCCCGCCGCAGGAGTTCAGCGCGCCGAGCGTCAGAGCCGCCTGCTGGAAGGCTCCGGTGCCATCGGGGCACCGCGACCAGGACGGGGAGGAGTGACTGCTCCAGGTGAAGCTGTCGACCAGCGTGCTGCCGCCGGGCAGGTAGAGGCGGGCCTTGTCCCCGGATCCGAGACCGAACGACGCGGAGACGTCGAAGGCGCGGACGGCGCCCGGGCCGAGCGTCGTCCCGGACGGCACCGTGAACTTCGAGCTGTTGTTGTCGTCCTTGAGGACCCAGCCGGAGATGTCGACGGCGCCCGCGCCCTTGTTGAACAGCTCGATCGAGTCGTTGACGCTGCCGGTCGTCACGACCTCGTTGATGCGGATGTCCTCGGCGGGGGCCGCGTGGGCCGCGGTCACGGCCACCGACGCGGCAGCAGCCATCGTGGAGCCGGCCACGACCAGGCGGAGCGAGGCGCGGCGGAGAAGGGCGAGGCGATGACGCCCACGGCGAGCGCGTACTTCGAGCACGTGTCCGTCCCGGATGGAGAGGAGGAGTGGTGGCTGAGCGAGACGAGAGTCCCGGTCGATGCCGAACAGCGATCGGCATCGGTTCGGTTGTCGGGTGAACGCACGTCGAACGACGAGTCGACGGGCTCCGACCGGTCGAGGGGGCATCCGGCATCGCTTCACCGCGCTGCCCGGGGGCGGACCGTTCGAGCGGTCTCGTCGTGCTGGGCGCGATGCCGCGGGAACCGCCGGAGCGGGCACTGGGTGACGCGCACCCGGTGTACGAGTCGGGTGCCTGCGCCCGTACCGTGATCACCATGACGATCAACCGCCCGGGACTGCCCGGAGACCTTCCGCCCGCCGGGAGGCTGTGGGCCCGCTGGGCCCTGCTCGCCGCGCTCGGGGCGACCACCGCGGGCGAACGCCGGCCCGGTGTGCACCGGACCGGTCGCTGGATCGACGACGACGGGCTCCACTGGGACGACGGCGGCTGTACCTGGTGGGTGATGTCCAACATGGGCGAAGGCCGTTACGTGCTGTACGGCGAGGACGAGTCGAGTGCGGTGAAGTGGCACGAGCCGCCGGTCGACATGCTTGCGGGTGGCCCGGCATGGCTGCCGTGGGACGAGCTGCGCGACCGGTTGTCCGGCTACGAGCTCGGCTGCGTCTACTGGTACGAGAACGGAACCTGGGCCCGCGCGCCCTACCCGGACACCCTCGACGACGACGGCCTGGACTGTGGAATGGGCGCGCTGGTCGACCGTACGGAAGCGGTGGATCTGCTGGCCGAGCGCCTGGCGCCGGCGGACGGGGGGCCCGACGCCGACACGTTCCTCGCCCAGGCGGAGATCGGCCGGCTCCAGGACGTGGACACGTTGTTGGCACGGTTGCGCGACCCGGACGGCGACGAGCCGGACCCGGCCGCTGTGGCCCGCGCCCTCGCGCGCAGCGGCCTGACGGGCGAGCGCGCCACCGGCTGATCGAAAACCGGCGAAGGCGCCGGTCCGAACTCACGCTGCGCGCCTTCCCGCTCCAGGGACCGGAAACCGGGGTGTAACCGGGACCGGTCCGGTCTAGCGTGGCGGCTTCGTGCATGGTGGAGGAGGGGTGCGGTGCTGGTCATGCCCGGTCGGCGGACGTCGACGATGGAACTGTTGGCCGGTGAGGCGACGAAGCGGGGGATGGAGGTCCTGGCGGCGGAGGAGACCCGTACGGCTGTGGGACCGGCCTACTGGTACGGCGGTCCTGTCGCGGGGGCAGGATTGGCCGGACGGCTCGGGTTCGCGTTGCTCGAACCGGAGGACGACTGGCTTGCGCGGCTGCCGAAGGAGTTCACCGGGCGCGAGGTCCGAATGGCGACGCTCGCGGACGCGTGGGCGGTCGATCGGCCGACGTTCGCGAAGCCGCCGCGGGACAAGTCCTTTCGGGCGGACGTCTACGCCGACGGCTCCCGGTTGCCCACCGATCTGGACCCGGCGACGCCTGTGCTGCTCTCCGA
The DNA here is from genome assembly GCF_042889835.1 of Streptomyces sp. NPDC002463. Taxonomy (NCBI): domain Bacteria; kingdom Bacillati; phylum Actinomycetota; class Actinomycetes; order Kitasatosporales; family Streptomycetaceae; genus Streptomyces; species Streptomyces sp. NPDC002463. The sequence goes on from NZ_JBIARL010000046.1 coordinate 12,724, forward strand.
CGTCGTGACGTTCGCTGCCGAGTACCGACTGTTCCTGCTGGACGGGCGGATCGCCACGGGCAGTCGGTACGCGGTGTTCGGCCGGCTGGATCCCCGTCCGCTCGACGGACACGGGACGGTAGCCCAGGAGATCACCGAGTTCGTCGACCTCCTGGTCGCCGAGACGGGCTCTGCGCTGCCGAGCGCCGTCGTCGTGGACGTCGGCCAGCTGCTCGACCCCTACCGTCCGGGCCATCGGTGGGCCGTGGTCGAGGCCAACATGGCGTGGTTCTCCCACGCGTACGCGGCTGACCCGGCCCGCGTGCTGGACGTGGTGCTACGGGCGGCGGGGCCGCGCGAGCGGGTGGCACCGAGGGATCAGGCCTTCGTGCGGCACTGCGGCCTCTGACGGGGCGCCGTGGAACGTGGTCCTGTAGGGCCTGGCTCTGTTCACGAGAGGCAACAGCCGCCCTCGCCCGAGCCGTCGCCGAGCGCCACATCGATGCCTTCGAGGATCCCCACGAACTCCTCGGACGGGATCTCGACGACGAAGACCACACCGGCGTCTTCAGGGTGGTTGAGCAGGTCTTCCTCACACCAGAACTCCAGCCTGATGAGGACCCGGGCCCTCTGACGGAACAGGTAGGCCATCACGTTGTCGGTGGTCGGCCTCAGAACAGCGACCGAAACCGGCTGCGCAGCTGGTACTCGGGCTCGTTGTCGTCTTCTGCGCGCTCCGTGGGACGGCGGTGTGTCGCTTCGGCGAACAATGCGGCAAACGACAGCTGAGATCCTGCCCGGAACCGCAGCCGGACGGCGGCCAGCACACCGCGAAGGAAACCCGCCCGGTGCCCGGGCCCTGGCCGGGCAGGACGGTGTGCGGTCTGCGGTCTGCGGTCTGCGGTCTGCGGTCTGCGGTCTGCGGTCTGCGGTCTGGGAAGTCAGCCTGACGTACGCATGGGAGGATCGAGCGCTGCTGCCTTCTCCGGTCCGTTGGGCGTCATGAACGGGCTCGCGGGGCCTGGTGGGCTGCTCCATTCCTCCGCGGCGGACAATGGGCTTTGCAGGAGACTCCGGCACGGCAGGCCTGAGGAGAGGCAGGGCGCGGGCGGCGGCTCGTATCGAGGCCATCAGCGGATGGCTGATACGGCGACTGTGCCGCTGCCGCCACCCGGTTCCGCTCCTCGCACGATCTGCCGGACAGGACCTCAGGAGGGGACGCATGAGCGAGACCAGCAACACCCAATCCGCCGCCGAGGAGGCACCAGGGGCGTCGCGGAGCCTGCTCCAGCGCCTGATGCGGTACATCCCCTTGATCGCTCCCCTCCTGCTGTGGTCCGTTCCGTGCTGGGTTCTCCTGTACGCCGGTCAGCACTGGCCACTCCCCGTCGCCCTGGTCGGCACCGCGCTGTTCGCCCTCGGCCTGATCGGAATGCCGCTCGCGATGGTGCGCGGCCACGGTCGGCGTCAGCAAGACCGGTCCGCGATCGTCGGTGACACGCTCCTGGGCAGCATCTGGGTCCTGTTCACCTGGTCGGTGCTGCTCGGCGTCCTGCTGCGGCTCGCCCTGTCCGTGGCCGACGTCGGTGACGGACAGGAACGGGCACGCATCGTCACCTGGGCCGTTCTCGGTGTGACCGCCGTACTGATCGCCTGGGGGTACGCCGAAGCCCGACGCGTGCCACGCGTACGCCGACTCGACGTGCGGCTCCCGCGTCTGGGGGCCGGGCTGGACGGCACCCGAGTCGCCCTGATCACCGACACCCACTACGGCCCGCTCGACCGCGCCCGCTGGTCGGCACGGGTCTGCGAGACGGTGAACACCCTGGAAGCCGATCTGGTCTGCCACACCGGCGACATCGCGGACGGCACGGCCGAACGCCGTCGTGCCCAGGCCGCCCCGTTGGGCACCGTGAAGGCGACGCATGCCCGTGTCTACGTCACCGGCAACCACGAGTACTACAGCGAGGCTCAGGGCTGGGTCGACCTGATGGACGAGCTGGGCTGGGAGCCGCTGCGCAACCGTCATCTGCTGCTCGAACGCGGCGGTGACACCCTCGTGATCGCAGGTGTGGACGACGTCACCGCCGAGTCCTCCGGACTGGCGGGGCACCGCGCCCACCTCGACGGGGCCCTCCAGGGCGCCGATCCCGACCTGCCCGTCCTTCTCCTCGCCCATCAGCCCAAGTTCATCGACCGGGCGGCGGCCCACGGCATCGACCTCCAGCTCTCCGGCCACACCCACGGCGGCCAGATCTGGCCCTTCCACTACCTGGTCCGCCTCGACCAGCCCGCCGTCGCCGGTCTCAGCCACCACGGCGCTCGCACCCTGCTCTACACGAGCCGCGGCACCGGCTTCTGGGGCCCGCCCTTCCGCGTCTTCGCCCCCAGCGAGATCACCTTGCTCGTGCTCCGCTCCCCGCAACAGTCCACCTCGTCCTAGGTCTCGCACGCGGACCCGTTGCTGATCGGCTCGCTCCCGGAGTCCCGTGCGGCCGATTGGAGCAACACGCATCTCCACCTGCGTACGCCCGCCCGGCGCCCCGCCCGGTGCAGGTGACCGACAGCCAATCGACGGACCCTCCCGGCCCCACCCACACGTGCCGCCCCGCTGGACCGCCCGGATCGACAACGCCTCCCCCACTGCCGCGGCCGGTCTCGCATGGGTGCTTCAGCCCTGGAGACTGGTCGCCGCCGGTGCCGCCACTGCCCTCGACGCACTGCTGAGCCGACTGATCCAGCATCAGGAACAGTTGATCGTCATACTTTCCCTGCTGATCGGGCTGTGGCTCGTGGCTCGCAGCATCCACGACCTGCTCTCCTGAGCCCCGCCTTCCCCTGGCTTCAACGCATTTCCTCCCCGTCGGCCGTTGCCGAACGTCACCGTCGCCCGAGCCGGCGGCTTGTCTCCGCGGCCATTCCGGGGTTATCGGCCTGTCTCCGCGGTGTTCACCGTAGCCAGGCGTCGGTTGTACTGGATCACGTCGTACTTCTGGTCACCGGTGACCACAACCTCCGGGCGCGTGGGTGTGGCAGGGAAGAAGTCGTCGGCTTCCACCGGTGTGCGAGCGGCCACGTACGCCTGCCCTTGGGGGAACGTGTACATGTTGAACCGCGTCTGTTCCGATGCAGGCACCCCCTGGGGGTACTCGTCGGCGCGAGGGTAGGCCGTTGTGTAGAGGGAGACCGACTTCACTCCGCTCGCGGGACGAACGATCCGCGCGTCCGGGGCGAGGCGGGTGTTCACGCCCGCCGGGTTGTGGATCCATCCCTTCTGCCCACCGAACCAGATAGCCGTCCAGTCGCCTCGCACATCGGCGACCACGAATTCCTGCCCCCACACCACGGTGGATCCCCAGTCGTCGATGCGGTCTGTTCCCGCCGACCCGTCCGGACGGAGGGCAAGGTCGGAGACGAGCGGGGCGTCGTCGCGGGGCTCCGTGCGGACGTAGAGGAAGTTCGAAGGCTGTGTCTGGGTCCGGCACGTCGGGGCGCACACCGTCACCGTCTGCGGGTTCTTGCCGTACGCCGGGGCGATCGTGACCGCCTGTCCGATGGCGATGTTCCCGCTCGTCTCCGCTCCCTCGGCCTCGAGCGCCAGGCGGTGATCGGCGTCGAGGAGAGCCATGAACTTCTCCCAGTCCCAGTAGGGGCCGGGGTCCCAGTGTGCGTCCGGCGCGCGGGCCGGCCTCGGCGGGAGAACGTTGTCGTGCCCGATGATGTGCTTGCGGTCCAGGGGGACGCCGAAGCGCCGTGCCAGATAGACCACCAGGGCGGCAGTCGCCTTGTACTGGGCCGGAGTGAACCAGGTGGGCCCCTGGGCGGCGTATCCCTCCAGTTCGATACCGATGCCGTGGAGGTTGACCCAGTAGTTTCCGGCGTGGAATGCGATGTCCTTGGTGGCAACCATCTGCGTTGCCTCACTGCCGTCGGCCTTCATCACGTAATGTGCCGAAACCCCGCTGCCCGGGTCCTGGAACCAGCTGACTCCACCGTCATAGGACCCTTCGAGGTCATGGATGACGATGAAGTCGACGTCCATGCCGTTCGAGTTCCGCGCGGACACCTGGTAGTTCGAGGCAGCAGCGGGAACGAACCGGCAGTTCAGCTCGCTGGGGCACTCCGGCACTGCCGCCGCGGCCGACGTCCGCAGCCCCAGGGACGCGAGCTGTGACCTCGTCGGACGGACGGACGGCGTCTTCGGCAACGACACCCTCTGGCCGTCCTTGCGCACCCTCTGCCGGCCGCTGCGGATCACTTCGAACACCCCATCGGCGAACCGTCCGGCCGCTGCGGTGTCGGAGGCCTGGCTGTAGTGCGCCACAGCCCCGTACCAGCTGCCTGGGTCGAGCGGCATCTGACGGGTGATCTGCCATTGATACGAGGCGAGCAGTGCGGCGCCGCCTCGAAGGTTCTGCAGTTCGTCCCGCTTGAGAGTCCGGGGCGAGACGCCGATCATCGCGGCGGCAGCCTGCAATGTGTGCTCGGACGGGTCGTCGGTGCCCGTGGCGTCCACCGGCCCTTCGCCCGGGCGATGGGCGTACGCTCCCCCGGACGTCGTGTCCGTCAGGTGCATCGGACCGTAACCCCCCTTGGTGCTAGGGCGGCCGTCATTGGCCTCCCACCACGAGGACTCGTAGCTGACGCCGAGAAGTACTTCCTCAGGCACCCCGAATTCCGCTGCCGCTTGTTCGGCCGCCCGCTCGAAGCCGCCGGGTGTCGCGTCGGAGGGCCGGGCATTCCCAGCAGTGGCACATCCCCAGATGAGGGCTACCGCTACTCCCGCAGCCCCGAAACCCCGGTGCCGCCTGTGTCTTCTGGTCACACCATGTCCATTTCGCTATGGCGGTCGTCGTTCGGTCAAGGCCGATGGCGCGGCCGCCACAATCCTTTGGACAGGATCCTCCCGGTCCCACCGACACGCCCAACAGACGCACCCCCGTCACCGAACCAGAGCAGTGAGCCCGCGCGTGGGGACCAGGTGCCGTCGACGATCAGCAGGTGGCGTCTGTCAATCGAACGGTGTAACAGGGGTGGTTGGGGTTACTGACGGGCTGCGGAGAGGCGGCCGTCGAAGGTGGTGTCGAAGGCGTTCAGGGCGGTCTTCCAGCGCAGGGTCCAGCGGGACTGCCCCTTGCCGGTGGGGTCGAGGGACATGATCGCCAGGCAGACGCAC
>NZ_JBIARL010000047.1:0-16676 GCF_042889835.1 Streptomyces sp. NPDC002463
TGTGAACGTCCTGTGGGCCCTGATCCGTGACGGACGGTGCTACCAAGATGGACTCCCGGTCACAACGGCGGCTTGACAACAGCATTAGGAGGTGGTGGCCTGACCTTCCAGAGGCCGGACAAACGGGCTGTCGAGCAGGATCCGCAGGCCGTCCGCATCTGGTTCGAGGAGACCTGGCCGGCGATCCGGGCCAGGGCGAAGGCGGAAAATGCCGAAGTCCTCTTCGGCGACCAGATCGGGATCCGCTCAGACCAGTTCACCGGCCGCACCTGGGGCGCCAAAGGAGTCACTCCGGTCGTCCGCCGCGCCGGGAGCCGGTTCTCCGTGAACGCGATGTCCGCGATCAGTACGAAGGGCCGGATGCACTTCATGGTCTTCACCGAGACCTTCGACGCGAAGGTCATGTGCCGCTTCTCGCCAGGCTCGTCGGCCACTTCGACCGCAAGGTGCACCTGATTGTCGACCGGCACTCGGCCCACCGCTCGAAGGCCGTACAGGCGTGGCTCGCCGACCACAAGGACCAGGTCGAGCTGCGCTTCCTGCCCTCGTACTCACCCGAGCTGGACCCCGACGAGCTGGTCAACGCCGACCGCAAACGCAACCTGCACCACACCCACCGGGCCAGAAACCAGGCCGAACTCGCCACCGAAACCCGGAGTTTCTGATCAATAGGTACTCAGGACAGGCGACCCCATGGATGACGGCCGGCTCGGGCTCACCAGCCGGCGATGCGGGCGATGAAGAAGGCTGCCACCATCAAGGCACCCAGCACGATGGTGATCAGCAAGGCTTTGGGGTGTTCCCACAGGCCGCCGTCGGGGCGTTCCTGGTGAGCTTCTGCCGTAGATCCTTCCGCGGGTGGCGTTTCACCAGGCGGGGTGTTGTGTGCGGACATGAGGTTCTCCCGGGTCCGTCTCGCGTGATGGGTGAGTCCGCTCCTTCCGTGTTTGAGGGATCTGCGCGCAGGCTTACCAGCCTTCGCTGCCAGGGACTCCCTTGAACGGGCCGACGATTTCGTCGGTGATCCAGCCCCCGTAGAAGCCACCGGGCTGTGGAAGCACGCGTTCTCCGTCTACGGTGCAGCTGTCGACACGACCGGGGTAGAAGGCCACATGGTCGGCGAGCGCAGCATAGGCGGCGTCGGGCTCCTCGTAGCTCCAGGCCACGTCCCTGACGGTTCTCCCGAGAACCTTCAAGGTCCAATACGACGCCACGCCCTTCCATTCACAGCGCGTGAGCCGGGTCGATTGCGTCAGAAGGTCCATGCGGATGTCTTGCCGCGGCACGTAGAAGACCGGTGGGTGGCTCGTCTCCAAGACGCGGATGCACCGTCGGGAGTCGGCAAGGACGATTCCCACGTGGCGAACGATGATGTGACGCACATCAGGAACCATGCGGGGAGGTCTGGGATAGTCCCAGACCGACTCGGCGGGCTTCTGCCGCCCGTGGACCTGGCTCATTTGCGATCACCCTCTTGTACAGGACTTCCCCGGCAGCCAGCCCCGTGGATGCAGGGACTTCAGCCGAGTACCCCTGAGGACGTACCGGCCCGTCCGCTTGGCGGACAGAGGGTTGTGGGGCATGAGCAGCGGCTGCGGGGGCACAGCCTCAACCAGCTTGGTGGACCGCGCGCCAGGCGCGCCCCCACAGCGAGCGAGGACCGGCGCAGGCATGGACCTCTTCCTCCACACGCGAGGCTCGAGCGGCGACACGCACAACGCTCTGGTGGGACGTAGCAGTCGTAGCCGACGTCGAGCAGCGCCAGCGCATCTCCACGGAGGCGGCGGCCACGGCGTGCACCATCACCCCGTCCGCCGGAGTCACCGGCTGCGTAACCACAGTATTGATCTTGCCGGTGTGTCACCGGTCTGGCCGTGGCTTTCGCAGACGAGGGAGCCCACCTTTCCCTCATCCACGCCAGCGCATGGCAGCACAGCGCCGTGCTGACCGTCGAAGGCGCGATGCCTGCGATGCGATCGGCTTCACCGCTGAGCCCTCCCACCCCGCTTCGGCCTGTGCCGGTAGGTGCGGGGATCACCGGCCGGCCGGATCGGTGCAGGGCGCGCCGACGTCGAGCACGCGAGCCGTGCGAGAGGTTTGCGGAACGCGGCGGACCTGACGGCATGCCGCTCTTGGGCGGCCGCATCCATGGACGGCCCGAGGTACGAAGTACTCATCGACCGGATATGACTCGTCGATTCCGCGTACGGGAGCGAAGTATGGAGCTTAACGGCGCGCGTGTCCTTGTGGCCGGTGCCAGCGGATTCCTGGGTGGTGCGATCACTGCCGAACTGGTTGGCCGCGGTGCGCGTGCGGCCCTCGCCGGCCGCGATCCGAGCAGGCTGGCCCAGGCAGCACAGATATATCCAGGAATCCCGACCGCTCTGTTCGATGCGTACGACCCCAGGTCATGCGCCTGGGTCGTCGACCGCGCGTCGGCGGCCCTCGGGGGTCTTGACGCAGTTGTCGTGGCCTTCGGAGCGGTGGCTTTCGGCAGGGCGGGGCAGGTGGGTGACGAGATCGCTGAGCACCTCGTGGCTGTCAACTACCTCGCCCCCGTCGCGTTCTTTCGTGCCGCGCTCGGAGTCCTGGAGCGGGGTTCTGCGATCGCCGCCGTCACCGGTGCGGTGGCGGAGCGCCCGCAGCCTGGGATGGCCGACTACAGCGCCTCGAAGGCCGCGCTGAGCGCCTGGCTCGATGCTGTGCGTCGCGAAGCGCGGAGCGCCGGCGTTGGGGTACTCGAGATTCGGCCCGGCCACCTTGACACCGGTTTCGCCGATCGCCCTGTGGCGGGCACGGCCCCGCCGCTACCGAAGGGCGGTGATCCGCGTGAGGTGGCGGTAGCCGTGGCGGACGCGTTGGCGGCAGACGCTGAACTTCTGCGTTCGGACCCAGCCGGCACGTCCGTCGTCATACGCCGGGCCCGGTGAAACGGCGGACCGAGGGGGAGGAGCGGCAAGGAAGCAGGCGGGAACCTGCTGCCTTGCGGGGGCACGGGTGGGGGGTGAACCTCAGTCATGCCTTTCCGCGACAGCGGACGGGAGGCGTTGGGCGACCTTGTCCGCAAGCGCCTCGAACTCCGCTCTCAGGAAAGGAGTTGCCAGTTTCGCCAGGCCCTTGAAGCGAAGCGACGCCTGGTATTTCAAGAGAGTTTCACCCGGTCGCGCCTCGAAGCGCATGTCGTCGGTCGCCGTGACCGACTTGTTCGTCCCGACGAACACCAGGTGTTCCGGATCTCTGATTTCGAGCCGGTACAGGAGATCGGTGGTCCGCCCACGGAAGCGAGAGGTGTTCCGCCATGTGGCGCCCGGCCGGATCGACCCTTGGTCGATCCGGACACAGCGCACCGTCCCCGGGTCCCAATGCTCGGTGCGACGGAAGTCCTCCAAGTAGGAGACGGCCTCGTCCAGCGTGACGGGAAGGACGATGTCACGTTCCACGATGATCACTACAAGACCTCCCGGGACGGCTCGAACGGCTCGTATGAATCGGCCATAGCCAGTACTTCTGCTGCACCTCGTAGAACCCCGTCGAGCCGGTGGCTCGGTTCCCTTCCACGAAGTGAGGATGCCAGGCCACCGACCGTTCCTGCCGCAGACTCAGCTAGTACTCCAGCAGTGGATCGTGTCCTGAACTGGTTCTTCTCTGATAATGGCAGCGGCGGGTGGTGGCTTGCCGACGTCGTCGCCAGTGGGACCAGTTCAGTGTGTGATCTCGAGGGTCGTGTCTGGTTCGGTGTGGGGGCACGAGATGCTCCAGGAGCCGGCGGATCTCTGCCAGGGTGAGTGGGACGATGCTGCTGGTGGGGTCGTTTCTGCAGCCCCCTTTACCGCTTCGTCGGCGGCGAGGCCGGCGAGGAAGGCGTGAGCGAGCATGGCGAGTGTGATGTGCCGGTACCAGCCCACGTAACGGCGGACTTCGTACTCGTCCAGGCCGCACTCGTTCTTCACGGCCTGGAAGCACTCCTCGATTGCCCAGCGCATCCCGGCCACGCGAGCCAGGTCGGCAACGGTGCAGGCCACCGGTGCATAGGCGAAGTACTGATCTTTTCGTTAGTTCTGTGGGGTTGGTGGGTGGAGGATGAGGCCGGTGCGGGCGAGGAAGGACCAGGGCAGTCGGGGGTTGTCGTTGATCCGGCGGATGCCCTGTCCGGTGGCGTCGGCGACATCGGCGAGGTGGTCGCCGGCGAGGTTGGCGAGTTCACGCTTCTTGAGCGAGGACCACAGCAGTTCCACCGGGTTGAGCTCGGGTGCGTAGGCGGGTAATCGCTCCAGGGCGGGGCAGTCCTGCTCGGCGGCCCAGGCCCGCATCGCCCGGCTCCGGTGAGCGGGCAGTCCGTCTCAGACCAGGACCAATCGCTGGCCGCGGTAGAAGGTCTTCATCTGCTCCAGGACCTCGATGAGTCCGGCGGTGTCGTAGCTGCCGGGTTTGAGGTGGAAGCGCAACCGAGGACCGCGATCGGAGTCGGTGGAGTGGAATCCCAGGGCCCCTGCCGTCGACGCGCCTTCCAGTTCATCCGGTGCCGCAGGAAAGGCGTGTGGCCGCGGGGCGCGTAGGTGCGGCGGACCTGGGGCAGCAGCGAGACGCCTGACTCGTCGAGAAACACGATCCAGGCATGTGCGTTCGCCGTCCCCTTAGCGTCACCCCTATCACTCGTTCGACCACCAGGTCGACTCGTTCCAGGGGCCACAGATCGGCCTCGAAGTAATGCCCCTGAGCGCCCTGCTCCAGCGCGGTCCGCACCCGCTCGACCTGTGCATCATCCAGCTTGGGCGGACGACCGGTGGCCGGGCGTCGGCGCAGAGCATCGGCGCCGTCCTTCTCCCAGACCCGTTTCCACTGCCGCACACTCTCGTCACTGACCCCCAGCATCCGCGTGATCTCGGCACCCGAGCGTCCCTGATCGAACAACTCGGCCGCCCGCACACGCCGGGCTTCGGCCAACTGCGGCCGAGTCAAATGAGGAACCACAGGTGAAGGCTTGAAAGACACGGCATCAGGTCCCACCAACGACTCCGCCGCACCAGCAGAACTAACGAAAAGATCAATAGCACCCCCTACCCCGACACGTGGCGGACCAAGCCGAACGGCATGAGGCGCCCGAAGAAGCGGAGGTGCGGCGGTGACCGACGCCCCCCAGCACCGGTGCCGGGATGCGGACAGCCGAGTCAAGGACCGTCCGCGCCGGTTGCCCCGCTGCGCCGCCGCGTCCGCCGGCCGCCGCCCGCTTCCGGGCGCACTATGGGCCGGCCGGCGCAGGAGCCTCTGGGGCGCCGTGTCTGGGCGTGGTGCTGCTGCGGGGCCGGCAGTGTTCGTCGGGCCCGCCGTTCGATCTGCGGTCCCGTCGTTGCGCCGGCCCAGGGCGCAGCCTGGCGTCGTGTACCTGCTGCAGTGTCATCGTCGCCCGCTGTCCCTGCCGTGTCGGTCGTTCGTGCTCGTCGGCCCGCCTGGACGCCGTCGGGTCCGTCGCTGTCCGCCGTGTTGCCGGCGGGCCCTGGCCGTTCGGCTGCTGCTGCTGCTGCTGCTGCTGCTGCTGCTGCGCTGCGGGGCCGCCGTCGGCTCCCGGCCGCCCGCTGTGCCCGCTGCCGACGCGCGTCGTGCCGCCTACGCGTCGCCTGCCTCCGTGCCGACTGCCCGCCAGCCGGGCCACCGCACCGGTGATGGGCCGCTGGGTGCTCGGTGGTGACCGACGCGGCTGGTCTTCCCGGCTCAGGGTTGGTGGTGCTGGTCCCGTAGGGGTGTGGGGTGGTCGCCGGTACTTGAGTCGGATCATGAAGCCATCCCGTAGCAGGACGGGGCGCGGTCTCTTCGGATCGGAGACTTGAGGCGATCCGAAGAGACCGAATTTCGCAAAAGAGGCGGCACGGTGCTGCGAGCTGGACAAACGACTTCCATCCTGACGGCCGGGGCGGCGACGGCCGTGTTGGCGGCGCTCACGCCGACGACCGCGTTCGCGGCCCAGGAGCCGCTCGAGGGGTTCGGGCGGCAACAACTGAGGTGGGAGCGCTGCGCGGAGGACCAGCCGCCGTCTTTGGAGTGCACGACGGTGAAGGTGCCGCTGGACTACGGCGATCCGCACGGGCGGAGCATCGGGATAGCGGTGTCACGGATGAAGGCGGGCAGTGCGGCGAAGCGGCGCGGTGTACTGCTGATGAACCCCGGCGGTCCGGGCGGTCCGGGGCTGACCATGCCGGCCGAGATGGCGCCGCTGCTGGCGGCGGGGGTGCGTGAGCGCTTCGACCTGATCGGCTTCGACCCGCGCGGCGTCGGACGCAGCGCGCCGGTCAACTGTGCTCTGGCGGCGGACGAGCAGGTCCTCGACCACCCTTACTCCGCCGGGACGTTCGGGCAGGACGTGGCCCGGGCCCGGAGCGTGGCGGACAAGTGCTGGGCGAAGGCCGGGGACCTGCTGCCGCACATCACCACCCGGAATACGGCGCGGGACATGGATGTGGTCCGGGCCGCGCTGGGGGAGCGGAAGATCTCCTACCTGGGGCACTCGTACGGTACTTACCTGGGTGCGGTCTACACCCAGATATTCCCCCGGCGGGCGGACCGTTTCGTGCTCGACAGCGCGCTCGACCCGGCGCTGGTCTGGCGGGGCGTGCTGCGCGGGGCGACCGAGGCGGCCGAACTCGCCTTCACCCGCTGGACGGAGTGGACCGCGGCCCGCGATGCGACGTACGGGCTGGGTGCGACCCCGCAGGCGGTGCGCGCGGCGTTCTGGGACCTGGTCGCGAGTGCTGACCGCACGCCGATCGTGCTGGAAGGCCAGCCGTTCGACGGTGACACGATCCGTGCGCAGTACCGGGCCTTCGTGCAGGTCGAGGCCGTCACGCCGTTCATCGTCGCGCTCAAGGCTGCGGCGGCGGGCGCCGCGCCCCCGGCCGGGTCGAGTGCTGCCGTGCCTGCGGTGACCGAGGCGGCAGCCGAAGCGCCGGACGTGGACAACGTGGTGTCGGTCGCCTGGGCCGTTCTGTGCGGCGAGGGCCGGAGCTGGCCGCGCGATCCCGAGCAGTACCGCCGCGACGCGATTCGGGACCGCGCCGCCCGCCCCCTGGCGGGCGACTTCGGCGCCAACGTCCAGCCTTGCGCGTTCTGGAAGTCCGCTCCGCGTGAGGCGGCCACGGCGGTGGACAACGGCGTCGACGCGCTGATCGTGCAGAACGAGTGGGACCCGCAGACACCGTTGGTGATGGCCAAGGGCATGCGGCGTGCCCTGCACGGCTCCCGCATGGTCACGATCGCGGGCGGTGAAGGCCACGGGGTGCTGGTGACCGGCCGCCCGTCCTGTGCTGATGCCGACGTCACCCGCTACCTGACGACAGGTCGGCTCCCCGCGAAGGACCGTACTTGCAGCTGATCTGGGGACTTGCCCCAGGAGGAAGCGCGGCGGCAGCCGACGAAGGTCTGGGCTCGCGGTCGGGCGAGCGTCGTCGGTGACGCTGCCTCGGTTCGATCACCCACCCGCGGCGCCCTAGCCGTTCACCAAGGATCTTCAGGGTGGTCGCCGATCGGGTGACGCCGGTCCGTGGATATCAGACGAGGCCTCCGGGCGGTGGTTCGAGATGTCTGACGTCTCAACCGCTGCGACCGGAGGCCTTGTCGGTCACCTATCCAGCAGCGCTGGACCTGACGCACGTGCTCATCGCCCTGGTCTGTCTGCGCGCACACGACGTACGCGAAGCTCGCCGAGGGCTTCCGGATCAAAGAAAGGCTCGCCGTGACGGCCTGCCGTGCGCGCCCGCGGCACGGCAGACCGGCGGGCGTCCGGCTGGAACGGTTCGTCGCCCGGCTGACTCAGATCGTCAGAACACCCACATAAGCAGCGAACCGCCCCGTATTTTCGCTTATGTTTACTCGGCCCTTTGGCCCCGCACTGCGTGCCGTACCCGCCTTCTGGACAGCGTGGATGTGTTTCGTGACGTACGGGAAGGTGGCCGCCGAGAAGGCGCATACCCGCACCGTCCTCGTCGACATGTTTGGACCCGCGGTCATGGCGGTGGTCGTGCCGGAGGTCCGTACCGAGCACGCGAGCGCCTTCGCGCTCGCCCACGTTCTCGTCCGGCTGCTGGACTCGCGCGCGTGGCAGGGGGGCGCGGCGAGGCCCTGGCGGACTGACCGAAGGCCCGGCTCTCGGCGGGCGTCGTGCCGTGGACTGTCTTGCCGTGGGCCGAGGCACCCACCCGGTACTGACTGTGGGCGGCCGGGCTGCTCGTCGACCTCGCGCTCACCTTCGCCCGAGCCGGCAGCCGCGGCGCATCGGATCCGGCCCGCCACGAGGAGAAGACGCCACCGAGCCCGGTGGCCGAGCCGAGGCTCCGCGGCTGCCGGTGATCGCCCACGTCGACCCGCGCCGTCTGGACGAACGGCCCGGCCTGTTCACCCTCATCGTCCTGGGCGAGGGCATCGCCCGGACGATGGAGGCCGCTTCGGAGGCCGAGTGGACGAACGACTCCCCTCAGGATCGCACTGGCTGATGCGCGGCAGCCTCGCCGTCTTCCTCGCCGTGGAACTCCTGGCCGGCACCCTCTCCGCCGCGGAATCCGCTGGATCGCCCTGGTGGGCGTTCCGATGGTCGCCGCGCCCCGGTGCGGATGCTTTTTCTGACGACCTGACGACCTGACGACCTGACGACCTGACGGCCCTGGCCATACGAGAAGTGTTCCGGCGGCGCGCCGGAAGCCGAGTGGCCGGGCGCCGCGTATCGCCGTTGATCGATGGCGGTGCCAGGAAGAGGGAGCGTTCGGTGATTCTTCGTCTGTGACCCCAACGGACGGGTGGTCAACGTGCTGAGCCATCGGTGAGAGTCTCCCGCGTCTCTGGCGGAAGTGCGCGGGTCGTCCGCTCGTTGACGGCGGCAGGGCGCGACCTGGCCACGCACGGTCCCGGACCAGCGGGCCCGGTGCTGAGGGACGCGCCAAAGGGCAGCACCGGTGCTGCCGTGGCCCGGTCGGCGTGGGCCGCCGCCCGCCGCCCGCCCCGTCCACGCGGCCGATGGCACCTGGTGTGGTCCGTGCCCGAGCGCATCATCCCTCGTGGTGGCTCGTCCTCGCGCTAGTCGGCCGATAGCGCCCGGCGGTGATCCTTGAGCCGTCGTCACTGGTCGCAGGCGCGGCAGACATGTGATCCGCCCGTCTGTCGTCCCCGCCTCCGGCACACGTGATGTCGACGGACGTCGCTCACCGCCGAAGGGCTGGAGCGCACCGGAGAGCAACGACTGCTTTCGCAGTGGGAAAAGGGGGAATGGGTGGGCTGGTCAAGCGTGTCGGCTCCTGTCGTTTCGGCGGCGGGTCGATTCGAGTCCTTCCGCGAGACGGTGTCCGATGGAGTCCTGTCCGACGTGTCCCGGGCACGCGGCACGGGACACCGGCTCGATGTCCGGGAAGAGGTCCTCGCCGAAGGCGTTTCCCCCGAGGAGGTCTACGTCGATGAGACCTGCGAGGGCGGGGCCTGTAGCAGGAGTCTGGGTCTGGGACCGGTGCGGCTGACGGCGGGTGACGTCCTGCCAGGGGGCCGGGACAGCCTGCGGCTTCCGATCCCGAACGGTGGCCTCGACGAGTACAGGCTGGCATGGATGACCGACGCGAGCGGCCCGTGCGCCCCGCCCGGCATGGAGGCGCCGCCCCGGAGCACTCTGGTGCTCAGTGACCCAGTACGCCCGGCAGCCGTCCGTCCCGCGGAAGCGGAGGGCCAGGTGTGGGCCGTCGTCCTCCACATACCCCGCGCCTCACTCGCCCTGCGACCGGATCACGTCGAGCTGCTCCTGGCGCGGCCGATCCCCACGGGCAGCGGCAGTGCCGCCGTCCTCGCCGCCTTTCTCGCCACACTGCTCGAGCACGGTGCCGACTGCCGGCACGAGGAGCAGAGCCGCATGGGCGCCATCGCCCTCGATCTGGCGACCGCCTGTCTGACCGAGCAGCTGCGAGTCCTGGAGACGGGCACGGACGAGACACGGGCGCAGACACTGCTGAGACGCGTTCACGGCTTCATCGCCCAGAATCTCGCGGACCCGGACCTCACGCCGCGGACGATCGCCCGCAGGCACCACATATCCCTGCGTACCCTGTACGGCCTCTTCAGCCGGCAACCCGCCAGCGTTGCGACGGTCATCCGCCGTGGCCGCCTCGAACGCTGCCACGCCGACCTCGCCCGTCCGGATCTGCGCCGCCTCAGCGTCCAAGACATCGCCTCACGCTGGGGCTTCACCAATCCGAGCAGCTTCAGCCGGGCCTTCCGCGAGGTATACGGAATCAGCCCCACCGAACACCGCGCGACCGCCTCGGCAACCGCACCGCCCGACTGGTCCGCCGCCTGACGGGTCGGATCCGGCGCGCACCGTCGCAAGGACACCTCGCCAGGGCCTGGAGGGAAGCGCCGGGCGCAGGAGATCATGCGGGCGGCTCTGGCGCGCCCGACTCCTCGTCCTGGTCGCCCGGCGCTTGCGAGCGGGCGTGGGACAACATCTCCTGTGCGGCGATCAGGCCGCTTCGGTGGCCGGTCTCCGCCAGGATCGACACGGCGTGCTCGGCGTGCTCGGCTGCCTCGACCGTTCGCCCCTCGGCGAGGCGGAGGCGGCCGATGACCGTCAGAGCCTGCCCCTCCAGAATTCCGTAGCCCTCGCGGCGGGCTCGTTCCAGGGCGTGCCGGACGTACGCGTCGGCCTCGGCGAGATCGCCCTGCAGTAGGCGCGCCTCGGCCCTGCCGATCAGGATCGCCGCCTCTGTGTGCCGGGCGCCGGTCTGTTCGGCGAGGCCCTGCGCCCGCCGGTAGATCTCCTCGGCTTCGGTGAGCTGTCCGAGAGCGGTGCGCACGGACGCCACGGTCTGGAGGGTGGCCGCCGCAAGACGCCCCTCCTCGATCTCGTCTGCCAGTGCAGCGGCGGCCAGGGCGAGGTCCAGGGCGGTGGAGTGGTCGCCTCTGTCACGGTGCCAGTCGGCCAACCCCCTGAGAGTTTCCGCTTCACTGCCGCGGTTGCCGAGCTCCCGGTGGACGGCGAGGGCTTCGGAGAGGCACTCGAGTGCCTCATCGGAGCGCCCCAGGAGCCCGAGAACCTGGCCCAAGTTGCCCCAGGTGACTCCTTCGGCTCCTCTGGAGCCGATGCTTCGGCTCAGTTCGAGCGCCGTGGCGTTGTGTCGTTCGGCCTGACGAAGGTCCCCGAGCTCTTGGCGGAGCAGGCCCATGTTGCCCTCCGTGCTCAGCCGGAGCAGGTTCCACCGCGAGTCCGCCGACAGGGCGTCGACAGCCGCCTCGTAGTGTTGGACCGCGTCGCGCAGTTTCCCCGTGAGGATGCCGACCAGGCCCAGGTTGATGAGTGCCTGGGCCTTGCCCTCGGCCCAGTGAGCGGATTCCGCGTCTGCCAGCACCGCCTCGTAGTGCTGAGCCGCGCGTTCGTACCGGCCGAGGCTGCGGTGCGCGTCGCCGAGACTGATGCGGGCGGTGGCGGAGCCGATCGGGTGGTGTGCCCCCTGCGCCGCCTTGAGCCCCGCCTCCGCTACGGAGATCCAGTCCGGACCGGTTCTGACCAGCCAGAAGTATCCGCGCAGGGCGTCGCACAACTCCCAGGAGGCGGCGGGCAGGCCGAGCGACGTACCTCTCTGCGCCGCGATGACCAGGTTCGTGTGCTCACGCCTGAACCACTGGCGTGCCGCGGTCTGATCGGGCAGGACCACGGTGCCGACGGTGCTTTCCTCCGCGCCTCGGGCGGAGTCCGCGTCCGTGTCGACGGCGGCCTCCGCGTCGGTGTGCCCGGCGGCCTGGCCGGGACCGAACGCGCGCAGCTTCTCCGGATAGAGCAGCCGGGCCCCGGCGTGTACGCCCGTGAGGTAGTGGTCGTAGAGGCGCCGAAGGGCCGCGGCACGCTCCTCGGGGCTCTCGTCCGTCGCCGCGTAGCTCTCGGCGAACAGCCGCAGCAGGTCGTGGAGGCAGTACGCGTCCGGGTCGGTCTGATCGACGAGGTGGACGGCGACGAGTCGCCTGAGCAGCTGCGACGTCCGTGCGACGGGTAGCCCGAGCAAGGCGGAAGCGCCGGCCGCCGTGAGCGTGGGTCCAGGGACGAGGCTGAGGCGGCGGAAGAGCCTGCGCTCGTCGGGGGACAGCGACAGGTAGGACAGGGAGAGGACCGCCTGCAGGTTGCTGGCCTCGTCGTCCGGCACACTGAGCGCGGCGAGTCTCCGGTCCTCGTCGCGCAGCCGATCGACGTGGCCGGCCACCGGGCGATCCCCGCCGGCTTCCCGTACGTTGACGGCCGAGACCCGCAGTGCCAGGGGTACGTACCAGCACAGTCGGGCCAACTCTGCCGTCGCCTCCGGCTCGGCCGCTACGACGGACGCTCCGAGCAGACGTTCCAGCAGCTCTGCGGCCTCCTCCGGAGTCAGGGCGTCCACTCTGAGATGGCGGGCGCTGTCTCGGACCACCAGGCCGGCCAGCACGTCCCGGCTGGTCACCACCACGTGGGACCCCTGGGTTCCCGGAAGCAGAGGGCGTACCTGGTCGGCGCTGCGGGCGTTGTCGATGACGACGAGGACGCGTTTCTCGGCCAGCAGGGTGCGATACAGACCCGCGGCACGGTCGGGATCGTCGGGTATCCGGTCCGCCGGGACTCCGAGCGCGTAGAGGAAACCCGCGAGCGCCTCCACGGACGTGACCGGTCTGGTCGTCGCGTAGCCCCGCAGATCGATGTAGAGCTGCCCGTCCGGGAACCGCGCTCGGGCGCTGTGACCCCAGTGCACCGCGAGCGCGGTCTTCCCCATGCCTCCTTGCCCGTCGATGGCGGTGATGACCATCGGTCCGTGGACGCCCGAGGCCCCGGCCCATTCGTCCAGGGCTCGCAGATGGGCGCCGCGACCCGTGAAATGAGCCGCGTCAGGCGGTAGTTGCCTGGGAGGAGGCACCTGCTCCGCGTTCCGGGAGACGGCGGTAAGGGAAGCGGCTGCGGTCGGTGCCGCGAGGGCCGGGCTGTCGGCGAGGATCGCGCGCTCCATCTCGCGCAGCGTGGGGCCCGGCTCCAGACCGAGCTCCTTGACGAGGACCCGACGTCCCTCACGGTAGACGTCCAGCGCGTCGGCGCGCCGGCCGGCCCGGTACAACGCCAGCATGTACTGGGAACGCAACCGTTCCCTGAGCGGTTCCCGCGCGAGCTCGCGCCGCATCTCGCCCAACAGGGCGTTGTGGCGGCCGAGGCGGAGGTCGATGTCCATCAGCTTCTCGAACGCCGAACGCCTCGCCTCTTCGAGGCGAGGCGCCTCCACCTCGGCGAGATACCGGGACGCCGTTCCTTCCAGCGCCTTGCCGCGCCAGAGCCCCAGAGCCCGTCTCTGGAGCTGGGAGGAGGCGAGGAGGTCGCCGCGCTCCTGTGCGCCTTCGGCTCGTGCCACCAGGTCGTCGAAGGCATGGACGTCGAGCCAGTGCGACTCCAGGCGCAGGACGTACCCGCCCGGCTCGGTGAGCAGGGGATCCGCCCCGCATGCCAGGAGGACCTTCCTCAGCCGTCGGATGTAGTTGTGGAGCGTCGTTCTCGCGGTCTTGGGCGGGTTCGTTCCCCACAGACCGTCGATCAGGTCCTCCGTCATGACGACACGGTCGGACCTCAGGAGGAACATGGTCAGCAGCGCCCGATGCTTCGCCGCCGATATCGGAACCGGTTGACCCTCGTGCAGGACTTCTTCCGGCCCCAAAAGACGGAACTCCACTGTCTTCCCCCTTGACACGGCCGGTGTCCCCGTCTGTGCCGACGTCGGTCGCGTGATGGCGCGAGGTGATCATGCTAGGTCAGGACAGCGCATGAGCAGGATTTTTCCGTGTGCCACGAGCCTCCGGAGCGGCTCTGGAGGCTGCGGGGGAGCCTGGAGGTGCCGGGCTGGTGGCTGCCCGCGTGGACAAGGACGGTGGTCCTGCGTGCGGCGCGGGCGAGGCGTGGACCCACGCACGGGAGCGGTTTGCACGGAACGTGGAGCGATCCTGCACGCGAGGAACACACCGGTGCGTCCCGCGAATCTAGGTTCATCAGTGCTGGAGACGACGCCGAGGCGTAAGTACCCCGCTCCGTGGCGATGGTGGCCACGCAGCGGGACGGCCGCGGCGGCCGATCCGGCAGACCGTTTGTCCGTGAACACCCTGCCGGGTGTGGAGCAAGGAGACGACATGCCGTCCCAGACCGTGGAAATGCCCCAGATGCGGGTGGCTGCCGAGTCGGCGCCGAGCATCACCACCGATGCCCAGTACGAGCGCGCCTGGGTCCCGCCCTACCTCGCGCCGGGCGGTGCGGCGAAGTAAGCCGTATCGCGGCAGGCCGGTCGTCGGACTTCCGGCGGCCGGCCTGCCGTGTCCTCGCCCGTACCGTCCCGACGCCTCACGAGGTGAATGTTGTCGTCGTCGTACACACAGATAGACAGAATCCTGGGAGCAGACCCGCACTTCGGCGCCGCCGACGCGATCGAGGCCAGGAACATCGCGCGCTACCGGCTGGGCCTGACGATGCTCGCCCGTCGGTTCCCCGACGCGGCCGACCGGTTCGAGCGGCTCGGCAAGGCGGACGACGCCGTGCTGCGCCCCTTCCTCTACGACCCGGTGCTGAGGAACGCCTTCGAGGACGACCTGCTCGCCCTGGAGAATAACCGGCACGACCCGAGCGAGTTCGCGCCGCACCTCGCGGAGGTCGACCTCGACGCCGAGGACGGGCTGGGGCCGTGCGAACGCCTGATGACCCCGCGCCGACGCCCCTGGGCGAGCCGTGGCGTCGGCTGGGTGTGGACGGAGGTCGAGCCGGAGTCGGCCGGACTGCCGCTCGCCCGGCGGCTGGAGGAGCTCAAGGACGGGACCTTCGCCGATATGCGCGGGGCTCGCCGGATCAGCCCTGACGAGGAGCTGCTCGCGGGGCTCTCCCGGGGCGCCGAACTCCTGGCCGAACTGCTGCCGTACACCGGGGCGGGAGTCTTCCCGCACATCTCGTTGGTGGGCCTGGCCCGGGCCGAGAGCGACGACGGTGAGCTGTACTCGCTCTCCGGCGGCGATCCGCTGCCCTCGGCTCTGTTCATCGCTCCGGAGCACCTGCGCGATCCGTGGATGACCGCGGAGATCCTGTTGCACGAAGGACTGCACCTCAAACAGTTCGACGTTTTGCGCACCGGCTCGCTCGTCGCCGACCCGGGCCACGAGATCGAGATTCCCTGGCGGCTGACCCCGTGGTCGCTGACCCGGGTCCTGGCCGCACTGCACGTGTACGCGCACATGGTGCTGTTCTTCGCGGCGGCGGGCGAGGCCCCTGCCGACCTCCGCGAGCGCTTCGGTGAGCCGCCGGTCACCGAGGACGTCGGTGTGCCCACCCCGGGCAGCCGGGCCGCGGTGGAGGGCGGGTACACCACGAGCGCCGAACGGGCCGCCTACCTCGGGCAGCAGGCACTTGAGGTACACGGCGGGGCACTGACACCGGCCGGACGGCGCTTCGTCGAATGGCTGATGGACGCCGCCGCCTCCCTGGCGCCTTCCGTGCGGACGAACGCCGCCCGGGAGCCCATCCCGAGCTCCGCTCCGCACGTGCCGCAGCCGGATCCGCGCGGCTACCGCAAGATCGAGCCGGTCGCCGTCTGCCCCCTGCCCGAGCAGGGCCAGCTGCTGGCCTTCGCCCCTGACGCCGCGAAGTTCCGCTGGCTCAACCAGCACGCCTGGCTGATCTACGCCCTCTGCGACGGCCGTGAACTCGCCGCGATCCAGGAGCGGTACGCCCAGCACAGGGGCTCCGACCCCGCCGGACTGGCATCCGGCCTCGCGGGCCTGGTCGCGGCCGGCCTCGTCGAACCCGTCGTCGGCTGAACCGGACGTACGATGTCCCGCGCCCTGCGTTCCACCAACGCACGCACATGCCACTCGCGGGCGCGGGCGCGGGCGCGAGGAACCGATGATTCCTGCAGGCTGACACGAGGCGGGCCGGGGCCCGGAGTCTGCTTTCCCTCCTGACGATCACTGCCTGAGGAGGTCGCGCCGACATGACTCGACTGCACGGGGTATGGGGGCAGACGATCACATGGACGGAGCCCGGCTTGGGGAAAGGCATCACGTCCCAGCCCGAGGGCCGGCCTCCTTCGCGCGGGTCTGCGGCACCAGCCTCGAGCAGTCGGGGGATGCGCCGCTCCCACCAGAGCTCGTCGTCTTCGACTCGGTCGGGCCACGGGGTCGTTGCCGCACGGAACCGCGCGTCGAGCTCGTCGAGATGTGCCTGCCACAGGGATGAACCGCGAGTGGCAGCAACGGCCGGACACGTGCCAGAGCGCCGCGGCACCAGGTTCGTCCTTCCTGCCACGCCGTTCTGTCGTCCCGCTCTGCAGGACCGTCCGGCTTCGGGCGGCACGCCCCCGCCGCGGACCGGCTGTCCCGGGGTGTCGTGGGTACGGGACGCACACGAGTGTGCGATCTTCGCGGAGCCTTGACGGAAAGCGCGCAAATCGGCACGCTCCGTGCGGACGGCAGTGGAGCCCGGCACATCGACGTGTCCGGGTTCGCTGGGATTGGGTCTGTCAATCGAACGGTGTAACAGGGGTGGTTGGGGTTACTGACGGGCTGCGGAGAGGCGGCCGTCGAAGGTGATGTCGAAGGCGTTCAGGGCGGTCTTCCAGCGCAGGGTCCAGCGGGACTGCCCCTTGCCGGTGGGGTCGAGGGACATGATCGCCAGGCAGACGCAC
>NZ_JBIARL010000048.1:0-12772 GCF_042889835.1 Streptomyces sp. NPDC002463
AGCACGTTCCTACCAGAGATTCACCACGAAGATTTCACACACCTTCCTTCAATTCATTTGCTCGCCGTACAGCTTCCTGCACTTGCCCTGCAGCGAAATGCCGAATATCCCAAAGAAGCGCGGCCACGTCCGCATTCCGCTCCGAAGTTTTGCATCTTTCCACTGCTCGCTGCACACCAGTCATTACGCTTAGGGTCTCAATCGGAATGCCGAGCACAGCGGAAAATCCACTGAGGATTTCGGCATCAAGCTCCTTGGCGCCACGACCCACTGCTCCGATTGTTGCAGCCGATAGATGGACACCGGACATCAGGTACATCACCTTTGCCGCCGAGGACCATCCCAGATTGCGGAGCCCAAGCATCCGAACAAGCAGCGACCCGAAACCCGGTGGGTAACTCTCAAAAGCGGGGACATCCCTCGAATGGGAATCCATCGGCAAATCATTCACCGATTGCACAAAATCACGAAGTTGCCGCCTACTGGAGGTAGACAAGGAGAGCGCCAGACGAACCAGTTGCGGAAGTTCACGCTGAGAGGCCTTATCAAAAGCCAATGCACTATCCGGAACGGTCAGGCCCGCAACAAGGAATAGGTCGTACTTGCGCATACCTACACCATCCGCAAGCCGACAAATATACGCCTCATCCTTCAGATCCTCCATGGAGAACGCAGGAAATCTCCTCCCATCCTCCCGGATAACAGGTTCCTGAACTTCCAGAAGGCGCCCCAGGAGCACCTCAGGACTAGGGTAAGAAGAAATATCCATCGCCACCTCTTGTTGCAGTTTCTAAAAGCTGTTGGGGGTAGCCAAACTAAGCTACCCCCAACATTATGCGCCGGTTTCAGCGCCCCGGCGGTCCAGCGTAATAGTCCCAGGCGCTGTCAGCGAAGTCCCAACCATGACGCTGAAAGGCCCCCCGCGTGACGTCGAGCAATCGATTCGATCCCGGTGAATCTGTCGGACGGTAGTGCCCAGAGAAGTTATCGACCCTGGAAATCGAGCCATCTGCGCCCACATCAAACGTGCCAGCCATCAGAACACCCTTACCATCCCCTAGTGAGGTGTGTCCGGCGTCCGGATTGAGCTCCCACATTTCTTCGTTCTGCATGGCACGCAGGGAACCATCCTGACGAACAATGAAATGATACTCCCCCGGCTCGAGGGTTGCTCCACGTGGAATTCCAGCGCCCGCCGGAAGGGATCCTTGAGGGTGGTTGTCGACGCCTTCTCGACCCGGCTCCCACAGCTTGTCGCAGTTATGGACCAAGATGGGGTTAGCGCCCGCTAGTACGTAGTACGTATGAATGTCGCGAACGGTCAGGTCATGCGCTGCTTGTGTGCGCTCGAAGTGGCGCACAGCCGTGACTTCCAGCTCTTGACCCGTAGCCGACTGCAGCGTCATGCCCTGCTTGACATCGGAGGCATTGACCCACGCGCGCTCACTGGGTGACCACATGGGGTGATGGCCTGTCGCTGTAAGGCGATCTCCCTTGGTCCCGACCGTGATAGTGGTGAACTGGCGATCATTAGGGGTGAGGAAGGTGGCGTCGACCTTCCCCCTGGTTGTCTTGTTCGTCTTGGGGTCTGCGGCTAGGACTTCATTGCCGATCTCTACTTCTTCGATCGGCTTAGTTGTCCCATCGGCCATCAGGACGAGGGAGCCCTTGGGAAACGAGTGGGCACAGTCCCCCGGGCGTGCTTTAGGCTTTCCTGTCGAAACTCTCCCGCCGCCGCCTCGGAGTCCAAAGAACCCGATGGATCCTCCGGTCATGCCACTTATCTGACCGAACTTATACATCTCGTTGCGCAGGTCACACACAGCCTGCCACTCACCAGGGGCACAAGGAAGGTCAGGGATGTCCGTAGTCGAAGGTCCTTCTCGGCGCGTAATATCACCTCCACATCCTGACCCCATGGCATAAACACATACGCCATTGACGTAAGGGGCGCCATTCTTGGTTACTATTTCACCCTTGGGCTTCGGCTTCTTCGGCGGAATCACCTTTGCATAGACAGTGAAAGAGCGGTTTTGATCACGGAAGTCGACCCGCTGCACCTTCACTACACCGGATTTATTCGGCTTGGAAATAATGGTGTATTGCCAGTTTCCCGGGCCGCCGCTCCAGGATTCGCGTGAGCCGTCGGTGCAGCGCCCGCTACAAGCTCCATCCGGACGCTGCCCACTAGGGTCGCTCAGCGTCATCGGGTTGTTATTGGCGTAGACGTATCCGTTGAGTGACTGGACGTCCTGGGGTGCCAGTACCGGGTCGACGCTGATGAAGCGGCCGGTGTCCGGGTCGTACTCACGTGCTCCGAGGTGGGTCAGATCGGTGGGGTCCATCGTGCCGCCGATGAAACCGCGGGTGCCGGCCCAGTCGGTTGGCGCGCTGCCCCGGATCTTCCCGAACGGTGTCATGCGGCGTTGATCGACGGTGGCGCCGGAGGCGTCGATGTCGAGAGTGCCGGTGTTGTGATGGTCGGTGACCTGGAAAGAGACGTTGTTGCTGTCAGTCCGGACGGCCGTGGCCGCGCCGAGTTCGTAGTACCGCGTGGCGGTGGGCTTGGTAGCCCCCTTGGCGAGTTTGAGTTCCGTGGATCCCAGGTGGAGTGTGGTGCTCTCCGCGGTGGGGTTGGCCGTGTCGAGGGTGTGGGTGAGGAGTCTGCTGCCGTCTGCGGCGTAGACGTAGTCGGTTGCCTCTGTGGTGGTAACGGTGGTGGAACCGCTGAGTTTCTTGACGGTGTCCGTGACCTTGGTGAGGTTGCCTTCCGCGTTCCAGGTCAGGATCTGGTCGCTTGTGGTACCGGTTTCAGGGGCTCGGTGGCGTTCGGTGGTGTTGCCTGCATCGTCGTACTTG
This sequence comes from Streptomyces sp. NPDC002463, assembly GCF_042889835.1. NCBI lineage: Bacteria > Bacillati > Actinomycetota > Actinomycetes > Kitasatosporales > Streptomycetaceae > Streptomyces > Streptomyces sp. NPDC002463. The sequence continues at coordinate 2,860 of NZ_JBIARL010000048.1, forward strand.
TACGACTCAGTGACTGGGGTGCCGACGCCGCCTGTGAGGGTGCTGGTTCCCAGAAGGGAGTGCGGCCGGGCTGCCCCACCGGTCGGATAGGTGTAGGTACGAACCTTGTCAGCGGTGGTAGTGCCGGACGGATCGTGCTGCGTTTCGGTATTACGGGTTCCGTCGGTGTTGTAGGTCCAGCTGGTCCAGTACGGTGCGGGGCCGCCGAGTGTGGTCTCTGCGGAGGGTTCGGCTGGGCAAATGGGGGATGCGGGAGTGAATGCTTCGGTCAGGCGTGCGAGGTGATCGTAGGTGAAGCACTGAGTGTCCTGGCCGTAGCGAGAGATGTCGCTGAGTGTGGTGACGTTGCCGACCTCGTCGTAGGTATAGGCGGTGGCGCGTTCGGCGCCGTTGCCACCTTCGAGGTCCGTGCGTGTCCCGGACAGGCGCTGGGTTCCGAATTCCCAAGCGTTGGTAGTCCAGATGCTTTTGCCGCCGGCGTTGAGTGTGGACTGCAGGGGCTTTCCGGTGAGGCTGTAGGTCTGCTTGCCCAGGTACCCGGAGAGGTTGCTGCTGGCTGTGACGGGGCGGTGCAGGTTGTCGTATGTGAAGGCGAGTGATTCGGCGGCAAGGTTTCCTGCAGCCGGGTAGGCGACGGACCTCACTGTGCCGTCAAGGTTGTATGCAGTGCCCGTGATGTAGCTGCCAGCGAGGGCTTCCTGCCCGGGGATGGAGGGGACGGTGAGGGTTGTGCGTGTAGGCCGGTAGAGGGCGTCGTAGATGTTGGCGGTTGTCTTGTACTGATAGGTAGTGGTACCGAGGGTGATGTAGCGGGTGGAGCTGCCGGCCATGCCCTTGTTTCCTGCGGGGTCCCAGGTCTGGGACGTCAGGAGAGGACCGGTAATACTGCCCTCGCGTGATTCGATCTGGCGCGAGAGATTGTCGTATGCGTAGGCGACGGTCTTGGTGTTGCCGTCCGTTGTACTGGTCAGCTCACCCTTGTCGTTGTACTTCTTGATGGTGGTGCCTGCGTCGGGATCGGTAGAAGCAACCTGGTGACCAAGCTGGTCGTAGGTCCATTCCCAGACATTCTTCGAGGGGTCCGTGAGCTTGATGAGCTGGCCGGATGGGTCGTACTCGTAGGTGGTGCTGTCGGCTGGTCCCTCAGGTTCGGTGCCGTGGTACTCCTTGAGGAGAATCACGCGGCCGGTTGAGTCGGCTATCGAGGTCCTGGTGGTGCCGCCCTTGGGCGGAATTACCGTAACGCGGTCGCCGCCGTAGATGGTGCGAGTAATGGAAAGGGTCTTGCTGCCGACGCCATTGCCAGCGAGTTGGGTGACTTTAGTCTGGCGGCTCAGGCCATCGTATTCCGTGGTGGTCTGGGATTCGACGCCCGTGGTGTCTTCCAGCTTGAACAGTTGCCCTGAAGGGGATCCGGTCGCGTAATAGGGAGCGTGGGTACGTTCTACGTTGCCACGGGCGTCGTAGAAGGTGTCCGTGAGGATCTTTCCGTTGCTGTCACCGGGAGTTTGCGTCTGGCGTGGCCGCCCGAATCCGTCGTAGAGGGTGAAGCCTGATGTCTGGGATCCGTCGTTGTTGAGCGTGAGCGTTTCGACGGATTGAATATCGCTTGTGGGGGTTTGATAGCGGTATTCGACGTTCGGGGTTTGCCCGCTGGTCTTGGAGCGGTCGGGCTTCCAGAGCTTGAGTTGCCGGCCGAGCGCGTCGTAGGTGGCATCGGTGCGCAGGTTGTTGGCGTCGGTCTCGGTGGTGGGGAGGCCACGCAGGGTGTCCAGCGTGGTGGTGGTGGTGTGTGTCGATGCAGCTACTCCCACGGTTGCGGGAGGTGTGGTGGTAACAACCTTGGTAGGTCGGCCGGTGGCAGGGGTGTAGCCGGTGGTGGTGGTTCTGGCGCCGCTGTTGGCGGTAGTGACGGGGGTTGCTGACTCGTTGGTCGGGTCGAAGAGGGTGGTGGATGCGAGGGCTGTGGTGGTCAGCGGGCGGCCGTAGATGTCGAAGGTTGCTGCGTTGTCGAGGTAGGTGGCCTTGTTCCCGGAGCGGTGCTTGAGCGTTTCGACCAGGGTGGGCAGGCCCTTGGTGGGTGCTGCGCCGTAGGCCTTGCCGTCGTAGCGGGTGCGGGTGTCGGAGATGACCGCAGAGGTGCCGTCGGCGCGGGTGTCACGATTGACAGCCGTGGCACAGTTGGCGGCGACAGTTTCGGTGTGGATAGGGGTGTTGAGGATCCGGGGGCTGGTGTCCTCAGGGTAGGTCGTCCGTGTGCACTGATCGTCGGTCGCTACGGTTACGTCGCCGAACTGTTCGGTCTGTGTGGCGCGACCGAACCCGTCGAAGACGGTCTCGGATCGGACCTCTCGCCACTCGGCTCCGGCACCGTTGTCGAGCGAGGTGAAGGTGCGTGCGACTTCGGTACCGGTGAGGTTGGCTGTAGTGGTGCCCCAGTCCCGGACGCGGGATGCTGTCTGTTTCTTCCAGGGCTTGTTGACGGCCTTGTTGAGGATCTTGCCGTTCGGGAACGGGACGTCATATGCCTCGGTGCGGTATTCAAAGCCGGCCCACGCGGGGTCGTCGACGAGGGTGCCGCCTTCTCCGTCAGCGAAGGAGATGTCTCGTGTCTTGGTCTTGTCCGCGGGGTCGCTGCGGTCTCCGTCCATGCCGCGGAGGAACCAGTGATCCGTTTGGGAGGACATCTCAAGGACGGAACCGGTCTGGACTCGGGTGTGGTTGTAGCCGCGCCACTGTGACCAGGTCTTGAGCTTCTCCTTGGTCAGGCCGTCATCGTCGTCAAAGTGCCAGGCAGGGGTCCCCAGGTAGGTGTATCGGGTAACCATGTCGGCCGACTTGCCGGTGCGGTCGGTGGCGAGCACGGCATCGACGACGTACTTGTTGAACCACTCGTCCGTGATCGGGCTCTCGTTGCTGGCCTGATACTTCTGGGGGTAGCAGCGTGTGGTGTTGCTCTGTGGTGTGGGCAGGCTGGCCCAGGTACAGGACGCACCGGAGTAGTTGATGTCGAGCTGGCCGCCGCCCTCGTCATCGATGGTGCCGAGCCGTTCCTTGACGAACGGCGCGCGGCCGTCACCGGTCTTGTCCAGGCGGTTGGTGAGCTGTGTATAGGTGAGGGTCGTTGCAGGCAGACTCACCGGAGTGGGACCGGCAAGACCCGTGCGTTCGATCGATTCGAGGAGCAGCTGGTAATCGGAGTCAGCGGTGCCCCACTTGTGCTTCAGTGTCCAGGAGTCGATGTCCTTGTAAGTCCCATCCGCCTGCAGCGTTTGCGTCTTGATCTGAGCGAGCCGGGTGCGGGTGAAGAACGTCGGGGAGAGACGGCCCGCGTTGCAGTCGGTGCCGGCCTTGCAGTTCATGTCCCAGGGCGTGTCGTACCAGTACTGGCGGTTGATATCGATCTTCGCTGGGTCGCACAAGCCGGTGGTCGTTTCGAGGCAGCGCTCGGCGGGGGTGAAGTTGACCTTGGCCATCGGCTTGACGGTGGCAGAGTAGATGTCGCTCTGCTGCTGGCCATACTCGATGTGGTCGAGGGTTCCACCACGCACGTAGGGGGTGTCGTCGGCGGCGGTGAGGTAGCGGCCGTAGGAGTTGGCTTCCTGGGCGTACCAGTAGGTGATGTCGTTGCCCTTGGCGTCGACCACCATGTCGAGGTTCCAGCGCCATCCTTGCTGGCACCAGGACGTCTTGATGTCGGAGGTGTTGCAGGGCTCGCCGGTGTTGTTGCCGTAGACCGGGACAGTGAAGACGGATTTGGTTTCCGGCTTTCCAGTGGCCCAGTTAGTCAGACGGTTGTAGCCGAAGTAGTAGGTGGTGCCCTCGGGGGTGACGGCGGTGAAGTACTCGCCGTCGTTGTCGTCGTTGCCGCGGGCCATGTCTTTGGTACGTGTGACCTTGGTGCCATCATCCCCCTTGATCCGCCATTCGTCCTTCGCGACGGGGATCAGTTCGCCGGCGTGGCCGTCGAAGCTGATGGTGGCGTTGTCGTAGGCCCAGCACAGGTCGCCGATAGCGACGCCGTCCTTCTTCACACCTTCATCGGCGCAGGGCTTATAGGAACGTTCGACGAAGCCCGGGGAGATGTCGAAGCCGTCGCCGGCCCAGGAGGCTTGGTTGTTGCTGTTGACAGTGCGGCCGTCGAGTGAGGCTGAGGAGTAGGACATTGACACGTTTGGTGTCAGGTCCCCCGGTGTGGAAGGTACTTCTATGCCGTACGACCATGAAAAGGCGCCGGTGTTGAGAGCAGTACTCCACGTAGCGGAGGAGCCCAGCGTACTGCCCTTGAAGTCTCCGGACAGGCTGGATGTTCCCGAAACGGCGGCAAGGACAGTCGCGCCTGCCGCGGCGGCGGTCAGCTGCGTCTGCAGACCCTCGAGAGCGGCCGGCGGGATGGATACGGCGTCGGCTGTGAGCGTCTCGGCTTCGGTGTTGTTACTGCCCGGAAGCGGAGTCTGCGTGCGGCACTCGGGCTTCTCAGGTGTGGTGAGCGCGCAGGCTGGAAGCTGAACCAGGCGCAGGCGGGAGCCGTAGCCGCCGCCTGCGGCTCGGGCGAATCCGCTGTAGTCAAGGGTGACCTTGGTCTTGAGCGGGTCGGTCTTGGTGCCTGCAGTCGCGTTGTCGAGAGCGAGCAGGACGCCGTCGATGCCTGTCCGCTTGGCGGTGGACCGGTCGAAGAAGCGGAGGTCTGCCTTCGCCGCGGTCGTCTGCTGCAGCCCCTTGCGGGCCGTGTTCTTGTGCAGGGTCGGGGCAGCGAAGGTAACGGGGCTTGGAGGTTTGCCGGGCGTGCCTGCGGTTCTGTTCGGGGCCGGCAGTTCCACGCGTAGCGTCCCGGCGGCTGGCCACTTCGTTGCCGGCCTGGGTGCGGGGGGCCGGTAGTCCACGCGGCGCGGTTTCGGCGTGGCGGTGGTCCCCTTTACCGGCCGCTCGTGCGAGGTGGCGTTGGGCCGGTTGTCATCGGCTTGGGCTGGGGAGACCGCTGTCGGCAGGCCTTGGATGAGCGTCCCGAGCAGGATCCCGCTCATGACGACGGATACGCGGGCGAGTCCGCGTCTCCGTATTGCCTTGTGTCGCTGCATAGAAAGGAACTTCCAGGAGGGTTTGGGTACGTTGCGAGGCTGGCGAATGCAGCCTTCGTCTTTGGCAAGGGACGGGGAGCAGTGTCGCGGCGCCCCGTCCCGGATAGTGGGTGTGAATTCTGCGTGGGGTGGGTCTTGCGTCCACCCCACGCAGGAACCGGTGAAGGGGCTATGGTCCCGTTGCCGTGTCGAGTTCGATGTTCGGGTCGGCGAGGGTAATGACCTGGGCGGGGCTGAGGATGCCCTGGTAGATCCACACGTCATCGATTTCGCCAGAGAAGTACGAACCCCATGCACCGTTAGCGATGTTGCGGCCGAACTGGACCTGGTTGCTTGCGACAAACGGCTGTACCGCCGTAGCCCAGGAGACGTGATCGGTGCACGTGCCGCTTGGGGCGTCGTCGGGGCAGAGTTGGTTCTCGAGGGACCCGTTGACGTAGAGGGAGAGCTGATCGGCGAATCCGTCGTAGACCACAGCGAGGTGGTTCCAGGTCCCCATGCGGATGCTGCCGTCGTAGGTGTGTTCCGCGCTTGTTCGGGTCGACTCGGTTCCGTCTTCCGAGGTGACGCTCACCTTCCACTGTCCGACAGGCTCCCCCGCAACCGTGCTGATGTAGTCCCAGCCCACCTCGATGGCACTCTGCTTCGCCCCTGCGATTGAGAGAACGGTCATGTCTCGCGTGGGGGAAATGGATGCGGTCGCGGCCCAGGCGGTGACACTGAAACTCTGCCCCGTATACACGGGCATCCGCGTTGTGGCTGCGTAGTCGTCGGTGCCGTCAAGTATCAGGCTCCCTGTGGCGAGGTAACCTCCGCCCGAGTTGATCTGAGCACCGCTGTATAGAACGGCCGGCTCGGCCGGCACTGATTCGTCAGGAGAGGTGAGAGGGGTGCCGGAAGCTTCATTGAACTTCCAGCGTCCGCCGACCTGCGGGCGCTGCTTGACCAGGAGCTTCGCTTCATCCGCGGTGACGACCCGGTCGTAGACGCGAACATCATCGATGTCTCCGCCCAGGAACTCGGCGTTGGTACCGGCACGATTGACTGCGCCGAGCTGCAGGCCTCCAGGGCTTGCCCATGGCTTGACTTGGGTGTATGCGGTCTCGCTCACTTGGTATCCGTTGACGAAGAGCCGTAGCTTTCCGGTCTTCGCGTCAGATACTCCCAGCAGGTGTGTCCACTCGTTGTTGGGTTGCCCAAAGCACGGCGCTCCTGCCACTGGGCCGGTGCACACCGGTTGTTGGGTTGTGATGAGAGTGGCCGACGCAGCGTCTTCCGTGTAGCGGCCGAACTTCCACTTTTTGTCGGCGGCGGAGTAGTAGAGGGAGAACTCGTTCTGGTTCACGCCGTTCTGAGTTGCAATCATTCTGGGTCGGATGTCGCCCGCGGCGGGGGTGGGGATGCGAACCCAGGTGGACACAGCGAAACTTCGGGTTCCGTCCACCTGCGGACGCGTGGTACGGGCGTAGTCGTCGACACCGTCAAAGCGGGCAGCCTTGCCAGCAATACCGCTCACTGCGGTGGCCACGCCACCGTACAAAGTAGCGTCTGCCGTCTCGGAGCGCCCGGTCATGGTGCTGCCGGAATCGTTGAGATCCCACACGGCCTTGGCAGGCAAGCCTGTGGTGACCGGCCGGCCCTGGGCTGCTTCGCTTAGCTCGGAACTTGACAGAGCTCGGTCCCAGACTGCGATGTCGTCAATCGATCCGTCCCACGGGTCACACAACTTCCCGGCATACTGCATGCCGCCGAACATCATCTTGCCGCGAGCAGACCACATCGTGACGTTCGTGGCAGGAGTGCCCGGCACTCCGTCGACATAGATTGTCAACGTCTTGGCAGAGGCGTTGTAGACACCGGCAAGGTGCGTCCATTTGTCGACGACCACAGTGGCCGAGGATGTTGAGTTGTACCACGTGCTGTCCGAGGCCGAGCTGTCCGTGGAGGGGGCCTTAATCGCCCACTTGGCGCCGATGGCGCCCAGGGTGATCGAGTGGCGCTGGCCAAGCTGCGCGAGTGCGGCAGACGCTACGGGGTTGATGGATTTCGGCTTGACCCACGCAGACATGGTGAAGCTGCGATTGGTCTCAAGGACCGCGCGATCTGTGTCGAAGTGGCCAGCAGGCTTCCCATACAGTGCCACGGCGTTGCCGCTGTACCCTTCCACTCCAGGGGTCGCGTCATTGAGGCTGGCGTCCGCTCCGATCAATGCACTTGAGTCAAAAGTGGCGTCGAAGGTGCCTCCGACAGAGGCCAGTGCGCCAGCGTTAGCAGCGTCATCCATCGACCAGCCTGCGCGCTGAGGGTGACCGCCCCAGACATTGAAGTAGTACGGCTCAGATTGAGTTGCGTTACCCGCGTTGTCGATCGCCTTCACCGAGATCATGTGCGGCCCGGCTGTCTGCATGAGCAGGGTGACGGTTCGTGCGCCGCCGCCCGTCGTCGCTATCTCATTGTTCGCGGAAGCATCGGTGTCGAATCCATACTGATACTTGACGACGTCAGTGGATGTGCTGTCGATGACGAATGTGCCGTACTTGCCGACTCCATCGGTCCAGGGAAGCGAGTCCTGCATATCGTGGCTACCAGGGTAGTCGTCGGAAGTTACCGATGGGCCAGCAGGGAACGTCGTGTCCACATGGAAGTAGCAGTCGGTTTGTGTGTTGCCGGCCGAGCTCCACAAACCCCATTCGGCTCCGTCCCAGCCGCGGACCTCCCATCCCACCGTCTTGTTCTTGGGCACGCTCGTAGGGAGCGTTACAGAGAACGGTGAGCCCGAGTTTTTGAAGCTTGATGCGGCAGGTGCCGTGCCTTCGGCCCCGGTGGACCACCATCGGCGCTTGAAGCCCGTCCCGTCACCCGCGTCCCAGGCCGCCGCGAACTGTGCACCTACCTTCTCGAGGTCAGGGTCGGTCAGGGTCGCTGTGATCTGTGGCATGCGATTGATCTTCAGTACCGATGACGAGCAGATCGAGCCCGGCGACATGGTGAGCTTCGACATAGCGGCCTGATGCGGCGGAAGGTTGTACCTGACACTCAGGCTTGCATCGTCGGTGAACCGCTTCCAGGCGTCAGCGCCCGAGGCCGACTCGTTCTCGGCCCTCAAGCCGAAGGTGATGCTGGTACCAGTTCCGTTGACGATCCGCTGGACAGCGTCCTTCACCGCCCCTGTGGTTCCACCGAACTCCAGATTTCCGGCTGGACAGGTACCGCTCCAGCCCTTGGCCGCGTTCACAGTCTGCAGGCGGGTGTCCCAGAACGTGTCGCTAGAGGAGTTGTTCCAGGTCGTGCCAGAGCCGATACCTCCCGTCAGATAGAGCTGAACCGGTCGCGCCGTGCAGTTGTAAGAGTGCGACTCCCACACGCTGAACTCGGCTGACAGAATGTGCTTCCCATCAAACTTGCTCGTCACCGGAATGCGGTAGAGAACACGCTTGACATCTGCGGTGGAGCAACGTGGCGAGGCGCAGTAGCCAGTACCGAAATCAGGTACGTAGGTGCTGTTGTAGGTGAATTTGTAGTATGGCTGGGAGGGGTACGCCTGTGAGATGCCGGCCCAAGCGGAGGCGTGAGGCGTGTCCATGGCCGGGTCGATGTGAACCGGGTAAACGGTGTCCGGGTCGTTCAGAAGCGCCTGCGAGGGAGTGAGCAGCAGGGCCTGCTCCTCTCCGGCCGACTGACCATCGGTCGTCACTTCTACACCCACGGTTGCTGCATGTGCTTCGTTCTCGGACTCGATGTCAGCGGTCAGGGACATGGTGGCGGGCTGCGGATTGCCCACCTGGGCAAGTTCGTTGCCCGGGCCCTCCTTGGCGGCTTGTGACGAGTCGTACATCATCGGCTTCGGGGCGGCGAAGACTGTGCCGCCTGCTGCCGTGTCGCTGGCCTCGATCGAGCCGTCGGCGTTCTCGCGAAGGGATAGCCCATCGGTGTTCAAGCCCAGCCTGAGCGTTTGGAGTTCGGGATTGGCAGCTGCCTCCCTGGTCTTGACGACCAGGATCTGGTTGTAGCCAGTGCGGGTGGCGGTCATCTTCAGATCGACGCCGGGCAGCACCGAGGAATAGAGCGCGCTGTCCCCCTGAAGTTGCGGCTCAGGAAGGGGCTTGGGCCAGGACAGTTCGAAGACCTTGCCCGCCCGCGTCATACGGACCAGGGGGTCGTCGCCGCCGCCAGAGAAGGCCAGGCCCGGCAGGACCGCCTTGGGTTCCACCATGCCGTCGGGCGCCGCCTGCAGCGTGGTGTCCACGCCGACCCAGTGGCCATCCTTTCGCGTCCGGACTGGCTGCACATGAGTGACCGACTCCAGCATCCCGTCAGGACGCGCCGTCACCTCACTGAACTCGTCCCGCATCGAGGGAACATCAACCGGCTGCCCTCGGTCCTTGGCTTCCCGGAGCGCGATACTCTCAGGCGTATCGGCAGCCGGCTGGCTGCCATCGGTGCCTGTTTGCTCGACGTCTGTCGAGACCACCGCCGCAGCCGGTGCGATACCTGCCACGACTCCTGCCCCTGTGAGCATGATTGCGGACAGAACTGCTGAACTCGCATGTCGAACTTTTGTTCGACGCGCACGATATGAGCGCACGAACGCCCCCCACTTCCCCCCGTACTGCGTATTTCTTGAAGTGAATGAAATGGTCCAGACAACAGCGTGTCAACGTCCATGACCTGCGAGTATCCGCCTCGAGATAGGGTACAGATCCGACATCTGTGATCGACTGCCATGGGCGAAGCGGACAGTTGCCTCACCTCTACGTGATGAAAAGCACAGGTTCTTGAGCGCAGTCGGGAACTACTCGCCTACAAGGGAAGGCGGCTGGCTGGACGTCCGGACC
>NZ_JBIARL010000049.1:0-10354 GCF_042889835.1 Streptomyces sp. NPDC002463
ACCTCCCTCAACGGCGCGGGAGCCCTGTGCGTTGCGGTCCTCATCCTGACTCGGCCTGGGTCACTCGATCAGTGGCCACTCTGAAAGAGCTCAGTCGGTGAAGAGGTCCAGGGCGGGGCCGGCGAACGCATCCTCGTCGCTGTCGTCGAAGAGATGGGTCAGCCGTAGCACCATGGCGCCGAACAATCGGCGGGACGGCTCAGGATGAGTGCGCAGAGCCGCTGCGGCCGCCTAGGTCTCCTGGTCGCGACGGTGGGCCAGCAGGATGGTGGCATTGCCCCATGCGGTGTGGTCCTGGTCGTGTTTCAAGGAGCGCGCCATCAGCTCCTCGAAGGAGGTGCGGATGCCCAGCAGCTCCTCCAGGCGCGTGAGGATTGCCGCGTGCCCGTCGCGAACGGTCATCCCTCCGAGGGAGTGCTCGTCGATGCTGTAGTACTCGTCGTCCTGAACCCGGGCACGGACAAGAGCGTCCTGGGAGCCCGTACGACGCCGCAGTTCGGTTTCGACCCCCGTCTCGAGCCAGCGGTGCGCGAGATCCCGCATGGCCAGGAGCTCGGACTTGCTGCACGTGTTCCGGACCCTGTCGTCCAGGAGCGCCTCGAACAGCGCGGGCGAACCGGAATCCACCGCTGCGGGCAGTGACAGCAGTGCCTCCGGTTCGCACCGGCCGGGGTCGGCGCCGTGATCGAGCAGCAAGTGGGCGATGGCTCCCGAGTACGTCTCGACGGCCAGGCAGAACGCGGAGTCCAGCAGGCCGGAACCATCGTCTTCCAGAAGCAGGCTCCTCACCAGGGCGGTATCTCTGGCCCGGACCGCGCCGATCAGGGGAGGATCACCGTCCGCTGCCCCGCTACCCATGCTCCCTCTCCCCCCGTCGCGCTTCCGCAGCCCGTGAAGTCTAGGGGAACCGGGCAGGCGGAACGCGGTCCCGGCACCGCGCTCAAGCGGGCTGAAGGCAGACGGTCCCGGGTGTGGGGAGGCGGCCGCATGACGCCGTCGCAGGCCCCGGGACCTGAACCGAGCGAGACGGCACCGGGCACCCAGGACGCAGCGGTCGACGGCATCGTGGTTACGACGCTGCAGGACGGTACCGTTGGTGAGACTCGTCGAGTTCGCGCCCGGTGCCACGTTCGGTGAAGAGCTCCACCACACGAAGGAGATCCTCTACGTCCTCGAGGGGAGTTCCGCGACGGCGAGCGCGTCCACCCGGCGGGAACCCTGATCACCGCGAACGAGGGCAGCGCCCACCGGCCGCAGTCCAGGACCGGCTGCCGAGTCCTGGCCCCCGCTCGACGGGGCGGGCACCCGACCCGCCCGGTGTGGCCCCTTCACGACGTGCCAACCAATACCTGCCCGGCGGCACCCGCTGTTCCGAGCCATGAGCGGCCCTCCACGTCGTCGTCCCGTCCTGAGAGTTCCGTGACACAGTGGCTTCATGTGCGGCCGTTACACCTCGACTCGCAGTCCTGAGGACCTGACCCGTCTCTTCCAGGTCACCGACTGGCGCCCCGACGAGACGCTGGTGCCCAGCTGGAACGTCGCGCCGACCGACGAGGTCTACGCGGTCCTCGAACGCGCCCGCCGGGACGACGGAGACGAGGTGCGCCGTGAGCTGCGTGCACTCCAGTGGGGCCTGGTGCCGTCATGGGCGAAGGACCCGAAGATCGGCTCCCGGATGATCAATGCCCGAGTGGAGACCGTGCACGAGAAGCCCGCCTACCGCCGTGCCTTCGCCAAGCGCCGCTGCCTGCTGCCGGCGGACGGGTTCTACGAATGGAAGCCGATGAGGGACGAGGCGACGGGCAAGACCCGCAAACAGCCCTACTTCATCCACCCCACCGACGGGCAGGTGATGGCCATGGCGGGTCTGTACGAGCACTGGCGCAATCCCGACATCACCAGCGACGACGACCCCGACGCCTGGCTGACGACCTGCACGATCATCACCACCGAGGCCACCGACGCGGCCGGCCGCGTACACCCCCGCATGCCCCTCGTCCTCGCCCCGGAGCACTACGACACGTGGCTCGACCCCCACCACCGCGACACCGACGAGCTGCGCGCCCTGCTCACCCGGCCCGCGGACGGACGGCTCGACGCACGGCCCGTCTCCACAGCAGTCAACAACGTCCGAAACAACGGAGCCCACCTCCTCGACCCCTCCACCTGATCGCGCTGCCTCACCTTGCAGGGAAACTGCCGCTCACGCCCCGATCGTTCACCCGGCCAGTACGGCGCTCACCCGGGCCAGGAGGTTTCCCGGCAGGGCGAAGTCAATCGCTAAGTCCAAGCCGGCCGAGCACGGCCTGCCGTTCTCAACCTGGAGTCTGGCCAAGCCGGCCGACTTCCTGGTCGCCGAGGGGGTGGTCGACGACATCAGCCACGAGGGCCTTCGGGTCCTTCCCCGCGAGGAGGGAGTCTCCTTTCAACGCGTGAAGACCTGGAAGGCCTCGGAGGACCCCGACTACGAGGCCAAGAAGGCCAGGGTTGAGCACCTCTACGCCATTGCCGACGGCGAAGTCATACCCGAGCCTGGCGAGCCCGAAGTCGTGTACTGCATGGACGAGTTCGGCCCCCTCAACCTCCATTCCCATCCCGGACGGCAGTGGGCCGAACGAGGCGGCAAGCACAAGGACCCCGAGCGGGAGCCCAGGCCGAGGCGACGGGCAACCTACACCCGCCCCCACGGAGTGCGGCACCTGTTCGCCGCCTACGACCCGGGCAGGAACAAGCTCTACGGCCGCATCAAGAAGACCAAGACCCGCTCGAAATTCCTGAGTTCTGCCGCTACCTGCACAGCCTCCACCCGGCCGACATACACATCGCGATCGTGTGCGACAACTTCTCCCCGCACCTGACCACCAAGCGCTGCCGCCGGGTCGTGGACTGGGCCGAGGCCAACAACGTCGAGATCGCCTACACCCCGGCCAACAGTTCCTGTCTCAACCGCATCGAGGCCCAGTTCACCGCCCTGCGCTACTTCACCCTCGACGGCACCGATCATGCCAGCCACAAGGCCCAGGGCAGCATGATCTGCCGCCACATCGTCTGGCGGAACAAGAACGCCGCTGACGAGCGCCTCCGGCGCATCGTCGCCCACACCAACGTCGCCTGAACCGAGTGGGGCGACCGCTCACTCATGCTCCTGGAAGGTATGCGCCCTGGGACTGAGGGTCCCAGATGACAAGGCGGAACTCCGATGCGAGCTCCTCAATCGCCTTGAGTGCTGCGTCGCTCCGCGAGGAAAAGCTCAGGTTCATTACTACGTGATCGATCCCGATCGCCAGCGGCGTCGATGTCCATGGCGACTCCGTGGAGTAAGGCGGGCGGTCCGGGAAATGATCACGCAGCCGTTCATAGAACCCGACCACCCGCTCATCCAGCTCACCCTCGCCGTGCTGACCGGAGGTGCACCGTTCGAACATCGCGCGCGCCGCCGCAGCGTCGGCTGATTTGTCCATCGCAAGAACCGCAAGATCGAAGCTCACGGGGCTATCTTTCACCTCGCCCCATCGGTGCGACGCACCGGGCCAACGATGCCTGATACAGCACTAGCACTGCACCGGCCTGCGAGACCACCCGACCACCGGTGCCCTCCACGCGGATACGCGGGAATGACCCGATCCGCCTACTCATCTGGGAAGTGCCTTCGACAACAGCGAGAACAAGAGCCTCGACAATCCTCATTGTTGCTGGGCAGAGACACTTTTTGTCTACCTGGCCACCCGTCGGGCAGGTCGGGGCGCGTGTTCAGGCGCGGCGGTCACAGACCGTCATAGCTGCTGGCCACGACTGCAAGGGCGACCACGCCCGCCACGCTGGCCAGACTGCACAACAGAAAGGCCACACGCGCCGCCCATTGACCGCCCCTGATGCGCCGAGCGCTCCTCAAGCCACCAGTGGAGAACGCCAGGCCCAGGAATGCGACCGGCAGAGCCGGCGCCCAGAAGGCCCAGGTCCATGCAAGTCCGACAAGTAGCAGTCCTGCACCAAGTGCCCCCGCGGGCAAGATCCACGGGTTCGGTTCACGGCGATCAACACTCAGGTCCATCAGCACATCCAACCCGAGGGTCAGTGCGTGCCACAACCACGACCAGGCTACTCACTTGACAGGGGACTCCGATCGAGGTCACAGGGGAACCGAGAGAATCCCTGTTTGCCCTGATCAGGTGTCGCTTCTGCCTCGCAGCTATCCACCTACAGCCCAGTCGATGAAAGTACGAGGCTAGTGCCGCGTCAGACAACGTTTTCCTGGTAGCGAGAGCTTGCTTTGTCGACTGGTGGGAGAGTGCGGGCATGGAGATTGCCAACCGCACGCTGACGGTGGACGTGATCGCGGCACTGACGTACTGGCCCGGCGTCATCTGGGGCGGTCAGAAGAACCCTCCGGACCCGGTGGATCTCACTGTGCTGCCTTCCTTCTTCAACGAGGTGCTGCAGGAACTTCCCTGGTGGAATCGCGACTGGCAGATCAGCCACGTCGAACCCGGCCTTCCTCTGGAGATCGACAGTGATCATCACGGTCACCTTTCAACGTTCACGGAGGTGGCAGTGCCGGGCGCGGTCGGTTCCGGCGGTGGCGAAATCCTGCCTTTCATCGCGAAGGTCGGATTTGCTGGTGACCAACTGACCCGGTTTCAAGCCAAGATCGGCGACGTGGCCCTCGGTCCTGCCGTCGCCCCAGCTGGACAGCCGGAGCCACATCCGTTCGCAAGGGTGCTCACCGGGTTGATGGACCTGCGCGGGATTCCGGTCCGGGCGATGGCAAGGGAAACCGCACGATCGATGTCCACCATCCACATGCTTCGCAACGGAAGACGCAACCCAGACCCCCTTCTCGCCCAGGAGATCGCCAAGGTTCTGGGCATTGGCTGCGTAGGTGACAGCGGAGAGCATTTGTCGGCGAGTGCCGAGAGCACCGATGTGGTTTCAGCGCTCTCGATATCAGTGAGAAGCGAGAACGCCTAGAGCTGCTCGCCGGTCGCGGAAGGTCCTATCTGGCCGTGCGAGGCAGTGACTGTCTGTGGTTTGATCACGAGGCTGCCGGGACTGGACAGCAGTTGTCCGCCCCGGGGAAGGGGCGGGTTTTCGCCAAGGGAGTCCTGCTGGTGGCCGACAGTCGACTGGAAGCGCGCTATCGCCGTGCAAACATGCACACCCCCGTTCTCCTCTCTACCGAGGACGACGTGGACAGCCTCATCGACGCACTCCAGGCAGGACCGCCTTTCCATGACGCGGCGCATCTCGTGTCAAGAGCCCGGCCTATGACCTGGTCCGGCTTTCCGGATCATGAACTCTATGTCGGCGTCCGCAAAGGCGGCCAGGTCGGGGCCCTGATGCTTTCAACCCCTGAGACTGGCTTGGTCGCTTCTGTAGGGGGTCTGAGCTCACGAGACGGCGTCGTGTACCACGTTGCCGAACACTGGACGGAGTTCCCCTCCGACTCGGAGATCCCGTTGGGTCTCGTTCGAAGTGCCGTCAAAGAGTTTCTGCGCTCGGGTGGCTGTGTCCCCAAGTGCGTCGCCTGGAAGCCAATCGAAGCGGCTGCTGAAGACTCGGGTGACAGCGAGGACCCATGGGGTTCGTCCAACGGCTGAACACCTGGTCAGGCAGCGCCGGGGATCACGCAACAAACTGTCAGAGTCCGTGCGGGTGCAGGTCAGCTGACCGCTTGCTGTTCGGCGCGGGCTCGGGTGGTGGCGAGGCGGTAGGAGTCGGTGCCGGTCTCGATGATGTTGCCGCCGAAGGTGAGACGGTCGACGATCGCCGCACAGAGGCGGGGGTCGGTGAAGGTCTTGGTCCAGCCCGAGAAGGACTCGTTGGAAGCGATGGCGACGCTGTTCTTCTCCTCGCGTTCGGTCAGGACCTGGAAGAGGAGTTCGGCGCCGCGGCGGTCGAGTTCCATGTAGCCCAGTTCGTCGATGCAGAGCAGGTCGACGCGGCCGTAGCGGGCGATGGTCTTGGTCAGCTGCTTCTCGTCGGCGGCTTCGACCAGCTCGTTGACCAGTTTCGTCGCCAGCACGTACTTGACCCGGTAGCCGGCCATCGCGGCCTCGGTGCCCAGCGCGATCAGCAGGTGCGACTTACCGGTGCCGGAGTCGCCGATGAGACAGAGCGGCAGACCCTTCTTGATCCATTCGCACTTGGCGAGGGTGTGGACCATGGCCGGGTCGATGTTGGGGTTGGCGTCGCAGTCGAACTTGCGCAGCGACTTGTCGCGGGGGAAGCCGGCTGCTTTGATGCGCCGCTCGGAGCGGCGGCGGGCCCGGTCGTCGCACTCGGCCAGCAGGAGCTCGGAGAGGAAGCCGAGGTAGGACATCTGCTCGCGGCCGGCGGTTTCGGCGAGCTCGGGGAACTGGGACCTGATGGTGGGCAGCCTCAGCATCCGGCATGCCTGGTCGATCGCCGCCGTGGCGGCCTGCTCGGTGAGTCCTCGCTGGCGGGGCATGGACACGCTGTTCTCCTTCAGAGGGTGGGGCGGTCGCGGCGGAGCCGCAGGAGCTGGTCGTAGTGAGCGACCGACGGCAGAGGCCGTTTGTCGGGTGGCAGGCGGGCCCGGACGGCAGCCGGCAGCGGGGCGATGCTGGTCCGTCCTCCTGTAGCTGGTTCCGGGTCCTCGGCAGGGACAGCGTCGGCGTCTGCTGCCTTGCGGGCTTCAAGAGCGACGGCGTCCGCCGTCAGCGCCCCGGTCCTGAGGGCGGCGGCGAGTCCGGTGACCAGGTGCTCGTGCGGCAGGTGCCGGCCGAGGAGGAGGACCTCGATGAGCGCGCGGGTGCCGTCCCGCTCGCCGTGGGCCTTGACCGCCGCGTCCCACCAGGCGTCGTGGACGGGAGTGAACCGGCCCGCGGACCGTGCCTGGTCGAGCGCGGTCGCTCCCGGCAGAGCGCCGGGCTTACGCACGAGAGCTTCCAGGTAGTGGTCCAGTTCGAGGCGGGTGCCGCCCTTGGCGATCAGCCGCTCATGCCGGGCGACCTCGTCCCGCCCGTCATAGACCACCAGCTCAGAGGCGTGCAGCATCGCGCGGACGTTCCGGCCGATCAGCCGGACCGGCACCGAGTAGCGGTTGGTGCGAACGCTGATCTGGCTGTAGCGGTCGACCCGCAGCGTGAAGAGCCGACCCGTCTCGAAGGGCTCCTGCGGCAGCGGCGCCAGCAGCGGCTGCTCGGCCGCGAAGTACTCGCCGATCGTGCGAGGGCGGGACCTGATCCGGCGGGCGTCGTCCTCCTGGTCCCAGCGGTCGATCATCGTGTTGAGCTCGGCGAGCGTCGCGACCTCAGGCACCGGAACAAGATGGTTGCGGCGGAACCAGCCGATCTGACCCTCGACCCCACCCTTCTCGTGGGCGCCACGGATTCCTGGCTGGCAGTAGAGGGCCTCCAGGCCGTAGTGGGAGCGGAACGCGGTCCAGCGCTCGGCCTCAACGCGATGCCGGGAGAAGCCCAGCACCTGGGCGACCGCGGCCCTAAGGTTGTCGTAGCGGACCTTCCCGGTCGGCACCCCGCCCAACGTGTTGAGAGCGTGGACGTGGCCCTCGAAGAACGCCTCCTGACCCGCCGAGGCGAAGATCCGGTGGACGGCCTTGCCCGAGTACGACAGCCGGAACGCGAACAGGTAGCAGGTCACCAGCTCGCCGGCCAGCCGCACCGTCACGTCGCCGAAATCGACCTCCGCCTCCGCTCCGGGCTTGTGCGTCTGCGGGACGAAGGCTTCCACCACACCTCGCCCGGCCTGGACCCGGATCTCCTCACGCCGGTCAGCGACGTAGCCACGGACCATCTGGTACGAGATCTCGTCCGCACCGTGCTCGTCCAGCAGCCGCTCGAAGATCCGCTTCACCGTGTGCCGCTGCTTGCGCGGCGCATCCAGGTCAGTCCGCAGCATCTCGTCGATCAACGGCTTGTACGGATCCAGCCGCGTTGCCCGCGGCGGAAGCTTCTTCCGCGGCTCCGGCCAGGCCGACGTCAACGCCTTCTGCACGGTCAGGAACCCGACACCGTACTTCCGCTGAAGAGCACGGATCGACAGATCAGCCTTCGCATCACGACGGATCGCCGCGTACAGATCGACCTTGGACTTCGGCAGCACCCCGGCCCCCTCGTCGTGCAGAGCACAACCATGGTCCCGAAGCAAGCATCCAGGCGCTCTCGAAACTCAGCGACATCACTCTCCCGTGGAAGAGGGCGCTCTCGGCGCTGAGCTACAGGTGCTCTCGTAACTCACCAACAAAGCCAGGGCATGTCCGAGCAGACGTCAGAGTCATCGCTGGACTCGACGACGGTAGTACCCGGTAGCTGACAGGCGGCGGTGTCACGATGCGGCGTTGGCGCTGCGTCAAGCGACGTTCGCCCTGTCGATCACGGCGTGGAGGCGCTTGTCGGCGGCGTGCCCGTTTAGAAGCCATCTCAATTGGTTGGCACGTCTCAGCGATGCCTTTCGATGCGCTTGACCGTGATGTGAGACTTGCGGGATGGACATGGGACGTGAGTCGCGGTGGGAGAAGGACGCCATAACGGTGGAGATCGTTTTCGCTTTGGTGACTGCCGTCGCGCTGGCTGCGGCAGTCTTTGCCGTAGCCCTGCTTCCTGCCCTGGCTCTCGGGGTCTCTAGTCCAGGGGGAAAGGCCACGCTGGCAGGGGGTGTCCTGCTTGGAGCGTCGGCCGGAGTGTCGCGTTTGGTGCGGGTGCTGCTCCGCTTCGACGCGCAGCGCCGTAAGGGGCGCTGACTGCGGGTCTCCTTCGGTCGGTAGCCTGCCGACGTGGGGATTGTCGAACGGCTGGTGCCTGACGAGTTGTGGGAGTTGTTCCAGCGGGTGGTGCCGGATGCTCCTGTCCGGCCTCAGGGCGGTGGCCGACGTCGGCACGGCGACCGGGAAGTACTGGCGGCGATCGTGTTCGTGGCCACGTCGGGCTGCACGTGGCAGCAGCTGCCGACAGTATCCTTCGGCTTGTCAGGGGCGACGGCCCACCGGCGGTTCAGTGAGTGGTCGAAGGCCCGGGTGTGGGCGAAGCTCCACCGCGTGGTGCTCGACGAGCTCGGTGCCCGCGGAGAGCTGGACTGGTCACGCTGTGCGATCGACTCGGTGAACATGCGGGCCCTGAGAAGGGGGAACTGACAGGTCCGAATCCTGTCGACCGGGGTAAGTATGGGTCGAAGATCCACCTGATCACCGAGCGGACCGGTCTGCCCATTTCCGTCGGAATTTCCGGTGCCAACCTCCACGACAGTCAGGCCTTGATCCCGCTGGTGAAGGGCATACCCCCGATCCGCTCCCGTCGCGGGCGACGCAGACGCAAGCCCGGCAAGCTCCACGCCGACAAGGGCTACGACTACCGCCACCTGCGACGATGGCTCTCCGGCCGAGGTATCCGACACCGCATCGCCCGTAAAGGCGTCGAGTCCTCTCAGCGGCTCGGACGGCACCGGTGGACCATCGAGCGCACCATGGCCTGGCTCGCCGGCTGCCGACGACTCCACCGACGCTACGAACGCAAAGCTGACCACTTCCTTGCCTTCACCAGCATCGCCTGCACCCTCATCTGCTACCGCAGACTCACCAAATGAGATGACGTCTTAGCCAGATGATGTAGCGGCTGATGTAGCGGCGAATCATGTTGCCCTGGGCCTTGTGGGTGGAGTGGTCGAGGGCGAAGTGGGACTGTAAATCGTTCGGTGTAACTCCCGACCATGGAGGATGCGTCGATGACCAGTGAGAACGTGACCGAGGCCGAGACGGCAGGGCAGTCTGAACCGCAGCCGGCGAAGGTAGTGCACGACCGGCTGATCGACGAGCTGGTGTCCCGGGCCCAGGCCGAAGGTTTGCAGCTGACCGGCGAGGGCGGGCTGCTGCAGCAGCTGACGAAGCGGCTGCTGGAGTCCGCCCTGGAGGGCGAGATCACCGATCACCTCGGCTATGACAAGCACGATCCGGCGGGGAAGAACGGCGGGAACTCCCGCAACGGGACCCGGGCGAAGACCGTGCTGACGGACGTCGGTCCGGTGGAGATATCCGTGCCCCGCGACCGGGACGGCTCGTTCTAGCCGAAGATCGTCAAGAAGCGGCAGAAGCGCCTGACCGGGGTGGACGAGATGGTCATCTCGCTGTCCGAGAAGGGACTGACCACGGGCGAGGTCCAGGCCTACCGGGCCGAGGTCTACGGCGCCGAGGTCTCGCGCCAGACGATCTCCACAGCCACCGACAAGGTTCTCGAGGACATGGCCGAGTGGCAGAGCCGCCCGCTTGACCCGGTCTGTCCGGCGGTGTTCATCGACGCGATCCACGTGAAGATCCGCGACGGTGCCGTCGCCAACCGGCCCCTCTACGTCGCCCTGGCCGTCACCGTCGAGGGCCGGCCCG
>NZ_JBIARL010000050.1:0-9175 GCF_042889835.1 Streptomyces sp. NPDC002463
CATCTTCCGCAAAGCCCGCTGCAGCCCCAACCGCATGACGGCCATCGCCGCCGCCGTCCTCACTCTGGAGCGTCAACGCTGAAAATCCTCACTGGCAGGAAGCATTCGAGGGCCTGACGAGTCGGATCGCTGGCCGGTTCGCCCGAGTTGAACCCCGCCGCCGGGTGCGGCGGTTGGTCTCCGGGCTGCTGTCGGACCTGCCGCGCAAGAACTGCTGGACCCTGGCCGAGCACGTTGGCGACACCACTCCAGACGGCATGCAGCACCTGCTCCACCGTGCGGAATGGGACGCCGACGCGATCTGAGACGACCTACGCGCCTACGTGGTCGAGCACCTGCACGACACGGAGGCCGTGCTCGTGGTCGACGAGACGGGCGACCTGAAGAAGGGCACGGCAACCGTCGGCGTCCAGCGCCAGTACACCGGCACGGCTGGCCGCATCGAGAACGCCAGGTCGCCGTCTATCTCGTGTACTCCGCCGGCCGTGACACGCCGCTATCGACCGGGCCCTGTACGTGCCGCGCTCATGGACGGAGAATCCGGACCGCTGCCGGAGTGCGGGCATCCCCGACGGCCTGGCCTTTGCCACCAAGCCCCAGCTCGCGGCCCGCATGGTCGAGCGGGCCCTGGACGCGGGAACACCGGCCCGGTGGGTCGCGGGAGACGAGGTCTACGGCGACAACCCGCACTTGCGGACGCCCTGGAACACCGCCGGACCGGCTACGTCCTGGCCCTCTCCAGCACCCACCCCGTCATCACGCACGCCGGGAAGTTCCAGGCCAAGACATTGGCCGCGTGGATCTCGAAGCGGGCCTGGCAGCGACTGTCGGCTGGAGCGGGTGCGAAGGGCGAGCGGTACTACGACTGGGCACAGATCGAGGTTCACGGTTCGGCCGGTCGGTTCGGCCAGTGGTGCCTGCTGGTCCGCTGCAATCGCCACACCGGCGAACTCGCCTTCTACCGCTGCTTCTCACCTCGTCCGGTGCCGATGTCCGAGCTGGTGCAGGTCGCCGGGCGGCGTTGGACGGTCGAAGAGACGTTCCAGGCCAGCAAGGGCCTGACCGGTCTGGACGAGCACCAGGTCCGTCGGTGGACCTCCTGGCACCGGTGGGTCACCCTGGCGATGCTCGCCCACGCCTTCCTCGCCGTCACTGCGGCCGCCGAACGTCGCGACCGGCCCGCCCCCGACGGCCTGATCCCCATGGCCGGAAACGAGATCCAGCACCTGTTCGCAGCACTGATCCGCCCAGTCCACGGCCTCGCCCACCTTCTGCGCTGGTCCCACTGGCGACGCCGGCATTAAGCCCGTTCACGCCAGTGTCATTACCGCAGGCAGGCCATCGCCCGGCCGTGAAGATCAAGATCTACGGCTGGAGTATTAGGCACTGGAGTCCGCTCCAACGTAAGCCCGGGAGGGCAAGGCGATGACCCCGGCAAGACTCTCGGACCTGAGGTATTGAGCCTTTTCCCAAGCTACCTGTCAGCACGGCCGGCTACATTCGGTCGCGAGTTCGGGACATGGTGGCCGGCCGTGGATCCGCTGGCCAGCGGCCTGTCACCGACTGGCGCAGCCGACTGTCCACGTGCCCATGGCCAGTACCGAGGCGAGGTTGGAAAACGCTCATTGCGCGGCCAGGGGGGCCAGATTCGGCCATCACGTTGAATTCGTATATCTTTTCGGTCGCCATTCTCCAGGTGCTCGGGGAATATCGCGGATTCCGGTGGATTTCAGGATTCTGCTGGTGACGGCGAAACTTCGGCGCATAGAATATCGCGCGCTGCTCGCGACGGCGGTCGGTGAGGTCGACGGTGGAGGGTGCCGCGATTGAACTGCGGAACATGAACACGCAGGGCAGTTCCGCCCGAGGTGCTGGACGTGTGTACGCATTTCCTGACCTGCGGCCTTTACGGCTCGCCCACAACTTCCTCAAGCAATCATCATGAAGAGGTCCATGCGGCAGCGACGGGGCCTTTTCTTTTCCGTGTGTGGAGAGTGATGCCATGAACCGAGTCGACAGAGACTCGCGCCGAGCGGTCCCGAGGATTGCGGGGCCACTGACGCGCGTAGGTTTATCTGTTTTATTGCTGGCAGGTGGCGCCCTGGGAGCGACGGCCGGACAAGCCGCCGCTTCGGCCGAGGACGGCACGCTGACGGTCGAGGTGCTGCGCGACTTCTTCGGCACCGGCGTGATCAACACGACGATGGACGTGCCGCAGCGCGGCATGAAGGTGAAGATCTCCGACCCCGCCGGGCACGGTGTCACCGGCGTCACGGACACCACTGGAAAGATGGTGGTGTCGCGGTCGACGGCGCTGAGCGGCGGCCGGTACCGCGTCGACGTCAGCATCCCGGCGCCGTACAACGGCTATCTGCGGGCGGCACCCGCGTCGACGGCGGAGAACCACTTCGACAGCTTCACGTCGTTCGTGGACGTCTCGGGCGGAAAGAACGCCTCGGTGGTGACGGGCGTGTGGAACCCGGCCGACTACGCACTGCCGGACTCACGGTATTTCGTGCCGGTCCAGAACGGGGCCACCGGAACGGACACACGGGCACTGGTGGCGTTCGGGACGCAGACCCGGGGCACCTGTCCCACCGGTGTGTCGTGTCCGGACACGCTGGCCACACAGGCTCAGGTGGGCACGACGTTCGGGCTGGCCTACGACAGGTACCGCACCCGGCTGTTCCAGAGTGCGTTCGCCCGCCGGTTCGCCCCGTACGGGCCGAAGGGCCCCGGCGCGATCTACACGGTGCCGGTCAGCGGCTCCGGCGCACCGGAGCTGTTCGCGCAGGTGCCGGGTGCCGCGCTGACGCCGCACGGCACCGCCGACATGAACAAGGATCCGGGATTCACCGACGCGCCGGGCAAGGAGAGCATCGGCGGCCTGGCCCTGTCGGAGGACGGCTCCACGCTGTACGCGGTGAACCTGCTGACCCGCAGCCTGGTGAGCTTCGACGCGACAGGGGCCACCGCCCCGGCTCCCGAGGCGACGACGCCGATCCCGGACCCGGGGTGCGCGAGCCCCGGTGACTGGCGGCCGTTCGGCCTCGACGTCCACGACAACACGCTGTACGTCGGCGGTGTGTGCAGCGCGGAGAGCACGCAGCAGCGCACGGACCTGAAGGCCGTCGTCTACGCCTACGACGGCAAGCGGTTCACCACGGTGCTGACTCACACGCTCACCGACAAGCGCGGCACCGTCTTCACCGGTGCGGGCGCCGCTCCCCAGGCCACTCACTGGAACCCGTGGAACACCACCCTGGCCACGTGGGACGAGCGGAAGGCGGGCAACGCCTTCATCGATCCGCAGCCGGAGCTCGCCTCCCTCGCCTTCGGCCGCGACGGCTCGATGATCCTGGGCTTCCGCGACCGGTTCATGGACGTGCTCAGCGCCAAGGGACTTGACCCCCGCCCGGGGAACAACACGCCGGAACTCGGCATGTCCGGTGGCGACATCACCATGGCCTGCGCCGTTCCCACCGGTGGATACGCGTGGGAAGGCACCGGAAACTGCCCCAACCACGCCACCCCCGCCAACAACGGCGGCCAGGACGCCGATGTCGTCGAGTACTTCCCCGGCGACTTCTTCCAGGGCCCGCACCAGGAGAACGCGCTGGGCTCCGTGGCCTACATCCCGCAGCAGGACTGGGTCGTCAGCACGGAGTTCGACCCGACCGTCAACATCGAGACGGCCGGCACCGGTTACCACCACATCACGACCGGCGAGGGCCCGGGCAACGCCCCGAACACCAACGCGTACCAGTTCGTCGGCCAGGAACAGAACGGGTTCGGCAAGGCCGGCGGGCTCGGCGACATCGCGTACGCGGCGGCGAACGCCCCGATCCAGATCGGCAACCTCGTCTGGTTCGACGGCGATCACAACGGGATCCAGGATCCGGCGGAACCACTGCTGCCCGGGGCGACAATCAACCTGCTGGACGCGGACGGCAAGCAGGTCGCCACGACCAGGACCGATGACGCCGGCGAGTACTACTTCGGTGGTGTCGGCGCCGCGTACCAGCTCATCCCCGGTGCGAAATACACGGTGCAGTTCGACGTGTGCACCGCGGACACCAGCGGGGTGCCGAGGCGACCCACGGCAGACAAGCTGCGGTTCACGCTCCCGCGAGCCGGCACCGACCGGGCGCACGACTCCAACGTGACGCCGCCGACCGCCGGACGGTTGTGCAACGGCTACGCGCCCGTCACGGCACCGGACAAGCCGGGCGGCGTCAATCACACGATCGATGCCGGGGTCTACATCCCGAAGGGGAAGCCGAAGCCGACCCCGACGCCGAGCTCACCGTCCACCTCGACGCCGCCTTCGCACACGCCGCCTTCGCACCACACGCCGCCCCCCAACAAGCCGGGCCCGGACGGTGGGGACTCGGGTTCGCTGGCGCACACCGGTTCGTCCGGGGTGGCGCAGTTGATCGGCCTCGTCGGCCTGCTGCTGGGCGCGGGCCTGCTCATCACGTTCATGAGCCGGAAACGCCGTGCCCGGAAACACTGAACGAACCGAACCACAGTGATCTGATCTGCCCGACCGCGATCCGGATGGCGCGGTCGGGCAGTCTGCGGCCGAATGGTGCGGGTGAACCGAGAGGGTGGGGAAGAAGAGTGTCCACGTCGAGCCGCGTGCGGAGCGGGAGATCCCAGCAAGCACTGCCGGGCCGTGTGACCGGCTGGCGCCGATGGTCGCGGCCACGCCGGGTGGCCGTCGGTATCGCCACAGCAGCCGTCGCGGTGGGCGCCGCGTTCCTGGTCACCGGCGGCGGCTCCGAACCCAGCGGTCCGCGCGCACTGACCTCGGACGAGGCGAACCGGCTGGCGATCACGCGGTTCCGCAACTACGAGGCGCGCGGCCGCGCGGTGACGATCACCGTGCCGGGCACCGCCGGTGGGCTGATCGTCACCGGGTCCGTCGACTACCGGGGCAAGGTCGGTTACGGCGTGGTCCACGGCACCGGGCGCGACACGTCCAGCGAAGGGCTGATCGAGTGGACGGCCGACTCGGTGTTCGTCCACCCGATGGCGAACGCCCCGGCGCACGCACCCGCCTCGCCGCCCCGCACGGGCTGGTACCGCCGTCCGCTGCAGTCCTCCGGCAGCTCGCTGGACAGTTCGCTGACCATCGCGCTCGGTCTCGGCAACGACCGGCCGGACAACGCCGAACTGCTGCCGCAGAACGGCGCCGCCTGGTGGGGACGAGACCAGGTGGACGGGCATCGGGTGGACGTCATGACCGGGCCGTCCTCCCCTGACCGCTCCGATACGGCGGGCAACGTGCGCTACTGGGTGGGATCGGACGGCACGATGTACCGGGTCCGCGTCAGCGTCGGTTCCGCGCCCCAGCCGGTGGACATCGAATTCGACACCCAGAAGTTCCTGCCGATCACGCCGGTACCCGGAGTCACCCCGAAGAGGTAGCCACAGCTCGGGGCTCTCGGGGCGGGTGAGACGCTCAGGGCGCGGAGGCGCTCAGGACGTCTGCACCCGCGCACCCGCGGCGAGCAGGGACGCCGACGGCAGCGGGACGCCCGCCAGGTCCGGCAGGTCCGGCACGGCCGGCACGGCGGTGGCGCCCGTGGTGAGGGCGTGGGGGAACTGCGGCTGTGGAGCAGGCGCCGCCACCTCGGTGAACGGGATGCCGCCGGGGGCCGTCGGCATCGCCCACTGGCCGGCCGGCGAGAGCGTCGTGGACGGCAATGGGCAGGACGCCGTGGTCGCGAGCCCGGCGGGCACTGTGGTCCGCAGACCGTTGCCGCGCAGGCAGTTGCCCCGTCCCCGTGCTGCGGTGGGGAACGTCCAGCCGACGTCGACGCTGTTGCCGGTGAACGTGTTGTCCGTGATCTGGTTGCCGACCGCGGGGATGTCGGCGGTCGCGGTGATCACCAGCCCCGCGTTGCTGTTGTCGGCGATGCGGTTGCGGACGAACCGGTTGTCGCTGCCGCCGTCGACGCCGATGCCGATGCCCCACCCGCCGTCGGCCTGCTGCGGGGTGGCCCGCTGCTGGTTGGCGGCGATCAGATTGCCCGCGATGACGGCGCCCTGCTGCGGGAGCAGTTTCTCCTGGTGGTCG
Organism: Streptomyces sp. NPDC002463; assembly: GCF_042889835.1. NCBI lineage: Bacteria > Bacillati > Actinomycetota > Actinomycetes > Kitasatosporales > Streptomycetaceae > Streptomyces > Streptomyces sp. NPDC002463. The sequence continues at coordinate 6,086 of NZ_JBIARL010000050.1, forward strand.
GAGCCGGTGGTCAGGCCGACCCGATTGCCGGCCAGGCGGTTGCCGACCACGTACATGTCCCCGCCGGCGTTGGTGCCTTCGTAACCGACCGCGTTGAGTTCGGCGATGTTGTCCCGCACCACGATGCGGCAGGGTTTGCACTGTCCCACGTAGATCCCCGAGTCTGCCCCGCCTGACGCGTAGGAGTGCTCGATGACACCGTTCTGCGCGGAGAACGCGTAGACGCCGTACAGCCCGTTGCGGGTCGCGGTCACGTGCGAGACCAGGAACGACTTCAGGAAGGTGACGGGCTCGTCACCGGTGTCGTAGCCGCCGCTTCGCCCCGGCAGCCCGGCCGCCGCCGCCTTCGCCGAACCGGTGACCAGCACGCCGTTCTGCGTGTTGTTCTGCACGGTCAGGTTCTCCACGGCCACCCCGGGAGCCGCGACGACGACACCGTTCGGCTGCTGCAACCGTCCGTCGATGACGACCTTGTCCCTGGACTCACCACGAAGAGTGACGCGAGGCGTGGAGACCTTCACCGACTCGTGGTACACGCCCGGAGCGACCAGCACCAGGTCACCGGGGTGCGCCAACGACACCGCAGCCGAGATCGTTGGGGCATCGCCGGGAACCCGGATCGTCACCTGTGCACCGCTCGGTCGCCGGCCTTTGCCCGATCCGTTGTCGCCGCCGCCGTTGCTGCAGCCGGCCACAAGCGTCAGCGTGCCCAGTACCGTCGCCAGCACGCGAAGAGCTAATCGAGGCATGATCCCATTCTGGCATGACACCACCCAATTCCACTTCGAAAACGGCAGGTTGACCAACACGCGCGATTCCGGTGTGGCACTCTGCACTCCATGCACCGAGCCGACTCCCGTCCGTCACGCCGCGCGTTCATCGGTGTTGCCGGGGCCGTGGCGACCACTGGGCTCACCGCGGGGTGTGAATCGCCCGCGGCTCGGCCGAGCCGGCCCCCTTCCCCCGCGTCAGGCGCACAGGTGTCGCCGATCGGCCGCCATCAGGCGGGCATCACCCTCCCGCAACCGGCCCAGCCGAACCTCCTGGCGCTGGTGGCCGACCTTGGCACCGACGTGGCTCCCGGTCCATTACTGGCCGAACTCGGCCAGGCCGTCCGCGCACTCGTCGCGGGGACCGACCCACGGCTGCTCGGCCTGCCGCCGGGCGACCTCACCGTGACCGTCGGCGTGGGCCCCCGGCTGGTCCGCATGGCCGGTGCCTCGCTGCCCGGCGCGGTGGACCTGCCCCGGTTCTCCCGCGAGCGGATCGCGCCGCGGGCTCGGGGCGGTGACCTGCTGATCCAGATCTGTGCCGGTGACGCGCTGCTCCTCCCGGTCGTCGCCGCCGCGCTCCTGGCCCAGGCCGGAGACCGCGTCCACGAACGCTGGCGGCAGTCCGCGCGCCGTGGTGCGAACGTGCCCGTCGGCGACGGTCTGACCGCGCCCCGCAACCCACTCGGTTTCATCGACGGCATCGTGGGCCCGCACACGAGCGCCGAGCAACAACGCGACCTGTGGCTGGCCGGCCCTCCCGCGGTCGCCGGCGGCACCCTTGCCGTACTGCGGCACATGGAACTCGACCTGTCGCGGTTCGCGGCCCTGTCCGTGCCCGAGCAGGAGGCGGTCTTCGGACGGCGTCGGGTCAGCGGCGTCCCCCTGTCGGGCGGCCCCGTCGCGTCGGGCCCGGACCTCGGTGCCAAGACACCGGACGGACGCTATCTCGTCCCCGCGGACGCCCACGTGCGCAGAGCGAACCCCGTCGTGGTCGGCACCGGCCTCATGCTCCGCCGTTCCTACAGCACCGATGATCCCGCCCCCGGCCTGCTCTTCATCAGCTTCCAGAACGACCTGCGGACCTTCACCGCCACCCTCACCCACATGGACACCTCCGACGCGCTGCTGCGATTCACCACCACGACCGCCAGCGCGACCTTCCTGATCCTCCCTGGTTTCGACCGTCAGCACCCGCTCGGTTCCCAGCTGTTCGGCTGATCACGCCCCGCAGACGTCAGCCGTCGATGCCAAGGGCGCGTACCAAGATGAGTACGCGCCCGCTCCTGCGCCCCGGCAGGATTCGAACCTGCGACACCCGCTTGAGAAAAGGACCTCGTCGGCGTCCCATTCGATCCGGTTCAGCATCCGGTGGATACGGTCCGGGCCTGCGCGACCGGCCTCCTCCGCCAAGGTCCAGCCGTTCTTGCAACGATTGCCCGTCTGTACTGCCAGGTCTCGGCCGCAGGTCATGCACGTGCCGGTCCAGCACCTCAGCAGGTCCTGGAGTTTCGAGGACCTGATAGAGGGTCAGGCCGGCGTGTGGGCTTTGGGGTCGAGCCGCCGCAGGGCGAGGAAGGCCTGGGCGGCGGTGACGAGGGTGACGTGATGGTGCAAGCCACGCCAGGCCCGGCCTTCTCGGCCTCGAAGCCATGGGCCTGGGCGTCTTGTTCCAGCGCGGCCCGGACCGCCTCGACCTGGAGGTCGTCCAGCTTGGGCCGGCGGCCGGCCGCAGAGGACGAAGGTCGGTAAGCCACCCCAACAGCCTCCCACGCATGAGCCCACCAAACCCACTGAACCTACGAAAAGATCAGTAGGATCAGGCTCGTTGGCTGTGGGCGAGCGATCTGGTGGGGGATACGCGGACGTGGTCGCCGGACGCGCAGGAGGCTGTGCGGCTGCTGGCGGTGTCCGCGCTGATGGAGGGCCGGGACAGGGCGGAGGTCGCGGCCTTGTTCAGGGCGTCGGTCAGGGCCGTGGACAACTGGTGGGCGAGGTGGCAGGCGGGTGGCCGGGGCGCGCTGCTGTCCCGGCCGCGAGGCCGCCGCGCAGGCGAGCACCAGGTGCTGTCCGAGGCCGAGCAGGCTGCCATTCGGCAGACGGTCCTCGATCACATCCCCCGTGAACTGGGGCTTTCTGATCAGTTGTGGACGCGGGGGGCTGACAGGTCAACTGATCTTCAAGCTGTAGGGAGTCCGGTTCACCGAGCCCGGCGTGGGCAAATACCTCAGGCGGTCCTACGTTGTTGGTGGGTTGGACGGGCCGTCGTAAGGTCCAGAGGCCCAGAGACGCCGGGTATGGCTTTCAGGCGGTTGCACAG
>NZ_JBIARL010000051.1:0-8969 GCF_042889835.1 Streptomyces sp. NPDC002463
GCGCGCGGTCTCCTGCGGAGACACGACGCGGAGTGACTGCGTCACTCCCAATGGTGCTGCGCCGCTGCGCGGCGCTTGGCTGGCTGCCTGAGGGACGGTCACCTGCGGTGACTGCGGGGTAGTGGGGTTGGGTTGAGGGGTGCGGGTGTGGGATGGAGGGTTGTTTGTGGTTGGGCGCCCGCCTGCGGCGGGGTGTGGTGCTGGTAAGTGGGTTGGTTTACTTGGTGATTGATGGTTCGTTGGTGGCTGGGGTGTGGTGAGTGGGATAGGCCCCTGCGGGGCCGACCGAGGCGTGCCGGCATCCTGTGGTGCTCGTAGATCGGTCATGGTGCGCACCGGGTGGAGTGGTGTTCCGGGGCCCGCGGGGCGACGGGGGGTGTCACTCTACGTGATGTTCGGGGAGGTTACCCGAAGATTAGTTGTCTAGACCTCTTTATGTCATCGGGAAGCCGTCCCCGGCCCCTGCGGGGCCGACCAGGGACACCGAACAGGGCATGCGGAAAACACAAACCCCGACACACCTGCCAACTACCAGAACCCTGGCCTCATATGACAAAACCGCAAAACACCCACAGAGAAACCCTCCTGACACCACACCAACACCCCATACAGAAAACACATCAGACGAACCACCACACACCCCCCTCCCCCACACCCACCGGGCCCCAGGAAAGACGCCAGACCCACCCGCGCCACCGGGGCCCAGCACGGCCTCACGACCGCCGCAGCACCGAACCACCCACACCCCACAGACGCAGGGCGCAGCAACGGGGGCCGGCGCCGGCCGGGCATCCGCACGTCACGCAGACCGCAACCGGACCGAGGACGGTCTGTGCCATCGACATCACGGCCGGCCCCTACGAGAGCCACGGTGAGTCCGCCCCCTCACAACTCCCAGCCCACCCACCCACCTGGGAAAACAGCCTGAGAGCCTCTCAGCTTTTCCCCACACACTCACCACACCCCAGCCCACGAGCAAGACCGCTCCACTGGCACCGGGCCCCACAGGCCTGGCAGGGGGTCAAGAACATCGACGACAAGGGCACAGGGCGCAGCAAGGAGGGCACCGCTGCACCACCGCGCCCGCCGATCAAACAACGCCGACCCGCAGGCCACGGAACAGGCTGCCCCGGGGGCGGGAAAGCCGACCGAAACGGGAGAGACGAGAGCCTGCGGCTCTCCCCCGGCACGACCCCCACCCCGCATACGGAAAACGCATACGCCATACATGTGCCCCGTATGCAGAAACCGCATCACCCGCGCAGGCCCCTCGCCTCGCATCGTCACGAACAACCCCACACCGACGACAACCAGCCGGGCGGGGCTGCTGGACCAGGCAAAACGGTACGGCGCGGGGCTGCTGGAGGAGTCGAGGTACGGCGCGGGACCGGGCCCACAGGCTGGCGGGGTACCTCGACGCAGACAGGGGGTGCCCGCGGGAGCGTCACAGCAGGTACGGGGAGCCAGGAGCTGACGCCGATGCAGTGGACCGTGCAGCCAGAACAATCCTCTCAGGAGCGGGGAGCAGCGGTCGGCGTCTGGTCCCACCGCAGAAGGCCACGGGATCATCCCTGCACGGCGCGCGGGGCCGGCTGTGGTGAGCCCGGTGGTAAGCAAACCGCGGGCATGGTCAGTACACCGGTCGATACTCACCACACAGCGACCGAAGCGACCGGAACACAAACACACCCGCGCGAGCAAAAAGTAGACCGCCGCGGCGCCCCATAGACGTCACAAGACCCACCCCACCCCAGCGGGGAGCTGGTACGGCGGGAGGAGAGCGCGGCTGCTGTCATCCGGCTGAGCGCAGCCACTGCTCGTAGCTGACGGCCTCGAGGGTGGGGTGGAGGTAGCCGTCGTACCAGTGGATCTTGGTCGGGTCGGCCGTCTTGTGGGCTCTTCGTCGGGTGTGAGGGCGGTGGGGCGGGGCCGGCTGGGGTGGGGTGGGCGCAGGCGGCAGTGTTCGGCAGGTTGCGCCCAGGGCGGGACGTGTAGGCGTGGCAGTTGGCCGCGAAGCCGTGGCGGCGGGCGGGCGTAGCAGTCGTGGAGGGTGAGAGTGGAGGTGGCGGCATCCACGTGGCGGTAGTGGACGGTGCGCAGCGGGGAGATAGGAGCACTGGTGAGGACGGCGATAGCCAGACTGCCCGAGACGGGGAAGCCGACGAGAACGGGAGAACAAGAGCCTGCGGCTGACCCGGCCGATCCGCGACACCGCAGGCAGACACACCCACCCGGGACAACAACCACGAGCCCGGAACCTGAACCTCACCGGCGTATACGGAAAACGCATACGCCATGCATGACTCCCGTATGCAGAAAACGCATCACCCCTGCAGGCACAAAACAGACGGCGCCACCCACTGGACCGCCCCACCGGCCCAAACGTCATCCCCCGGCACAAGGAGAGAACAGACAGCCAGCAACTGAAGCGACCAAAAACTCGAACACCCCGCAGACAGCAGGCAGCAGCGGGTCGACAAGAAGAAACTCTGCGGCCCACCCCCACGCGAGCGGGAAGCAGTGGCGCTCGACCCGGCCAAGGACGGGCACGTGGGACCATCCCCACAGCGTGCGGGGAGCAGCGATACGGCGGGACGTAGGCGGGCTCCAGGATGGGAACATCCCGGCGTGAGCAGGGAACAGACGGCCAACGTCTCTGCCGAGAGCGATGACGAGGGTCCATCCCCGCCGACGCGGGGAGCAGAGCAAGATCAGGTCCCCCCCTACAGTCCCCCTGAGCGTGTTGCAGGTGGCCCTGACTGTCTGGTGCACTCCACAAGCGCTCCCCGTCTCCCCGTGCGTCAGTGGAGCCGCTGTACCAGAATCGCTGTCCACGGATTCGCGCCCGCGGCATGAGCCAACGTGGGCAGGTCGTACCCAGGCAACCCCTCGATTTGCACGGCAGCCTGGCCCGAGGCGTGCGCTGCTCCGATGGACTGCCCGTTGGCCATCGCGGCATAGAACTGCGCCGCGTAAGTGATCGCCGCCAGGTCGTCGAACGAGTCGGACATACCGATCGCGAACGGGGCGACGGCAGCAGCCAGGTGCTCTATCTGACCAGCCGACTTGCACGAGTTGAGTACCACGAGCAACGGCGGGTCATCCGTGGCGGCCACCGCTTTGGAGAAGCCGCCAGCGGCCACGATGACGCCGTCATTGAAGTCGTCGACGTCCTGTTCAAGCAGGATCAGATCCTCGTCGCTGTGCCCGGAGAAGTGGACCACGTGGGGCCGAAACCTGGTGATGCCGTCGAGCAGGTCGCTGGTGGTCGCCGAGGGCCGGAAGTCGAACTCGACTTGATCGCCGTAGCGCGCGCCCTCAACCGCTTCGCGGATCCGCTTCTGCGCGCGAGACACCCGCAGATCCCCCTCGCCGGACGACGCAAGCATCAAGAACGGTCTCCAGCCGACTGCCGATCGCCACGCGGAGGTTCTCGAACAGGTCCGCAGCCTCTGTCAGCTGGTAGATGCTTCGGGGGTTCCGCGTGACAAGGTCGGCGAGCGGCGTGTCTAGATAGCCGCGTGCGTAGTCGTCGAGGCTCTCGCCCCACTCCACGCCCCTTTCTATGCCCCGGTGCTTCCCTTCCTCTGCAACCAGGTCGATCGGTCTTGCCAGGAACTCCAACTCTCTCGGATCGAGGCTGGGGACCCCGAGGCGCCGAAGTGAGGCGTTCAGTGCCTCGATCCTTTCGTCGCCCTACCGAAGGTAGGTGCGGAGTTTCCTGACGACGTTGGCGGAGAGTTCCGGGGTAGACATGGGCTTCAGTGTGCCCGAGTCAGCCCTGTCGGACGGCCACGGACAGTGCCGGTCCGCGCCCATTCGGGTCTCCGAGCCAAGCGCGTCAGCCGGCGGCCGAGCGTTCGAGGGCCTGTCGCCTGTCGCGGCCGGTTGTCCGGGCGAAGCCACACGCAGGCCGGCAAGTCCTTCGCTGGCCGCATGGGTATTCGTCGCGGCCCAATGGAGCCTTGGCCTCGCGCCTTCAGGGCAGGTCCGAGCCTGCTTTCAACGCGGGGAACCAGGTGAGCTGACCAGTGGTCCTGGCAGTCAGTGTCCTTGTCTGCACGCCAGCCGATTGAGGGGGTGTGATGGCTGCTCAGTGCTTTACCGGTAGTGGGCGGTTCCGGCGTAGGACATGCCCAGCGCCACGGTGAGCTGCTTGATGTCGAGTTCGTCGGCGAGGGTGAGCAGTCGTGTGGAGCGCAGGATGCGGGGGAGGAAGCCGGCCGGGGTGAGGCTGTCGCGGATGTGCGCCGGGCCAGCGGGGTCGGTGGTGGTTCTGGTGAGCCCGGTGACCAGAACGTGCGGGTTGGCCGTGTGCAGGGTGCTGCGGTGGGCGAGGCAGCGTTCCAGGGCTGTCCATGTGGCGGTGTCGAGAGTGATGTCGATGCTGCGTCCGGGGAACCGTACGGTCTGGGAGCGGGTGCTGATGTGGTCGAGGGTGAGGTGGCGGAGTTCGGTTGTGGTGGCGGCGTGGAGCAGTGCGGCGAGCCCGATGAATGCCTCGTGCGGGAGGGTGTCGGTGGGGGTGTTCCAGCGGTGGTAGAGGGCGCGCTGCTCGTCGAGGGTGAGGGTGGTACCCCGGAAGCTGCGGGGCTGTGGGGCGTGGAGGGCGGCGGCAGGGTTGTGGAGCACCAGGCCGGTGTGGTGGGCGTGGGAGAAGAACTGCCGCAGTCCCGTGAGCCAGGAGGCCCGGCGAGGCGGATTGCGGGCCAGGAACGTCTCCAGGTCGCCGGTGTTCACGCTCGCCCAGGTGGGGTGCCCCTGGGCGTGGATGTGGCGAGCTAAGTCTCGGACGGTGTCGAGGCGGATCTCGATGGTCTTGAGCTGATTCGGTCGCAGCCCGAGGCGCTCAGCATTCTGGCGCTGGGCCACCAGCGCTTCCGCGAAGGCGCGTGCGGCGGGGCGCAGCGGGGCCGGGACGGCCTGGATCCGGCGCTCGCGGCGGGCAGCGGCTTGTGTCTCCTCGGTGTCGGTGGGGGTGTCGAGGAGGCGGTGGGTGTGGAAGAAGTCGGCGAGCAGTGTGTGCGGGGTGGTGGAGCCGGTGTCGATGACGAGACGGGCGGTACGGGTGAGGACATCGGCGGCGTGGAAGGGGTGGCGGTGTGTTGCCAGATGCGCGGCAAAGGCATCCCGCCACCAAGGGGTACGCGGCATGCGGCCGGCCCAGCCGGCGGCGCGGGTCTTCACGGTGCGGGGCGAGTACTCGTAACAGCGTTTGCACAGGCCTCGCGCCCACTGGGACAGGGCGCCGCATCCCGCACAGACGGCGAGCGGCTCGGTGCTCGCCGGGTTGTGGCACGGCCGGCACCGCTGGGCAGCGGCGTCGAGGATCGGGCGCCGGCCGCAGCGCTGACACGGGCCGAGCGCCGGCCGGCACGCTGCACGGCGCCGGCACGCGGAACACACCGGATCCGCCGAACGCCTGCCACCGCCACAGCCCGGGCACGTACGCGAGCACCAGACGCACAGGCCGGTACCGGGGCGTAGCCGGCGCAACTTCGTACAGGCCGGGCAGCGCCCCTGAACGGCATCGGGAACGGAAGCGGGAACGGTGTCGGGGACGGATGCTGCCATGCGATGAGGCCCGCCGACGAGTGCGAGGGGTGGACGGGGGTTTCCGCTGGTCACAGCGGTGGCAGTGACCGTGTCGCAAGGACGTGCTGCGGTGGCGCGGGCGCAGGCAGCCCGTCCGCCGGCCCAGGCGGCTGCGAGACCGCGGCCGGTCCTGCAGAGCGCAGGACGAGCAGATCTCCAGGAGTGCAGTCGAGGGCTGTGCACAGGGCAGCCGGGGTGGACAGCTTCACCTGGGACGGCTGTTTCGTGAACAGAGCGGACACCGAGGCCGGCGAAAGGTCCAGACCCGCCCTTTCGGCCAGAAGCCGGCGGAGCTGAGTCCCCGTCCACACGCCACGCTCCGCCGCGGCCATCCGCAGCCGCCACTCGACCCCCCAAACCGCAGGATCCGGGACCACAGGTTCTGACGCAGTCATGCACTCGCCCCTCATGGTCAGCCTGCCAGCGTGCGAACAGCCAAGTCGGTGGCACGCCGCCAGGCGTCCTCGATGAACTTCTGTGACGGCTTCACGTACGCCATCGTCGAGGCGATATGGCGGTGGCCGAGGAGCTGCTGGACCGCGAGCAGGTCCATGCCCCGCTCGTAGTGGTGCGTCGCGCATGCACGGCGCAGCGCATGAGGCGTGAACCGCTCACCCCCGCCCGCACCCTCAAGGTCGAGAAGACGGGCCAGACGATCCCGGACGGTGTCCGCCTTCAGCGCCTGGCCGTCCTCGTCGCAGAACAGCGGCGCGGTCGCAGGGAACAGTGGCCGGACGTCCTGCAGGTACCAGGCCAGGATCCGGTCCAGGCCCTCCAGTATGGGAGCCCACCGCGGGCGCGGCCCCGAGGTGTTCGCCGCTTTCCCGAACCGCACGTGCAGCTTCCCCGACGGCCCCAGCTGCAGATGGACATCCTGCTGGTCCAGACACACCAGCTCATTCACCCGGACCGCTGAGTGATACGGCGTGCGCAGCAACGCGTAGTCCCGAGCCATGACCCGGTAGTCCGCCCCGACCGCGACCTGGGACCGGACGAAAGAGAAGAACGCCTGCAACCGCTCCCGGCCAGGAGGCGCCCCCGTGGGCGAGTCATCACCGGCGTGCCGCACACGATTGAACCGGTCGAGCCCGCCGTCACCCATCGGCACACCGAACGCCGAACGGACCTGGGCCCCGTACCGCTCGGCGACAAAGGCGTGGAAGGCACGCAGTATCTGCACTGCCGACGCGTCCCCGGAGCCAAGCCCGTCACAGCCAGGGCGTGCAGCATTTCATCCACGTCATCGGCGTCCACCGCCCACACCGGACAGTCAAAACGCCCCAGCACCCGGTTCAGGAGCGAGCTGTAGCCGCGGACCGTCGTCGGTGCGAACCCACGCACCACCCACGTCCTCGCGAACGCCTGAACACATCCGGCTTGAAACACCCACGGATCCACCCCGGCGTCAGAGCCAGCCAGCCCGCCCTCGACCAGCCGCAGACCACCCCGCTTCCCTGCACCCACCACAACACCCCCGCCGGCCATCAAGCTGAAGGCAGCACCTGAACAACCACCACGCCACCAACGAACCCAACGACCAACCAGCCGAACAGCAACCCCCACCAGCGAAACAACCGGCTCATCCACACGCCTCCGGGTTGAGCCACTGGGCCTCGTCGACGAGGAAGGTGCGGGGGCGTTCGGCCAGGGCGGTTTTCAGCAGGCGGTCGAATTCGCTGGGGTGGCGGGGTGGTTCGCCGGCGAGGTCGAGGGCGGTGAACAGTTCGTAGCGGACCGCGCGGGCGATGGGCCGGGCCCTGAAAGTGATCTTGCGGACGTCCTCAGCGGGTTCGAGTTCGCGCAGGCACGTGTTGACGGCAAGAGTCTTGCCGAAGCCGGCGCCGGCGCCGCCGTGGATGCACATCATGGCGCGGGCGGCGACGGTGTCGGTGATGTTCTCCCGGGCCGAGAGCAGGGCGCGGGTGGTGACCACGCAGGCGTCCGGGAGATCGACGTACTGGTAGGTGGCCGCGGTCACGAGGCGTCTTCGTGTTCGTCGGTGGAGCGAGGCAGCGAGGAGCCTGCGTCGTCGGCGGGGACAGACGTCGTCTGCCCGTGAGGGGCTTCGGGGACAGAGGCACCACTCGGAACGGATGGCGCCGAATCCAGCGGTGCAATCTGTCCGTTTGGGACTTGACGGGCGCAGGCACCGCTCGGAGCAGGCGGGTCGGGCCGGCCGGGGCCGGTCAGCGCGGCCAGAAAAGCGGGAGTGCGCCACCCGGCCGGCGGCGCGGCCGGCGGGATCAGGTCGGGCAAGGCGAGGGCTGACAGGTCGGTGTCGGTAACAGCTGCAAGTTCTGTGCCGGCCTGGGTGGTGGTCAGTGCGCCGAGCCGCTTGGGGGCTTCGGCCTGGGTGGCGGCGGCGTAGCGCTCACGCTGGGAGACCTGGAGGTCCTTCTTCAGGCGGCGGGTGCGGGCCGCTCGTGCCTTGCGTACGGCGCTGATCTGTTCGTCGGTGGCCTGGTCGGCAAGGTCCGCGGGGCCGAGGTAGCGGCCGATGGTGGCGTGGTAGACCTCGATGCGGTGGTCATGGTGCGGCATGAAACGGATGCGGACCTGGATCCCGGCCTGGCCGGTCATCCACGCCCCTACGTAGTCACGTTTCCTGAAGCGGACGCCGCGGGTGGTCAGCGCACGGGTGCCGGCGTCCTCCAGGGTGAACGTCCACAGGTCCGCGGCCGGTACGTCCCGCAGCGGGGTGAGATCGTCCTGCCACGCCTCAAGCGGAGTCCTGCCCTGCAGGGGCGCGGGGCGGTGCTCGGTGTTCCACCAGTGTGTCCAGGTCAGAAGGCGGGTGGTGAAGTCCTCGAAGCCGAGCAGCACCTCGTCCTTCGAGCGGGAAGCCCGTTTGCCTGGGCGGGGCTGGCGGACATAGCCCGGCAGCGCGGCCAGGAACATGCTCTCCACCGCCCGGTTCAGGTCCTCCACCGTGCCCTTGAGGTGAGGGGTGTAAGCGGGCAGATCCTCCACCGTCACGTCCAGGACAATGAACGCCGCGGTCACCGTCTGGGACAGGAAGTCCTTGCCGCGGTCCACCCGTACCTTCTCCGGCAGACCGCCGAACGGACCGTAGGGCTCCTCCCGCAGCACGGCCGCCCGCAACCCGGCCAGCACCGACTCCCGCGACGGATACACCGGCGTCACCGCAACACCGCTGATCGCGTTGGTGGCGCAGTCGGTGAACCACGTGATCCACGGCCTACGAGCCCGGCCCTCGACATCGACCAGCACCGGCGCCTGCACGTGGTCGGTCTCCCACACCTGATTCCGCCAGGGACGCGGCCGGGCAAGAAACACATCATGCTTACGCGCCGCCCGCTCCCCACCCGCGAGCCCCGCCCGCTCCCCCGGCGACAGATCACGACCGATCGCCC
>NZ_JBIARL010000052.1:0-8757 GCF_042889835.1 Streptomyces sp. NPDC002463
CCGATTCCTGGGCGCAAACCCGTAGCGCGAAGGTTCGGGTCGGTGTACGTTCTTGGCCTGTCGGCGAGAACAGCGACTCGCACAGATATTTCCGGGGGTCGGATATTTCCGCACTCCCTTGAAGTGGCTGTCAACGTGCGACCTTCCATCATGTCCCACGTGGAACGATTGCCGTGCAGTGCGATCTGTTCACTGAAACGAATCAAGGGTGTTTCCATGTCCAAGAAATGGCTTACCCTCCTGGCCGTACCCGCCCTCCTGGTGGGCATCGCCACTCCGGCCTCCGCTACGGACCAGGCCGTATACCTCTACAGTGGCGGCAAGCTCGCCGGAGCTCTGCACTTCTACGACGACGGCGATGACTTCGGCCTCTTTGATTACCTTGCCGACGGTCACGGTGTGCGTGCCTATGTAGAAAAGAGCGAGTCGCCGTGGGCCTCCTGGTATAACGGCAAGGGGGCTGACGCCGGCGGTGTCTACAAGACCGACGGAAACCTCTACAGCATCTACACGTACAAGATGCGAGTGTGCACGGTGGATGGCGCCTCGGACACGACTCCGGTTGCCTGCTCCGAATGGGAGTACATTTACGAATAGTCCCTGATCTCGGTATCGTCGATTTCGTACCCAGGCCCGCAACGCCGACTCGGGGGCGGCCCGGTGGGGGCACAGGCTCCCGGGCCCCTGGGTACGGATCGTGCTGGGCCTGGCCCCTCTGCGTGGGCATCTGCGAACGTGGCAGGCTGGCCATCGGTGCGGCAGCAGATACGCAGTCAGGCCTGTGCCCGCCGGGTGGTGGGCACGCCCGGCCACAGGTGTACGGCGGGGCGGGTGTCGGGTGGCCCGCGTACCGGCACATCGGCCCCGTCCGCCTAGCCTCCCGCGTCGCGAACCCGAAGGTGATCGATGCCCGCGGCACCCTAACCCCGACGACTGGCGCGACGCCCGGATGGCAGCTCGACTGGCGCGCCGCGACCGTCTTCCGCTGGAAGGACCACTACGGGTGGCCCCGCATCAGCAACGCCGGCATCGCCCGATAGGCCAGGGCCGACCGGTCCAGCACCCTTGACCGAGTCCCGAAGGGGAGAACAGGGACTTCCCGCTCCCTGGCCTTGGAACGGCCCACGGGCTCGCGTCTGCACGTCGATCCGGTGTGGGTATCCGTGCAGCCACCCACCTGACCCATCCGGTCCCGATCACCCCCATCACTGCCACCCCAGCCGAGACACGGCCCTGGCGGGCGCCCATCGGACCAAGATCCGGACCATTTCCGGACCAGCCCCCGCCACAGAGCCGCACCTACTGCCGTTTCACAAGGTCAGCATGGGTGCAGTTGCTGTACCACCAGCAGACGAAGAACCTGCTGGTCAGCTACTCGCCGAAGAAGCTCGGGTTCTTCTAGGGACACAAAAGGAGGCGCCTGACCTGGGCTTTCACCGGTCAGGCGCCTCTCGCTGACACCGCACAGGGAGGGAGCTCGTTTGCGCCGAAACTCCCAGTTCGTCCCACCGGTGTCCCACCCCTGACCAGCACTTCCGGACCAGTCACGGACCAAACTCCGGACTCACCGCTCAGGCGCCTGGCCCCGGCTGACACGGTCCCACTCCTCCATGGACTTCTCGTTGAGGCGGTTGGCCTGCGCTCGCACGCCGTCCAGGAACTTGGCGTAGTGCCGGAAGAGGTCGCCGAGGAGGACGTCGTGGGAGCCGCGCACCCACTCGGCCCCGGCGAGTCCGCAGGGGCTGAGGTGCCACCTCGGCAAGGCTGCTGACCTCAGAACGGCGCACCTCTTCTCCCGAGGGCAAGCCAACGGCGGTCAGGCTCCGGCCGGCGTCACGGCCTCCGTCAGAGCGAGTGGGGCCGGGATGTACCCGCTCGGCCGACCGCCGCCCAGCAAGGGCTCTCTCCGAGAAATGCCACGTTTGTGAGACGGTTCGAAGAAGCCCGACCCGTGCCACGAAGTGCGAGACCCTACAAACGGCACCGTATTCTCAGCGTCGATTGCGTACACGGGCCATAGTGGATCGCTCGCGGACTCGGTCGTGGACGGTCGAAGTATGCGTCAGCTGACCCGAAGACCGACCGCCAACGTCAGTTCAAGGACCCGATGCGGCGATGCGAGATCCGGAAACAGCTCCCGCAGCTGCGACATCCGGTACCGGACGGTCTGGGGATGGACGAACAACGCCGCCGCCACCTCGTCCCGCCTGCCCTGGTGCAGCAGCCACTCCCGCAACGTCTCCTCCAGCCGCCGTGCGGTCGCGACAGACAAGGTCCGCAACGGTGCGAGGGCTCGGGCACGCAGGTCTGCGAACGCGTCCACGTCGGCGCTCAGCACCAGCTCGGGCAGGTGGTCCTCGGTGTCGCGAATATCAGGGGAGAGGGAGCGCGCGCGTACGGCGCGTGCGTACGAGGCGGACGCACGAGTCCATGGCCGGGCCGGGCCGACCACGGCGGTGCGGTCGGTCAGCTGCCGCAAGAGATGTGACCGGTCGGCATCGGGGACGAGCAGCACACCGAAGGCGTCCGGCAGATCGTCGAGGACGAGGGTGCTCGGGTCGAGCGCGCGGTAGGCAGGCCGAGCCTGGGCGGCGGGCAGCAGAACCGCGGTCAGCGAAACCGGAGGCTGCCACCCGGCCCGTTGAACAGAGGCCAGCAACACGTCCGGGCTCGCGCCGGCGAGGAGGTCGCGGGCCAGGTGTTCCAGGTGGCGCTCGTGGGCCCTGCCCCGGGCGGCCAGTTCGTCGGCGTGGCCCGCGGCGCTCGCGGCGGAGAGCTCGTCGATGTAGGCGAAGGTCAGCTCGGCGAACTTGGCGACCTCGGCGGCGGGCAGGCCTGCGGGTACTGCACCCGCTGCCAGGCATCGCCAGGCCACGCGGGCGCCGACGCGGTATGCGCTGAGCAGGGCGTCCATCGAACGGCCGGATCGCACCTCGCCGCGGCCCAGCTCGTAGGCTGCGTCACCGGCGTCGCCGCCTGTGGCGTTCCCGCTCGCGAGGTCCAGGTAGTGCCCCAGGGCGGTGCGGACGGCTCGGCGGATGGTGCCGCCCATGCGGCCCGAAAGGGCGTTGGCGTAGGGAGGGACCTCGTCGATGATCGCCTGGACGACCTCGTCGGCGGTGGTCTTCAGCGCGGCCCGAAGTGCGGTGACCGTCGTCTCATCCAGGGCCAGTTCGGTGACCCTCCGGATTGGATGGCTCATGCTTTATTCCCTGCGAACAATTCAGCCGACCAGATTTACGTCCTACGGTCAGGACTTTACGCCCTGAGGCGCAGCAAGCTGGAGTCATGACGAGTGCAGCCCTCCGCAGCAGGGCGTGGAAACTGCTGGAGATGGTCACGACGCCGCTGCTGCCGTCGGACTATCTCGACCTGGTCAGCCCGCTGCGTGCGGGCGCTGACCTGTGTGGGCGCATCGAGGCCGTGCACCCCGAGACGGGTGACGCCGCTACTGTCGTGATCAGGCCGGGACGGGGCTGGCGCGGTCACACGGCCGGTCAGTACGTGCGGATCGGGGTCGACGTCGACGGGGTGCGCCTGTGGCGTGCTTACTCCATCACCTCGCCGACAAACCGCCAGGACGGCCGCGTCACGATCACCGTGAAGGCGATCCCGGACGGCAAGGTCAGCAACCACCTGGTCCGCAGGGCGAAACCGGGCACGATGGTCCAGCTCGACCAGGCAACCGGTGACTTCGTGCTGCCGGAGGCCAAGCCCGCCAAGGTGCTCTACCTGACGGCCGGCAGCGGCATCACGCCTGTGATGGGCATGTTGCGTGACATCGAGTTCGACGACGTCGTCATGGTCCACTGCGCGCCACAGCCGCAAGACGTGATCTTCCGCAACGAACTGCACGACCTGGTCGCGGACGAGAAGCTGCGGCTCACCGAGGTGCACACTGACACGGACGGCATGCTCGACATCGCCCGTCTCGACGAACTGGTGCCCGACTGGGCCGAGCGCGAGACCTGGGCCTGCGGGCCCGCGGGCCTGCTCGACGCCGCCGAAGAGCTCTGGAGCGAATACGGCGTGCAAGAGCGCCTGCACACCGAACGCTTCCGCCCCAGCATCGTCGTCGCCGGTGACGGCGGCGAGGTCACGTTCAGCGCCACCGGCAAGACCGTCGACGCGGACGGTGCCACGCCGTTGCTGGACGTCGGCGAGGAGGCCGGCGTGCTCATGCCGTCCGGGTGCCGCATGGGAATCTGCTTCGGCTGCGTCACGCCGCTCAAGGCGGGCGCCGTCCGCGACATGCGTACCGGCGAGATCACCGAGGCCGAGCCGGGTGTCCTCATCCAAACCTGCGTGTCCGCCGCGGCGGGCCCCTGCGACATCGAACGGTAGGAACAACCTTGACCGCCATCGACCCCACCGTCCACCTGACCGCGGAGCAGATCGAGGAGCTTGGCCGCGAGCTGGACGCGATCCGCGACGAGGTGATCGCCGACCGTGGCGAGAAGGACGCGGCCTACATCCGTAAGGTCATCTCGGCGCAGCGCAAGCTCGAGCTGGTCAGCAGGAGCGTGCTGCTGTTCTCGTTCTTCCCGCCCGCGTGGCTGCTCGGCACCGCCGGTCTGTCCGTGGCGAAGATCATGGACAACATGGAGATCGGCCACAACATCCTGCACGGCCAGTGGGACTGGATGCGGGACCCGAAGATCCACTCCACCACCTGGGAGTGGGATCACGTCTCGCCGTCCGAGCAGTGGAAGCACTCGCACAACGAGCTGCACCACACCTACACCAACGTGATCGGCAAGGACAACGACCTCGGCTACGGCATCATGCGCGTCGACGAGGACCAAAGGTGGCACCCGTTCCACCTCGGCCAGCCGCTGTGGAACTTCATCAACGCCTGCTTCTTCGAGTACGGCATCGCGGCGTACGACCTGGAGCTCGGCAAGAACCTGCACAGGCGCCGCCGCAAGAACCCGGAGTTCCGCGCGCGGGCCAAGGCCGTGGGCCGCAAGATCCGCAAGCAGGTGCTCAAGGACTACGTGATCCACCCGCTGCTGTCGGGCCCGTCGTTCCTCACCACGCTCGCCGCCACGTTCACCGCGAACCTGGTCCGCAACATCTGGTCCCACTCGGTGATCATGTGCGGGCACTTCCCCGAGGGCGTGCAGGTCTTCGAGCGCCGGTCGATCAAGGGCGAGACTCGCGGCCAGTGGTACCTGCGCCAGATGATGGGCTCGGCGAACATCAGCGGCAGCAGGGCCATGCACTTCATGACCGGCAACCTGTCGCACCAGATCGAGCACCACCTGTTCCCGGACCTGCCGAGCAACCGGTACGCCGAGGTCGCGGTGAAGGTGCGCGCGCTGTTCGAAAAGTACGAGCTGGAGTACGTCACCGGGCCGCTGCCCAAGCAGGTGTTCTCCGCGTGGCACAAGGTCTTCCGGCTCTCGCTGCCGAACAAGAAGCCCAAGGTCAAGACGCCGGACCGCGAGCAGGAGCTCGTCGCGGCCTGACCTGCGCTCCGCCATGACGCGGGGACGCTTGGGTGGCTCGCGCCCCGCTGGTGCGTGAGGGGCTCTATTTCTTCCCCGGCTCCTTGCCAGTGCCTGCGCCCGTGCGCAGCTTCAGTACGGGCAGGGTCGCGAACTTCGCTCGCATCGCCATGCTCGTGTCGTACGTGATCAGTCGGACTGGGCCAGCCGCCATCGTGCGCACGGTGAGCGCTCGGTCCACGATCTCGTCATCCGCCTCCGACAGCCGCGCATGCCCGGGGTTGTCCATGAGGATTTCCACCGTGGCCGTGGGCAGAGGCGCCCGCTCTTCAAGAAGCCGGTCGAGTACTGCGAGGCTGTAGCCCGCGCGCCAACGGACCTGCTGATTGCCAGACTCTTTGAGCCGGTCCAGCTCTTCCACGACGACCATCGGTACGACGATCCGGATATCTCGTTCGGTGCCGGCCAGGGCAGCGAAGTCGGTCTCTTCGAACTTCGTCGGGTGCTTGATGAACAGCCCTGTGTCGAGCACGAGCACGGAGGTGGACTCGGGCCATCGAGTCATCTGTTCCGTGAACGCCTTGACCGCCAGGTCGAACGCTTCCACGCGCTGGCGGACCTCAAGGTCGATGAGCCCATTCGACAGCGCAGCCTCCAGCCGGCCGTTGATCTGCCCCGCGCCGGCGAGCAGGGCCCAGTATTGCGGGGTGCGCACGAGCGCGTCGATGTCCTTGGGGCGGATCTGCGAGTTTAGGACGCGGACCGACTCTGTCGCCCAAGTCAGGTACTTGAGCAGGTTCTCTTCGGGCTGGTGGTAGTTGCCCAGGTTGATGGCGGCGGTGTGAACGCTCCGGAGCACCTGGAGGACGTTGCCGCGGTGAGCGCCGGGTATCGGTGTGACGATCATTCGCAGATGATGTCAGGGCTTGCCTGGCTTCGACACGGTATTACGGATTTGCTCACCTGAAGCTGGGGAGTGAGTCAGCACGCTGCGTCATGCCACGAGCCACGAGACCCTACACGGATGTAGGTCCTCAGATTCGTGGCACAGCCTCAGCCTCGATGACACGCCCGTGGCACTTATGCCGCCGTCGTGAGACGCCCTGATGCCTGTCGCACTGAACTAGCCGGATTCACATGGCCCCTCGTTCAGGCTGTCGGATTCTCGCTGCGTCGTGCGCCGAACAGCGGCGTTTCACCCGTACTCGCGGGCAGGTGATGATCGCTCCCCCGAGGACTTGAATCCGTCGCGCACGACGGTGATCGAGCGGACGAGACCCCTCGCGATTGCGCGTCCGGCATGGATGTGATGCCGCCGGCGGGCGGCGCTGGTGTCACGTAGTACTGGCAGCTTCGGTGCCCGCGGCCTGAGCGCGGCGCGCAGGCCACGTACCTTTCGCGCCGTTAGGCCGTTAGCGGTATCGCGGACGCACACGGCGTCCCGACCGAAAGGAAGCCCCCCATGTCCACGAAGCGCGTCACCCGTCGCCTGCTGGTGCTGTCGGCCACGGCGGCCACCTGCACGGGCGCCTTGAGCGTTCCGGCCGTGGCGAGCACGAACGTGCTGGCGGTCGGGAATCCCGCCTACGACACCACGATGATCAACCAGGAGCGGGACGTCACGGCGGTCGGTGAGACCACCCACAGCAGCGGGCTGGGCAATGGTCTCGTCCAACTCCCGGTGAACCACCCGGCCAACCGCGGTGGAGGGGGCAGCCTGCTCTTCTCGGATCGCGGGCTGAAGACCGACGTCGTCGCGGTGGTCTGGGAACGATGAGCGGCCGGTGGTTGAGGGAAACCCTGGCCGGGCTGCGGATGCCGCCCCTGGTCAGGAAGCGTCTTCGACAGGGCGCTTCCGCCTCTGGCCTGGCGTCGGGGGCCGTGCCGGAGGTGGTGGGCGCCAGCGATCCGGTCAATGGCTACCGGGTGCTGGAACAGGTGGTGCGGCTGCCCGTCAGCACGTGGCGATATCACTGGGACCCTCCCCACGTACGCCACCTGGGACCCATGGCGCAGGACTGGTGGAAAGCGTTCGGGGTGGGTGAGAACGACAGGACGATCTGCTGCACCGACGCCAACGGCGTGGCCATCGTCGCCATCCAGGCACTGCACCGGGAACTGGCTGAGCTCCGGGGCGAGGTCGCTGCCCTGCGGGCCGGGAGCTCGCCGCGGACCGCTCCGGCAGGTCCGGAGCGGCTGGCCGGGGACGAGGACGACCTGGCAGGCGATGCGCTGACGTAGGGCGTGTGTCGAACGTCCCGCCGGCCGTCCGGTGTGTCGCTGCCGCTGTACGAGCGGGAAGTCGCGCCCGTACGCCTACGGGTCGGGCGCTGAGGGTCGGACAGGTCCAGGGCCGGGCCGACCGAGGGGAACCGGCTGAGCGTCGGGTTCGCGGCGCGCGGGGGATGATTTGGGTGGAACGACGGAACGCGAGGTCAGGAGCTTTCGTGGTGAAGCGGGTGCACCAACCCCGCGAGGACGCGGAGTTCGATTTCGTCCTCGGGACGAGCGACGCCCAGGTCCTCACGTACTTCACCCGGGACATGGCCCAAGGCGATCGATCCCGGCTGGGCCATGGACCTCCTGGTGGGTGGTATCGCCGAGGAGTACGCGGGCCGCCTGACGGCCGTCCGCGCCGACATCACGCGCTGTCCAGCCGCGACCGGGCGGTACGGGGTCGCCGGAGCCCCGTCGTACGTCCTGCTGAAGGAGTCGAGGCCGCGCTACTGTTGCTGGTCCTTGATCCCTCATGCTCAGGAAGCACAAGGCAGCCGCTCGCCGCTTCGGCCCATGACCGGCGGCTCTCCGCCGATACCCGAAGTTGGGCTGCCGAAGCACCATCAGCCCTCGCCCGGAGTAATCGGCACGCCGCTCCGCTGGGTCAGGCCCGTCGGCCAGCTCCGCACGGCTGAAGGGCTGCGATGCCGCCATGGTTCGCACTTATATCGGCGGTCGGCAGTCCAGCGTCATGTCGAGGCATGCTCCGTGGAGCCCTGTCGGCACACCCCTCGTTTGTGTGCCCCCTTGCCGCCGCCACGGGGCGACGGTCAGGGGTCTTCCGTGCCGACCAAGATCCGGGCCACACGCGGACCAGCCGCCTGCAGCTTGGCCCAATCGGGGCCGTTTCCGCTGGTCAGCGGCCATGCGAGGCGTGTACCACCAGCACACGAAGAATCTTCTCGTGTCGTACTCGCCGAAGAGGCTCGGCTTCTTCTAGGAGCTGTTCGAGGTTCGGATCATGTGGCTGCGGTGATGTGTTTCAGCCACATGATCGATCCTCGAAGGTGAAGTCCTGCCGCGTAGCTCT
>NZ_JBIARL010000053.1:0-7025 GCF_042889835.1 Streptomyces sp. NPDC002463
GGTCCTTGCCGACCTGACGGGTCTCCAGGAGCGGGACGCTGCCGTCGTCGCGCGGCAGCGCCGTCGCGGAGGCGCGGCCGGAGGCGTCCGTGGCCACCAGGACCCGGTCGCCGGTGACGAGGGTGACCGTCACGGGCCTGTCCGTGCGCTGCACGGCCGCCTGCGTGCCGACGAGCGGTCCGCCGCCGGGGGCGCCGGGTCCCGGCTGGGCGGCCACGGACGGCGTGAGCGCGGTGACGGCCAGGACGGCGGCGGTCGCCGCTCCCAGGGCCGTACGCGATATCGGGGGCATCGTTCTCCCTTGGTCGTTGCCGGTGCGGTGGCGACACCTTGGCAAGAGCGGCGGGCCGTGCGGAACAGCGGTCGCGGGCGGGAAGGTGCCGCGGCCGTTTCCCGCCACGGAGACGGTGGAAGGACACCTTCCGAAAAAGGGGGGGCGGGAATGCTCGGAGCACTTGGACTCGACGAGACGCAGGAGGCGGCGTACCGCGGCCTCGTCAGACTCGGTGGTGCCGCACAGGACGATCTCGCGCGCCGCCTCGCGCTCGGCGAAACCGCCGTGGCCGCCGCGCTGCACCGCCTGGAGGAGCAGGGCCTCGCCGCACGGCCCCGCCCGGGGCGCTGGGTGGCCGCTCCGCCCGGGATCGCCCTGGGCGCGCTGCTCACCCGGCAGCGGCAGGTCCTTGACGAGACCGAACACGCGGTCGCGCTGTTGGCGGACGCCTACCGCTCGGAGGTGGCGGAGCCCGCGGTGCACCACCTGGTGGAGGTGGTGACGGGAGCGAAGGCCGTCTCGCACCGCTTCCTCCAGCTCCAGATGGGCGCGGTGGAGGAGCTGTGCGTCCTGGTCACCGGCACGCCGGTCGCCGTCGCCCCGCTGGAGAACCCGGTCGAGGACGCGGCCGTGGCCCGCGGGGTCG
The DNA here is from genome assembly GCF_042889835.1 of Streptomyces sp. NPDC002463. Lineage (NCBI taxonomy): Bacteria > Bacillati > Actinomycetota > Actinomycetes > Kitasatosporales > Streptomycetaceae > Streptomyces > Streptomyces sp. NPDC002463. The sequence continues at coordinate 921 of NZ_JBIARL010000053.1, forward strand.
CGTACCGCGTCGTGCTGGAGCGCGAGGCCCTGACGCTGCCGGGCCAGCGCACGGAACTGGCCGTGGGACTCGGGCGCCGGCAGGAGGTCCGGCTGGTCGACACGGTCCCGACCAAGCTGGTCGTGGCCGACCGCACGCTGGCGATGGTGCCACTCGGTGGCGACGGCTCCGAACCCGCGGCTCTGGTGGTCCACGCGAGCGGGGTGCTGGAACTGCTGATGGGCCTGTTCGAGCGGGTGTGGCGGAAGGCGCTGCCGCTCCGGCTCGGCATCGGTGGGGAGTTGATCGAGAACGAACCCGCCGGACCCGACGCGACCGACCTCCGGATCCTCGCCCTGCTGCTGGTCGGAATGACCGACGCGCGCATCGCCAAGCAGTTGGGGATGGGCCTGCGCACCGTGAAGCGGCGGGTGAAGGGGATGATGGACCTGGCAGGGGGCACCACCAGGATCCAACTGGGTTGGCACGCCTACGAACTCGGCTGGATCACCGGCCCGCCCCCGGCGCCGCGTTGAGCTGTTCGAGATCCCGTCGGCCTGCGACTCCATCAGGTGGTCGCCGAAGCCCGGTGAATCGCCGTCGTACGGTCCTGCCCCGTCGTCGGCGGTCACGTCTGCAGCCGATGCCGGGCGGGTGAGGTCTCGGATTAAATCGGTGGTGCCGTGCACTGGGGTCGGGCTATGGTTCTGCTCATCCGTTCCCGAGAGGGACGGTGTCGGTTCGTCGAGCAAGAAGCAGGAGGTGAGGACAGTGATGACTGTCACGGTGACGGGCTCTGCCCGCATTCAGGAGTTCATCGTTCCCACCCCTGTGGTCTCCGGCTGACACCCACTCGACTTCCGCGCGCTCGGAGCGCGCCGCCGGGGCCACCCTTCGAAGGGTCCCCCTTGTCTTTCCCGCTTTCCTCCCTGTCCTCTTCCTCCTCGCTGCTCGACGCCCACGGCTGGGACTCCGGCTGGGCCGCCGACTTCGCGCCCCACGCCGCCCAGGGGCTGATCCCGGGGCGCGTCGTCCGCGTCGACCGTGGTCAGTGCGACGTCGCCACCGCCGAGGGCGTCATCCGCGCCGACACGGCGTTCGTGACCCCGCACGACCCGCTGCGCGTCGTCTGCACCGGCGACTGGGCCGCCGTCGACCCCGAGGGCGCCGACCCCCGCTACGTGCGCACGTGCCTGCCGCGCCGTACGGCCTTCGCGCGATCCACCTCCTCCAAGCGGTCCGAGGGGCAGATCCTCGCCGCCAACGTCGACCACGCCGTCATCACGGTCTCGCTCGCCGTCGAGCTCGACCTCGGCCGGATCGAACGCTTCCTCGCCCTGGCCTGGGAGTCCGGCGCCCAGCCGACCGTCGTCCTCAGCAAGGCCGACCTCGTGCCCGACCCGGTCGGGCTCTCCTACCTCGTCGAGGACGTGGAGACGGTCGCGCCCGGCGTGCAGGTGCTGCCCGTCAGCTCCGCCACCGGAGAGGGCGTCGACGTGCTCGCCGCGACGATCGCGGGAGGCACGACCGTGCTGCTCGGCGTCTCCGGCGCCGGCAAGTCGACCCTCGCCAACACGCTCGTCGGCGAGGACGTGATGGACGTCCGGGCCGCCCGCGACGTCGACGGCAAGGGCCGCCACACGACGACCACCCGCAACCTCTTCGTCCTGCCCGGCGGGGGAGTCCTCATCGACACCCCCGGACTCCGCGGCGTCGGACTCTGGGACGCCGAGGCCGGCGTCGGCCAGGTCTTCTCGGAGATCGAGGACCTGGCCGGAGACTGCCGCTTCCACGACTGCGCCCACGAGTCCGAGCCCGGCTGCGCGGTGACGGCGGCGATCGAGGACGGCTCGCTGCCCGTGCGCCGCCTGGAGAGCTACCGCAAGCTGATCCGCGAGAACCGGCGGATCGTGGCCAAGACCGACGCCCGGGTGCGCTCCGAGATGCTCAAGGAGTGGAAGCGCATGGGCGCGGGCGGCAAGGCCCAGATGGAGTTCAAGCGCCAGGGCCGGCTCGGCTAGGGCCTGTCTTTCGGGTCATGCCCCAGGGCCGGTCCGCCCGCCCCGACCGCGGTGTCCGAAAACCGCGAGCCGGGGCGGGGCGCCTCCCGCACACTGGGAGCCATGAGGGACGACGACACCCGCTACGAGGCGGTCAGCAGCAGGGACGCGCGGTTCGACGGGGAGTTCTTCTTCGCCGTCCGGACCACCGGGATCTACTGCCGCCCCAGCTGCCCCGCCGTCACCCCCAAGCGGCAGAACGTCTCCTTCTACCCGACGGCCGCCGCCGCCCAGGGCCACGGCTTCCGCGCCTGCCGCCGCTGCCGGCCCGACGCCGTGCCCGGCTCCGCCGAGTGGGACGTCCGGGCCGACGTCGTCGGCCGCGCCATGCGCATGATCGGCGACGGCGTCGTCGACCGCGAGGGCGTGCCCGGCCTCGCCGTGCGCCTCGGCTACAGCACCCGGCAGGTGCAGCGCCAGCTCACCGCCGAGCTGGGCGCCGGGCCCGTCGCGCTCGCCCGCGCCCAGCGGGCGCACACCGCACGCCTGCTGCTCCAGACCACGGGCCTGCCGGTCACCGAGATCGCCTTCGCGGCCGGATTCGCCAGCGTCCGCCAGTTCAACGAGACGATCCGTGCCGTGTACGCGCGCACCCCCACGGCCCTGCGCGCCGAGGCGGGCAGCGGGGCGGGAGCCCGTACCGCGCTCGCCGCCGGGGTGCCGCTGCGGCTCGCCCACCGGGGACCGTACGCGGCCGGCGAGGTCTTCGACCTGCTCGCCGCCGAGGCCGTGCCCCGGATCGAGGAGGTCGTCGGCGCCCCCGGCGCCCGCACCTACCGGCGCACGCTCCGCCTCCCGTACGGCACCGGCGTCGTCTCCGTCGACGAGCGCTCCGGAGGCCGCTGGCTCGAGGCCCGGATCCACCTCACCGAGCTGCGCGACCTGACCACCGCCGTGCACCGGCTGCGCCGGCTCTTCGACCTCGACGCCGATCCGTACGCGGTCGCCGAGCGGCTCGGGGCGGCCCCCGGGCTCGCCGCCGAGGTGGCCGCGAGGCCGGGCGTGCGCTCCCCGGGCACGGCCGAGCCCGAGGAGTTCGCGCTGCGGACGGTCCTCGGCGCCGAGGCGTCGGCCCGGGTCGTCGAGCTCCGCGGCACCCCGCTGGCCACCGCCTGCGGAAGCCTCACCCACGTCTTCCCCGAGCCCGCCGCCCTGACGGACCACCCCGTCGCCGGGCCGCTGGCCCGCGCCCTCGCCGACGGAGCCGTACGCCTCGACCCCGGGGCCGACCGTGACGAGGCCGAGCGCGCCCTGCTCGCCGTCCCCGGCGTGACCCCCGAGGCCGCGGCGCTCGTCCGGATGCGGGCCCTCGGCGACCCCGACGTGGCCCCGGCGGGCGCCCCGGAGGCGGAGGAGTGGCGGCCCTGGGGCTCGTACGCGGCGCGCTACCTGGGCGTCGGGGTGGGGACTTCCGGGGGCGTAGTCCGCGTGGCCACCCGGGCGTGAGCGCGGGGCCGCCGTGCTGCCCGGACGTGCGGCCGTCCGGGACGTGGTCCTCAGCCCCAGATCACCGCCCCCGCCCAGGCGCCCACGATCAGCAGGCAGGCGAAGAGCTCGACGAGGACGCTCGTGCCCGCCGCCCGCATCACCGTCCGGGTCGCCGCCCTGGCCTGGCCGTGGCCGCCGAGGCGGAGCCGCTCCGAGAGGTAGATCCCGCCGACGAAGCCGGGGATCGCGCCGACCACCGGGATCAGGACGAAGCCCAGGACGGCGCCCACCCCCGCGTACGCCACCATGCGCCGGGTGATGCCGACGCCCCGGAAGCGGCGTGGCGGCAGCTGCCAGACGATCACCTGGGTGAGGAGCAGCAGGCCGGTCGAGGCGGCGAGCAGGATCCAGGCCAGGTCCGTGCGCTCGTGCAGCGACCACCAGAGCATCGCCGCCCACACCAGCCACGTCCCCGGCACGCCGGGCGTCAGCACCCCGAACAGGCCGAGCAGCATCACCGTCGCGATCATCAGGAGCTGCCACACACCCACGCTGCCCAGGGTGCAGCACGGCGCTGGTTCTCGCAGGTCGCGGCGGGCGGACGAGGTACGGGGCGGGGGTCAGTCCGCCAGGGGCAGGGCGGCGACCACGAGGTTCCGTTCCTTGCGGCTGATCAGGGGGAAGACGAGCTTCAGGGCGAACTCGGTCTTCGGCGAGGAGAGGATGATCGAGGAGTTCAGGATCCGCTCCTTGACCGCCGAGCGGAACAGGCCGGCGCGCGGGATCGTCATGGTGTGCGCGACCGGCTTCGCGAACACCGGATCCGCCCGGAAGACGAAGAGCCGGCGGTCGGTCATCGCCAGGTACATCGGGACCGGCGCCGGTATCGCGGTCATCGAGCCACCGCTGAGGACGGCCGACGCCACGCCGAAGGCCGCGGTCCGGCCGACGGAGACCGTGCTCAGGCCGACGACGCACGTCACCTCCATCCGCTCCCCGGGCTCCAGCATCGGGGTCACGGTGGCCAGCAGGGCGCGACGGCGTCGTCCGTTCATGGGGGCTGAGCTCCAGAGGATCAAGGGTGCAAGCGGAACAGGCCGCTCACCTTCCCATACGCCCCGGAGTCAGCCGCGGGCCACCCACCCCTTCTCGTACGCGTGCCAGCCCAGCTGCAGACGGGTCGTCACCCCGGTCAGCTCCATCAGCCCCTTCACCCGCCGCTGCACCGTCCGCAGCCCCAGGTCCAGCTGCTTGGCCACGCTCGCGTCCGTCATCCCCGCGAGCAGCAGCGACAGGATCTCCAGGTCCATCACGTCCGGGCCCGGTGCCTCTTCCTCGGTGATCTGCGCGCCCGCCCCGAGCCGCAGCGGCAGCGCCTCCCGCCACACCGACTCGAAGAGGCCCATCAGGGATTCCAGGAGCCCGCTCGCGTGCACGACGAGCGCCGCGGGCTCGGCGCCGCGGCCGGTCAGCGGGACCATGGCCAGGGACCGGTCGGCGACGACCAGCTTCGTGGGGACCCGGTCGGCGATCCGGATCTTCTCCTCGCGGCTGAGCGCCGCGGACAGTTCGAGGAGCCCCGTCGGGAGGGTGAGCACCTCGCGCTCGATCACCACCCGGTAGCGGACCCCGCGCCCGGCCGCCTGCTCCTCGGCGTCGTTCTCCAGGCCGGAGACCGCGATCGGCTTGCCCGTCACCAGGGCGCACACCTCCTCCTGCGCGCCCAGCTGGAGCTGGAGGAAGCGGTGGGTGACCGCGCTCGCGCCGGTCACCACCTCCACCAGGTCGTGCACGGCGGCCTCCGCCGCCTCCGCCCGGTACTCCTCCGCGAGCATCTTGGCCGCCAGCTCGGCCTGCTCCAGCTCGTGCCGCTGCTGGGTGAGGAGCGCGCCGAGCGCGACCCCGGGCGGCGCCGCGACCCAGCGGCCGGTACGGGCCGAGGACTGGGCGGCGAGCCCCTGCGACTCCAGGCGCCGCAGCGCCCGCTCGGTGTCCTGCTCGGGCAGGGCGAGCCGGTGTGCGAGATCGGTGACCTCGGCCGCGCCCAGCGCGACCAGGGCGCGGTACGCGGACTCCTGGCGTTCGTCGAGTCCTATCGCTCCCAGCATGACTGCCCCACCCCTCGCCGCACCTCCGGCGGGCGCCCCGGATCTTCCGGGGACGTTCGCCGGAGGCTTTCGTTCCGTTGGTGACCTGGCGGGAAACGGCCACGGCGTATTCCCGCCTCTCCCATCATCCCTGTACCACCCTCACCTCTGCCAATGTGGCGCCACCGCAGCACCAACAGCCTCCGGCGAGGGGTGACTTATGCCCTTTTTCCGGATTCAGATGGGGAGAGCGATGCGTCCGTTTTCGCGTACGGCCCTGGGAGCGGCGACCGCCGCCGTCCTGGCCGTCACCGCGGTCACGCCGTCCATGGCCGAAGAGCCGCAGGACGACACGACCGCCGAGCGACCGCTGGTCGGCAGCGAGGCCTCGGCCCGCGCCGGCCACGGCACGAAGAGCGCCACGGTGACCCTGGTCACCGGCGACCGCGTCCTGGTCACCCGGGACGCCGAGGGGAACCCGGCGGCCACGGCCCTGCCCGCCGAGGACGGGACCGTCCCGCTGGTCCAGACCCGCCGCTCCGGCAAGGACT
>NZ_JBIARL010000054.1:0-6812 GCF_042889835.1 Streptomyces sp. NPDC002463
TGACCTACAAGTGGTCGCTGCCCGACGGCACGGACGTCACCACCGGCGGCAACCAGGTCCAGACGGCCCTGCCGTCGAACGTCGCCCCGGGCGGCTCGGTCAGCCTGCAGGCGCAGATCAAGACGCCGATCAACTCGGACAACGGCAACAAGCGCACCGACTACGTCCTGACCTGGGACGTCTACAACAAGACGACCGGCACCTGGACCTCGGGCACCTCCGGCATCCCCGGCCTGGCCCAGAACGTGGCGGTGGAGGACCCCACCTCCAACACCCTCGGCCTGGAGAAGTTCTACTCCTACACCGGCAAGAACACCGGCGCCGGCTCGACCGTCATGAACAACATGGCGTCGGGCAACACCGTCTGGCAGTACAACGCGTTCACCAACCCCGGTCGCGGTGTCACCACCTTCGCCCGGTTCGCGTACAACAGCCTGGACACCTCCGACACCGTGTCCGGCTACGGCTGGTCCTTCCAGGCCTCGGGGCCGATCCGCCTGGGTGCGCCGCTGGAGTTCCAGCCCAAGCCGAACCCCACGGAGATCCGTCTTCCCGACGGCGACGGCACCACCCACGTGTTCCGCTGGGACGCGGCCACGAGCTCGTGGAAGGCGCCGGCCGGTGTCCACTACAAGCTGGCCGCCAAGCCCGGTCTGGACTGCACCCCGCTGAAGGACCCGATCCCGGACGCCTGGACGATGACCCGTCCCGACGGCACCCGGTTCCTCTTCGGCTGCGACGGCTACATGACGTCGCTGGTCGACAAGAACGGCAACACCCAGACGTACACCTACGAGGAACGGAAGTCGAACAACAAGCCGACCAAGTTCCTGAAGTACATCACCGACCCGGCCGGCCGTCAGACGCTGACGATCGAGTACTACTCCAAGGCCGACAGCAGCAGCCCGAAGATCATCGACCACATCAAGTCGATGACCGACGTCTCGGGCCGCAAGATCACCTTCGAGTACTCCGACAAGGGTCTGCTCACCAAGCTGACCGACGGCGCGGGCTCGACCCAGCCGAAGGTCTTCGGCTTCGAGTACGACGCCACCCAGGGCAACAAGAACGTCAAGATGGTGGCGGCCACCGACCCCCGGGGCAACGCCACCAAGCTGGACTACTACGCCCCGCGGACCGGTGACGACCCGAAGTACCACTGGTGGACCAAGACGATCACCGACCGTCTCCAGGGCACCACGGGCTTCACGTACGCGGTGGACTCGGGCAATCCCAAGTTCACGGCCACCAGGGTCACCGACGCCGAGTCCCACGCCTCCGACTACGTGACCGACGACTTCGGCCGCGCCGTCCAGTCGACGAACGCCAAGTCGCAGTCGATGAAGCTGTCGTGGGACGCGGACAACAACGTCACGTACCTGGAGGAGGACAACGGCGCCAAGACCGCGTACTGCTACGACCAGAAGACGGGCTACCCGCTCTGGAAGCGCGACGCGGAGAACAACAAGGCGGGCGTGCCGGACCAGACGGCGTCCTGCGTCTCCGACACCACCAAGTGGCCTGCGAACGCGGCGAAGTACGAGTACCAGACTCGCGCCGACGGCTTCTCCGCGGACCTGTTCCGCAAGACGTCCCCGCAGGGCAGGACCTGGCAGTTCGGTTACGACGCCTTCGGCAACGTGAAGACGGTCACGGACCCCAAGGGTGTCGCCACCACCTCGGTGCCGGACGACTACACCACGAAGTACGACTACGACGCCTACGGTCAGCTGACCAGGGCGACGGACGCCAACGGCAACCCGACCGACAACAGCGGCTTCGGCCCGACCGGGTACCCGGCCACCATCACCGACGCGCTGGGCAAGGCCACGACGTTCGTCTACGACGCGCGCGGACAGGTCACCGAATCCGTCGACGCGCTGGGGAAGAAGACCACGCAGACGTACGACACGTTCGGCCGTCCGCTGGCCGGCACGGTGCCCAAGGACCAGGCCGCGGGCGTGCTGATCACGAAGCCGGCGCCGGTGTACGACGCCAACGACAACGTCACCACGGTCACCGCCCCCAACGGCGCGATCTCGACCGCGGTGTACGACGCGGCGGACCAGGTCGTCGAGGCGACCGCGCCGAAGGACACCCCCACGGGTCCGGAACGCAAGTCCGCCTACACCTACGACAAGGTCGGCAACGTCAGGACGACCACCCAGCCCAAGGGCACCGCGACCACCGCGGATCCGAACGACTACCTCACCACGAACAACTACGACGAGGTCTACCAGCTCACCTCGGTGGTCAACGCCGTCGGTGACAAGGTCTCCTACACGTACGACAACGTCGGCAACGTCACCACGGTCATCGATCCCAAGAAGAACGCGACCGCGGACAGCACCGACTACACGCAGAAGACCGACTACGACCTCGACCACCGAGCCGTCACGGTCACCGACGCGGCGGGCAAGACCGCCCGGAAGGCCTACGACAAGGACTCCCTGGTCGTCGCCACCACCGACGCCGAGAACAACACCACCGAGGTCACCTACGACGAGCGGGGCAAGCAGACCCAGGTCAAGGTCCCGTACACGGGCACCAGCCCCGGCATCACGTACCGGACGACCAAGTACGAATACGACCAGGTCGGCAACACCACCAAGGTGATCACCCCGCGTGGTGTCGACACGGCCGCCGCGGACGACTTCACCGCCCGTACCGAGTACGACGCGCTGAACCGTCCGGTCAAGCAGTTCCAGCCGTACGACCCGGCGGACACCCGCTACAACAAGGCCGACGTCTACACCCAGACGGTCTACGACGCCGTCGGGCGGGTCTCCAAGAACTCGCTGCCGCCGTCGAACGGCCAGACGGTCCGCAACGACACCACCTACACCTACTTCGACAACGGCTGGGCGAAGTCGTCCACCGACCCGTGGGACATCGTCACCACGTACGACTACGACGAGCTCGGCAAGCAGACCGCCCGGACCCTGACATCGGCCGGCGGTTCCTCGAACCGCACCATGAGCTGGTCGTACTTCCCGGACGGCAAGCTCAAGTCCAAGTCGGACAACGGTGTACCGGTCGGCAGCGCGGTCGTGCTGGCCGACAACTCCGACACCCAGAACACCACCTCGACGGGCACCTGGACCAAGGGCAGCCTGACCGGCCAGCAGGGCTACGACCACCAGGTCCACGCCGCCGGCACCGGCACGGACGCCTTCACCTGGACCCTGAACATCCCCAAGAACGGCACCTACACCGCCTACGTCAAGTACCCCCAGGTCACCGGGGCGGCGACGGCCGCGAAGTACACGGTCACCCACTCCACCGGCACCACCGACGTCACCAAGGACCAGAACGCGGCCGCCGGCAGCTGGGTCAGCCTCGGCTCGTTCACCTTCACCCAGGGCAACGCCGCCAAGCTCCAGCTGTTCCAGAACAGCACGGGCGCGGTCGTCGCCGACGGCGTCAAGCTCGTCCGCGACAACTCGGGCGACACCGACACCGAGAAGCACACCTTCGCCTACGCCTACGACGTCAACGGCAACCTGACCTCGATCGGCGACACCTCCTCCGGTGCCAGGATCGATGCCTACACCATCGCCTACACCGGACTGAACCAGGTCCAGAAGGTGACCGAGGCGCTCGCCGGCCAGGAGAAGAAGTCCACCTCCTACACCTACGACGCCAATGGCCGGCCCGAGACGGTCAGCCACCCCGACCAGTACGCGAAGTACACGTATGACCTGCGGGACCTGGTCAAGACGGTCTCCGTCGGCAAGACGGCGACCGACACCGACCCGAAGGTCACCGCGTACACCTACACGGACCGCGGCCTGAAGCTGCGGGAGACCAAGGCCAACGGCAACACGGTCGACTACACCTACTACCTCAACTCGGCCCTCAAGACGCAGGCCGAGAAGAAGCCCAACGGCACTCTCGTCTCCTCGCACACCTACGCCTACGACGCCAACGGCAACAAGGCGCAGGACGTGGCGAGGAAGATGAACGCCGACGATCACGCGGCGTACCTCGACTCGACCACCGACTACACCTACGACCCGGTCGAGCGGCTCGCCAAGTCGGTCAAGACCGGCAACGGCGCGGGCACCGAGACCTACGTCCACGACGACAACGCCAACGTCGTCAGCCAGACGGTCAAGGGCACGTCCACCACGTTCTCCTACGACCGCAACCGCCTGCTGAGCGCTTCCACGTCGGGCGTCTCGGCGAGCTACAACTACGACCCCTTCGGGCGTCAGGAGTCCGTCACCAGCGGCGGTCAGGTCATCGAGCGGAGCGTGTACGACGGCTTCGACCACGTCATCGAGAGCAGCAAGCTCGACGGCGGATCCCTGAAGACCACCAAGTACACCTTCGATCCGCTCGACCGCACCGCCTCCAAGACCGCCGACGGCAAGACCACCGACTTCACCTACCTCGGCCTGTCCAAGGAGGTGCTGGACGAAGAGGTCGCCGGCGTCCTGACCGCGTCGTACCAGTACAGCCCGTGGGGCGAGCGGCTCTCCCAGGTCAAGCACAACGCCGACGGCACGTCGGAGGACGCCTACTACGGCTACAACAGCCACAGTGACGTCGAGACCCTGACCACCAAGGACGGGGACACCAAGGCCACCTACGGCTACACCGCCTACGGCTCGGACGACAAGTCCGACTTCACCGGCATCGACAAGCCCGACGCGGCCGACCCCACCAAGGAGGCGTACAACCCCTACCGCTTCAACGCCAAGCGCTGGGACGCCCAGTCCGGCACGTACGACATGGGCTTCCGCGACTACAACCCGGGCCTCAACCGCTTCACCTCCCGGGACATGTACAACGGCGCCCTGGCGGACATGGGCCTGGGCTCGGATCCCTTCACGGGCAACCGCTACGCCTTCACCGGCGGCAACCCCACCAGCCGCGTCGAGCTCGACGGCCATCGGCCCGATGACGGCCCGAGTACGCCCACGAGCGGCTGCGGATCGGCCGGGTTCATCGGACCGTGCCCGACTACCACCACGCCCTCGACCGCGGCAGCCTCGATCACATCGAACACGCATTACATGGCACAGCTCATCCTGTGGGAGTGGCTGGAGACCCAGGCCGTCGAGAAGTACGGGGTGACGGGTGGCTGGCGCGTCCAGATGGAGACCGAAGTCCCGGGAGGAGCGAAGAACGGCCTGGGAGGAAACGGCCAGGCGGACATCACCTACCAGGACGGGAACACCCTCTACGTCTGGGAGCTGAAGCACAAGGCGAAGCTTCCTTGGACCAACAACCAGCATGAACCGGCAGAGGCATACGGCTTCGACGACGTCGACTGGTACATCGACTTCATGAAGCGGGACCCGAAGTACGCGGGGATGGACATCAAGCCGGGATTCCGGCTTCCGTACCCCCTGGTCGGTCCCGGAGGGAAGAAGGCCCAGTTCCTGGAGCTCGACAATTCCGACTTCTGGTCCGGCCAGCACGGAGTCGTCACATACCAGGAGTTCTACGTGCCGATGACCAAACCGGCACCGGCTCCGGCGCCTGATCCCGTGACCGTGCCGAATGAGGTCAAGGCCGGTGCGGGTGCCCTCGCGGTCGGCGGCTTGCTCTGGTGGGCCGGGAAGCTGCTCTCCCCGGCCTGCGGGCCCGCCATGCCGGCCTGCGCCGTGGTGCTCTGACACCGAACATCGATCCGGTCGGGCACGCCGAGGGGCGTGCCCGACCGGGCTTACCATGTTGAGCCTGGAATATCAGCAGCGAATGGAGCCACAAGTGGGATCATCTCGGTGGATCTACTTCACGGACAATCCCGGAAACCCTCAGGAAGCTCTGAACGACCTCCGCGAAAAGGTCTTTCAGGACGAATGGCGGAACCAAGACCCCTTCCCTGAAAGCATCGCGGACCTGATCGAGAGCGGGGCACTGGAGGAGGAGGGAGCCCATTCGATCCTCGACGTCGACCGAGTGATCTTCACCGATGACACCGACTACGAGGAGGACGGCACCATTCGAATCGTCTCCCCACAGGAAGTTGTCGAGTACTTCGGGAACGCCCAGCCGACGCAGGAAAGGATTGCGGAGGTCTACCGCACGGACCCGACGGAACTTCCCCCGATGTTCCGCGGATCCGGTTGCTGTGCCCCCGTCCACAGCCCTGAGGGGGATTGCGTGGGACTGGCGTTCTGGGGAATGTCGGGAGACTGAGGCATGATTCAGCACTTGAGGCTCGCGTGGGCCGGCTTCGCGACGCGCAGGAAGAACAAGGGTTCCCTGCCTCCACTGCTGTCCGGCGACGACCTGCCCGGACGATGGAATGTGGTCGACGAACGCACGTGGCCGACAGGACGGGTCGGGCCACGCACGCCTTGGTCCGAGCGGGCGCGCGCGAACAACAGCGTGACGGCTTGGCGCTCGTACCACGACGGAAACGACCGGTGGATCTGGATCCAAGTCGTGCCGCTCGCCTCAGAATCCGACGCGAAGACGGCGCTGCCCGAGCTGGGCAGCCGCCTTCTGTCGAATCCCAAAGCGTCCCATGGAGTTGCCGACGAGCGGGATGTGGAAGTGCCGCCGTTCCCCGGAGCAGCCGCGGTATGGGCCCGGGAACAGCACAGCGTTCAAGCCGCCACGGGAAAGAACGTCGGCACCACCTTTCTCATCGGCGCCGCGGCCGGGGCGAACATCGTCGTGCTCAGCCTGAGCGGCAGTCCCACCTGGGACTGGGGGTCGGCACTGAACGTGGCACAACGCCAGGCCGAACTCACGATGCGTACGGCTTCAGGCCCGGAGTCGTCGCCGACGACGCTCAGCTGAGCATCGGGATGATGTCGGAGCCGTACGCGTCGATGGTGCCCTCGCGGTTG
>NZ_JBIARL010000055.1:0-5255 GCF_042889835.1 Streptomyces sp. NPDC002463
GGCCTAAATTTTCACTTGCCATTGTTTTTTCCTTTTTATATTTTTGGCGGGGGCGGGGGGCCGGGGGCCCCGGGGTGGGGGGGGGGGGGGGGCCCCCCGGGGGCGCCGGGGGCCCCCCCCCCGCCGTTTTCCAGGGCGCGCCCCGCCGGTCGACCGGCGGGAACGAGCGCGTCAGCCTGCCGTCAGAAGAGGCTGCCCAGGAAACTTGTCACGGTGTCCAGGAAGCTACTCGAATCCTCCGACGACGAGGACGAGGACGAGGACTGCGACGGAGCCTTGGGGTCGTTGAGGTCGACCGTCTCCTCCCACGTGATGTCCTGCGACTTCGTACTGAAGCGCCCCGTCTCGTAGTACGAATTGAGAGGCTTGGCGATGTTCTCGGACCACCAGCTGCTGTACCCGCCGAGCTCCGGAGCGATATGCGTTCCGGAGTTCATGGTGCTGTCGTTGCTCACATGGAACTGAATGGTCGCCGTGCCCGCCTCCTTGTCGACGGACTTGACCGTGTAGTCCATGTTGTAGGAACCGAGGAACGCCGCGGACATGTTCGACGTGAAGTCCATGAAGACGGTCTTGGAGTTCAGCGAGTGATTCAGACCGTTGTTCTCCATGACCCCCGTTTCCTTGTTGTACTTCTGGGCCACGTTCGCACCCAGATTGTAGTTGCCGATGTTGATGTTGTCGGCCGCGATCTCCCGCACGCGCTGGACGTGGTAGTGGTCCATGAGCGACTGTGTGAAGGCGTCGTTTCCGCCGAAGTCCCGGTGCTTGGGTCCGGTGCCCGCGACCCATTCGAATCCCAGATCCACTCCATTGGGATTGCCGGGGGTTCCGAAGCATCCGGGGCACTTGTCCCGAAGGATCGGCTCCGCGGCGAGCACGGGGCTGGCCAGCGTGTCGGCGACCGTCTCGACGGTGCCGACCCAAGCCGAGGCGAAGTTGTCGTCCCAGGGGCAGAAGGCGCCGCCTTCGCACCAGTTGTGACCGTCGATCTCGACGCCGCTGATGGGGTTGCCGCCGGTGAAGGCGTAGCGGTTCCCCGTGAAGGGATCCGAGCCCAGCCGCATGTCGGCCAGGGCGCCGTTGTACATGTCCCGGCTGGTGAAGCGGTTCAGGCCGGGGCTGTAGTCACGGAAGCCCATGTCGTAGGTGCCGCTGGCGGCGTCCCAGCGCTTGGCGCTGAAGCGGTAGGGGTTGTACGCCTCCTTGTCGGGCTGGGCCGTGTCGGGCTTGTCGATGCCGGTGAACTCGGCGTCGTTGTTGTTGCCGTAGGCGGTGTAGCCGTAGGTGGACTTGGTGTCACCGGTGGTGTCGGTGAGGGTCTCGACGTCGGTGTGGCCGTTGTAGCCGTAGACGCCGAGCTCCTCGGTGCCGTCGGTGTTCTTCTTCAGCTGCGTGAGGCGCTCGCCCCACGGGCTGTACTGGTAGGACTTGGTGACCTCGCCGGCAACGGCCTCGTTCAGAACCTCGCTGGAGGTACCGAGGTAGTTGAAGTCGGTGGTCTTGCCGCCCTCCGTCTTGGACGCCGTGCGGTCCAGCGGGTCGAAGACGTAGGTGGTCGTCTTCGTCGTGACCCCGTCGGTCTGCAGCTTGGCGTTCTTGACCACGTGGTCGAAGCCGTCGTAGTCCCGGTCCTCGACCACCTTGCCGCCGGCGACGACCGTGTCCAGTCGGCCGTACGGATCGTAGTTGTAGTTGTTGGTCGCGGCGCCGATGCTGGAGCTCAGGAGCCGGTTGCGGTCGTAGGTGTAGTTGGTCGTGACGTTCTTGATCGTCTGGGTGACGACGTTGGCGTTGTTGTCGTGGACGTAGGTCTCGGTGCCCGCGCCGGTTCCCGTCTTCACGGACTGGGCGAGCCGGTTGACCGGGTCGTAGGTGTAGTCCGTGGTGGAGTTCAGGTACGCGCCGTGGTTGTCGGCGTTCATCTTGGACGCGACGTCCTGCGCCTGGTTGCCGTTGGCGTCGTAGGCGTAGGTGTGCGAGGAGACCAGGGTGCCGTTGGGCTTCTTCTCGCTCTGGGTCTTCAGCGCCGCGTTCAGGTAGTAGGTGTAGTCGACCGTGTTGCCGTTGGCCTTGGTCTCCTTCAGCCGCAGGCCGCGGTCGGTGTAGGTGTAGTCGGTGACCTTCGGCGAGGCGTCCGAGACGGACTTGCCGACCTTCACCGTCTTGACCAGCTCACGCGCGTCGTAGAAGTACTGCGCGTACTGGTCCGAATGACTCGTCGTCACCTTCTGGCCGTTGGCGTCGTAGGTGAACGACGTGGCCTTCTTCTCGACGCCGGACAGCGACTCGCTGACCTTCTGGACCTGGTTCAGCCCGGTGTAGGTCATCGAGTACGTGTCGATCCTGGCACCCGAGGAGGCGTCCGTGATCGACGTGAGGTTGCCGTTGAGGTCGTACGAGTAGGTGAAGTTCTTCTTCTCGTTGTCCGTCTCGGTGACGGTGCGGACGATCTTCACCGCGTCGGCGACGACCTTGCCCGAGGCGTCGGTCGCCAGGGTGATCTTGGACGCGATCCCCTGCTTGAACGTGAACGAGCCCAGCGAGACCCAGGTGCCGCCACCGGTGGTCTGGTTGACCGTCTTGGCGGTGGTACCGGCGTCGTGGGTGACGGTGTACTTCGCCGCCGTGGAGGCGCCCGAGGTCGTCGGGTACTTCACGTAGGCGGTGTAGCTGCCGTCCTGCGGGACGTTCAGCGTCCAGGTGAACGTGTCCGTCGACGTGCCCGCCGCGTGGGTGCGGTGGTCGTAGCCCTGCTGGCCGGTGGCCGAGGCCGTGGCCCAGGTGCCGGTCGCCGACGTGGTCTGGGTGTCGGAGTCGTCCGCCACCACCACGTGGGCGCCGACCGGGATGCCGTCGTCGGAACGGGACTGGATG
Source organism: Streptomyces sp. NPDC002463 (assembly GCF_042889835.1). Taxonomy (NCBI): domain Bacteria; kingdom Bacillati; phylum Actinomycetota; class Actinomycetes; order Kitasatosporales; family Streptomycetaceae; genus Streptomyces; species Streptomyces sp. NPDC002463. Next base: position 2,878 of record NZ_JBIARL010000055.1, read on the forward strand.
CTGCCGTCGGGGTAGTACGCCCAGCCCTGGGTCCGCGAGCTGGAACCGCCGGCGGAGGTGAGGGTGCGCGAGACCTGCTGGCCCGTCGTGTTGTAGCCGTAGGAGGTGACGATGTCCCACGGGTCGGTGGACGTCTTGGTCCAGCCGTTGTCGAAGTAGGTGTAGTCGGTGTCGTTGCGGACCGTCTGACCCGCCGACGGCGGCGCGGAGACCCGCGAGGTGCGGCCGACCACGTCGTACGTCGTCTGCGTGTAGACGTTGGGGTCGTTGTAGCGCGCGTCCGCCGGGTCGTAGGGCTGGTACTGCTTGACCGGGCGGTTGAGCTTGTCGTACTCGGTGCGGCTGGTGAAGTCGTCCACTGCCGCGGTGGCGGTGCCGCGCGGGCTGATCACCTTGGTGGTGTTGCCCATCTGGTCGTACTCGAACTTGGTGATGCGAAGCGTGCTGCCCGAGTAGGGGACCCGCTGCTCGATCTTCTTGCCGCGCTGGTCGTAGACGACCTCGCTGGTGTTGCCCTCCTTGTCGGTGCTCCTGACCAGCAGCGAGTCCTTGTCGTACTCGCTCGTGGTGAACTTGCCCGCCGCGTCGGTGACCTTGGTGACGCGGTGGTTGAGGTCGAAGGAGCTCTTGCTGGTGTAGTCGGTGGTGTCGGCGGTGGCGTTCTTCTTCGGGTCGATGACCGTGACCGGATTGCCGACGTTGTCGTACTCGTAGGAGACCTTGTCGCCCTGGGCGTTGACCACCGCCATGAGCTGGTAGATCTCGTCGTAGGTGTTGGTGGTGACGTAGTCGTCCGGGACGGAGGTCGTCGCCACGCCCTTGGGCTCGGTCGTGGTCTTGAGGTTGCCGACCTTGTCGTACGTGTAGCGCGTCGTACGACCGCTCAGGTTGTTGTCCGGGCCGGTCGACTCGGTCACCTGGTCCGCGGTGTCATAGAGCGCGGTGGAGACCACGCCGTCCGCGGCGGTGCTGGTGGTGACGTTGTCGTTGGCGTCGTACACCGGAGCCGGGGTGGTGATGAACACCCCCTGCGCCTGGTCCTTGGGCAGCTTGTTGACCAGCGGACGCATGAAGGTGTCGTAGGTCTGGGTGGTGGTGGTGCCCAGCGCGTCGGTCACCGAGGTGACCTGACCGCGCTCGTCGTAGACGAACGAGGTGGCGTGGCTCTCCGCGTCGGTGATCTTCCTGGGGTAGCCCATGACGTCGAAGTCGGAGTTGACGGTCGAGTTGCCGTTGGCGTCGGTGGCCTTGGTCAACTGCCCGTAGGCGTCGTACTCGTACGTGGTGGTGTAGTCGCCGGGCACCGAGGTGGTGGCGGCGCCCATGGGGTCGGTGACCGTCTTCAGGTTGCCGAAGGCGTCATAGCCGAACTGCCACTTGCGGCCCTCGGGGGAGGTCTTGGTGGCCAGGTCGGCCGAGAAGCCGTCCGCGCGGGTCTGGTACGTGTAGACCGTCGCCGCGGTGCCGTTCCTGTTGGCCTCCGCGTCCTTCTTCGTCAGCGGGTTGCCGGTCTTCTGGTCGTACGTCCAGGTGGTCTGGGCGCCGTTCGCCTCCTTCATGAGGATGACGTTGTTGTCCGCGTCCCAGGACATGTCCAGGGACTCGGCCTTGGCGTTGGTGGACTTCACCTGGCGGTAGAAGTCGTCCAGGACGTAGTCCGTGGAGTGCGACTCGGCGTCCGTGACCTTGGTGTCGGTGAACTTCGGGTTCGTCGGGTCGGCCTGGTAGGCGAACGTCGTGTTGTTGTTCAGCCGGTCCGTGATGGTCTTGGTCCACCAGTGGTACTTCGGGTCGTCACCGGTCCGCGGGGCGTAGTAGTCCAGCTTGGTGGCGTTGCCCCGGGGGTCGGTGGCCGCCACCATCTTGACGTTCTTGTTGCCCTGCGTGGCGTCGTAGGTGAACTTGAACACCTTCGGCTGCGAGGAGCCCACGCCGTCGGTGAACCGGCCGAGCAGACCCTTGTCGGTGTACCAGAAGTTGATCTTACGGCCGGAGACGTCGGTGACCGACTTGACGTGGTCGTAGATCTTGGAGTTGGTCAGGTTCGAGCCCGTGGCGATGGTGCCGGTGTCCGAGACGTACTCGTAGGAGTTGTCGCCCTTCTTGAAGTAGTCCACCGTCAGCGTCTGCCGCGACGCCGGGTCGGTGATGTACGTCAGGAACTTGGTGGGCTTGTTGTTGGACTTCCGCTCCTCGTAGGTGAACAGCATGGTGTTGCCGTTCTTGTCCACCGTGGAGGTCAGGTAGCCGTCGCAGCCGAAGAGGAACCGGGTGCCGTCGGGGCGGGTCATCGTCCAGGCGTCCGGGATCGGGTCCTTCAGCGGGGTGCAGTCCAGACCGGGCTTGGCGGCCAGCTTGTAGTGGACACCGGCCGGCGC
>NZ_JBIARL010000056.1:0-4481 GCF_042889835.1 Streptomyces sp. NPDC002463
GTGGGCTCGGCCGAGGAGGTCGCGGCGGCGGTGCTCTGGCTCGCCTCCCCCGCCGCCGAATGGTCGTCCGGCACGATCCTCGACCTCAACGGGGCCTCGCACCTGCGGAGTTGAGGACGGCGAAGTGGGGGCCCGCGCTCGACCGCATCTGCCACCTGGAGTCTCTTTGGGTCGCTCGGGTGCCCCTGGCGTGTAGTGAAACCCCGGGGGGCCGCATCTCGGAGCCTCAAGCGGCCGCGAGTGCGGGCTCGTTCAGTGTCGGGTAGTCGGTGTAGCCCGTCTCCCCGCCCGTGTACATCAGGTACTGATCCCGTACGGCGTTGAGCGGTGCCCCGACGCGCAGGCGTTCGACCAGGTCCGGGTTGGCCAGGAAGCCGCGGCCCAGGGAGATCAGGTCGGCTCCCGCGGCGAGCAGCCGCTCGCCGGCCCCGCGGCCGCCGTCGGCGGGCAGCGGTCCTCCCCAGCCGAGGACAGGGTTGGCGATCAGCGTGCCCGGCCAGGCCTTGCGGATCTCCTGGAACAGCGGCTGGTCCGGGTCGGCGAACACGACGTGCAGGTAGGCGAGACCCTTTTCGGCCAGAGCGGCGACGAGAGCCGAGTAGATGCTGTCGGTGTCACCCTCCTCGATGCCGTTGACGCCGACTCCCGGGGAGATGCGCACCCCGACCCGCTCGGGGCCGATCGCGTCCGTGACGGCCTGCACTACCTCGACCGCGAACCGGATCCGGTGCGCGACCGAACCGCCGTACGCGTCGGTGCGCTGGTTGGTGTTCTTCGCGAGGAACTGGTGGATCAGGTAGCCGTTGGCGGCGTGCACCTCGACGCCCTCGAAGCCCGCGTCCACGGCCCGTCGTGCGGCGGCGGCGAAGTCGGCGACGGTGGAGTGGATCTCGTCGACCGTCAGCTCGCGGGGGGCGACGGACGGACGGCGCCCGCCGGTGGTGTGGATCTCCTCGGGGAGCGCCACCGGTGAGGGCGCGACGGGGACGTGACCGCTGGTGTCCGGGTGGCCGACCCGCCCACCGTGCTGGATCTGGACGAACATCCGCCCGCCGGCGTCCCGTACGGCGTCGGTGACCTCGCGCCATCCCGCCACGTGGGCGGAGGTGTGGAGCGCGGGGATGTTGGCGTAAGTCTGACCGACGGCGCTCGGCGTGGTGGCCTCGGCGATGATCAGGCCGGCGGAGGCGCGCTGTGCGTAGTACGTGGCCATGAGCGAGGTCGGTACCCCGTCGGCGTCGGCGCGGTTGCGCGTCAGCGGGGCCATGACCAGCCGGTTGGGGAGGGAGAGGGGGCCGAGGTCGGTGGCTTCGAAGAGGCGGGATCCGCTCGCGTTGTTCGTCATGCCGGTACCGTAGAACTTGACACCGGTGTCAGATTCAAGTGGAAACGTGGGAAGCGGAGCGGACGATGCGGATCGGCGAGCTGTCACGGCGCTCCGGAGTGAGCGAGCGGTCCCTGCGGTACTACGAACAGCAGGGCCTGCTGCAGTCGGAGCGGACCCCCGGCGGCCACCGCGCGTACGGCGAGTGGGCGGTCGACCGCGTCATCCGCATCCAGGCCCTGTACGCGGCGGGCCTGGGCAGCAAGAAGATCGCGCTGCTGCTCCCATGCATGCGGGACGCGGACGGTGGCCCGACCGAGCTCACCACCGGCGAGCTGGTCGAGGAACTGACCGTCGAGCGCGAGCGCATCGACCGCATGATCCTCGACCTCGTCCGCTCCCGTGACGTCCTGGACGAGGTCATCGACGCCGCGACCGCCAGGACGTGAGGCCCGACCCGGGCGGGCCCGCCGGCAGGCCGATGAATGGGCTTCGTCCCCGTGTTCGTAGCCTCCCATATCATGGGCGCTGCCACCTCCAGCTTCTCAGACCTGGTGGCCTCCCGGGTGGTCGCGGCGTTCGCGTACGCGGGGTTCCTCGCCGTAGCGCTGACGACGGCCACCGCGCTGGTCTCGCCCGAGCAGGAATGGACGAGCGCTCGCCGTGCTGCTCTCAGGCACCACGGTGGCCACCATCGCCGGGGTCCCAGGGGGATCGGTGCTCGGGACGATGCGCGGCTGGCGGGTCACCTTCTGGGCCGTCGGCGAGGCCGCGGTGGTCAGCTGGTGGAGGACGTCGAGCGGCTGCTCTGCTCGGGCCAGCCGGGCAAGGCGGACGCACTGTTCGCCAGGCCCTGGGCGGAACTCCTCTCACCAGGATCGGGAGCAAGGGTTCCATGCTGAACAGCGGACCGGGGGTCAGTCCCAGGTCATGATTACGCGGGCGAGGTCGGTGAGGGCCGTGGCCGTGCGGGCTCTGAGGCGGCCCAGCTGGAGTGTGCGGTCGCCCACGAGATGCGGGTCGAACGGTACGACCACGGCGGCGGCCCCCTGCTGGGCCAGGCGCTCGCGGATTTCCCCGCTGCCCAGCACGATCGCGCCCCCGCCCAGTTCGCTCGCCACCACGACTGCCCGCTCGGCCAGCCGGGACCAGCCCCGCCGGCTCAGTCCGGCCAGAAGCTCGGGGACCAGGGCCAGCGAGTCACTCCCGCTCGTGCAGCACAGGACGAGCCTGTCGGTGTGCGACAGGACCGTGTCGGCGGCGTCCAGCCGGTGGCCGGCCCAGTCGGTGAGCACCACCGGATAGTGCGGTGCAGTGAGCGCCAGGACCCGCAGATGCGGGGAGCAGCAGCCCGCCGAGCCCGCGTGCGACCGGGCCTGGGGCCATCCCCGCGGACGCAGGGAAAAACCTCCGCCCTTCGTGAAGCGGTACGTGAGATCGGAACCATCCCCGCAGGCGCGGGAGCAGAAGGGGCTGCCGTGGCGGTCCCGCATCAGCTAGGAGGCGTCGTCGAAGTGCCACGCTCACGTCAGGAGCGAGGGCCACGGCTGCTGGTGGAACTGGGCCGTGCCCGCTCCGGAGCCGACACGGATGACTCTCTTGCCCGGCGGCCCCGCCCTCCCTCCGCCCCGGCCTTCACCATGGAGCCCGCTTTGCCCCTGCGGACAGGTACTACCCGCCCGATATCCCTGCTTCTGGCGACCGTGCTCGCGGCCGCGACGCTCACCGGCTGCGCGCTGCTGGAACTCGCCAGGGACTGCGAGGGGACCGACGACCGGGTGAAGGAGATGGCGGCGCTTGACATCCTCAGCTCCCGGCCCGACGGGGCCGCCGTCGCCCGGGGCTTCGAGGAGGTGGACGCCGGCTGCTGGGCGGACAGCGGCGATGTCGTGGTGTACGCCGGCCGGACGTACACCTTCCCCGGCACACAGGCCGAAGTGACCGCGCACTACCGGACGGCGTCGGTACGGGACGGATGGAGTCCGGACCCCGAAGCCTTGCCCGGCGACCTCTGTTTCACCAGAGAGGGCATGGCCCTGTCGATCGTCTTCCTCACCGCCGAGCGCCTCGCGGAGGACGGTCACGGAAGCCGCCCCGACCTCACCACCGGGGCCGGCTACTCGGTCAGCATCGACTCATACGTGAACAGCGGCGCCGAGGCTAGTTGCTAGGTTCTGTCGTCTATGTGATCTCGGCTGGTGGATCATGGTCGGGTGATACGTCGTCATGAACTGACGGATGCCGAGTGGGATTTCGTGCGGCCATTGCCGCCTCGGACGTCAATGGGGCGCCCTCGACTGGATGACCGGACGATGCTCAACGGGATCGTGTGGAAGTTCCGGGCAGGGGTGGTCTGGCGAGACGTGCCCGAGCGGTACGGACCCTGGGCCAGCCTGCATACCCGCTTCCGCCGCTGGGCCACAGACGGCACGTTCGGCCGGATGCTGCAAAGCGCGCAGGCCCGGGCGGACGCGGCCGGGGACGTCGACTGGCTGGTGTCGGTCGACTCCAGCACCGTCCGGGCACACCAGCACGCAGCCGGCGCTCGAAAAGGGGGCACCGCAGCCCGGCGCTCGGACGCTCCAGAGGCGGTCTGACCAGCAAGATTCATCTGGCCTGCGACGGCCTGGGCCGCCCGCTCGCTCTGGTGGTCACGGCTGGCAACACCAACGACTGCACCCGGTTCACCGCTGTGATGGAGGCGATACGTGTGCCCCGGCTCGGGCCGGGACGGCCGCGTGTCCGGGCCGGCCACGTCATCGGCGACAAGGGTTACAGCTCGAAGGCGATCCGCACGTGGCTGCGGCGCCGGAACATCCCGCACACCATTCCGGAAAGGTCCGACCAGGCCTGCAACCGGGCCCGGCGTGGCAGCCGGGGTGGCCGCCTGCCTGCTTTCGACAAGCAGATCTACAAGCGGCGCAACGTCGTGGAACGGTGCTGCAACCGCTTGAAGCAGTGGCGCGGAATCGCCACCCGCTACGACAAGACCGCCGAGTCCTACCAAGCAGCCGTCACCCTCGCCTCACTCCTGATGTGGGCGTGACACTTTGACGACAACTCCTAGTACTGCAGCCGCAGTTGTTGCGACTGTTGGGCCCGACGCTCGTTGAGCCGGACATGGGTGGGGACGTCACTGTTGACGATGTGTGGGGCT
>NZ_JBIARL010000057.1:0-4158 GCF_042889835.1 Streptomyces sp. NPDC002463
AGCCCGTCGCGTCCTTCACCGCCGGGCAGCACGGCCCGGGACTCGAAGGCGGAGCGCCCGGTGGCCAGGGACAGCGCCACATCGGCGGGGCTGAGCTCGGGGCGTGCCCGTACGTACTCCGCCAGCCGCTCCGCGGCCTGGGTCAGCGCCTCGGACGTACGCGCCGACACCAGCCACGGCAGCGCCGCGCCGTCAAGCCGGACCCCGTCGCCCGGCGCCGTGTCCTCGGCGGGCACGTCGGTCGGGGCCTCGGCCAGGATGATGTGCGCGTTGGTGCCGCTGATGCCGAAGGAGGAGACGCCGGCGCGGCGGGTCCTGCCGTCGGTGGCGGGCCAGGGGCGGGGCTCGGTGAGCAGTTCGACGCCGCCGTTGTCCCAGTCGACGAGCTCACTGGGCTTGCCGATGTTGAGGGACGCGGGCAGTTCGCCGTGGCGCAGGGCCATGACCATCTTGATGATGCCGCCGACACCGGCGGCCGCCTGGGCGTGGCCCAGGTTGGACTTGAGGGAGCCGAGCATCAGAGGCCGGCCGTCGCGCTCGCTGCCGTACGTGGCGAGCAGGGCCTGCGCCTCGATCGGGTCGCCGAGGACCGTTCCCGTACCGTGCGCCTCGACCGCGTCGACACCGGACAGGGGCACGCCGGCGTCCTGCACGGCGGCCCGGATGACGCGCTCCTGCGCCGGACCGCTGGGCGCGGTGAGGCCGTTGGAGGCGCCGTCCTGGTTCACGGCCGTGCCCGCCACCACGGCAAGGACCTTGTGGCCCAGCCGCCGGGCGTCCGAAAGGCGCTCCACGACGAGCACGCCGACGCCCTCGGCCCAGGCCGTGCCGTCCGCGTCCGCCGAGAACGACTTGCAGCGACCGTCCGGCGCGAGACCCCGCTGGCGCGAGAACTCGATGAAGGTGTTCGGGGTGGACATCACCGCGGCGCCGCCGGCGAGCGCCAGCGAGCACTCGCCCGACCGCAGGGCGCGGACCGCCAGGTGCAGGGCGACCAGCGACGACGAGCACGCCGTGTCCACCGTCAGGGCCGGACCCTGGAGACCCAGCGTGTAGGCCACGCGGCCCGTGGCGACACTGCCGGCGGTGCCGGTCAGGAAGTGGCCCTCGGCCTCCTCCGGAAGCCGGCCGCCACCGCCGTAGTCGTGGTACATCACACCGGCGAACACACCGGTGTCACTGCCGTGCAGCGATCCGGGCGCGATGCCGGCCCGCTCCAGGGCCTCCCACGACACCTCGAGCAGCAGCCGCTGCTGCGGGTCCATCGCCAGCGCCTCGCGCGGCGAGATCCCGAAGAACGCGGGGTCGAACTCGCCGGCCTCGTGCAGGAACGAGCCGTGCCGGACGTACGACGTGCCGGAGTGGTCCGGGTCGGGGTGGTACAGGTTGTCGAGGTCCCAGCCGCGGTCGACGGGGAACTCCGAGATGACGTCGCGCTGTTCGGCGACGAGCCGCCACAGCGCCTCGGGGGAGTCCACCCCGCCCGGGAAGCGGCAGCCCATGCCGACGATCACGATCGGGTCGTCGTCCGTACGCGCGACGACGGGGGCGGCGGGCTGCGCCGGGGCGCTCTCGGCGCGCTCCCGCGCCAGCGCCAGCGTGAACTCGACGACGGCGGTCGGCGTGGGGTGGTCGAAGACCAGCGTGGCCGGAAGGCGCAGGCCGGTCGCGGAGTTGAGGCGGTTGCGCAGCTGGACCGCGAGCAGCGAGTCGATGCCGAAGCTCTTGAACGGCTGGTCCGGGTCGATCCCGTCCCCCGACTCGCTGCCGATGACCGAGGCGAGCTGGGTGCGGACGAGGTCGAGCAGCAGACGGCGGCCCTCCTCCTCGGACATCCGGCCGAGCTTCCGGCGCAGCCCGGACTCACCGGCGCGCCGCTGCGGAACCCGCACCAGGGAGCGCAGCACCGGGGACAGTGTCCCGGCGAGCGCGTCGGAGCGCAGGGCGGCGGGGTCGAGGTCGGCCGGGACGAGGAGCGGGCTGTCGTCGGCGAGCGCCCGGTCGAGGAGTTCGAGGCCCTGCTCGGTGGAGAGCGGGGCGATGCCCCGGGTCGAGAGGGTGTCGTCGTCCAAGTGACCGGTGAGACCGGTGCGTTCGGCCCACAGGCCCCAGGCGAGCGAGGTCGCGGGGCGGCCGGCGGCGCGGCGGCGGGCGGCGAGCGCGTCGAGGAAGACGTTGCCCGCGGCGTAGTTGGCCTGGCCCGGGTTGCCGAGCACACCGGCGACAGAGGAGAACAGGACGAAGGCGGCGAGGTCCTGGTCGGCGGTCAGTTCGTCGAGGAGGGCGGCTGCGTCCACCTTGGGCCGCAGGACGGCCGTGAGCCGGTCCTCGGTGAGCTGCTCGACCACGCCGTCGTCGAGGAGACCGGCGGTGTGGACGACGGCGGTGAGCCGGATGCCGGTCAGCAGCTCCGCGAGCGCGTCGCGGTCGGCGGTGTCACAGGCCGCGAGGGTGACCTCGGCGCCCAGCGCGGTGAGTTCGGCGGAGAGTTCCGCGGCGCCGGGGGCGTCGGCGCCGCGGCGGCTGACCAGGAGCAGACGGCGGGCGCCGTGCTCGGTGACCAGGTGCCGGGCGACCGCCGCGCCGAGCACGCCGGTGCCGCCGGTGACGAGCACGGTGGCGTCCGGGTCGAGCGAGGTGCCGCCGAGCGGGTCGGCGGAGGAGGTGTGCCGGACGAGGCGAGGGGCGAGGAGAGCGCCCGCACGCAGGGCGAGCTGCGGCTCGGTGAGCACGGCGCCGGTGACGGTGCCGGCGTCGTGGGCCTCGTCCGTGTCAAGGAGGGCGAAGCGGTCCGGGTGTTCGGACTGGGCGGTCCTGATCAGGCCCCACACGGTGGCCTGGGCGGGGTTGTCGACCTCGGGGCCCGTGGCGCCCTCGGTCAGTACGAGCAGGCGGGAGCCGGCGAAGCGGGCCTCGGCCAGCCATTCCTGGACCAGGCCGAGCGCCCAGCGGGCCGCCCGGTGGGCGGCCTCGGCGAGTTCGCCTCCCGTGGCGACGGAGTCGCTGTCGGAGTCCTGCGGCGTGCCCGGACATCGCGCGGTGACCGGACATCGTACGGCGACGATCCGCGGCACCACGTCCGGGACGTCGGCCAGGTCGGCGACCAGGCACGCGTCCGTCTCGGCGGTGGCCGCGACCGGCTGCCACTCGACACGGAACAGCGAGTCCGTGCCCCGGCCGGCGGTCAGGTCGGCCGTGAACGGCCGCATCGTGACGGACTCGGCGGACAGCACGGGCTTCCCCGAACCGTCGGTGACGCGCAGGACCACGCCGTCCTCGCCGCGCGGGCTCAGCCACACCCGGAGCGCGTCCGCGCCGTCGGTGTAGCGGGTGACGCCGGACCAGGAGAAGGGCAGGACGGTACCGGCGTCCTCACGGAGCAGGCCGACCGCGTGCAGGGCCGCGTCGAGGACCGCCGGGTGCACCCCGAAGGTCGTGGCGTCCAGCTCGGCGGGCAGGCTGACCTCGGCGAAGACGTCACGTCCTGAGCGCCAGGCGGCGCGCAGGCCCTGGAAGGCGGGGCCGTAGTCGTAGCCCGCCTCCGTGAGCGTGTCGTAGCGGCTCTCGACGTCGATCTCCCGGGCGCCGGGCGGCGGCCACTCGGTGAGGTCGAAGCCGGCGGCCTCGTCGTCGATGTCGAGCACCGCGGCGGCGTGCCGCGTCCACGGGACGCCCGCGTCGGCGTCCTGCGGCCGGGAGTGCACGGCCAGCTCCCGCTGCCCGTTCTCGGCCGGCGGCTCGACGGTGATCCTCAGCTGTACGGCTTCGCCGGGCGGGAGCACGAGCGGCGCCTGGAGGGTCAGCTCGGCGAGCCGTCGCCAACCGGCCCGCGCGCCCACGGCCATCGTGAGCTCCAGGAACGCGGTGCCGGGCAGAATCACGGTGCCCTGCACGGCGTGGTCGGCGAGCCACGGCTGCGTGTCGAGGGCGAGCCGCCCGGTGTACACGAGCCGGTCCTCCTCGACCAGCTCGACCACGGCGCCGAGCAGCGGGTGCCCGGCCGAGGCCAGACCGAGCCCGCGGGCGTCCGTCGAGGCGGGCTCCGGCTCCAGCCAGTACCGCTGGCGCTGGAAGGGGTACGAGGGCAGCTCGACGCCGTGGGCGTCGTACGCGGAGAGGAGCGCGGTCCAGTCGACGGAGACGCCGTGGGACCAGGCC
>NZ_JBIARL010000058.1:0-3512 GCF_042889835.1 Streptomyces sp. NPDC002463
AACCGGGTCGACGTGCCGACGTATCCGTTCCAGCGTGAGCGGTACTGGCTGGAGGCCCCGGCGGGTCGGGTGACCGACCTGCGTTCGGCCGGTCTCGACAACACCGGACACGCACTCCTCGGCGCGACGGTCGACGTGGCCGACGACGGCCGCACGCTCTTCACCGCCCGCTGCTCCCTCGCCGACCACCCGTGGCTCGCGGACCACGCCGTCCAGGGCCGGACCGTCGTGCCCGGCGCGCTCTTCGCCGAGCTGGCGGTGCGCGCCGGCGACGAGGTCGGCTGCCCGACCGTCGGCGAACTGACGCTCAGCGCCCCGCTGTTCCTTCCCGAGGCCGGCGCCGTCCGGATCCAGGTGACGGTGGACCTGCCCGACGAGGCCGGACACCGGCGCTTCGGCGTCTTCGCCCAGGCCGAGGACGACCACGGGGCCTGGACGCGGCACGCCGACGGCGTGCTCGGCCCGGAGCCCGCCGACGACACCTTCACGCTCGGCGCGTGGCCCCCGAGCGGCGCCACCCCGGTCGACGTGACCGGCCTGTACGAGAGCCTCGACGCGAAGGGGTACGGCTACGGCCCCGCGTTCCGCGGGCTCAGCGCGGCCTGGCGAGGCGCGGACGGCGAGCTGTGGGCGGAGGTCGCCCTCCCCGAGGACGTCGACGCCGCCCCGTACGGCATCCACCCGGCGCTCCTCGACGCCGCCCTGCACCTCACCCACCTCGACCGGCCGGCCGACGCGGGGCTGCGGGTCCCCTTCTCCTGGGCCGGCATCGGGCTCGCGGCCGTCGGCGCCACCCGGCTCCGGGTCGCCCTGACCCGTACCGCCGAGGACGTGGTCGCGCTCCGTCTCGCCGACCCGTCCGGCGCGCCCGTCGCCACGGTGGCGGCGCTGACCCTGCGCGACGGATCGGGCAGCCTCGGCGGCGCCACCGCCGGGCCCCGCTCCTCCCTGTACGAGCTGGACTGGACCCCCGCGGCCACCACCTCCGGCGACGAAGCGCCCGTCCGGTGGGCCGAGGCCGCCGACCCGGCGGCGCTCGACGCGCTCGCCGCGGACGGAGCCGTACCGCAGACCGTCCTGGCCCGGTTCCCGTCGGCCGACGGCAACCCGGCCGAGGCCGCCCGCGTCGCCGCGCACCGGGCGCTCGCACTCGTACGCCACTGGTCGGCCGACGAGCGGTTCGCCGACTCCCGCCTGGTGTTCGTGACGGAGAACGCCGTCGCCACCGGCCCCGACGACGAGGTCGGCGGGCTGTCCCAGGCCACCGTCTGGGGCCTGGTGCGCTCCGCGCAGACCGAGCACCCGGACCGCTTCGTCCTCGTCGACGCCGCGCGCGGTGAAGGCGACGGGCGGGAGCTGTCGACGGCTCTCGCCACCGACGAGGCCCAGCTCGCGCTGCGCGACGGCACCGTCCTCGTACCCCGACTGGTCCGGGCACCGCGCACGGAGGACACGCGCCCCGCCCTCGATCCCGAGGGGACGGTCCTCGTCACCGGTGCGACCGGCGCGCTCGGCCGCGTCATCGCCCGCCACCTGGTGACCGCTCACGGCGCCCGGCACCTGCTGCTCACCGGACGCCGCGGCCCGGACGCCCCCGGGGCCGCCGAACTCGCCGCCGAACTCCGCGAACTCGGCGCCGAGATCACGCTCGCGGCCTGCGACACCGCCGACCGGGACGCGCTCGCCGCACTCCTCGCAGGCATCCCGGACGCTCACCCGCTGACCGCCGTCGTGCACTGCGCGGGCGTCACCGACGACGGCGTCGTCGCCGCCCTCACCCCGGACCGCGTCGACACCGTGCTCCGCCCCAAGGTCGACGCCGCCGTCCACCTGGACGAGCTCACCCGCGGCATGCCGCTCGACGCCTTCGTCCTCTTCTCCTCCGTCTCCGGCACCCTCGGCGGCGCCGGCCAGGCCAACTACGCGGCCGCGAACGTCTTCCTCGACGCCCTCGCACAGCACCGGCGGGCCCAGGGCCTGCCCGCCGCCGCGATCGCCTGGGGCCTGTGGGCCGACCACGGCGGCCTCGCCGGGGCCCTCGGCGAGGTCGACCTCAAGCGGCTCGGCCGCTCGGGCGTGGCCCCCCTGACCACCGAGGACGGCCTCGCGTGCTTCGACGCGGCGCTCACCGGCACGAGCCGGGCCGCCGTCGTCGCGGCCCGCATCGACACCGCCGCGATCCGTACGCACGGAACCGCCGCGCTCTCCCCGGTCCTGCGCGGGCTCGTCCCCGCCCCGGCCCGCCGGCGCACCGCGAGCGGCGGCGACTCCGGCCTCGTCCAGCGCCTGAACGCGCTGCCCGAGACCGAACGCCCCACGCTCCTGCGCGAGCTCGTCGCCGCCGAGGTCGCGGGCGTGCTCGGCCGCTCCGCGCTCGGCCCCGCCGAGGCCGACCGCTCCTTCCAGGACCTGGGCTTCGACTCCCTCACCGTCGTGGAGCTGCGCCAGCGGCTCACCGCCGCCACCGGTCTGAAGCTGCCGGCCGCCGTGGCCTTCGACTACCCGACCGTCCCGGCCCTCGCCGCCCGCATGCTCACCGAACTCCTGGGGGCGCCCGACCGGGCGGTGCCGGCGTCGGTGGTGCGGCGCGGTGGTGCGGGTGTGGTGGACGAGCCGGTCGCGATCGTGGCGATGAGCTGCCGTTATCCCGGGGGAGTGGCGTCTCCGGAGGATCTGTGGAGCATGGTCGTCGAGGGTCGTGAGGGGATCTCCGAGTTCCCGACCGACCGCGGCTGGGACCTGGCGAACCTCTTCGCCGACGACCCGGACACGCCCGGCACCTCCTATGCCCGGCACGGCGGCTTCCTCGACGACGTCGCGGGCTTCGACGCCGAGTTCTTCGGGATCAGCCCGCGCGAGGCCCTGGCCATGGACCCGCAGCAGCGGCTGCTGCTGGAAGTCTCGTGGGAGGCGATCGAGCGGGCGGGGATCGATCCGCTCGGGCTGCGGGGCTCGCGGACGGGTGTCTTCGCCGGCCTCATGCACCACGACTACGTGTCACGGCTCGGCGCCGTCCCCGACGAGCTGGAGGGCTACATCAGCACCGGCACCGCCGGCAGCGTCGCCTCCGGCCGGGTCTCCTACACGTTCGGGTTCGAAGGACCGACCCTCACGGTGGACACGGCGTGCTCGTCGTCGCTGGTGGCGCTGCACCTCGCGGCGCAGGCGCTGCGACAGGGGGAGTGCGACCTCGCCCTCGCCGGCGGCGCGACCGTCCTCGCCTCGCCCGAGAACTTCATCGAGTTCTCGCGCCAGCGTGGTCTCTCGCCGGACGGCCGGTCCCGCGCGTTCGCGGCCGGCGCCAACGGCGTCGCCTGGGCCGAGGGCGCGGGCATGCTCCTCCTGGAGCGCCTCTCCGACGCCGAACGCAACGGCCACACCGTCCTCGCCGTCCTGCGCGGCAGCGCTGTCAACTCCGACGGTGCGTCGAATGGTCTGACGGCGCCGAACGGTCCGTCGCAGCAGCGGGTGATTCGTGACGCGCTGGCGGTGGCGGGGTTGTCGGTGGGGGA
>NZ_JBIARL010000059.1:0-3325 GCF_042889835.1 Streptomyces sp. NPDC002463
CTTCGTTCCTGTTTCCAGGCCCTCCGGGCGCTTCCTTCGTTTCCGACTCTATCAGATCTTTCCGATCCGATTTCCTCGGTGCTTTCCGGTCCCTTCCGCTTTCGCTCCGGGCCCTTCCGGCGGTTTCGACTTTATCAGATTCATTTTGGCCGACCTAATCGGTGGCTTTCATGATTCGAATAAGAATCGGGGTGACTCCGTGGAATCGGAATCCCTACCGGAGTGAGTGAGACTCTACCCGGTCGCTGCCGAACTGTCCAGTTCTAGGCAACCGTTTGAATCTACCTCCCCACGAGCCCCGTGTCAACGGGTTTCGCGAGCACCGGAGGAGACTAGCAGCTCAGGAGGGGCGGACGCACATCAGGCGGCGGTGGGGAGCGTGGCGCTGCGGTCGGGCTCCTCCAGATCGCCGGTGTCGCCGGCCCGGGCTGCGCGGCCGCCGAGCACGTAGACGTACAAGAGGAAGCCCAGCTCAGCGCCGATGCCGATGGCGATGCGGGCCCAGGTGGGGAGGCCCGAGGGGGTGACGAAGCCTTCGATCAGGCCCGAGACGAAGAGGACCAGGGCCAGGCCGATCGCCATGCCGACGGCCGCGCGGCCCTGTTCCGCCAGGGCGGCGCGGCGGGTCCTGGGCCCGGGGTCGACGACGGTCCAGCCGAGGCGGAGGCCCGTACCCGCGGCCACGAAGACGGCGGTCAGTTCGAGCAGGCCGTGGGGAAGGATCAGGCCCAGGAAGACGTCGAGGCGGCCTGCGGCGGACATCAGGCCGACGCCGACGCCGACGTTCAGCATGTTCATGAACAGGATCCAGAGCACCGGGATGCCCAGGAACGCGCCCAGGACCAGGCACATGGCCGCGGCCTGGGCGTTGTTCGTCCAGACCTGGGCGGCGAAGGAGGCCGCCGGGTGGCTCGAGTAGTACGTCTCGTACTGGCCGCCGGGGCGGGTCATCTCGCGGAGGTCGGCTGAAGCGCCGATCGCGGCCTGGACGTCCGGGTACGTACCGATCCACCAGCCGATGAGGGCCGCGAGCAGCGTGGAGAGGACGGCCGTCGGGATCCACCAGTGGCGGGAGCGGTAGACCGCGGCGGGGAAGCCCGCCGTGAGGAAGCCGACCGCGTCGCGCCAGGAGGAACGGCGGGTGCCGGTGACGGCGGCGCGGGCTCGGGCCACGAGCTGGGTGAGCCGGGCCGTGAGCATGGGGTCCGGGGTGCTCGACTGGACGATCGAGAGGTGGGTGGCCGTGCGCTGGTAGAGCGCGACGAGTTCGTCGGCCTCGGCGCCGGTGAGCTTGCCGCCCCGGCGCAGGAGGTGGTCGAGGCGTTCCCACTCGGCGCGGTGGGCGGTCACGTAGACGTCGAGGTCCATGATCGGCTGCTGCTCCAGGCACTGGCTGCGGACGGGTCCGTACTACTGCGGCGCGCTGCGGGCCAGCTTGGCAGACTGGCGTTCGGAGGGGTCGGGAAGGTCGGAGAAGGGTGGGTGCCGTGAGTGATCTGGTGACGGGCGATGCGGTCGTCCTGGGGTTGCAGCCCGCGCGGCTGCCGAGTCGGGCGCTCGCGGTGCTCATCGACCTGGTCGTGGTGTGGGCCGCGTACCTGCTGATCACGCTCGGGCTCGCGGTCGCCACGGCGTCACTCGACGAGGCGGCGATGATGGCGGTGTCGGTCGCGTCCTTCCTGCTGGTACTCGTGGGGGCGCCGATCGCTGTGGAGACGCTGACGCACGGGCGGTCGCTCGGGAAGCTGGCCGTCGGGCTGCGGGTGGTCCGGGACGACGGCGGGCCGATCCGGTTCCGGCACGCGCTGGTGCGGGGCGCGATGGGGGTCGTGGAGATCCTGATGACCTTCGGGGTCGTCGCCTGTATCGCCTCGCTGGTGTCCGAGCGGGGGCGGCGGCTCGGGGACGTCTTCGCGGGGACGCTGGTGGTGCGGGAGCGGGTACCCACCGCGCGCGTGGCGGCCGTGCCTCCGCCGCCGCCGTGGCTCGTGGGGCGTTTCGCCGGGGTCGATCTCTCGGCGGTGCCGGAGACGCTGTGGCTGGAGATACGTCAGTACCTGACGCGGTCGCGCGAGCTGGACCCGGCCGTGGGGCGGCGGCTCGCGGAGCGGCTCGCGGACGAGCTGGTGTCGCGGACCGGTACGCCTCCGCCGGCGGGGGTGCCGGCCGAGGCCTATCTGGCGGGGGTGGTGGCCGAGCGGCAGGCGCGGGACGCGCGGCGGGCGTTCGCCTCGGCGGCGGCAGGGTTGCCGGGCGTGGTGCCGGGCTCTGTGCCGCCCCCGGTTGTCGCTCCGGTTGTCGCTTCCCCTGTGGCTTCTCCCTCTGTTCCCTCTGTGGCTTCTCCCCCGGTGGTCGCGTCGCCGGGTGTCGACCCGGGCGTTGAGTCCGGGGTACGGCCTACCGGCTTCGCGCCGCCTGCCTGAGGGACGCCTGCCTGGGGGACGGCTGCCCGCGGGGGTGGGTCAGGGGAAGACCGAGGGTGGGGTCTCGAGGGCTTCGAGTTCGATGCCGGGGGCCGCGAGGACCACGTCGCCGGCGATGTGGACCGTGTGGCGTTCGCCCGTGTCCAGGGCGCTGACCTGGTACTCGTCCACCATCAGGGGGCCGTTGTCAGTGGGGTGCGCTTCACTTCTCAGCAGGGCCCAGGACTGGTCGACCGTGAGGGGGGCGAGCACCGGGTCCGTGAAGGCGACGAGCCTGACACGGGTCTCGGGGGAATCGGGGGTGAGACGCAGGAGTCGCGTGAGGGCGACGAGGAACGCCGGGGACGTGCCGGTGAAGGCGTGGGCGCGCACATTGCCTTCGGTGGCGTGGGTTCCGGTGGGGTCCGTACGGACCCAGGTGACGCCGTCGAGGGCCGCGCCGCGGACCTGCCAGCCGGCGGCGTGCAGTTCGAGGCGGATGGGGCGGCCGAGTTCGTCGACGGCCAGGTCGACGGAGCCCCGGTGGTCGCCGTCGGGGGTGGTGATCTGCGAGACGTAGCGCCAGCCGGAGGGGCCGGGCGCGCAGTGGAAGTGTTCTTCACCGAGGGGGGTGTGATCGTGCGGGTCATGGAGCGAATAACGGCCGCGGGGCATGGGTCGGTCCTCGGGAGGGGTGCTTCCTGGAAGCGGTAGCGGGGGCGGGACGGGGCAGGCCCCCCGGCACGGGGGTGCGGGGGGCCTGCCTGAGTCCTCTACGGGTGTCCGGGACGGCGCCGCGTCAGTGCGCGGGCGCCGCCGGCCGGGGCATCAGTAGCGGTAGTGGTCCGGCTTGAAGGGGCCCTCGACCTCGACGCCGATGTAGGCGGCCTGCTCCGGGCGGAGGGTCGTCAGCTTGACGCCGA
>NZ_JBIARL010000060.1:1775-3068 GCF_042889835.1 Streptomyces sp. NPDC002463
TACCGTCTCGTGACTGCGTGCCTTTTGAAGAATGAGCCTGCGAGTTTGCGGTGTGTTGCGAGGTTAACCCGTGTGGGGAAGCCGTAGCGAAAGCGAGTCCGAACAGGGCGCTTCAGTAGCACGCTCAAGACCCGAAGCGGAGTGATCTAGCCATGGGCAGGTTGAAGCGGAGGTAAGACTTCGTGGAGGACCGAACCCACCAGGGTTGAAAACCTGGGGGATGACCTGTGGTTAGGGGTGAAAGGCCAATCAAACTCCGTGATAGCTGGTTCTCCCCGAAATGCATTTAGGTGCAGCGTCGTGTGTTTCTTGCCGGAGGTAGAGCACTGGATAGGCGATGGGCCCTACCGGGTTACTGACCTTAGCCAAACTCCGAATGCCGGTAAGTGAGAGCGCGGCAGTGAGACTGTGGGGGATAAGCTCCATGGTCGAGAGGGAAACAGCCCAGAGCATCGACTAAGGCCCCTAAGCGTACGCTAAGTGGGAAAGGATGTGGAGTCGCAGAGACAACCAGGAGGTTGGCTTAGAAGCAGCCACCCTTGAAAGAGTGCGTAATAGCTCACTGGTCAAGTGATTCCGCGCCGACAATGTAGCGGGGCTCAAGCGTACCGCCGAAGTCGTGTCATTGCAGTACATACCCCCAACGGGGACTGTGATGGGTAGGGGAGCGTCGTGTGCCGGGTGAAGCAGCCGCGGAAGCGAGTTGTGGACGGTTCACGAGTGAGAATGCAGGCATGAGTAGCGATACACACGTGAGAAACGTGTGCGCCGATTGACTAAGGGTTCCTGGGTCAAGCTGATCTGCCCAGGGTAAGTCGGGACCTAAGGCGAGGCCGACAGGCGTAGTCGATGGACAACCGGTTGATATTCCGGTACCCGCTTTGAAACGCCCAATATCGAGCCCATCAATGCTAAGGCCGTGAAGCCGTTCCGGACCCTTCGGGGAAAGGAAAGTGGTGGAGCCGCCGACCCAAGGTGGTAGTAGGTAAGCGATGGGGTGACGCAGGAAGGTAGTCCAGCCCGGGCGGTGGTTGTCCCGGGGTAAGGGTGTAGGGCGTTGTGCAGGCAAATCCGCACAACACGTAGCCTGAGACCTGATGCCGAGCCGATTGTGGCGAAGTGGATGATCCTATGCTGTCGAGAAAAGCCTCTAGCGAGTTTCATGGCGGCCCGTACCCTAAACCGACTCAGGTGGTCAGGTAGAGAATACCGAGGCGTTCGGGTGAACTATGGTTAAGGAACTCGGCAAAATGCCCCCGTAACTTCGGGAGAAGGGGGGCCACGCCCGGTGAT
>NZ_JBIARL010000061.1:0-2204 GCF_042889835.1 Streptomyces sp. NPDC002463
GCCCGGTTACATTCCGAACCCGGAAGCTAAGCCTTTCAGCGCCGATGGTACTGCAGGGGGGACCCTGTGGGAGAGTAGGACGCCGCCGAACAATTCTTCAGGACCCCTGGTCCCAGCGTTCACGCTGGGACCAGGGGTCCTTTTGTTTTTTGCTTGACTTTTCCGATGCGCGGCTGAGTGCCGGCTGCGCGAGAATGACTGCAGTACCCGAAGACAGGAGTCACACCGATGTCCACCAACTCTCCCGACGACCGTCCGGAGCGCGAGCCGCGTCGCAGGGACGGTGCCGGTGGCGACCGGGGCGGCTTCCGTGGGCCGCGCCGCGACGACAACCGTGGTGGGGGTGGCTTCCGTCGCGACGACAACCGTGGCGGTGGCTTCCGCCGTGACGACCGTGGTGGCGACAACCGTGGCGGCGACAGCCGTGGCGGTGGCTTCCGCCGTGACGACCGTGGTGGCGACAACCGTGGTGGGGACAACCGCGGTGGCGGTTTCCGTCGCGATGACCGTGGTGGCGACAACCGTGGCGGTGGCGGTTTCCGTCGTGATGACCGCCGTGACGAGCGTCCGTCGTTCCGTCGGGACGACCGTCCCTCCTACGGGCAGCGTGACGACCGTGGTGGCGACAACCGTGGTGGCGGTTTCCGTCGTGACGACCGTGGTGGCGACAACCGTGGTGGCGGTTTCCGTCGTGATGACCGCCGTGACGAGCGTCCGTCGTTCCGTCGGGACGACCGTCCCTCCTACGGGCAGCGTGACGACCGTCGTGACGACAACCGCGGTGGCGGTTTCCGCCGTGACGACCGTCCCTCGTATCCGCCGCGTGACGACAGCCGTGGCAGTGGCTTCCGTCGTGACGACCGTGGTGGCGACAACCGTGGTGGCGGCTTCCGCCGCGACGACCGGCGTGACGAGCGCCGTGACGAGCGTCCCTCCTCGTTCCGCCGCGACGACCGGCGCGATGACCGCCGTGACGAGCGTCCCTCGTCGTTCCGTCGGGACGACAGCCGTGGTGGCGGTTTCCGTCGTGACGACCGTGGTGGCGACAGCCGTGGCGGTGGCTTCCGTCGCGACGACCGTGGTGGCGACAGCCGTGGCGGGTTCCGTGGCCGGGACGACCGCGGTGGTGACCGGGGCGGGTACCGAGGCCGTGACGACCGGGGCGGCGACCGCGGTGGGTACCGCGGCCGGGACGACCGCGGTGGCTTCGGGCGTCGTGACGACCGGGACCGTGGCGACCGCGCGCCCATCAAGCGTCTGCCGATCCCGCCGGAGGTCACCGGTGAGGAGATCGACCCGGATGTGCGCCAGGAGCTCATGAGCCTGCCCAAGGGGCTCGCCGAGGACGTCTCGCGCAACCTCGTCATGGTGGCTCAGCTGATCGACGAGGACCCGGAGAAGGCGTACGGGTACTCGCGCGTCGCCCTGCGGCTCGCGTCCCGTGTCGCGGCCGTCCGCGAGGCCGCCGGCTTCGCCGCGTACGCCACGCAGAAGTACTCCGAGGCGCTGGCCGAGTTCCGTGCCGCGCGCCGGATGAGCGGCGGTGTCGAGCTGTGGCCCGTCATGGCCGACTGCGAGCGCGGCCTCGGCCGGCCCGAGCGTGCCCTCGCCATGGCCGGTGAGCCCGAGGTGCAGAAGCTGGACAAGGCCGGCCAGGTCGAGATGCGGCTCGTCGCCGCCGGCGCCCGCCGGGACCTGGGTCAGCTCGACGCGGCCATCGTGACGCTGCAGAGCCCCGAGCTCGCTTCCAGCGCCGTGCACCCGTGGACCGCGCGCCTGCGGTACGCGTACGCCGACGCGCTGCTCGCCGCCGGCCGTGAGCGCGAGGCCCGCGAGTGGTTCGCCAAGGCCCTGGAGGCCGACAAGGACGGAGCCACGGACGCGTCCGACCGTCTCGCCGAGATGGACGGGGTCGAGTTCGTCGACGCGTTCGACGAGTCCGAGGACGACGTGGAGAACGAGTCGGAGGAGTCCGAGGAGTCGGGCGCCGTCGAGCTCGACCTCGACGACGAGGACGACGAGGACGACGAGGACGAGCGGGACGGCGACAAGGGCTGATCCCCTGGCCTGGTGAGAAGGGGGGCCCCCCGGGGGGGGCCCCCCCCGGGGGTTGTTCGGGACGGGGGTGTGAGTCCACATCCCCGCCTAGCACCCCCCCACCCCCACCCCGCGACGGGGCGCCACCCGGGGGCTTTGGGGGGGAA
>NZ_JBIARL010000062.1:0-1992 GCF_042889835.1 Streptomyces sp. NPDC002463
CTAGTACTGCAGCCGCAGTTGCCGTGGTCCGCGACTACCCGGCCAATCGGGCTAGCCTGTTAACCCGCTGGATCAGGTTGTTGCTGCACACGCTCGAACCTGACCGGCGCCACAGATGGTGCGGAGATTGTGTCGCCTTCAGCGAGCCCTTGGGGGTCCTCGTAGTCGGCGGGTAGCACGATCAACATCGTGTGAGGACGCGGCAGCCACCCAACCTCTTGAGGTGGATCGCAGTGCTCGATGTCGATTACCCGTACCAACTGCTCGGGAATACCCACGCCACAGCTGTCACCCGCAGATAGCGTCCAGGGGGCAGGATCGGTCTGGAAGAGGCTGAGCCGAGCCTCGGAGGAGCCTTGCCTGCGCGGGATGGCGTACTGGCCGTTCCACTGGATTTCAGAGTCAGGATCGATCTGCTCCCATGGCCAGGCAATGGACACGTGCCAGTCTGAGATCTCGACCACCCGTGTGGGAGTGAAGGCGCAGCTGACACGCAAGATGTCGCCCACCTTGATCGTCTCATCGTTCATGATCGCCCTGTCGCTCCTTGCCGCGCGTGAACTGCACGGTAGCGCGCGGTTGGCGTGAAACGGCTTCGGGGCGGGAGATCACAGGTCCCATTCTGTAGACGCAGTTATGGGGGGCGGTGGCCGCGGCGGCGGTAGTGGCTGAGGCGGGCTCGGTACTGATGGCGGCGGCGCCAGCGTGACCAGTGCAGGATGTGTTCGGCCTCGTACCGAACGGTGTGGACGACCTTGGCCAGCAGGCGGCGGATTTCGTTCACGCTCAGTCGTATCAGGTCGCGGTTACCTCCCCCTTTTCACCGGTGGTGACGCGGAGCGCGGTCAGGTGGGCGGCGGCTGCCATGGCCAGGGTGATGTGCCGGTACCAGGCCCGGTAGTGGCGGACCTGGTAGTGGTCCAGGCCAGCCTCGTTCTTGGCGGCCTGGAAGCATTCCTCGATCGCCCAGCGCGCCCCGGCGGCCCGCACGATCTCCGCCAGCGGTGTGTCGAGCGGCGCGTGCACCAGGTAATACGCCCGCTCGCCGGTCGCTGGGTGGCGGCGGATCAACAGCGAGACCGTGAAGCCGTCGGCGGCCTCGCGGTTTGGCAGCGGTAGGAGGGCCCAGGCGTACTCGCGCAGCCCGTGGGCGCCGTCGCCCGCCGAGCGAATCTCCCAGACCTGCTCGGGCAGGATCGCCGCCAGCGTGCGGGCGTTCTGCCCGCGCGGCCCGAGCCGGTGCTTGTAGCCGATGGCCAGCACATACGCCAGCCGCCGACTGGTCAGCCAGGACCTGAGGGCGGGGTTGTCGCCGTAGACCTCGTCCCCGGCCACCCAGCGAAATGGCACGCCAGCCGCCACCGCCCGCTCAAGCATCGCCTTGGCCAGGGCGGGCTTGGTGGCGAACACGATGTCCTCGCCGATCCACGCGTCCGCCCGGCGCTCGGCATCTTCCGTCCAGGCGGTGGGCAGATACAGCTCGCGGTCGATCAACGCACGGCCCGCAGCAGAGGCGTAGGCGAGGAACACCCCGAGCTGACAGTTGTCAATCTTCCCGCTGGTTCCCGTGTACTGGCGTTGCACCCCGGCGGACCGGACGCCCTTCTTGACGAACCCGGTCTCGTCCACGATCAGCACCCCGTCGTCCGCCGCAAGATGCTCCAGTACGAACGAGCGGACCTCGTCGCGGACCGCGTCCGCGTCCCAGCCGGCTTGGTTCAACAGGCGCTGCATGCCGTCCGGGCACCGCTCGCCTGCCTGCTCGGCCAGCGTCCAGCCATTCTTGCGCTCCAGCGGCGCCAGTAACCCCCGCAGGTACTCGCCCGCCCGACGGCGAGGCTCCGACCTGCGGAAATGCTGACCGATCCGGTCCTGTAGCACCTCCAGCCCCGCCGTCCAGCCCCACACATCGTCAACAGTGACGTCCCCACCCATGTCCGGCTCAACGAGCGTCGGGCCCAACAGTCGCAACAACTGCGGCTGCAGTACTAG
>NZ_JBIARL010000063.1:0-1934 GCF_042889835.1 Streptomyces sp. NPDC002463
GTGGCGGCGGACGGGGTGAAGGTCTGGCTGACCGAGCGGTGGACCTGGTACTCGACGAGGTCGTCGCCGGTGCCGATCGGGTCCTTGTCCTGGTACGCGGACCAGTTCAGCTCCGCGCCGGTGTCGTGGATCGTGGTCGGGGCGGCGAGGTCGACCCCCTGACGGCCGAAGGTCAGCACGAGACGCGGGTAGTTGGCGGTCTCACCGCCGTACCCGAACTCGCTGCCCTCGTAACGCGGGCCGCCCTTGGGGCCGTTCGCGGACTCGTCACCGGCCTTGATCACGAAACCGTTGTTGACGTTCGTGCCGTCGATCCAGGACTGCACGGTCTTGGTGACCGGGAAGGAGTGCCAGGCGTTCAGCTCACCGGGCTGCTTGGTGACCACACCGCCCTTGGTGAACCGCACCGCATCGGCGATCACCGAGGTGGCCGCCGACGCCGGACCGTCACCCAGGACGATCTTGCCGAGCGTGCCCGCCTTGAACGGGTGCGAGCCCAGCGTCTTCCACACACCGGCCGTGCCGGCCTGCTGGTTGACCGTGTAGGCCTTCGTCCCGCCGTCGTAGGTGACGGTGAACGGCGCGTTCGTCGCCCGGTCGGAGGCCGGGACGTTGTGCGTCTCGACCTGGTAGGTGCCGTCCTCGGGAAGACTCGGCTGCCAGGTGTAGGTGTCACCCGCGACCGCGTCCTTGTTGTACATGTACGTCTGGTTCACCGCGTACTGCGTGTACGCCGCGTTCCCCGACGCCGGCCACGAACCCACCGCCGCCGTACGACCGGCCTCACCGTTGTCCACGACCACGGCCGTACCGGACAGCTCACCCGTGATCGCGTTCGCGTTGTCCCACGTCGCACCCGACTCGGTCCACGGCTGCGTCGCCCGGTGCGCCTCCAGCTGCACCTCGGAGTCACCCGTGGTGTGCGTCTGGTCGAAATACATCCGCAGATCGGCCGAATCCAGCTTGGTGCCCGCCGGGATGCTGCCGACCGGGAACCGGATCAGCGCACGCGAAGCACCCGTGGAGGTGTTGCCGACCGACAGACGCCAGTTGTCGTCGTAGTTCGTCGCCGGACCGTCCGACGAGATCATCACGTCCTGCGCCGTCGTGGGGGTCGGCGCGATCGAGATCGTCGGATCGATCGTCACCGGGTACTGCCGCCCGGGCGCCGCCAGCCACGATGCGTCCGGCGTGACCGTCAGCTCCCAGCCCTCGCCGGCCCGCGTCAGCTTCTGCCGCACGGCCGGGCTGTAGGCGGAGCCGTACGCGGCCTCGGCGTCCTTCTTCGCGTCCGTCATGAACGCCGCCGGGATCACCAGGACCGGGTCCGCGCCCTCACCGTAGAAGGAGAGCGAGCCGTCCTCGTTCTGCTTCGGCCTCAGCCCGCCCGCGTCCAGCGTGAACGTGAAGGACACCGGACCGGACGGCTTCGCGTCCAGGACGATGTTCTCCTTCACCCGGCCCGGACCGACCACGTACGACAGATCCGCACCGGACACCGCGTCCTTGTACGTGACCGTGTCCCCGGCCGCGACCGGCACGAGCTTCCCCGCACCCTTCAGACCGAGCGTCACCGTGTGACCGCCGGCCTGGAAACGCAGCAACCGCTCCGCGTCCGAGCCGAACCAACTGCTCGCCGCGTTCGTCGTGTTGGAGAAGGCGAAGCCCCCGGCAGCGGACGGGACGACCGTCGGGTCGATGTCCTTCCAGGACCTGCCCGCCCGGTACCCGGTCGGGACGGCCGACACCTCGGCCTGCACGCGGCCGTCGGACAGCTGCCAGTACCGGGCGTTCGCCGTCCGCCTCCCGGTCAGCTCGGCGACCCGCTTCGGCTTCGGGGCCGCCTTGCCCTTCGGGAGCTTCTCCCGGCTCG
Organism: Streptomyces sp. NPDC002463; assembly: GCF_042889835.1. Lineage (NCBI taxonomy): Bacteria > Bacillati > Actinomycetota > Actinomycetes > Kitasatosporales > Streptomycetaceae > Streptomyces > Streptomyces sp. NPDC002463. The sequence continues at coordinate 1,874 of NZ_JBIARL010000063.1, forward strand.
GCACCACCGAAGTCCCGTCGCCCGACGGCGCCCCGGGCCCACCCGACCGACCCTCGTCCTC
>NZ_JBIARL010000064.1:0-1499 GCF_042889835.1 Streptomyces sp. NPDC002463
TGCGACGGTGGAGTCCGGCCCACACTCCGAAGGAGGGCGGTCATGTCCGAGGCAGCCCCGAACCCCTTGTCTGCCGGTCCCGCCGCCCCGCGGCCGGCCCTGCTGAGCTTCCTGGGCGGCGTGGGAACGGTCACCGGCAGCAAGTTCCTGGTCGAGAGCGACCATGCGCGGATCCTCCTCGACTGCGGTCTCTTCCAGGGTTTCGCGAACCTGCGGCGCCGCAACTGGGAGCGGTTCGCCCGCGACGCCGCCGACGTCCAGGCCGTGGTCGTCACCCACGCCCATCTGGACCACTGCGGCTACCTGCCCCGCCTGGTCCGCCAGGGCTTCCGGGGACCGGTCCTCACCAGCGCCCACACCGCCCGGCTCGCCGGGATCGTGCTGCGCGACAGCGCCCGGCTCCAGACGGAGGCCGCCCGGCACGCGAACGAGCACGGCTGGTCCAAGCACCGCCCCGCCAAGCCCCTCTACGACGACTCCGACGTCGAGAAGACCCTGACGTTCTTCGACCCGGTCCCGGTCGGCGCCGACGTGGAGATCACGTCCGGCACCAGGCTCACCCTCCACCACGGCGGGCACATCCTCGGCTCGGCCTGGGCCCGTCTCGTCCTGGAGGACGGCCACACCCTGGCCGTCTCCGGAGACCTCGGACGGCCCGGACATCCCCTTCTGCTGCCGCCCGAGCCGTTCTCCGGCACCGACGTGCTGCTCGTGGAGTCCACGTACGGCGACCGCCGCCACGACCAGGAGTCCGCGCGGTCGGAGTTCGCCTCCGCGATCGGGCGGGCCCTCGCCCGGAACGGCACCGTCGTCATCCCCGCCTTCGCCATCGACCGCACCGAGGTCGTCCTGCACGAACTGACCCGGCTGCGCGAGACGGGCGTCCTGCCCCGCTCGGTGCCCGTCTACGTGGACAGCCCCATGGCCCTGGCCGCCCTCGACGTCTACCGCGACGCCGTACGCGAGCGGTCCGCCGAGCTGCGGCCCGAGATCCTGGCCGCGGGTGACGCGGCCCTGCGTCCTGAGCCGTTCCTCGCCGCCCGCACGGTCCAGGAGTCCATCGACATCAACAGCACCCAGGGCCCCGCCGTCATCGTCTCCTCCGCCGGCATGGCCACCGGCGGCCGCGTCCTGCACCACCTGCGCCGGCTCCTGCCCGACCCCCGCAACACCGTCGTGATCGTCGGCTTCGCCGCCGCCGGCACCCGGGCACGGGACCTCGTCGACGGCGCCCGCGTGCTGAAGATGTTCGGCGAGTACGTGCCCGTGCGCGCCGAGATCGCCGACGTGCCCCACTTCTCCGCGCACGCCGACGCGGACCAGATCATCGACTGGCTGCGCGACGCCCCTCCCCCGCACACCACCTACCTCGTCCACGGCGAACCGACCGCGTCCGCCGCTCTGCGCGACCGCATCGACCACGAGCTCGGCTGGACGGCCGTCGTCCCCCGCTCCGGCGAGGCCGTCCTGGTCCGCTGACCCGGGCCCTTCGGCCCTCC
>NZ_JBIARL010000065.1:0-1432 GCF_042889835.1 Streptomyces sp. NPDC002463
GAGGAGTGCGATTCATGCCCAAGCCCACCCGTCGTCAGCTCGCCGTCGCCACCGCTCTGGTGGCCGCGACCGCCGCGGCCGTGACCGTCACGTCGTCCGCGGGTGCGTTCGACAGCGCCCAGGCGGCGAAGGCGGCGGTCAAGGGCGGCAGGGCGAAGAACGTCATCCTGCTGATCGGTGACGGCATGGGCGACTCGGAGATCACCCTGGCCCGTGACTACACGGTCGGTGCCGACGGCCGTCTGAACATGGACAGGTTCCCGCTGACCGGCGCCTACACCACGTACGCGGTGCACGAGGACGGCACGCCGGACTACGTCACCGACTCCGCGGCCAGCGGCTCCGGCTGGGCCACGGGCGTGAAGACGGTCAACGGCCGCATCTCCAAGACCCCGGGCACCGACGAGGCCGTGCCCACGCTGCTGGAGCTGGCCCAGAAGCGGGGCTACGCCACCGGCAGCGTGACCACCGCCGAGCTGACCGACGCCACCCCGGCCGTGCTCGCCTCGCACGCCACCGACCGTTCCTGCCAGGGCCCGGCCGACATGGCCAAGTGCCCCGCCGACACCCTCGCGGCCGGCGGCCCGGGCTCCATCGCCGAGCAGTCGGTCAACCACCGGGTCGACGTGCTGTTCGGCGGCGGCAGGAAGCGTTTCGAGCAGAAGGTCACCGACGGCGCCTACAAGGGGCTGACCGTCACCGAGCAGGCGCAGAAGCTCGGCTACCAGGTCGTCACCGACAACGCGGGCCTGCGGGGCCTCAAGCCCGGGCGGCCGGTCCTGGGCCTGTTCGCCCCGGGCAACGTGCCGGTGGAGTGGACCGGCAAGCCGGCCGCGGTCGGCGGCACCGACCCGCAGCGCTGTGTCACCTCCAACCCCAACCGTCCGGCGGGCACCCCGAGCCTGGCCGACTCCGCCGCCAAGGCGATTGAGCTGCTTGAGGCCAAGCAGCAGGAGAAGCACTCCGGGCAGGGCTTCTTCCTGCAGATCGAGGGCGCCTCGATCGACAAGCAGGACCACGCCGCCGACCCGTGCGGTCAGATCGGTGAGACGGCCGCGTTCGACCGTGCGGTCAAGCTCGCCCGCGACTACGCGGCCAAGCACCCCGACACGCTGGTGGTGACGACCGCGGACCACGGTCACACCAGCCAGATCGTGCCGCTGGAGGCCACCCCGCCCGGCCTGTCCTCGACCCTGGTCACCGACGAGGGCCAGCGGCTGAAGGTCAACTACTCGACCAACACCCCGGGCCAGTCCCAGGAGCACACCGGCACCCAGGTCCGCATCGCCGCGCAGGGCCCCAAGGCCTACCGCGTCCTGGGCGTCACCAACCAGACCGACCTGTTCACCACCATCAGCGAGGCACTCCGCCTGCGCTGAACGAGCCCGACGAGCTGAACCCCAGGGGGAGTCCGGTCGACCGGACTCCCCCT
>NZ_JBIARL010000066.1:0-1145 GCF_042889835.1 Streptomyces sp. NPDC002463
GGTGGTTACGGGAGGTTGCGGGCCATGACGATGCGCTGGACCTGGTTGGTGCCCTCGTAGATCTGGGTGATCTTGGCGTCGCGCATCATGCGCTCGACGGGGTAGTCGCGGGTGTAGCCGTAGCCGCCGAGGAGCTGGACGGCGTCGGTGGTGACCTCCATGGCGACGTCGGAGGCGAAGCACTTGGCGGCGGCGCCGAAGAAGGTGAGGTCGCCGTCCACGCGCTCGGACTTGGCGGCGGCGGCGTAGGTGAGCTGGCGGGCGGCCTCCAGCTTCATGGCCATGTCGGCGAGCATGAACTGCACGCCCTGGAAGTCGGCGATCGGCTTGCCGAACTGCTTGCGCTCCCTGACGTAGCCCTTGGCGTAGTCGAGGGCGCCCTGGGCGATGCCGAGGGCCTGGGCGGCGATGGTGATGCGGGTGTGGTCGAGGGTCTTCATCGCGGTGGCGAAGCCGGTGCCCTCGGCGCCGATCATGCGGTCGGCGGGGATGCGGACGTTGTCGAGGTAGACCTCGCGGGTCGGGGAGCCCTTGATGCCGAGCTTCTTCTCCGGGGCGCCGAAGGAGACGCCCTCGTCGGACTTCTCCACGACGAAGGCGCTGATGCCCTTGGAGCGCTTGTCGGGGTCGGTGACGGCCATCACCGTGTAGTACTCCGAGACGCCGGCGTTGGTGATCCACCGCTTGACGCCGTTGAGGACCCAGAAGTCGCCGTCGCGCACCGCGCGGGTCTTCATGCCGGCCGCGTCCGAGCCCGCGTCGGGCTCGGACAGGGCGTAGGAGAACATCGCGTCGCCCTTGGCCAGCGGGCCGAGGTACTTGTGCTTCAGCTCCTCCGAGCCGGACAGGATCACCGGCAGCGAGCCGAGCTTGTTGACCGCCGGGATCAGCGAGGAGGAGCCGCAGGCGCGGGCGACCTCCTCGATCACGATCACGGTCGCGAGGGCGTCCGCGCCCGCGCCGCCGTAGGTCTCGGGGACGTGCACGGCGTGCAGGTCGTTGGCGACCAGCGCGTCCAGGGCCTCCTGCGGGAACCGGCCCTCCTCGTCCACCGCCGCGGCGAACGGAGCGATCTTCGCCTCGGCGAGGGCACGCACCGACTCCCGGAGCATGTCGTGCTCCTCCGAGGGCCGATACAGGTCGAA
>NZ_JBIARL010000067.1:0-1114 GCF_042889835.1 Streptomyces sp. NPDC002463
CTAGGAGCTGTTCGAGGTTCGGATCATGTGGCTGCGGTGATGTGTTTCAGCCACATGATCGATCCTCGAAGGTGAAGTCCTGCCGCGTAGCTCTCGGGGGACTTGTCGTAGCGGGTGGCGATTCCGCGCCAGGCCTTGAGCCTCTGGAAGCAGCGCTCCACGGTGTTGCGCTGCCGGTACCGGTGCGAGTCGAAGGCGACAGGGCGACCACCGGCCGAGCCCTTCTTCCGCCGGTTGGCGGCCTGGTCGGACTTCTCCGGGATGACGGCGGTGATCCCGCGTCTGCGCAGGTAGGCGCGGTTGGCCTTGGACGAGTAGGCCTTGTCCGCGGCCACCGCCGCGGGTCGGGTGCGTGGCCGGCCGAGTGAGCCTGGGACCCGGATCCGGCCGAGTACCGTCTGGAACTGCGGGCTGTCCGCGGCCTGCCCGGGGGTCAGGACGAACACCAGCGGCAGTCCCGCCGTGTCGACCGCGGCGTGGATTTTGCTGCTCAGTCCGCCTCTGGACCGGCCAAGTTCGGCCGCTTTCGCCCGTGCCCGGCGACGCTGACGCGTCGCAGCACGGTCCCAGTTCGCCTCCTCTGCGGAGCCCGCACCGGGTCTGGCCTGCGGTGCGTCACCCGCAGGACGGGTCCCTGCTCCGGCAGCGGAACCCCCTTTTCCTCGGTCAGGGCCTGTTCAAGGGCGTCCAGGGTCTCCCCGGCGATCGCCAGTCCGGCCGATTCGTGATGGGCGCGTACGACCGTGGAATCCACACTGACCAGTTCCAGGCCGACCCGCCCACGCGTCGCCGCCTCCGCGATCAGGGCATCCATCAGTGCCTGGAACACCCCGGCCTTCGACCAGGCGTTGAACCGTGAGTACACCGTCGACCAGGCCCCGTAGCGCTCCGGCACATCACGCCAACCGCAGCCGGTGCGAAACCGCCACAACACCCCGTTGAACTGATCCCGCACCCGCCGGGGCAGCGGACCGGTCGCCGCGACCGGCAGACACTCCTCGATCAAAGCCCACTCGGCATCCGTCACATCAAAACGCGCCACACGCGAGTTCTACCAGCCCAGGCCCGCACACCATCGAGCCTCACGAAGATCCGAACTCCGTACAGCTCCTAG
>NZ_JBIARL010000068.1:0-1097 GCF_042889835.1 Streptomyces sp. NPDC002463
AGACCGGCCGAACGCAGGTCGGTCACCCGACCCGCCGGGGCCTCCAGCCAGTACCGCTCACGCTGGAACGGATACGTCGGCACGTCGACCCGGTTCGCGCCCAGACCCTCGAACACCGCCTCCCAGCCGACCTCCACACCGGTCACGAACAGGCGGGCCGCCGCGGTGAGGACCGACTCCTCCTCACCACGCCCCTTGCGCAACGCCGGCACCGCGACCGCACCCGGCACCACACCCGAGGCCATCGCCGACAGCACACCGTCCGGCCCCAACTCCAGGAACACACCCACACCCGCATCCGCCAGCGCCCGCACACCGTCACCGAACCGGACGGCCTCACGCACATGACGGACCCAGTACTCCGGCACCGACACCACACCCGCCGACACCAGGCCACCGGTCACGTTCGACACCAGCCCCACCACAGGCTCCGCGAACGACAACCCCTCCACCACCCGCCGGAACCCGTCCAGCATCGGCTCCATCAACGGCGAATGGAACGCATGGGACACCCGAAGACGCGACGACCGCCGCCCCTCCAACGCCCCCACCAGAGCCACCACTTCGGACTCCACCCCGGCCACCACCACCGAACGCGGACCGTTCACCGCCGCCACCGACACACCCGGCGTCAGCAACGGCACGACCTCGGCCTCCGCAGCCTCCACCGCCACCATCGCCCCGCCCGCAGGCAGACCGTCCATCAACCGCGCCCGCGCCTCCACCAGCACACACGCGTCCTCAAGACCCAGCACACCCGCCACATGGGCGGCCGCGATCTCCCCGACGGAATGACCGGCGACGAACCCGGCACGCACCCCCCACGACTCCACCAGCCGGAACAGCGCCACCTCGACCGCGAACAACGCCGGCTGAGCCCACAACGTCCGGTTCAACACACCCTCGTCCGCACCCCACACCACCTCGCGCAGACCCTCGAAACGGTCCACCACCGCATCGAAAGCCTCGGCGAACACCGGGAAACGGCCATACAGTTCACGACCCATCCCCAGCCGCTGGGCACCCTGACCGGAGAACAACACCCCCAGCCCCATGCCACTGGAGGCAGACCCCCGGGCCGCCTCCACCACACCCTC
>NZ_JBIARL010000069.1:0-1079 GCF_042889835.1 Streptomyces sp. NPDC002463
GGCCCTTCTCGCCGACGTGACGGCCATCGACGAGGATGCGGTCTGGGCGGTCGACGTCGCAGACGGCATGGCAGCGTTGTGGATCAACCTCCTGCTCAACCACGGCCAGCAGCTCGTCTACATACCCGGCCTCGCGGTTAACCGGGCCGCCGCCGGCTACCGAGGCACCGGCAAGACCGACGCCAAGGACGCCACCGTCATCGCCGACCAGGCCCGCATGCGCCGGGACCTGACCACGCTGCGGCCCGACGACGAGCACGCCGTTGAACTGCGCGTCCTCACCGGCCGCCGGGCAGACATCAACGCCGGCCGCACCCGGCGGATCAACCGCCTGCGCGCCCAGCTAACCAGCATCTTTCCCGCCCTGGAACGAGAACTCGATCTGGGCGACGTCGGCCCGCTGGTCCTGCTGACCGGCTACCAGACACCCGCAGCTCTCCGCCGCACCGGCCGCAAACGGCTGGAGACCTGGCTCAGGAACCGACACGTCCGCGGGGCCGAAGCCGCTCTCTCGGCAGCAGACCGGCAGCAGACCGCGCTTCCCGGGGAGAAGATCACCGCGCAGGTGATCCACACTCTGGCGAAGGAGGTGATGGGCCTCAACGAGCAGCTTGCCGAGATCGACAAGCTCATTGCGGCCCGGTTTCGCGAACACGAACTCGCCGAAGTGATCGAGAGCATGCCTGGCATCGGCCCGTTGATGGGCGCCGAGTTTCTCGCCGTGACCGCCGGTGACATGAGCCGCTACGGCTCCGCCGACCGGCTGGCCAGCATGGCCGGCGTCGCTCCGACTCCCCGTGACTCGGGCAGCGTCAGCGGCAACCTGCACCGGCCGCGGCGCTACCACCGCGGCCTCCAACGCGTCTTCTACACCTCCGCGCTGATCAGCATCCGCAACTGCGACGCCTCGCGGCGTTTCTACGAACGCAAGCGCGCTGAAGGCAAGCGACACATCCAAGCAGTCCTCGCTCTGGCCCGTCGACGTGTGAACGTCCTGTGGGCCCTGATCCGTGACGGACGGTGCTACCAAGATGGACTCCCGGTCACAACGGCGGCTTGACAACAGCATTAGGAGGTGG
>NZ_JBIARL010000070.1:0-1031 GCF_042889835.1 Streptomyces sp. NPDC002463
GAGAGGCTCCGGGTCGGGTTGACCGCTTCGAGGACCAGATCGAAGGGAGCCTCCTGATGCGCGAAGGCGTCCAGGTCCGCCGTACGCACCCGGCGCAGAAGGTCACGGAAGCTCGGGTCACCCGCACTGCTCGTCCTCAGGACCAGCGTGTTCACGAAGAACCCCACCAGATCCTGCAAGGACCGCTCACCACGACCCGCCACCGGCGTACCGATCGCCAGATCCGACCCCGCACCCAGCCGCGTCAACGCCGCGACCAGCGCCGCGTGCACCACCATGAACGGCGTGCACCCCTCGGAGCGGGCCAGGACCGCGATCCGCTCGAACAGGTCCGCACCGAGGTCGAGCTCGACCTGACCGCCCCGATGCGAGGCCCTGGCCGGCCTCGGACGGTCCAGATTCAGCCCGTGCTCCTCCGGCAGATCCTCCAGCGCCCCACGCCAGAACTCCAGCTCCCGGCCCAGCACACTCTCCGGATCATCCGCCGCACCCAGTACCCGCCGCTGCCAGACCGCATAGTCCGCGTACTGCACGTCCAACGGCTCCAGAACCCGACCCTCGACGCCGGCGACCCGAGCCTCGTACGCCCGCTGCAGATCCCCGAAGAACACCGCATTCGACAGACCGTCCGTCGCAATGTGATGCACCACGAGCGACAACACCGCCGAACCGTCACCCAGCTCGAACACCACCGCACGCAGCGGAAGCTCCACCGCCAGATCGAAGACACGACCGGCCGCCGCGGCCAACTCCCCGTCCAGCGCGTCGACATCGACGCAACGGCGCTCCACCGACACCCGGGCCAACTCGGGCGCCAGCACCCGCTGACACGGCTCGCCCTCCACCGACTCGAACACCGTCCGCAACGGAGCATGCCGCTCCACCACATCACTCAGCGCCGACTCAAGGGCCACGACATCCAGCCCACCCTCACACCGCACCACCATCGGCACGTTGTAAGCCGCACTGCCCCCCTCCAACTCCGCCAGCAACCACAGTCGCCGCTGAGCGAACGAGACCGGAGCCGTGTC